>CAYPEK010000038.1:0-35580 GCA_964409645.1 uncultured bacterium | reverse complement strand
TAACATGCCGGCCTGTCAAGCCGGAGATCGCGAGTTCAAGTCTCGTCGGCTCCGTCCAAGCGCAAAGAGAGAGGGTGTGAAAATTGCCGGGAGTAATCGTAAAAGAAGGAGAATCCATCGAGAGCGCGCTTCGCAGATTCAGAACTGTGTGCCGCGACGCGAGGATTCAGGAAGATTTCAAACGCGCGCAGAGGTATGAAAAACCTAGTGAAAAAAGGCGCCGCAAGATTCAGGAAAGTCAGCGCCGCCGCGCGCGGAAGGCAAGAAAGCATTACGATTGACAATCATGCGGGCCGTTGAACAAACGGCCCGCAAAAAGCCGAGATAGCTCAGTCGGTAGAGCGAGGGACTGAAAATCCCTGCGTCGCCAGTTCAATTCTGGCTCTCGGCAATTCCGAAAAAAAGAGAACATTCGCGCCGATATAAATGCCATTAATAACTTAATGTGTTTTGTTTGCCTCCGCAGGGCATGTTTCGGGCACTTTAAGCAGCCGGAGCACGGTCATCATTGGGCACCAGTTGGTGAATGCTGATTGAAGCAGGTTAATTCCTACGAATGCCGTTAATATGTACCAGTACGGGCTGACTAAGTATCCTAACGCAACCGACGCTATTATTACTATTCCCGCGACTAATCTCAAGTATCTTTCTATTGTCATATCGATCATCTCCTTTATTAATGCAACATGCGCCGTGAAGAAAAAGTTTCAGTACATTTCGTCAATCGTCGAAAGTATCAGCTTCAGGCACGGATCGATTTCGCACTTTCCGGCGTAACTTTTCAGTTTGTCCACCACGCCGCGGAGGGCGGTCTCTTCGGCGGGCACTATGAAGACGTCGGCGGGCCACGTCAGGTCGTGCGAGAAGGCTGTCTTTTGTATGACGTTCGTGCCGGTTCCCTGAAGGTGCATGAAGCCTTTTACTCCGGCGTTGGTCAATATGCTGACAACCATTCCCGATATCTCACTGCTGCAGAATATCATCAGTTGTTTCAACATATCGGTTCACTCCTTTCAATCTGATATTAAGTTGCCTTGCGGCGACTGCGATTCGGCGTCGCCGTCGTTTTTGCGTTTACCGATGCTTTCGACCATATAGAAAACAAGAGGCACGACGAGCAGCGTGAGTATGGTCGATGCGATGGCTCCGCCCATTAGCGCCACGGCGAGGCCTTGGAATATCGGATCGAGGTATATCGGTATCGCGCCGACGACGACCGCGCCGCTTGTGAGCGCAATCGGCCTGAAACGAACCGCGCCGCTGTCGAGAACCGCCTGTTTGAGAGGCATTCCTTCCGCGAGCCGCATCTGAGCGAAATCGATGAGCAGGATCGAATTGCGCACTATGATACCGGCGAGTGCTATGAACCCGATCATGGAGGTTGCAGTGAAAAAGGAGTGCAGCAGCCAGTGGCCGGGAAGGATGCCGACGAGCGTCAGCGGTATTGCGATCATCATCACGAGCGGTTTTGTGAACGATTGGAACCACGCAACGATGAGGACGTATATCAGAATGAGAACTATCATGAATGCGATGCCGAGGTCGCGGAATACTTCGTAAGTGATCTGCCACTCGCCGTCCCATTTCAGGCCGAAGTTGTCTTCGAGCGGCGGCTGCGCCGAATAGAATTCCGTGAGTGAATAGCCTTCCGGCAACTTAATGTCTTTTAGTTTTTTGCTTATCTCAAGCATCGCGTACACCGGGCTTTCGAGGCGTCCTGCAACATCGCCGGTAACGTACACGACACGTTTGAGGTTCTTCCGGTAAATCGTCTTGTCTTCGATACCTTGTTTAAGGGTGACGAGCGACGATATGGGTATCATCTTTCCGGCGGCGGACTGCACGTATATCTCGCGTAGGCTCTGCAGCGACGATCTTTGCTCTTTCGGCAGCCGCACGTTTATAGTCACCGGCTCGTACTCACCGGCTAAATGGGCGAGTCCGACGTCCATGCCGTCGAGCGCGATCCGCATGGTTTTGACGATCTGGTCGGGCGAAACGCCGGAAAGCATCGCCTTTTCCTTGTCAACGATGAACGTCTGTTTCGGCTGGTCGTCTTCAACCATCCAGTCCACATCAACAACCCCGTTCGTGTTTTTGAAGATGCTTTTTACCTGTCGAGCTATTTCGGTCTGTCTTTCGATATCCGGACCGTAAATCTCCGCAACAAGCGTTGACATGACGGGCGGGCCGGGCGGCACTTCGGCGATTTTAACGCGCGCTCCGAATTTGTCCGCGACGGGCTGTATCAGATTCCTTGCCCGCAGTGCGATCTCATGGCTTTTCGCTTTTCGCTCGCCCTTTTCGGTGAGGTTTACTTGTATGTCGGCGAGATAGCCGCCTTGCCTCATGTAGTAGTGCCTAACGAGGCCGTTGAAATTGATGGGCGCACCTCGGCCGATGTATAGCTGGTAGTCCGTGACTTCCGGTATTTCGCCGAGCTTGCGGCCTATTTCGCGTGTAACCATCGCAGTCTGTTCGAGAGGCGTTCCTTCGGGCATGTTTACGATAACCTGAAACTCGCTTTTGTTGTCGAACGGCAGCATTTTTACCGTGACTGATTTTGTGAAAAGCAGGCTGACAGACCCTAACAGAAGCGTGAACATCGCCGCGAGGAAGAACCATCTAGCAACCGGCTTTTCGATCAGTGGTTTCATGACCCGGACGTAGATTCTATAGGTTGAGGTTTTTTCGAGACTGTACTCCGACTCGCTGTGTCCTCCCGCGTGTTTCATCAGGCGAAACGCGAGATACGGCGCTACTATGAAAGCCACAAGCAGTGAGATCAGCATAGCCAGCGATGATCCAACGGGCATAGGTCTCATGTATGGCCCCATGAGACCGGTGACGAAGTACATCGGGAAAACCGATGCGATAACTGTGAAGGTGGCAAGAATGGTCGGGTTGCCCACCTCGTTAACCGCGGTGATCGCGGCCTGAAACGGCGGCAGTTGCCGCATCGAGAAATGTCTGTGGATGTTTTCGACGACTATGATCGAGTCGTCCACAACGATACCGGTTACGAAGACGAGAGCGAAAAGGGTAATCCGGTTGAGCGTGTAACCGTTGATGTAATAAATGAACAAAGTGAGAGAGAAGGTGATCGGGATGGAGATAAGGATAACGAGCGCGGCGCGCCAGCCCATCGAAATCAGGATGACTATTGTTACCGCCAGAATTGCGCCGCCGAGGTGCTTTATCAGTTCGTTGACTTTGTCCCGCGCGGTGGCTCCGTAATTTCGCGTTTCCGTTACGTTAACTTCCGCCGGAACGAATTGGCTTCGAACTTTTTCGACGTGTTCGAGAACTTTGTCCACAACATGAGAGGCGTCCGCGCCTTTGCGCTTCGCGATGGATATGTTGACCGCGGCGTATTCCTGTCCCGGCGTTGCGTTGATCCCTCGTTTTTTGCTTGCGGGGCCGGCGACCATGAAGACGTAGTCGTTAAGTTCTTCAGGCCCGTCCACTACTCTTGCAACGTCACGGAGATAAACCGGCCTGCCGCTGTTGGCGCCGACGACTATGTCCCCGATTTGCTTTTCGTTCTCGAGGAATTCGCCGCTTTCGACGATGTATTCTTTGTTCCCAGATTCGTAAGTGCCGGAAGGAAGCTTTGTGTTACCCTGCATCAGCGCTCCAGCGATCGCGGGGAGCGACACGTTATGGGCCGCCATTCGGGCGGCGTCGGGTATGACTTTCAACTGTCTGCGCTGCCCGCCTGTAATCTGGACGTCGGAAACGTTGTTTGATTTCTTTATTTCATCGGCGAGTTGCCCGGCGATGTGCCGCAGGTCGCCCCATTGATACTTATCGCTCCACACCGTCAGCGTCAGAACCGGGACGTCGTCGATCGATTTTGATTTGACGATCGGCTGCATGGCGCCGGGTGGGAGCATATCCATGTTGCCCATCACCTTATCGTAAAGTTTCACGAGGCTGTCTTCCTGATTCTGACCCACGAGGAACCTTACCGTGACGATGCTCATGCCCAGCCGCGACATCGAGTAAACGTATTCGACTCCACCGATTTCCCATATCAGTTTTTCGAGCGGCATGGATATGCGTTTCTCGACTTCCTTGGCACTCGCGCCCGGCATGGGAACGATCACGTCCGCGAACGGGACGGTTATCTGAGGTTCTTCCTCGCGTGTCGTTTTCATCACGGCGAATCCGCCGAGAAGCAGCGTGACGATCACGATGATGGGAGTGAGTTTGGAATTTATGAAAAACTGGCCTATACGGCCGGCAGGACCGAATTTGATCATTGCGACACCACCACTTTCCCACCGTCGGTCAGACGGTCCGTGTTATTTATCGCGACTATGTCGCCTGCGTTGAGGCCGGAAAGAACTTCGACTCTTCCGCCTGTCAGTTCTCTTCCGGTTTTGACAAGACGCAACTGAGCTGTTCCGTTCAGAACTACGAAAACTCCGGTGATCTGTCCCCGCACAACCAAGGCGCTTTTCGGAACGCTGAGCACATTTATTTCGCCGCGTTTGAAATTTGCTTTGCCGTATAGTCCCGATCTCATATTCGGCACGACGGGGAGTTTGATTTTCACTGTGAACGATCTGCTTGAGGGGTCCACGGCCGGAACTATTTCCCTGACGACTCCGTTAATATCACTATCTTGCAGCGATTCGATCGTGACGGGCACATTCTGGCCTATATTCAAATACTTTAGAAAGTTCTCTTCGACCTGAGCTTCGAGTCTGTAATCACTGTTGTCTTCAATTGTGAAGAGTGGCGCGCCCGGCGCCGCAAGTTGTCCGGGCTCGGTGGACTTCTGAACGATAATTCCGTTGAACGGCGCGTTCACAGAAGCGAAACTTCGCATAATCTCCGCCTGCTGAAGGCCCTGTTTCGCTTGCTCAATTTTTGATTCGACCTGTCTGCGCTTTGCTTTCATCGCTTCGACAGAACGCTCGGCGCGATGAACGTCGGCGTCAGCCATCCTTTTCTGAGCCGCTATCTGATCGAATTCCTGATCCGAAACGGAGTTGTCCTGTTTCAGCTTCTCATAACGGGCGAAAGTTTTTCCCGCAAGATCGCTGTTTGCCTGAGCGGCGGCCACGCCCGATTCCGCCGCGGCTATTCCTTCGTCCACTTCCTGAAGCGCCCTCTGCGCCTCCTGAATACCGGATTGCGCCTGCCTCACCTGCGTCTCTATATCGCGTGAATCGATCTTCGCAAGCAGACGTCCGGATGTTACTATGTCTCCTTCATTCGCATAAACGGCTAAAACATTTCCCATGACTTTTGCGGACAGGACGCTTCGCTTGCCGGATTGAACGGTGCCGACGGCCTGATACACGTCCGACATTTTTTCCGGCGCGACCGATATAGTACCGACTTCAATCGCCGGGTGTTCGCCGCCGGTGTATTTTTCGAGTTTCTTCTCGTTATGTTTGCACGAAGCGGCTCCAAGCGCTATCAGAAACATGAGAATCCAGATCGACAATTTGTTTTTCATATAACACCTCACAGTGATTTTTTACTCGATGCCAGAGGCAAGTTTAAGAGTTTCTATGCCGACCAGATATTGGTAGAGCGCGCCGAGATAGGCGGTCTGCGCCTGAGTTCTTGCAGTCTCGGCCGCGAGGACTTCTACATTCGTGGAGAGACCGTTCGAATATCTGTTTTCGACAATTTTAAGAGATGCGTCGGCTTGATCCGCGGCTTTACTCATTACATCCATACCTTTAACCGCGGTCTGCACGTTCATATAAGCCTGACGCACTTCCAATTCGATTCCTTGTTTAAGCTGCTCTTTCCTCCATTTGAGTTCATCGGCGCCCGCGCGTTCTTTTCGCGCTCTGAACTTCGATTCGCCGCCGTCTCCTATGCTCATGCTCAACGAAACTCCCATGAACCAACTATTGCCGTCGTTGTTTATCAGCGACGAATTATCGAGATCGTAATTGCCCATCAAATAGACGTGGGGTTTGCTCGCCGAACGAGCCATATCCGCCGCGCTGCTCCTTGCGGAATGTGCGCTGTCCAATGCCTTCAGTTCGGGTCTGTTTTTCCATGCGTCTGCAATGAAATTGTCCATTTCACCGTTAAAATCGACTTTTTCGAGAGCGGAGGGATCGATGTCGTATTCGCGTCCCTGATCGCTGCCGATTGCCATAAGAAGCGCGGCCTTCGCCAAGTTGAGGTCATTCTCCGCCTGAAGTTTCATCTGCTCAATTTCCGCGACACGAACTCCGGCGCTGAGTTTATCGGACTCGACTATCAGTCCGTTCTTGAACATATCTTCCGCCATCTTAGCGTGGGCTTTCGCGGTTTCGAGAGCTTTCACCGTAACGTCTATTTTCTTCAGAGCAATTACTACACTGAGATAAGCGGTCTTTACACCGTATTTGACTTGTTGTTTCGCACGGGTGTACTCGTAACCGGTTGCGTCGTTTGCTTTGCCGGCCGCATGGATGCCTGACTGAACGTAACCTCCGGTATAGATTGCATAAGCAAAACCTAATTTCGTGTTGTAATTAGTTGTGACCGATGGATCGTTAATGCTCGACATCATAGCCGGACTAAAAGCTCTTTGGTTCAGAGTGGACATAAAAGAGTAGGTCGGGTTGTCGGTTGAAGTCACGGTTTCGCTTATAGTGAACCTCGGTTTGAGGCCCGTTCTGGCAGTCATCAAATCGGCGAAAGCGCCGTCTTTCTTGCTTTGATATGCTTTAAGCGCCGGATTGTTTACATAAGCTTCATCCAAGCATTGATCGAGCGTGAGGATTTCCGCAGCCTCGCTTTTCGTGAAATTAAAGAATGAAATTAGGATTATGAGAGGAAACAGATAAAAGCGATTTTTATTCATAAAACCCTCCGTTTGATTGTTATATTCAAAAGTATGTTGGTTCTTTCATCATGATACCATCAAACACGGCACATGCCGCAAACGTCCTTGAGAATATTTTCGATATGCTTCTTCTTCTCGGGGACTATATCGTAATACACGAAACCGTTTTCTTTTTCGGACACGACGAGTTCGTTCAGCCTCAAGAGTCTGAGTTGCTGAGAAACAAAAGATTGATTGTCGCCGAGAAGCTCTTCGAGCTCGGTTACATTCTTGCGACCGTTTTTAAGGAAGCACAATATGCGCAGTCTGTCCGGATGTGCAATGATTCGCAGAATCGCTGCAAGTCCGTCGAGTTCCTTTTTTCCCATTTCATAGATTTCCACGGTTTTCACCACATTTCGATATTTGCATATCCTAATATCAAAATATCGATACGCCGGAAAATGTTCCAACATCGAGAAAAATTATTTTGTTGAGGATATATAAATGAATTGAACAAACTCATTTTACAGACGGTTAATCTGACACGAGTCCAATGAATATTCCATTATTGATGTTAATCGATAAATACTTAATTAATTAAGTCTCGGTCTCATGTTTGTGATCCGTGAAAATCATAAGCGGCTCGACAATCGACGAGTAGGCTTTTGAGACTTTTGATTCCGGTGAATGAACGACAATGGGATTTCCTTCATCGCCTGCTCGAACCACCATGGGGTCGATAGGAATCTTTCCCAAGAATGGTACTCCCATTTCACGAGCCATTTGCTCACCGCCGCCGCTCATGAAAATATCTGTTATTTCTCCACATTTAGGGCAAACGAATCCGCTCATGTTTTCAATTACTCCGAGCACTTTAGTTTTTAGTTGATAGCAGAAAGTAATTGATTTGCGAACGTCGTCGATAGCGATTTTTTGAGGGGTTGTTACTATGAGTGCTCCAGTGAGGCCTTCAATCAACTGGCATACGGAAAGAGGCTCGTCGCCGGTTCCGGGAGGGGAATCGATGATAAGATAATCAAGTTCGCCCCATTCAACATCTTTCAAGAATTGTTTTATTGCTCCCATTTTTAATGGTCCTCGCCAAATAACCGCGGCGTCTCTGCTGCCTAAAAGGAGTCCAATCGACATAACTCTCACTTCACCGGAGCCTGCCTTGTAAACAATCGGCTTCAATCCATTCGAACCGGATTCGGGCCTAGAATCGGACAGGTTGAGAAGCCCGGGAATGCTCGGGCCGTGGATATCCACATCCATAAGGCCAACGCGCAAACCGCGAGAGGCGAGATTTACGGCCACGTTTACTGATACCGTACTTTTTCCGACTCCGCCTTTGCCGCTCATCACGAGAATTTTGTTGCGAATTTTTGACATGCGTTCGTTCAGAAGCTGGTTGTCCAAGAACTCATCGAGATTTCCACCGTGTGAGTTACAACCGCTCGATCCAGTGCCGCCATGAGTACATCCATGTTCATCAGTCATATTGTGACCTCTCTGTAAAATGTCAATTTTCTAATATTTTATCTTCGTCTTTAAGAAGAAAGTCTGCGATTGCCCTGTAAAGAGTGCTCGTTGCGAGAATGGAACAATGCAATTCCACTCCCTGCAATCCGCGCATTAAATCCATGATACTCGCGGGAGATATGCGAAGTGCGTCTATGAGCATTTCTCCTTTGGCAAGAAAAGTTGCGGCGCTTCCGCAGACTTGAGACGAAAAGCAGCCGTCGGTCAAAAAACTTGCATCTACGATTATTCCGTCATTAATTTTTAGCCAGATTTCCATTGTGTCGCCGCAAATCCCGCATATCTTACCATAGCCGTCGGCGTTCTTCATGTTTCCAATGTTGAACGTTTCGTTTTCCACAACGGCCGCGGTTCCATTTTCATCTGGGAGCTGCCCGCGAATCCAAGTTTGAAATGATTCAGTGTTTTTCTCGCAAGACGCATTTGTTTTTTCCATTTCATTAACCTTTCCCGCAGCATGATCCGGGCGCGCCGCATCCCTCTGCGTTCGGTTCGCCTGCGCCGCAACAGGTTTTTCCTCCGTTGAATGAAGGTATGCGACCGACGGAAAATGATGAGAACCGTCTTGTTGCTCCAAACGCACCGCATTCCGGGCAAGGAGGCGCGTTGTCCCTGTTTTTGCTGCTTTCAAATCTGTGATCGTATTTGTGGCCGCATGAGACACATTCATACTCGTAGATCGGCATTTCAATTCTCCGTGTTGAAAATCGACAACATTATAATCTACCCTTTACGCATACTCTCTCGCAATATTTATCGTCAAGTTACATACGGTAGTAAATCTCTCTCCATAATTTCTGTATTTCAAGCGATGTGTGTCCGTTGGAGTATTCGACAACGCTTGATCCTGCCACTTGTGCTTTAGTGACAATAGAATCGTAAGGTATCAATCCCAATACCGGAATTCTTTTACTTTCACAATATTTTTGGATGGATTCAGCCATATCAAGATTGATATCGTACTTATTTATACAAACGACGGATGGAATGTGGAAATGTTCTGTGAGAGACAAGATGCGTTTGAGATCATGTAGCCCAGAAAGGGTAGGCTCAGTTACCACAAGGACAAGCGTTGCTCCTGTGACGGATGCTATTACCGGGCAGCCGATTCCCGGAGAACCGTCAATAATAATCAATTCAATGTTGCGTTCCTCAGCGAGACTTTTTGCTTTCGTCCGGATCAGCGAGACCAGTTTTCCGGAATTTTCCTCGCCCGGAACAAGACTCGCGTGAACGAGAATACCGTGGCGTGTGTTTGAAACGAACCATTCTCCGGCAGTCTTGGTTTTCATCGTCACTGCTCCGCGAGGGCAGTTGTGATAACAAACCGCGCACCCTTCACACGAAAAAAAGTCGATATCGTAATTGATGCCTATCGCGTCGAATCTACACAAATATCTACAGGCTCCACACTTATTGCACCTGTCCATATCGATTTCCGCGACCGCTCCTCCGGTGAAAGATTCTTTTTGTTGGATTTCGGGTTTGAGCACTATATGCATATCCGCGGCATCGACATCACAATCAACGATTATCTTATCGGATGCGAGAGCTGCGAATGACGCGGCAATGCTTGTCTTACCAGTGCCTCCTTTGCCGCTGACTACTACGAGTTCCTTCAACATTTGTTCAGCCTTTTTCCTACATTTACGATATGTTAAAAAGTATTGCCCTTAAGTTTCTAATCCTTTAAATAATTGACGACATTCATCATTACTTGCTCAAATCGTGGAACGTATTCGGGCAACATGTCGTGAATGACAAGCCCTCTCGAATAAGACTCCGCTATTCGTCTGTCGTCAGGAATAGTCCCGATTACAGGGATTCCATTTTCTGAGCAGAAATCGTGTGCCGTAATGTCGCTGATGTCCACCCGATTAACAACGACGCCGAAAGGAATGCCTATCTCTCTTATCATTTCGACCGCAAGTCTGAGATCGTGAAGACCAAACGGGGTTGGCTCCGTAACCATAATGACGTAGTCGCTTCCTTTCACTGACTGAACAACCGGGCAGGATGTTCCGGGCGGACAATCGATAATAGTAACGTCGGCGGATGATTCAATTTTTTTTACTGAACGTATGAGAGGTGGCGACATTGCTTCGCCTATCTTCAACATTCCGTGGGCAAATTCACCGAAATTAGCTATTCCTATCTCGATAGTTCCGATTTCGCGACTGCTTTCGGTGATTGCCTGTTCGGGGCACGAGAGCATGCAGCTTCCACACCCATGACATAGGGAAGGGAAGGTGACTGCTTTCGCGCCTAGAGTGACGATTGCGCTGAAGCGACATACTTTGCCACACCGTCCGCAAGCATTGCATTTTTTTTCATCAACTACAGGAACAGGCACGCAGACTTTTCGAAATTCCAGTATCTCAGGTTTTGTGAATATATGGGCGTTAGGCGCTTCGACATCGCAGTCGATGAGACGCACGCGAAAACCTGAATCGCTGAAAGAATGTGCAATATTTACCGCAACAGTTGTTTTACCGGTGCCACCTTTACCACTGGCAACAGCAATAACTATTCGTTTGTTGTTTATGAGCATTACATCCAGTGGCCTTCCACATCTGAGCTATCAGCTTCATTGAGCGCGCCGGCGTTAAATTTCTCGATCGACTCAGCTACAGTACCGGCTGCTCCGGAGTATATTTTTATGCCGGCTGCCTTCAACGCCGAAAAGGCCTTGGGACCGCAATGACCTGTAATAAGGACGCTTACACCATAATCAGACATGTTTTTCGCGCCTTGAATTCCAGCGCCCTGCATGGCGTTGATATTGGCCGAATTGTCTTTGTATTCGTATTTATTGCTTTCGGTGTCATAGATGATGAAGCCCGCGGCTCTTCCGAAGCGGGGATCAATCTGCGAGTCAGGGGTTTGTCCTGATGATGATACGGCTATTTTCATATTTTCTCCAATCGACATCAAGCAAATATTGCGTTTGTATTCAGCGACGTATAGCTTTTCATGACTTTAAAAATGGACCCCGGGAGCCGTACGCACTCCCGAAAGGCCGTTAAAATTACTGTTGACTTACTCAAATGATGATAACCTTTCACGGACCGCCGCCAGCTCGTTTTCGAGTGAAGCAGCTCTTTTTTCGAGAATATGTTTCTCGTCAAGGCTGTGAGTTTCTTGGCTGCTGAAAGCGCCGCGTCTGCCCATTCTCGATCCGCCTCCAAAACAGCGGCCGCGGCCTCCTCCAAAAGGAAAGCCTCCTCGGCCGATGCCACGGACGTCGTTTTCCCTCAAACCGATCCCGCAATTACCGAAACCTCCTCCTGTCATTGGCCCTTTTCCTATAGGTCCTGTTCCGTCTCTTCCCGGCATTTTTCGTTCACCTCCTTTCTTCCTCAGTCAATTCCACCATTCAGGATTGGAAAACTCATTATTGTAGGATTTCTTCTTTTGTTTTTCGGGGACTGCAATTACTTTTGTCTGTTCGTTTTTTCTACCAGAATGTGAGGCTTTGCTTTGAATAGTCTTCTTTTGATCGCATTGCTTTTGTTTATGTTTCTCATCATAAGCTTCATTTCCATTTTTGCGTGGCATATTGTTATTTTTCATTTGTATGTCTGAATCCGTTTCTATTATTTCCGGCACCACAGCGATTACCTCGTCCGTGTCCGAAACCGTATCCGCCCCCTCTACAACCCGCGGCATTTACGGTTTGAATACCACCTTTTTTGACCGATTCGATTATCTCTTCCACGGCTCCTGAAGCAAACACGACATATAGTCCAGCTGCTTGCGCCATTCTATGAAAGAAGCCGGGCATTGCTCCGCAGATGATCGTTGTGCATCGTTCTGCGGAGATAGATTTCATCTGCTGAATGCCGTTCATGCCGATCGTCGAAATC
Source organism: uncultured bacterium (assembly GCA_964409645.1). Taxonomy (GTDB): domain Bacteria; phylum UBP15; class UBA6099; order UBA6099; family UBA6099; genus CAYPEK01. Next base: position 23,382 of record CAYPEK010000038.1, on the reverse strand, counting down.
GAATACCGTGCAGACTCTGCATCGTTTTCAAAACTTACTATCAGAATTGATTGCGCGCAGTCGAATCTCGGCGAGATTTGGTCTCCGTAAACCGATATGGCGAGCTTCACATTATCCACGGATTATATATAAAGCAAACGACGTGCCATGTTGAAAAGCAATTGCGACGTAGGCCAAGAAAAACGTTTGTCAGAGGGAATATTAGTCGATAAAAGAATAAACAGGCTTTTTACTGTGCTTCGGATTCAAAAGTGCGGTGTTTCAAAAATGAAATGGTTGATATGAAATATTTCAAAAGGTGAAATAGTTCTGTCAGCTTATGCCGAACTTTTTCATTTTGCGCCAGAGGGTGGGATAGCTTATGCCAAGCTCTCGCGCTGTTGCTGCGCGGTTCCGATTGTTCTTTTCTAAAACCGACTCGATTGTTTGTGCTTCTGCCTCATCAATCCGTGAGATGTGCGAGACGCAGGATTTGTCGGGAAAGATATCCGGCGGCAAGTGTTCCGTTTCGATTTGATTTCCGTGGCATACCACGAACGCGTGTTCGAGGATGTTTTCCAGTTCTCTAACATTTCCCGGAAACGAATGTTGCATCAGCAGGCACATGACTTCATTTGAAATACCATTGATGTTTTTTCCTCTTTTGAGGTTGAACAACCTGATGAAATGTTTGACGAGAAGAGGGATGTCTTCGCGTCTGCGGCTCAGAGGCGGGAGCTCGATGCGCACCACGTTCAATCTGTAGTATAAATCCTGCCTGAATTTACCATCCGCAACTAAGTTTGACAGAGATTTATTGGTAGCAGCGATTATCCTGACGTTTGCTTTTACGGTTTTCACTGCGCCCAGCGGTTCGTATTCTTTTTCCTGAATAGCACGAAGGAGCTTCACCTGCGCTGCGGCCGAAATGTCGCCGATTTCGTCGAGAAAAATTGTTCCTCCTTCCGCGAGAGCGAAACGTCCGGGTTTGTCGCGAACTGCATCAGTGAATGCGCCTTTTACATATCCGAACAGTTCAGATTCGAAGAGGTTATCAGGCAAAACGCCGCAATTAACAATTACGTAAGGTTTCTCACGCCGGGGGCTCAGATTGTGAATCGCTTTCGCGAACAGTTCTTTTCCGGAGCCGCTCGGACCTTCGATGAGGACTGTTGCGTCGCTTTCGGCTACGTCGGAAAGTATGTTGAATATTTTTTGTATTTCGCTGTTTTTACTAATAATGTCTTCGAACGTATATTTGTCTGCAACTTCTTTTCTAAGCGCCTCGATATCAGAAAGGTCACGGAAAGTTTCGACTCCGCCGATTGAATTACCATTCTTGTCTTTCAACACGGAAGCGCTGACACTGATGGGGATAGTCATACCTTCACGATTGATAATGTTTAGCTGTCGGGCGACAATGTTCTTTTTTTCATGTAAAGCCTCTTCGAGAGCGCATGCACCCTGACAGATGTTTGCTTTGAAAATATCGTAGCAGAAGCACCCCAGCGCTTCGTCTTTCGAATATCCCGTTATGCGTTCGGCCGCTTTGTTGAAAGATGTGATTCGGTTGTTGCGGTCGATTGTGAAAACTCCGTCCGCAATACTGTCGAGTATTGTAACAACGAACTCTGAGTATTTCGGTTTCATTGCTGGAGCACCTTAGCAACTTTATCGCATGTGGCCTCGGAGTATCCGACTTCTCTGCTGCGTATAACACCGTCAGGCCCAACCACCCACCAAGCTGGAATGGCGGCGATGTTGTATTTCTCGAATACCGATCCGTCCGTGTCCATCAGGACGGGATATTTTATCTGCTCTTTTCCTATGAAATCCGTAACGCGTTGAGCTTCCTGCATGTCCGGAACCATGAGAACTGCGAGTATCTGAACCGGTTTGTCGTTGACCTTACTGTCGCATTTGTTAACCGTTTCGAGTTCGCGGATTGTGTACGGACAATGGAGAGTTCCGAAAACGATCAATGCTCCGTTCGCGTCGATTTCAGACAGCTTGAATGTGTTCCCGTTGAAATCGTTCAGAGAAAAATCCGGTGCGGTTGAGCCGACCATTTTCATCTGCCGCATTTCGTTGAGTTCCGATTCCGAAATAGGGTAAGGGGGCAGACTGCCGGTCGCAACCATTTCCGCCATTTCATCGAGGGTTTTGTTACCGCATGCATCTACCGGCCCTTCGGCGTTCGAAATGTTGTTTGCTCTTACAACTCCGTTCGCATCGACAATGGTGAAGGCCGGGAAACTCGACAGGCTCATCTTTTTGGTGGTATTTCCATTCTCGTCGTAATAGAAGGCGGTTTTGATTTTTTTCTCTTTCAGATAATTTATAAGGTTGTTTTTTTCATTATCGTTTCGGTATGCGGCAACAGGTATTATCGTAATCTTGCTTTTTTTCTTTTGGTATTTTGACACTACATTCAAAACGGTATCCGCTTGTTTCGTATCTCCTGCAAAAATGAATACTAAAATAAACGGCTTGCTTTTAAAAATTGAAGTCGATATTTTTTTGCCCGTGGCATCCGAAAAAGAGAGTTCAGGTAATTTGAGCCCGACTATCACCGGGCCGGTTATGAGTAATGCTCTTGCCTTGTCAAACAAAGCTTTTTTTTCCGGGTTTTGTTTAATCTCTTCCGGCTCCTTAGCGAGAAATGCGAATATCTGTGTTATCCCGCCAAAAAGTTCCACAAGCGTTGATGGTTGTTTCGCAGATAATATTTTAACCGCTTCAGCACTTTTTTTGCCGGTCTGGCAATATACGAGTATAGGTTTGGAGAAGTCGATTTCGTTGAGACGGGACTGAAGTTCCTCGACCGGGATGCTTATCGAATTCCTGATATAAGCGGTTTCTCGATACTGTGCGGGTCGCACATCTATAATTTGCGCCATAGGCATTGAATCAATAAATTCTATAAACTGTTCGGCGCTAACGGTTTCAGTTTTCGCGGATGAAGGCAGCAGGAAAAGGCCAAGTGCTGTGATTACAACTATTTTTTTGAACACACACACACAAGTATTTTTGATTATCGTAAATGTTTGCTCGTAACTATATCCCACGATTTTCCTCCGTGTTAATTGGTCATATAACCTTTATAACTATTTTGATTGTAAAAATCATTAAAATAACATTTTTACATATAACTACAAGGTTAAAAGAAGTCAAAAGTCAAATATTATGATTGATGAAAGGTGGGACACTTTTGAATGTTTGGTGAAATATATAGATATTTTTTGTTTTCGAATATGACTTGACGATATAGCAATAACGCTATATATTGATATTGCTATATATGGGCGAGGGGCGGCTTGATGGAATCGGAGATTATGAACGAACAGGAGCTTGAGAGAATATCTCAGATAATGAAAGCGGTTGCGCATCCAACACGGATGAAAATACTTTTCATGCTGAATAAGGAACTTCATAACGTAAATGAACTGGTAAAAGCTTTAGCCGTCAGTCAGGCGCTCGTGTCGCAGCAATTAAAAATACTCAGATTAAACAATCTCGTGAAAACTGAGAAGAAAAATGGATTTGTTTATTATTCAATTGACCCGGAAAAAAAGAAATACATTAATAAAATGATTGATTGTATTTATAATATATAATTATAAAAGTTGTCCTTAGGTAATAAGCATGATCCGGTTGCAGCGTTGCTATTGCTGATTTTTCATGCGGGGATCAAAAAGTCGTGGAAACGCGGAGGAGTGAAAAGTGAAGAAATCAAGGAAGGTCGCGGCACTTATTACAGTCTGCGTTTTGGTGGCTGTCTTGGCGGCAGTACTGATTGTGACTCGTAAAGGCGGTGATGTGCCGGGAGAGGCTGACGCGTGGAAAGGTGTGCCGAAAAAACTTAGCCCGACGAATCATGCGGCTCTGGTCAAGGGGCCGCTGAAAGATGGGCCGTCAGTAACGCGTGAATGTATAAAATGTCATGAAGAAGAGGCGCGTGATTTCATGAAGACGGCGCACTGGAACTGGGTTGGAGATGAAACATTTGTTCCCGGTCATGACAAACGTGAAAGAATCGGAAAAAAGAATCTTATTAATAATTTTTGTATTGGTGTTGAGTCCAACTGGCCGAAATGCACATCGTGTCACGCGGGTTACGGATGGAAGAACGATAAGTTCGATTTCACGAAAATGGAAAACATAGATTGTCTCGTGTGCCATGACCAGTCGGGTGGATATGCGAAAGATGCGTCCGGTCTTCCCGCTAAGGGTGTGGACCTGCTGGCGGCGGCAAAAAGCGTGGGTCGGCCCACGAGGACGAACTGCGGCGCATGCCATTTCAACGGCGGCGGCGGAAATGCGGTGAAGCACGGCGATCTCGACGGTTCGTTGAACAAACCTGTTGAGCGAGTTGACGTTCACATGGGGCGTCTCGACATGCAGTGTGTCGATTGCCACAAAACAAAACATCACAGAATTCCGGGACATGCGATGTCGGTAAGTGTGTCGCATCTCGGCGAGATGGACTGTTCGGATTGCCACACGAAAAAGCCGCACAAGTCGGAGCGCCTGAACGACCACGTAGCCTCGGTTGCCTGTCAGACGTGCCATATTCCTCACATGGCGATCAAAGAGCCGACGAAGGTTGCGTGGGACTGGTCAACAGCGGGGAAGGATGTAGAAATAGATGATCCGCATGAATATCTGAAGATAAAAGGAAGTTTTGTTTATGAAAAGAATATCGAGCCGACGTACATGTGGTTCAACGGGCAGGCGGACAGGTATTTGAAAGGCGATAAAATAGACCCCAAAATGATTACAAACATAAACTATCCATTAGGGAACATCAGCGACCCGAAATCTAAGATATGGCCGTTCAAAGTGCATTATGCAAAGCAGCCTTACGACGCGGGATTTAATTACCTGTTGATACCAAAAACGGTTGGAGAGGGCGGCTACTGGACGGACTTCGACTGGAACGAAGCCGCGACTCTCGCTCAGCAATTCACCGGACTGAAATACAGCGGAAAAATGGGATTCACGAGAACAGCCATGTACTGGCCGCTGTCGCACATGGTTTCTCCGAAAGGCAAAACGCTTCAATGCACGGATTGCCATGGCGATAACGGGCGGCTTGATTGGACGGCGTTGGGATACAGCGGCGACCCGGCGAAATCGGGCGGCAGGGAAAGGCTGAGACTTCTGAGAACGAGTGAGGTGAGAAGCAAATGAAGAAAAAAATCATCATACTTTTCATCTCGGTACTGTTTATTTCTTCATTTTCGGTGGCGCTGAAAACTGCTGCCGAAAAGAAGGAAACGATTGTTCCTCCGTTGACTTTCGACAGTTACAAGAAGGCCTCAAAAAAGGTGCATGTATCGGTGCATCCGCGGGTGATTTTTCTTGATAAGAATGGAAACAAGGTGACTGATACGAACGGTGCACTATCGCTGATGCGCACATGCGGTCGATGCCACGACACGGAGTTCATCGCCCGCAACAACTATCACGCGATGGCGGGACTAGATGAAATGAGTACGGCCGGCCGGACACCGAGCGGCCGGGCGTGGGACATTGGCACGGGATTATTCGGTAGATGGGAACCGTTGACATACAGAGTTCTGTCTTCTCTGTACGATAGCAATCCCGACCTTACAACCGCCGATTGGGTTCGCACGGCGGGTGCGCGTCATGTCGGCGGCGGACCTGCGATGTTCAGCAGGGTGGATGGACTGCCCCTCGACGCGGCGAGAAATGAGATGTCGCGAGGGAACGAGACGAAAGCTCATGACTCCGCAACGGGTAAACTGATGAGTTGGAACTGGAATGAATCGGGGACGGTTGAAGTTAACTGTCTTCTGTGCCACATAAAATCACCTAACAACACGGAGAGAGCGAAGACGTTGAGGGGCGGCAAGTTCAAATGGGCTTCCACGGCAACGTTGGAAGGAACCGGTCTTGTGAAAAAGACTGCCGATGGATGGGAGTGGAATAAGTCTGCTTTCGGTGCGGATGGAGCTCCTGAAACTTCGACTCTTGCTATTTCCGATCCTGACAGTTCAAACTGCCGGATTTGCCACGGGCGCGCGTGCAGATGCACAGACCCGGTTGTGTTCGAGAATTCGATTGATAACTGGAGTGTGGAAACGAGCGGGGAGATTTTTTCACCGTCCCGGATTTCTTCCTCGGGCATGAATATTGAGAATAAGGAAAAACTCGATATTCCGTGGGACGTACACGCGGAACGGCTTGTTGATTGCACTAGTTGTCATTACGCGCCCAATAATCCGGCGTATATAGATAAGACCTCCGGAGGGAGTGCTCCGGCGCATCTGCAGTTTGACAGCAGACGATCAACGATTAACGACTATCTTGTTTCACCGGATCACAATTTCGTAAAAGGGCACACTGCACAGGGAACATACGCAAGGCGGCTGGACGGTACGATGAGGGATTGCCGCGATTGCCACAACGCTGAAAAGACACATGATTTTCTACCTTATAAAAAATTGCATTTCCGCAATGTAAGCTGCCAGACGTGCCATATCCCGGAGGTTCATGCTCCGCTTAGAAGGACGACGGACTGGACTCTCCCAACGATCGATTTGAAACCGAGGGTTGAGCACAGAGGAATAGATGGACCTGTTAATAAGGCGACTTCGATGATATTCGGATACAAACCCGCTTTGCTGCTCCACGAGGATGGGGGCAGGTATAGATTGGGCCCGAACAACGTAATAACCACTTGGTTCTGGGTTGCAGGTAAACCTGAAAGACCTGTACCGCTTGATACACTGAAGAGAGCACTGCTGACACCGGATGGGAAATATAAACCTGAAATTGTTGCGATTCTGGATGCAAATAGCGACGGGAAAGTTTCGGAATCGGAGAGAAAGCTTGACAGCGAAAAAAAGGTGGCGGTGGCGGCGGCGTTGTTAAAGCAAGCGGGAGTTGAGTCGCCGCGGATTCTTGCGGAGATACAGCCGTACACAATGAGCCACGGCATAGCGCCGGGTTCCGAAGCTATAAGTGACTGCAAACTATGTCACAGCGGGAAGTCTAGGATCAATAAAGAAATAGTCCTGTCGTCCTATTCGATTCCCGGTGTGAAGCCGAAGCTCATGCCTGACTCCGAAACGGTAATAAAAGGCGATATGAGAGTAAGGGAAGACAAAACACTGGCGATAAGACAGAGGATTGATCCGTCGGTGTTGTACATTCACGGAACGGATCGGACGAGATGGACCGATATCATAGGGTTGCTTGCTGTTGCCGGCTCTTTCTTCGGCGCTGCCGGTCATGCATCTCTAAGGATTGTATCAGCGAAAAAAAGGAAAAAGGGGTGAGCGCCAATGAAGAAGAAAAAAGTCCTCTTTTACACGTTGTACGAGAGATTGTGGCACTGGCTTCAGGCCGCAACCGTTATCGGACTAATTGTTACCGGTTTTTTTGTAACGTATTCATCATTGGTGTCGTCTCATGGTTTCAAAACCGCCGTGGTGATACACAACACGATAGGGATTGTTCTCGCCGTCAACGCCGGTCTTGCATTGTTCTATAATCTGGCGGGTGGGTTGCTGAAACGCTATATACCCGGGTTCGATGATTTCACAACGATGGGATTCAGACATGCAAAATATTATCTTATAGGTATATTCAAGGGTGAAAAACATCCGTTTGAAAAGACTCCCGAAAAAAGACTCTTGCCTTTGCAGAAGATCACGTATTTCGTTATTCTCAACGCTCTTCTTCCTCTGATGATTGTTACAGGCTTGTTAAAATGGAGCGCATCGATCGACCCGCGGATTGTCGATTTGTTTGGCGGCCTGAAGGTGCTCGCGACGATTCACCGTTTCGGCGCGTGGATGTTCGTGTCGTTTCTGATCGTACACATATATATGACCACGACAGGTCATACACCTCTGTCGAGTATAACCGGCATGATCACCGGTTATGAAGAGGTGGAAGAAGAAACGGCCGGAGGGGAACAATGAAAATGAAAAATAAATCCGAAACGTATATGAATCCTTATTTGGCGGGAGTTCTGCTTGGCGTGGTTTTATTTGCGTCATATATGCTGTTCGGGCACGGCCTTGGCGCGTCGGGAGGTATCGCACAGTTCACAGCGGCTGTTGTGGATAAGATATGGCCGGGTCATGCGGACCACAACGCTTATCTGGCGGGTCTTGTCAGAACCGGGGCATCATCGCTCGACACGTGGCTGATATTCGAGGTGGTGGGAATAATTCTCGGAGGGTTCATTTCCGGGCTGCTTGCCGGAAGGATAAAGGTTGAGACGTATAAGGGGCCGAAAATCAGTGTCAGATCGAGATGGGCGTATGCATTGATAGGAGGAACGATAGCCGGGTACGCGGTACGGATTTCGAGGGGCTGCACTTCCGGACAGGCGCTTAGCGGCGGCGCTGTTCTGTCGGTCGGTAGTTGGGCTTTCATGTTCGCTGTTTTCGGCGGCGCATACATGTTCGCCTATTTCGTGAGAAGACTTTGGAATTGAGGTGAATAACATGGGGCCTTTTGATATGTATGCAACGTTGGGACATGTGGGCGGCGCCCTGATAAATATTTTGGTCGGCGCCGGGTTCGGATTTGCCCTCGAAAGGGCGGGCTTCGGGAACTCGCTCAACCTTGCAGCTCAATTTTATTTTAGAAACATGCGGGTTCTGAAAGTTATGTTCACGGCGATCGTTACCGCGATGCTGTTGATATTCTGGGCGAATGCATTGGGCCTCGTCGATTATGAAAAAGTCTGGGTGAACCCGACGTACATGTGGCCGGGGATACTGGGCGGGATCATATTCGGGATCGGGTTTGTCATAGGCGGGTATTGCCCGGGGACGGCGCTTGTCTCGATGGCGACGCTTAAAATCGACGGTATTTTATACGTTGCGGGGCTCTGTATCGGAATGTTTTTCTTCGGCGAGACGATCGACGGCTTCCGGGCTTTCTGGGAGCATTCCGGCTTTTTAGGAAGGTTAACGATTCAGGATTGGCTCGGAGTGAGCGCCGGCACTGCGGCATTTATTGTTGTTTTGATGGCAATAGGGATGTTCATCGCGGCCGAGAAGACCGAGGCGTATTTCGCCAAAAAAGATGCGGAGGCGAAAAACGGATGAAGATTAAGTATTTTTTGGCGTTGATAGCAGTTGCGGCGGGTGTTGGGCTTCTAATTGTGAAACAGCCCACGGTGGAATCGAGGCTTGCAAAGGCTGAGCCGAAACTCGATGCTGAATTAAAAACGCGAAAGTTTCAGATCGATCCGGGAGAACTGTTCGAGATAGCAAACGGCGACGCCATGCCGTTGCGGATATACGATGTACGGAACGAGAGCGATTTCAACATATACCATATAGTTGATTCGGAGAGAGTTGAAGAAGAGCAACTAAGGAGTCCGGTGTGGGTCAGGAGTATTCCGGAACAGGCGATAAAAGTAGTTGTGTCGAATGACGAAAAAGCGGCGTCGGCAGCTTGGAAACTGCTTGCAGCTCAGAACGTACAGAATATTTATATACTCGGCGGTGGGATTAACAAATGGATTGAAGTGTACGGAAAGGGTTCGGGAGCAAAACGTATTAAGGCTGGGGATGATGAGCTGAAATATGTGTTTCCGTTTGCTCTCGGAATGGAACAGCCGGGCGCTGATCCCGATCCGAAAAATGTTGTCCAAAGGAAATTCATAAAGAAGGTAAAGCCTGTGGGCCCGACAGTCAGGAAAAGCGGCGGTTGCGGATGATTGTGCTACGTGGTTGGGGCAGGTTTTTATATAAAAAATAAAGGGGGAAAATGTAAGGTTATGAAAAAAAGCGCTGTAATGTTTTTCTTCGGAATTTTGATCGCAGCTTCCGCAATATTGATGCCTGCGAAGGACGCATCGGCGACGGACGGGCACTTTCTGCACGGGGTCGGAACGATCAACCAAACGATGGGTGGCGCCGGAACCGCAGCGTTTCTGGATTCGCTGGGTACGATCGCGTGGAATCCGGCCGGGACGGTGGATTTCGAAGGCGGCAGGCTCGATCTGGCGGTGGAGTATTTTATTCCGGACCGGACAGTATCCAGCAGTATTGCGAATACGATGTCCGGGTCAACGGACAGCGACACGAATGCGTCGATCATGCCTGCATTCGGATATATCTATCACCGGAAAGGGACATCGAGCGCATGGCACATATCTTTGTACGGTCTTGCGGGATTCGGCGTGGATTATCCGCAGGACAATACAATGACCGCAACCACCAACGCTATGCTAACGCCGCAGTCGATGGGTGGCTTCGGGACGATTCAGTCGGACTATCGCCTTATGAAACTGTCCGCCGGGCAGTCTTTCATTGTATCGGATCGGTTGTCGATGGGGTATTCGGTGATTCCGGCTTATTCGTCGCTGAAAGTTACGCCGGCGCCATTCGCAAATCCCACATCAACAGGATACCCTTCGGCGGGCAAGCCGGAAGGCGCGACGGGGATCGGATTTCAGGGCGGACTTCGCTATAAAGCAAACAATAAAGTAAACCTCGGCTTGTCGATAACGACACCGCTTCATTTCGGCAAGTTCAAATGGAACGACAGCAACGGCAATCCTCTATACTTCAACCTCGATGTGCCCGGATTCGTGTCGGCGGGGATAGGTTACACGCCTTGCCAAAAAACCTTGTACGCCGCCGACGTTCGCTGGATAAATTATGCGGACACGAACGGTTTCGACAAATCGGGTTTCACGCCGACGGCATCGGTTGCCGGTTTCGGATGGGACAATATCTTTGCATTCGGCATAGGGGTACAGAGAAAGATATCCCAAAATACGAAGCTGCGAGTAGGGTACAATTACAGCCAGAATCCCATAGATTCCAGTCTTAGCTTCTTTAATACTCCCGCACCGGCAATAATTAAGGATCATGCAACAATCGGGATTACGAGGAAGTTGAAGTCGGGCAACGAGTATTCGATCGGCTATTACCATGCTTTCGCCAACGAGATCAGCGGTCCGATGGTCAATCCGACAACGGGAGTTGTTGCCGGAACGACGGTGACGAACAGATTGGCGGAAGATTCGATAGCTCTGGGTTATTCATACAATTTTTAATAATCTGAACATCGAAATTCTATTTCGCTATGGTTCGGATATATATGTAACGGCCTCCATGATACGGTTATCACTATCATGAGGGGCCGTTACGTTTTATTAATCCGGAATCTTTTCATCGGACAACTAATACTGCCTCTTCTTAAAATCAGTGTCGCGATTATGTTATAATCATGGCTTAATGGCGGAATGCTATTGATGAATCACATGATATTTAGGAGTATCGCACTATGAAAAGCAGTATGAAATGGGTCTCGTTCCTATTTGTTATCATTGCAGGTTTCTTTTTTTGCAGCTATGCGTTTTCGTGGAATCCTAAGCAGAAAGATGATTACGAGCCGAAGAGTGATTATGTCAACATGATTACGCGTAAGAAAGTTTCTTGCGAGAAAATTCTGGGCCCGAAGACGATGGTTGCACTTGTTTTCGGCCAGTCGAATTCGGCAAATTCAGGAGCGGCAAGATACACGCCGAAACGGGATGTCTATGTTTATTACGAAGGGAAATGCTACACGGCAGTGGATCCGCTGCCCGGTCCGAACGGCAACGGAGGGACGGTGTGGAGCCGGCTTGGCGACAAGCTGATCGACGCCGGACTTTACGACAAGGTTTTGTTTGTGGCGGTCGGAGTGGGCGGGACTAATATGGCGAGATGGACACCGGCCGGCGATCTGTATCCGCGCGTGCTTGATGCGCTTGCGTCGCTCGATTCTAAAAAGATAAAAATCACGCACATTCTTTGGCATCAGGGCGAGTCAGACAACGGAATGCACACGACAAAGGACAACTACAAGAAGATGTTCATGGAAATGGTGGGTGACATAAGAAAGCACAATGTGAACGCGCCGATTTATGTGGCGGTTGCGACGAGGTGTGGAACGTTGCCGGAGGGGTTCGAGATACAACAGGCGCAGAGAGAACTTGTGAATCCGGAATTGAAGATTTTTCCGGGCGCGTACAGCGACGAAATACTGAGTATAGACGACAGACATGATGCATGCCATTTCTCCGATTCGGGGCTCGATAAGCATGCAAATTTATGGATGAATGCGATCAAGTATTCGGGTCAATGAAAGATAAAATGTTCGTAATAATGGCATAAGCTGAAATTGACACAACGATTAAGCGCCGGTATGATGATGCGGAATATGAGCGGTGGAAAAAAAGACAGCGAAAGTCTCCCGTTGTGGTTCAAGGCGGCGGCAATATCGGCTGTTCTGTTTTTTTTACTGGGGATTATATTGATATTCAGCCACAAATCGACACCCGGAGGCGTGACGGACAGCTATGTTACCGCGCTTGCGCATCGCAGATGCGGGAAGGCATACGATTTTGTGTCATATACCGCCAAAAAGAGCGATGTCCGATACAAGGATTACGATAGTTTTCTCAATTCGGTTTGTATTCCCGTATCGAAGAAATACACTTTTCTCGAAATGAGAAGAGTTGAAGATACGATTCAGGATGGCGATCATGCATCAGTGTTGTCCCTTCTGAGATTCAAAGCATCGTGGATGCCTAAAACTCAATTGAGAACCATAGAATTCCGGCTCATCAAAGAAGAGGGCAAATGGAAGATGGATGATTATATACTTCAGCCGTAACGGAGAAATGAATGGCTGTAAATGAGAAGCTATATTTCTTTTTGCGAAAAGGTTTAGAAATATTTACGCACATAAACAACCGTCTTGAGATAATCGGAGAAGAAAATATTCCGGAGACGGGCGGAGCGCTCATTTGCCCGAATCACGCGAATTTTTCCGACCCGTTTTTTGTTGGCTCCGCGGTTAAGAAGAGAGTATTGCATTTTCTTGCTTGGCATGGAATCGGGGAAATGCCGCTCGTGGGGCCTGTTTTCAAAGAACTGGGCACAATGCACTCGATAAAGGAAAGCTATGGCGTTTCTCTCGATAAAGAAGAGGCTAAGATGGTGTTGGGAGAACTCCAAGAGCTGTTGAAATCGGGAGAATTGTGCGTGATTTTTCCGGAAGGGGCAATCAACCACTGGATAAGGCCGCCGGGAGATGAGCTTAAAGAATTCAAACCGGGTGCGCTGAGGCTGGCGTCAAGGGCGGGAGTTCCTATCATTCCCATCGGGATGACGGGTACGCGATGGGTAGTGCCCAATATCATCAATTATCATGATTTTGGCGGTCCTGACGAAGGAATATGGATTCCGATGGCGTTGCCGGTGAAGGTGCGGGTCAATATCGGGGAGAAGTTCCATGTCGATCCCGCGGCAGCAACGGACAGGGATGTGGCCAAGGAGGAGTCTGAAAGGTTGAAAGAAAAAATAAGAATATTAATCAAAACAATACAATAAGAGTATAAATAATTGTTTATAAAGGTGTCTTGAAAAAACTGAACAAGTATGCGAGAATTTTGTAAATTATGTTGCACAAGGATTTGAGATGACTTATTATAAGTGCCAAATCATGAGGGTAATGAGGAACAGGGATTGAGAAAAATCGTTGGAGTGAGCGGCGATTTGAATTCAACAGCCCTGAAAAAATAAACGGAAAAATAAGGGAAGAATAATGGACTTAACAACTGTCTTAGGTCTTGGTCTCGGATTCGGCTCTATGATCATAGCGATCATAGTGGAAGGCGGTGGAGATGTTACCGAATTACTCCCGTTCTTTACGAATATATCCGCGTGGATCATCATTCTGGGCGGCACGTTCGGATCGTCCATGCTCAGCTCGAAAATGAAAGATGTCCAGCGGATACCGAAGACATTAGGCAGGCTGTTTGCCGATGTTAAGCTCGATCACATATCGGTAATCGACACGTTGACGTCACTGGCCGAAAAGGCGCGCCGCGAAGGTATGATCTCACTCGAATCGGATATCGAGGCGATCGACAACCCGATGATGGCAAAAGGCCTCAGGCTTGTTGTTGACGGAACTGATCCGGAACTCGTGGAAGCAATCATGCAGACATTGCTGATGCAGCAAAAGAACGATGCCACAGCGGATGCAACGATGTTTGAAACACTCGGCGGCTTCGCCCCGACGATGGGAATTGTAGGTACGGTCATGGGCCTCGTAGGCGCTCTGAAAAGAATGAGCGCATCGGGACAGGAAAAGACGATCGAGGCACTCGCGGTTGCGTTTATCGCTACATTCTGGGGCATCGGCACGGCAAACCTGTTGTTCCTCCCGCTGTGCAACAAGATCCGCTCCCGCTGGCGCGATGAGATGATTATGGGGCAGATTATTATTGAAGGAATTATGTCGATTCAGGCAGGTAATAACCCGCGTATCGTGCGTGACAGGCTGTTGAGCTATCTCCCGCTCGAAGAAGTAGCGGCGGCCGAAGCGGCAGAAGGCGGAGCTAAAGGCGGGCGCGAGTAAATCCCAGACGCAGGTAAATAAATGGCATCCGAAAGAAAAAAATCTTTTCTAGACGAAGAAGAACACAAATCCGAAGCTGCGGGTATGATGCGGTGGTTACTCACTTATTCAGACATGATTACGCTTCTGCTCGGATTGTTCATTGTTTTGGTGGCGACGAGATCGGCAAGCACGGCGCAGTGGAAGGTGATCGCGGCTCAGGCGGCGCGTGTGTTCGGCGCCGGTGAAGCGGTATTCCTTGAAGGGTCGGTTGGAGTCATGACGGGCGGCACCGGAATTCTCCCTTATATGAAGCCGCCGGATGGAGGACCGGGAAGTAAGGAGCCGACGACAATAGAGAAAGTTCCTGGAATTGGAGAAAAAATCACCATAGGTAAAGATGTGTTATTCACATCAGGTAGTGCGGAATTAAACGATAAATCAAGAGAAATTCTTGATAAGGTATATAACGATCATCTTAAAGATAATAATAGATTTATTGTAATCAAAGGCCATACGGATAATAAACCTATGAGTAGTGTTGTTTACCCGTCGAACTGGGAGCTTTCTTCAGGTCGTGCGGGTGCTGTGGCACGCTATCTGATCTCTAAATACAACATTTCACCAAGAAGAATCGTATCTGAAGGCCTTGCGGATACTATACCCAAAGATACAAATGACACAGAAGAAGGCCGACAAAAAAATAGACGTATTGAGATATGGCTTATGCAGGGTGAAGCCAACCGGATAATGACTGAGATGCAATCTGCCAATCCTGAGCCGACGAAGCAGATACCGGATGTTCCGCAGGTGAAGCCGAAACAGATAAATGTCGTTCCGAAACCGCCGGTTAAACAAGCGCCGGCGAAGAAGACGAACGAAGTAGTTCCTTCGGGTTGGAACTGACGGTTTTTTATAAAAATCAACTCTAAAAATCGTTGTTAAAGCAATATTTTCTATATGGATAAATAATTTCTATTTTAAATCATTGACTGATATAAATATGGGTTTTAGAATTCGAAAAGGTTTGGTTTTATTACAACGGACAGGGAGGTGAACACGATGGAACATGAAGTGCTTAGTGACGACCCACCGGGGCCATGTAGTAGTTCCTTCGGTTACACTTCCCTCGAAATGTGACCAAAGAAACTCCATTATAAGGCCTATATATTTTGGCGGGTGCTCAATGAGCACACATGAGAATCGCTCTCCGGAGCAGGAATGCGATATCTCAATGCCTGTTGTTTTTCGACAAATGCTATTGCATTCATGTTCGTTCGCAGTCAAAGCGGATTGACGAACCGTCGTGAGATGTAATGAAGTTCTCTGCCCGAACATTTTATGCCTACCGTCGCCTGATTAGGATGCTACGCACGTTTATGGTCGTGCTCGGGCCGGGCGTGCTTGTGCTTGTTGCGGATAACGACGCGGGTGGTATTACGACTTATGCCGCAACAGGCGCGAAATTCAGGTACTCGTTTATCTGGATGCTGGTTCTTCTCGTCCCCATAACGTATTTCGTTCAGGAAATGACAATGCGGCTCGGTGTGGTTACGAAGAAGGGGTTCGCAGAGGCGATTTTCAACGGGTTCGGCGCCCGGTGGGGATGGTTCACTCTTATTACTCTAATGATTTCGTGCTGGCTGACACTCGTTACGGAGTTTATCGGCATATCGGCGGCGATGAGCATATTCCGGATTCCATCGTGGGTTTCGGTTGCTATCGTGATTGTTGTGATGACGGCGCTGGTCATCAGCGGCCGATACTGGACGTGGGAGAAGTTGTCTCTTTTGTTCTGCGCGCTGAATCTGATATACATTCCGGCGGCGATCATGGCGCATCCGAAAGTGAGCGACATATTAAGAGAAGGGATGATACCGAATATCCCCGGCGGACGACTGACAAGCGGCTTGTTGTTGTTTATCATGGCGAATATCGGAACGACGGTATGTCCGTGGCAGATATTTTTCCAACAGAGCGCGGTGGTGGACAAAGGGGTGCTTGAGAGGGAAATTCCGTGGTCGCGACTCGAAACATTTGTTGGTGCGTGCCTGACGTCTCTTGTCGCGATCTTTATTGTCATACTGACGGCAAAATTGATGTATCCGCACGCGCAGATAGCGAGCGCGGATGCGGCGGCGAGATGGATCATTGCTCACGACAACCCGGTGATCGGGACATGTCTCGCGATCGGACTGATGACGGCGGGCCTCCTCGGCACGATCTGTATTTCGCTCGCGAGCACATGGTCGTTCGGGGAGGTGTTCGGTTGGGCGCATTCACTGAACGAGAAGATTCGCGAAGCACCGTGGTTTTATCTGATGTACATAATGATACTGGTAACCTCCGGCTCGGTTGTTTTGATCGCCAAAAAAAGCATTTTAGTGCTGATTGTTCTCTTCGTTCAGGTCGTGGCGACTACACTGATGCCGGTCTGCATGTTGTTCCTGATGTTATTACTTAATGACAAAAACACCGCCGGAAGATGGGTGAACAGCCGCACGGATAATTGGGTGAACGGAGTGAACGCGGCGGTGCTGATTGTGTTATCTACGGCTTATAATGTTCTCGTGCTGTTTCCTAAACTGCTTGGCGGAAAGTGAGACCTTGTACTGATGCTGAAGCTGCTTAACAGATTACTACACATGGGGAAATTGAGCGAGATCAACTCGCGATTCCGTCGCGGGACGATAGTGCTCACACCCGGAAAGAGGGTTTTGCTTGCTGCGGTTTTTGTGTATGTGACAGTAATGATCGGCTTACTTATTGTGAAGTTCGCGCAGATATTAACTGGAGGCGGGCTATGAGCAACTCCGAAAAAACAAAAGGGAAAATATTCGGCGGGATCAAGCAGGATAAAAACGGTGCCATGATTCTGCCGGAGGGCGTGACGGTGTTTTTCCTTAGCGAGATCGTGCGGAAACCGGTTCTGCTGAAAAGTGGATTCAAAGTCGGCACGCTGAAGGATATAGTGATAAAAATCAACGGAGGGCAGTATCCCGAGATAAGCAATGTGGTGGTTGAGCGCAAATGGGGGCATCCGGATTTACTGATACCATGGAACAATGTGGCGGAGATAAATGAGCGGCAGACTGTGATCGAGATAAATGAAAATCTGGAACGTTTTGCAGTGACGGGTGACATCGGTGATTTGATTCTTGTCCGCGACATGATTCTTGATAAAAAAATAATCGACATGGAAGACCGCGAAGTTGAGGTGGTTTTCGATCTTCAGCTTGTAAGCGCGGAAGGTAAGCTATACCTGACGCATGTGGACGCAAGCCAGTCGGGACTTCTCAGGCGGATGAAGCTCGGCTTCCTAAATAAATGGCTGTATGGCAAAAAAGAGTCGCCGGACCTCGTACCGTGGAATTACGTGCACGTGCCGAGTGATTTGGGGCGATTCAAAGGTCAGTTGAGATTGAATGTTCAGAGGGAAAGGATGAAGGACATCCACCCGGCGGACCTCGCGGATATTATCGAGGAACTTGGGCATAAGGAACGGATGGAGATTTTCGATTCGCTCGATACCGAGAAGGCTGCCGATACGCTCGAGGAGATCGAACCTCGCATTCAGCGCGAGCTGATAAAATCCGTCAGAAACGATAAGATGAAAGAGATTTTTAAGTCAATGACATCGGCACAGTTGGCGGATCTTTTTTCGATTTTACCGGGCGAAGAAAGCGATAGATTCATCGATCTGCTCGACCCTGAGAAGTCGAAAAAGGTGAGAAATATTCTAAGCCAGCGCGAAGAAACGGTTTCGTCCATCGTGTCGCGGACGTATGTGGCATTCGAGGAAGAAATCACGGTCGCTGAGGCTCTCGCAAGGTACCGGCAGGAGGCGATTGACCGCGCGGTTATCATGTACACGTATGTAACAGATGCGGAGGGCGTTCTAAAGGGCGTGTTGGACATAAGGGAGCTGATACAGTCGGAGCCGGTGGCAAAGCTGAAGGATGTTATGGTGAAGAATGTAATTACGATCGAGCCTGAAGATAAGAAAGAGGATGTTGTGGAGTTGTTTAAGAAGTATCTGTTCAGGGCTGTTCCCGTTGTGGATAAACAGGATCGCCTGATAGGGATTATCAGGCTGAAAGATGTATTTATCGGTCAGAAAGGCCCTGTGACCAATCCATAGTACGTTTCAAAAAGCTGAAATTCCCCGATAATGATTTGTTTACGTGTTTTCGTCCGGTTGAGACGGATATATAATTTGTAAAAATGCGAAGTGTGGATGCTGATGAAAATACTGCTGATTAATCCGGTCATAAGGGAATGGGCGAAACCGAACTGTTTTCCATCAGGGCTCGGCTATCTTGCGGAGATGCTTATAAGAGACGGCCATGAAGTGGTTGTATATGATATGAACGTGGTCCGGCCCACAGATGCGGAGTTCGATGAGTACATAGAGAAATCGGACTATGATATGGCCGGAGTGGGTGGGATTATAACTATTTATTCCGAGTTGAAGAGTATTATTGCAAAGCTTAAGGAGAAACATCCGGACAGGCCGGTCATGGCCGGTGGAAGCAGTGCAACTTCCGCGCCGAAGGTTATGATGGAAAAGACGAAGGCGGACTTTCTATGTATCGGGGAAGGCGAGATTACGGTGCCAGAGTTGGTCGGGACGCTTGAGAAAGGCGGCGATTTATCTTCGATTAGCGGTATTTGGTGGAGAGGAAGCGACGGCGGTTACGTTGCTAATCCGAACAGGCCGGTGATTATGGATATTAATACGATTCCTTTTCCGAAGTGGGACGCTTTTCCGATCAATGAATATGCGAAGAATCCTATTGGAGCAGTGAATCTGAATAAATGGATAGACGGCGGCGCTACGGATGGGGAAGCACGCAACTCGATGAATGTGATATCGAGCCGCGGGTGTATGTTCCAATGTACTTTCTGTTATCACGATTTCATGGGAGCAAAATATCGGTATAGGACAGCAGCGAATATTTTCGAAGAAGTGATGATGCTTAAGGAAAGATATAACGTTCAATATATCCATTTCACGGACGATTGTTTCATAACACACAGAAAAAATGTGCTTGATTTCTGTGACTTGATGGTAAATGAAAACGCAGGAATTGAATGGGGCTGTGCGGGCAGAGTCAACCTGATGACGGAACCGTTGATAGTGCGAATGAAAGAGGCGGGCTGTGTTTTTATCGGGTATGGTATCGAGTCTGGAAGCCAGAGGATGCTCAACTTGATGAAGAAGAAGGTGACTGTGGAGCAGGCGAAAAATGCGATACTTCTTACGCAGAAGTATCTTGGATGGGCGGATTGCTCGTTCATAGTAGGAATGCCGGGAGAAAACAGAGAATCGATACAAGAGACTGTGGATTTCTGCAAGTCGATAAATTTGAAACCCGAGGTGATATTTTTCGCAACACCGTATCCCGGAACGGAGTTGTATGAGATAGCGATGCGGATGGGAAAGATCGGAGACGAAGAGGAATATCTTTTATCGCTTGGGGAGCAGGGTGAAAAGGTAAGGGTGAATTTTACGGATTTCACCGATGAGGAACTGACTGAAATTAAAGTGCGTATGGTCAATGACTTGGATGCGTGGAATAAGATTACGCATTAGTTTGCGGAAGAACTACTTCGTTGTGAAAATGACAACAAAAATTTGATGGGGGCGAGATATGGTGGTTTCCGATTATTTCGATTTGAGTGAGTTTCGCTATAAAGATTTGTTCGACGGCGTGGAAATAGTTTGGGAGGCATTGGGAAGGATAAAAGAGTATATGAAGGCTTACAAAGATTACAGAGTCGAAGGGGAGGTTAGCCCTCATGCATGGTTTGAGGGTAACGATATTGCGATTGGCGAGGGAACGATTGTTGAGCCGGGCGTGATGATTCACGGCCCCGCCTTGATCGGAAAGAACTGTGTTTTAAGACAGGGGGCTTATCTGAGAGGAAATGTGATCGCCGGCGACGGAGCGATCATTGGTCATACGACCGAAGTTAAGAATTCGATTTTTCTGAACGGAGCGCACGCCGCGCATTTTGCTTATGTGGGCGACAGCATACTTGGGAAGAACGTCAATCTCGGCGCCGGAACTAAGCTTGCTAATTTCAAGTTCGACACGGGCGAGCGAACCGTGAAGCTCAACACCGGCAAAGGAGTTGAATCAACGGGGCTGCGAAAGATGGGCGCAATTATCGGTGACAACTCGGAACTTGGATGTAATTCAGTGACATTTCCCGGCACTCTGGTGGGTCCTAGAACGGTTGCTTATCCGTGTTCTCTGTTAAGAGGGATAATATCGGGTGATTCGATTGTGAAAAACCGGCCGGTGTTGGATATCGCGCCAAGAAAATAGCTTTTGTTTAAAAATCAAGTAATAAATTTTAAAATGCCTGTGTCACGAGGCACTTAAGTTTGACATACTTTCATTGCTTTATTATATTTAACTTTGGATGAAGAACGGCGTGTAGTGGTGTGAATCGGGCTTCAAGATATCCAGTGAGGTGTGAGGATGGAGGAGACTACTCTATATAGTAAGAAGATCATCACGCGTAATAAGGCGTTCTTTCTGGACCTTAAAGAAAATCCTAATGGAAAGTTTCTGAAGGTAACGGAGAGCAACGGGGAGAAAAGAAGTTTCATATTCATTCCGGAAGAGGGATTGAAGGAATTCTGTGAATCGATAGATGAAATTCTTCACGAACATTTTCAATAAGTTATATAAATGAATTAAGAAGCAATCCACGAATTAAATTACATTTCAACTTAATTTGCAGGGTTTAAGCAGAAGTACTTGATGCAATTATGCAAGAGCATCAGATTTTGTGCGTAGTGGGATAGATGGACTCTCCGTCTTGTATCAGATGACGTGAATTGAAATCGCCGTGGCGTACATCTGGGTAAATGACGCAGTTTCTTCCTATGATTGTGTTGTCGGGTATTTCTGATTCCATGCCGATAAGGGTAATGCTGCTGTTAAGCAGGTCCTTTTTTTCGATATTCGGTCTTGCCTCGCCGTATCCGCCGATAACGCAGTTGCATCCGATGTTGGGTCGGTTCTCGATATGCTGCTGCCTCGAAACAGTGTCGAGGATCGACCTCCGGATAACCGTACCTGAACCGATGTGGTTATTCGGCATGATGAGAGAGTCGTATATCTCGGCGCCCTTATCTATCCTGACGTGAGGGAAAATTATTGACCGCTCAACACGGCCGTCGATGAGGCATCCTTGAGTGATAATCGAGTTTTTGACTGAACCGTATTCGCAGACTTTTGCCGGGGGCTCGAATCTGAGGCGCGACCGCAACGGGTTTCTGCTGTCGTATAAATTCAACTCCGGCATAATCTTTATGAGTTCGAGGTTAGCTTCGAAGTACGACTCCACCGTTCCGACGTCGCGCCAGTATCCTTCGAACGGATATGCGAACACTCTGTCACGTCCGATCATGCGGGGAATCATTCCGTATGTAAAACTCATCTTGTCTTTGCCGGAAAGACGATCCTCTTCAACGAGACGCCTTACAAGCACGTCTAACGCGAACACATATATTCCCATCGAGGCAAAGCGCGTCTGGACTTTTTCTTTCGGTTTTTCAACGTAGTGAATGAGTTCGTAATCTTTGTTTACCGTCATCATGCCAAAACGGTCGGACTTGTCATTTTCGACTATTGTGCCGGCAATGGTAAGGTCAGCCTCGTTACGCTCGTGGAATTCGACTATTTTTGTGTAGTCGATCAGCGACACATAATCGCCAGGTACGATTATCACGTACATCGGGTTTTTATCGAGTATGTAGTCGAGCCTTTTGTATATGGCGTCGGCAGGGGTTTCATAAGGCTCGTGAGCTCTGCGTGGGAACAGGATATCGAGTCTGGCGACATTTCTATCCACTGTCCATGCGAAAGAGAGATGTTTGAGCATTGAGTCGGGTTGATACTGTATGAGTAAACCGAGATCTCTTATGCCTGAGTTTACGATGTTGCTGAGTACGAAATCGATTATTCTGTACATCCCTCCGAATGGGACGACAGGCTTCGCCCTGCGTTGTGTGAGCACCAGCAGGCGTTCACCTTCACCACCGGCGAGCACCATTGCGAGGGATTTAATCATTTCTTATATTAGCAACCGTTTCTTGCGATGTTAAAAATAAAAAACGAATAAATGAAAAGCAAATGCAGGATAACTATTTGCCGAGAATCCTCGAGGCGTATTCTTTCATGCCTTCCGATGTGGTGAGTTCATCAACTTCGTCGTCGAGTTCAAGTATTTCGTCTGATGAAAGCTTTCCCTTGCAGGTGTCCAATATTTCCTCGATTTCGTCGGGGTAGGGTAAAGCAGTTTCAAGCAGTCTTATTGCCAAATAAATTACTTTTATATCTGACTTTGTCAGCGCCATCCTGATTGCTCCTTTTTAAGTCTGTATCGACTTCCTTACTTTAGGTTCTGAATATATTTTATCGCACAGCTTTAATTTGTAAAATAATTAATAAATTCAAAAGTCCGCAAGGTATGTAAACTGATCGTTGCGGATATGAAAAAATTATTTTCCTTTGCCGCCGGCGGGTTGTGCCGCGTTGCAGGTTGCAGGCTTTTCGCCTTGGATCATTCTGCATATCTGCGGTTTTACCTGATCGTACGGAATAGCGCCTACGATTTGCTTGTTACAATTGTAAACTGCGGTCGGCGAACCCTGTGCTCCGTAGCTGTTCGACAGAGCGATATCTTTATCAATCAGAGTGCTGGCTTCTTCTTTCAGGCATTTTTCTATCTGATCCGGGTTGATGTCTGCTTCAAGTGCGCATTGTTTCCAGTCTTTGCCTGTATTGGGAGCGCTCTGTTTCGAGAAAACATCTTTCGAAAAACAACCCATATAGCCGAGCCATTTTTTCTTGCCGGCTTTCTCGCGTATGCAAACCTGTTTGAGGTCCTCCTTAACTTCCCTCTGGCCGTGTAGTTATGGTAGTTTGCCTGAAATGTCTTTGCTTACGATGTAGTACGGTGTCCAATCGAGATTGTCTCCGAGATCGC
>CAYPEK010000037.1:0-35815 GCA_964409645.1 uncultured bacterium | reverse complement strand
TGGCAGTTCCCAATCAACTCCGAAGCTTCCATCTGCATTGCTTGGCCAATTAACCCATTTGTTTCTCTCCAGTTCGTACCTTTGGAACATAGCATTGCTTTGGGCTACTTTATCTAGATAACTAAAAAGATGTTTTATGCTTGCACTGAAAGAATGTCTGTCTGAATTGTTTATTCTTTCTAAGTATTTATTTATTTTATTTAAATCCATTGCTATCTCCTCAAAATAGTTGATTATTATTTAACTTAAGAACGAACACAATCTAAGCAAGATAAACATTATTATTATTGCTGTTCATCGATTATATCATTTCGATTTTTCGATTGCAAAGTCGGTTTATATTTACTTGTATTGCATCAAATCCAGAATGTGGCCAATTGCACTGCGACACGGATATATCAGTTGTTGCGCCTGTCAGTCTTGCTATGCAAATTGAAGCTAACCTATAGAGTGAGGAAAACTTTTCTTAACTGTTCTCCGGCTGGAGATCGACGAGGGTGATTTTGACGGTTTTGATTTCGGAGGGCTTCATGTCGATGGTGATCTCGCCGTGGCGGACGTCCGCGAGGGGCTTCTGGCTGAATTCGAGCAGGTCGGTTTCTTTCGCATCGGTGATGGTGAATCCGGGGCCGAATTTGATTGTGACGGTGTCCGGCCGCCCGGCGGCTTCGATGAGTCGCACGACGATCTGATGGTACTGCGAGTCGGCCTTGTCGGGGTTGTCCTCCGGCCGCTTTACCGCGCCGATGTATGTGGAGCGGCTGCGGCAGGAGAGGACGGTCGCTTCGCGCGGTAGCGGACCTTCGTGGTTGTCGGTGCGCACGACCATCAGCGTGTCGGCGAATTCGTTCGCGGTCTGCCAGATTTTTGCCTCCCGCCAGTCGCCTGAGTGCGGGCAGAGCGCGTAGCGGATTGTGTGCGGACCCTGATCGGTATAGAAAGGACGCTCGGCGAGCGGGGGAAGTCCCCAAGCGTTCGGTATCGGCATCGGGTATCGCGGCGCGCGCAGCAGGCTGAGAGAGAGTGTGCCGCCGGATACGCTGAATCCGTATTTATCCTGATTGATTATGGCGACTCCGGTGCGGCCGTCGCTGAGGTCGATCCATTTCTGGCAAGGCATTTCCCAGCGGGCTTTTTGCGCGGGCAGGGTGGGGTTCACCGGCCGCTCTATCGCGCCGTATGGGATGTCGCTCGCCACGATCTCCGTTTTGACGGATGTTGCGAAGTCCACTTTCAGCAACGCGCGGTTTTCCTTCCAGTCGATGCGTGTTGTGAACATGAGCAGCGGCCGCCGGCGGAACATCCTTATTTTCTGCGTGACGGGCGAGTTGCCGACCATGCGGCGGACTTCGACGGAGGCGGCCACTTCGCCGTTTTCGATGATCCGGGGCGGTCCTTCCGGCGGGCCGAGTTCGATCTCGTGTTTTTTGTAGTTCGGGTCGATGTTCCACGCCGGATATGAGAAGTTGTCGTCTTTGTAGAGCCTGAGTCTGTTGGCAGAGCCGGAAAGCATCTCGCGGTCGGCAGCCTTAAAGTTGACACTCGACACCCAGCCTGTCTCTGCGTTGATGACTGCGCGCAATATCTCGTTTTCGAGGACGACCGAGCCGTCGTCGAGAGTGGTTGCCATGGGCGGCGGCGCGTCGGGCCGGGGTGCGGCGTCTGCTTCGTCTTTGGACCGACGCCTGATGTAATACGTGCGGTAACCAAGGTCGGGCACGTCCTCCGCGGTGAACGCGAGCGTTTTTCGGTTGTTCAGCTCGATCACCTGCGAAAGTGTCCGGCGGCCGTTGATATCGACTACTTCCGGCTCGTTGTCGTCGTAGATGCGGATGAAAGCGGTCGCTGTGCGCTGCCACGAGAGCGGGTTGTAAACGATGACGGGCGTGCAGTCGGCGAGTTCGGGCGAGGCGGTGTTGATGCGGAGCGCGAGCGACTCGATTCCGCTGCGGATTAGCTGATACATTATCGAGAAGAATTCGTCGTAGTCGATTTTCGCATCCTCATAGACTTCGGGGATGCTGCTGCCCGGGAGGATGTCGTGGAACTGGTTGAAGAGCAGCTTCTTCCAGTGGTCGCGGATGATCTCGCCGGGGTAGGGGGCGCCGAAAAGCGAATTGATCGAGTGTGCGATCTCGGCGTTCTTGGCGGCGATCTCCGCGCGGCGGTTCGCGTTCTTGGTCCACGCCTGAGTCATGTACGTACCTCGGTGGAATTCGAGGTAGAGTTCGTCGTTCCAGATGGGCAGGCGCTCGCGGTAGGGTTCGAGCTTTTCGAAGAACTCGCGGGCGGAGCCGATCTTGAGGTAGTTGCGGTCCTTAAGTTTGTTGATTGCTGCGACTTCGAAGGCTTTTGGGCCGTGGCCGCCGTCGCCCCAGCCGTAGAATAGCGCGATCTCTGGGAGCAGGTCGTTCGAGAGGCGCTGGACGATGTTCGCGGGCGGCATGGCGTAGTTGGCGACGAGCGACTCGCGGAAGTTCACGAGACGGTTCGTCTTCTTGAAGTCGTTCATTTTCATCAGCCGCTCCGGGCCGATCGGGCTTACGTGTGTGAGCACCTGCGAGCCGTCCGGGCCCTGCCATAGGAAGGTGCTGAACGGAAACTTGGTGGTGTCGTTCCAGAGGGGCTTGCCCGTCCAGAAGTAGCGTGCGCCGCTCTTTGCGAGGATCTGCGGGAGCGTCCATGCGAAGCCGAACGTGTCCGGCAGCCACTCGACTTCCGGAATCCGGCCGAAGTGGTTCAGAAAGAACCGCTGGCCGTAGAGGCGCTGGCGGACGAGGCTTTCGCCGTCCGGCAGGTTGCAGTCGGGCTCTACCCACATCCCGCCGACGAGTTCCCAATGCTTGCCGCGCACAGCGTCCTGAATGGCGCGGAAGATCGCCGGGTGGCGGTCTTTTAGCCACTCGTAATACTGCGGCGAGGATGCGGAGAATTTGAAGTCGTCCTGATTCGCGATTTTATAGAGAGCGTTTTTGAAAGTGGTTTTTGCTTTGTTTTTCGACTGGAAAACGCGCCACCGCCACGCGGCGTCGAGGTGGCTCTGCGCGATCGCCGTGATGTTCCAGCGCTGCGGAGCGACGTTCTGGAGCTTCATAGCCGTCTCGAACAGCTTGTCGGCGAACAAACTCGCGAAGTCCCTCAACGGGTCGAAATCCGCCATTCTTTTCCCCTGTGTCGCGCCCGTCCCGGCGGTTTTTCGCTCGCGTCAGACCGCGATCGCGATCATACGATTATAAAACCTTGTGATGGTTTGCACAAGCGTTGTTTTTTTTGGAAATAGTTGTCGGTTTGAGAATAGGAAATAAAGTAGAAAGCAGACGGTGGCACAGGCATCTTGTCTGTGCCACCTGATAAAATGATATGAAATCTGTTATTCTGTGTTTAACTGAAGCAATGAATTAGAAATATTGCCGAACTTTATGGATTCAACTGAGTATATGGATAATAACACCATAACTATCGAGCCAACAGCGGGTGACACAAGCCGGAAGATTCCGTTTCTGTACGCTGTAGTCGCGCTCGCATTATGGATCGGGCTATCGACTTTTTTCCGGTTCAGGTCGTTTTATCCGCTGCTGCTGAACGTGCCGGTGGCGTTTTTCATAGAGTACGAGACGCGAAACTCTGAAAACATGAAGCTTTATACGCCGTCGGCGCTGTTTTCGGTGGCAGTGCTCGCTATCGAACTGGCCGTTCTCGAACTGCTCGCGAGCGGTGCGCTGAATACGCTGCTTCTGGTGTCGCAGCCGCTCGACGGGCTTTTCGACGTGATGGTGATGGCGGCGGTGTACTGCGCGGCGTGGCCTCTTGCGCGGCGTGTGCCGTTTTTGCGGACCGCTCCGGGCGATGTATTTCCGCGCGACTTTGCGGCGGCGGGCGGCGTTGTGACGCTTGCCCTCATGCTTCTGGACATCCGTTTCGCGTTCCGGTTTATGCTGCTTGTCAACACGAGCATGCTGATCTGCTTTTTTTCGTACTATCTCGCGGTGTATCGCTTGCGGTATCATGTGGAGAACCGGTTCAGCGCGAAGCATCATCTGCTTTTTTGGGCGGTGGTGGCGCTGTTGGTTTCCGGTCTGGTGTTCACAGTGCAGCATTTATCGATGCTCGGATGCTACAAGCTGTTCGGGAAAGGTGTCGGCTACGAACTTCGGGAGTCGCGCCGGGCTGAGATCAATAGTGCGGGGTTCCGCGGGCCGGAGATACCTGTCGCCGCGCCGCCGGGGACGATACGCATCGCCGTGATGGGCGATTCGACAACTTACGGTTTTCTGTTGCCGGAGAGCAGCTCGTACAGCCGGGCGCTCGAAGCCGAATTGAACGGCGCGGCGGCTGAAGGCGTGAGTTTTGAAGTCATAAACGGCGGCGTTCCGGCGTATGACCTGTCGCACGTGGAATTCAGGCTACGGCACAGAATGATGAAGTACAAGCCGGATGTAGTGCTGGTGATGTCCGGGCCGAACGACAGGGGATTTCTGGAAGGCGATCAGCTTGAAAAACATTTGCGCGATATTGTGAGTGTCGCACGCGGCGGCGGCTCGCGGATCGTGCTCGTGAGCTATCCGTTTATCACAAAGAGCAAAATCAATATACGGCATGTGGAACGCATGAAGACGTTCGCAAAAAGGGAGAGAATTCCGTTTGTCGATCTTTTTCATCCGATGTTGAAAACGGAGGGCTGTTTTTTCATGGATACGCATCCCAAGGCGCGCGGGCACGCTATGATAGCGGACATTCTGTTCCGGGAGCTGATAAAAAACAAGCTGATCTCGTGCGATATGCTTATGCGCGGCGCGTGCAACTGATCGGGGAGGGGACTATTTACAGTTCGCCTTTAAGGATCGAATAGACCACCGCGTCGTGTCTGACGCCCCGCAGGGTATAGTAGCTTCTCAGGATTCCTTCTAATTTGGCGCCGATCTTGTCGGCGACCCGGCGGCTGCGCGTGTTATCGGCGGCGATGTTGAGGCAGACGCGATCGAGGCCGAGTTCCTCGAAAGCAAAGCGGGCCGCGAGTTTCGCCGCGGCGGGCGCGACGCCCCGCCCGGCGCGGGAGGTGCGTATCCAGTAGCCGATCTCGCCGCGATTGTGCATTTTGTTGACGCTCACGACACCGGTGCCGCCGATGTATTCGCCCGTTGCGGCGTCAACTATGGCGAGGTCGTACTCCGTTCCGTTATTCCACGCCTCGTCGCGGGTTTCAAGCCACGATTTCGAATCTTCAAGCGAATAATTGTCGTGATACCACGGGATCCACGGGGTCAGATCGGCGCGCGTTTCGTCCACGGCTGTGTAAATAGCTTCCGCATCCGTCGTGAGTGTGCGCCGCAGTGTGATTGTTCCGTCCGTCAGTTCCGTTTTCATCGTTCCCCGTCCCATAGAAATTTGAGATTACTATTATAGTTGAAAAGCTACGAATAGCGGAAGCGCCGGCGGATATTGCCGTACGTGTTCACTCCGGCGCGCCTTTCTGTTAAAATGAATTCGGGATACGAAAAGGCAATTGTCGAATGACTATATATCTGGTTCTGCCCGCATATAACGAGGAGGGCGCACTCGGCGCGCTGCTCGACAAGGCCGCGGAATGCGCGGCCGGCTGGACCGCGCCGTTGCGTGTGATCGTCGTGGACGACGGTAGCGCGGACGCCACGGTGCAGATTGCTGAAAAGCACAAACTCGCGGCGGACGGGCGGCTCGAAGTGGTGCGCCATGGGGTGAACCGTGGGCTCGCGGCGGCGATGCGGACGGGCATTGCCGCATTTCTCGCGCGCTCCGGCGCTCCGGCGGACGTGATGGTGACGATGGACGCCGACAACACGCACGATCCTTCGTACATTCCCGGCCTATTGGAGAAAATCAGCGGCGGGGCGGATGTGGCGATCTGCTCGCGGTTTGTCGCGGGCGGCGAGGAGCGCGGCGTGAACGCGTTCCGGAAGTTGCTGAGCCGGGGCGCGAAGAGTTTCATGGATGCGCTTGCTCCGATTCCCGGTGTGAAGGACATATCGTGCGGCTACAGGGCGTACTCGGGCGCGATTCTGCGGCGGGCGGCGCGGACGTACGGCGCGCACCTGATTATGGCGCCCGGCGGTTCGGTTCAGGCTGAGTTGCTGATCCGCCTCATCGCGCTTGGCGCGCGGGTCGCCGAGATACCGTTCACGCTGCGGTACGATCTCAAGCAGGGGCCGAGCAAGCTGGGGATGGCGACGACGATCAAGGGATATTTTTTGCTCGGCGGAATTAAGAAGATGAGCGAGCGCGAGGCGGCGCTGGTGAAGGCCGCGCCCGCGACGGCGCCGGACGGCGCGAAGGAAACGCTTGTGCTGATCTGCACGTATAACGAGCGCGAGAATATCGTGCCGCTTGTGGGGCAGGTGTTCGAGATGCTGCCGGGGGCGTCGGTGCTGGTCGTGGACGACAATTCGCCCGACGGCACAGGCGCGGCGGTGGACGAAGCCGCGGCGGCGAACCCGAACCTGCACGCGATGCACCGCGAGGGGAAGCTTGGTCTGGGGACGGCGATCACGGCGGGGATCCGCTGGGCCGCCGACCACGGGTTCAAATATGTGATAAACATGGATGCGGATTTTTCGCACGACCCGGTGTCGCTGCCGGATTTTCTCGTGCGGGTGCGGGACGCGGACTACGTGATCGGCTCGCGGTACGTGCCGGGCGGCGGCACGCTGAACTGGGGTTGGCACAGGCGGCTGCTGAGCAAGGGCGGCAATATGTTCGCGCGCTTCATGCTGGGGCTGAAAGTGAAGGATCTGACGACCGGCTACCGTCTGGTGAGGCTGGATCGTGTCGCGGACCTTCAACTTGAAAATATGGATGCCAAAGGTTATGGTTTTCTTACGGTGATGACATACCGTGCGGTGAAGGCGGGGCTGCGGGTCGTCGAGACGCCGATCCGGTTTCTGGACAGGCGTTACGGCGAGTCGAAGATGTCGGCAAACATTATCAGGGAAGCGTTTCTGCTGGTGATGAGGCTAAGGCGGAGCGCCCGCAAACCATAGACAGGAGAAACGGATGAAGAACGGTGCCAGAGTAGCTGTTACGTTGTTTTTGGCGGTTGCTGTTGCGGGATTGATGTTCGCGGGCTGCCCGAAGAAGCAGGGCGCGCCGGCCACGGGGCGGCGGGCGGTGAACCGTTTCGCTGAGAACGAAATCCCGGCGCTCCAGAATCAGACGAGGTTCAAAACCCGCGCCGAGCTGCGCGATTATCTGATGAAAAGGATGGTCTGCCCGGTCCACAACATGGACCTGAAGATGGACGAAAAGCTGTCGCCGGACTGCGCGGAACGACAGAAGATGATGATGACGATAGACCGGATGCTGGACACCGGCTGGACGATAGAGGAAATCGAGGCTTCGATACCGCTGATGAGGCAGGGCGTGGCGATGGTGACGGAGATGGTGAACGAAAAGTCATGCCAGCCCGAAGGCGGCGCGGTCAAGCTCGATTTCTTCCTGATGAGCCACTGCCCGTACGGGTTGAGGTACGTCGATCAGATTCTGCCCGCAATGCTCGCGGAATTCGGACAGCTCATAGTGTGGGAACCGCATTTCATTGTCGATATCGACGACAAGGGGAACGTGAAATCGCTGCACGGACAACCCGAAGTTGACGAAGATAAGTTCCAGATATGTGTCGCGCATGATATAGGCAATGCGACTTGGTTGTCTTACGCACGGTGTTACTCGACTGAAATCAACAGCGTTTACAACAAGGCGCAACAGAGCGGCAAGCAGCCGCCGGACGAAAAAGTGGTGTTCAAAACGGTCCACGACACCTGCGCGGCCCGCGCGGGTGTGAACCCCGCCGCGATCGCCACCTGCGTCAAATCGAAATCACTCGACTACTTGCGCAAGGATACTGAACTGGCGCAAAAATGGGACACAACCGGCTCTCCGACATCGGTGTTCAACTGCAACAAGCGGTTCAACGGCGGCGCGGTGCCGTATCAACAGGCGAAGCCGCACATCTGCAGCCTGTTCCCGGATGACAAAAAACCGGCTGTCTGCAACGGATTTTAATCGACCGGGCCGCCGGATTTTTTAGGACAAGACGCTTCCGTGCGGCCGAATCGGGTGTCAAAAGTGTTATCTGGCGGTTTAAAATGGTTTAAAGTGGTAAAACCGCCGCAAAAAGGAAAAAAGTGCCAATGAGAA
Organism: uncultured bacterium; assembly: GCA_964409645.1. GTDB lineage: Bacteria > UBP15 > UBA6099 > UBA6099 > UBA6099 > CAYPEK01. Next base: position 27,646 of record CAYPEK010000037.1, on the reverse strand, counting down.
GAGCGGTTGCATTCATGGCTATGTTGATAATCGCGTCCACGGCGCTGTCGGCGCCCGCGGCTAAGACGAAAGCGCCGAAAAAGACCGCCAAACCATCGGCCGCAGCGCCCGGCTTTTCCATGTCGCCGGAAGCAATCGTCGCCGAGATTCACAACCGTTTCATAGGTCAGAATATCAAGACCATGACGTACGACGAAGTTCGTACTGTGACCTACTCGTCGAACTCACCCGGAAGCGAAGGACTGACGCCTCTCAATAAGGCTAACGGATCGGTCTATCTTGCAAGGTATTTTTATCAGGCGCCGGCGAGGCACGGCTACAGGGCGCTGACTAAGCCGATTAAGAACTATTGGATCGGCAGCCCAAACCAGCCGGGAGCGATCCCGATGGACGAACGCTGGAAAGAAAAGGTTATGACGTGGTACAGCGTGTACAAATCGCCGCCGCAGAACTACCGGGGCAGAAAAACAGTGGTCATCACGCTTGTGCCGAAGCGGTCCGCACCGAAGAACCTTTATCCGATGACGTGGTTGGTCGATCCTAACAAGTTCATCGTAATCAAATTCATTTTTCTAGTCACCGGCAAGGACGGGAAAACCGTCAGCACAACCGGCGAGATGTATTACAAGGACATCAACGGCTACCTGCTTCCGGCAAGCTCGTCGTGGACAACCCACGTATCCAAACTGCCGTACCTTTTCAAGCAGAAATCCACATTCAAAAACTACCGGGTGAATATCCCGCTTGACGATTCGGACTTCGAAGAGGAGTTCCCGAAAGACTGGTTTAAAAATCTGAACGAAAAGCCGTATCCGCAGCAGTAGGGCGCGGCGCTGTTCCACTAAGCCTGTTATCTAATCAGTTCGACTTCGGCAGGTCGCCGGTTGCGATGAAGATTATTCTCTCGCAGATGTTGGTGACGTGATCCGCGATTCGTTCGAGTGACTGGACCACCACCATGAGGTGCGAGACGTAGTTTATGCACGCTGGGTCTTTTATCATGTACTGCACGAGTTCTCTGAATATTTTGTGGTTGTAATCGTCGATCGCGCTGTCCATTCCCATTATGCTGAAAGCCATTTCGACGTCGCGTCTGACGAACGCATCCAGACTTAGCTTGAACATCTCGATCACGCGGCTCGCCATATCGGGGAGGTCAACGTACGGCTTGAGCTGCGGCATTTCGGAGAGAATTTTCGCTTTCTTCGAGATTTTAGTCGTGTGGTCGGACAGGCGCTCGACGTCGGTGACGATTTTCAGGATGCTGCCGATGAGCCGCAGGTCGCCCGCCATCGGCTGCTGGAGTGCGAGCAGCTTGAGGCATAGGGCGTCGATCTCGGCCTCTTTCGCGTCAACCGCGTCGTCGGCGGCGATGGTCCTGTCCGCGAGGGCGGAGTCCTTTTCGATCAACGCCTTGACCGAGTTCTTTATCAGCTCTTCCGCCATTGCGCCCATTTCGAGGAGCAGTTGCTGAAGGTGTTCGAGTTCCTGAGAGTATGTTTTCCGTACGTCCGACATTTATCCGAACCTCCCGGTAATGTATTCTTCCGTTTTCTTTATTTTCGGTTTTGTGAACATCTCTTCGGTTATTCCCTGCTCGATGATCTCGCCGCTCAGGAAAAACACGGTGAGGTCGGACACGCGGGCGGCCTGCTGCATGTTGTGCGTCACGATTACTATAGTATATTTCTCCTTCAGTTCGTGCATCAGCTCCTCAATCTTCATTGTGGCGATCGGATCGAGCGCGGAGCAAGGCTCGTCCATCAGGAGCACGTCCGGCTTCACGGCGAGGAGGCGGGCGATGCACAGCCGCTGCTGCTGGCCGCCTGAGAGTTCGAGCGCGGAGTGTTTAAGCTTGTCTTTCACTTCGTCCCACAGCGCGGCCTGCCGCAGGCTCTGCTCGACGATCTCGTCGAGCTTCTCGCGGCTCGTCGTCATTTTGTGGATTCGCGGGCCGTACGACACGTTGTTGTAGATGGACATCGGGAACGGGTTCGGCTTCTGGAACACCATTCCGATGCGCTTGCGCAACTCAACCACATCGACGTCCTGATCGAGGATCGACTTGCCCTCGAATGTGATCTCTCCGATCGCGCGGGTGTTTTTGATCGTGTCGTTCATCCGGTTGAGCGTTCTGAGGAAGGTTGACTTTCCGCAACCTGACGGGCCGATCAGCGCGGTGATTTTGTTCTTGGGAATGTCGAGGGAAACGTCCCGCAGGGCTACGACGTTGCCGTAAAGGAAGTTCAGTCCTCTGACGGATATTTCGATTTGTTCGGTGACAGCGGGTGTTTTGTCCATGTGCGGCGACTCACCATTTTCTCTGTTTTCTGATTCTGTTTCTGAACAGGATCGCGGCGAAATTGAAACCGAAGGTCAGCAGAACGAGCACGAGCGCCGTGCCGTATTTGACCTTTTCCGGCACGCCGGGGACCTGTGTCGCGATGATATAAAGATGATACGGAAGCGCCATCGCCTGATCCATGATGGAATGCGGGAGGCGCGGCAGGAAGAACGCGGCGACTGTGAAAAGGATGGGCGCGGTTTCTCCGGCGGCACGGCTGATGCCGAGTATGGCGCCTGTGAGCATTCCCGGCAGCGCGTTGGGGAGTACGACCGTTCTGATGGTTTGCAGCTTCGTCGCGCCGAGTCCGAGCGCGGCTTCCCGGAACGACGCCGGGACTGAGAGGAGCGCTTCTTCGGACGCGGTGATGATGACGGGAAGTATAAGGAAAGCGAGTGTCAGCGATCCCGACAAAATCGAAACGCCGAATTTCAGAAACAACACGAACAACCCCATGCCGAAAAGTCCGAACACCACCGACGGCACGCCCGCGAGGTTTACGATGCTGAGGCGGATAATGCGGGTGAAACGGTTGTCGCCGGCGTATTCCTTCATGTAGATGGCGCATGCTACTCCGAGGGGCAGCGCGATTGCGACGGCGAGCGCGACGAGAAACACCGTGCCGACAATCGCCGGGAATATGCCGCCTTCCTTGAGGCCCATGCGCGGCGCCTGTGTGAGGAACTCGACGCTGATCGCGGGAAGGCCTTTCACCACGAGAAACCCGAGAATCAGGATGATCGGGATTACCACCACGAAACCGCACAGTTTCAGTATGAAAAACGCAATTTTTTCAGACGTCTTCGCGTTCATGCCTTATGCGCGCGCTCCCTTTTTTCTCACTATCACATCCGAGACGAGGTTGATGGCGAACGAAATCGCGAAAAGCACGATGCCGATTGCGAAAAGAGCTTGGTAGTGGCCGCTTCCGCGTACGGTTTCGCCCATCTCGGCGGCGATGGTCGCGGTCATCGTCCTGACCGGCTGAAACAGGCTCGTCGGCATTACGGGTGCGTTTCCGCAAACCATCATCACCACCATCGTTTCGCCGATGACCCTCCCGATCCCGAGCAGCACGGCCGCGAGCAGGCCGGACATCGACGCCGGGATGACGACCCTGTAGATTGTCTGCCAGCGGGTCGCGCCGAGCGCCAGCGACGCCGCTCTGTAGTCGTTCGGCACCGAATAAATGGCGTCCTCTGAGATGGTTGCGATTGTGGGTACGGCCATGAACGCGAGCATGACGGCGCCGGTGAAAGCGGTGAGGCCGGTCGGGAGATCAAAAATGTTTTTGACCCAGTTCGACAGCACCAGAACGCCGAGGAAACCCAGCACGACGGACGGGATCCCCGCGATTATCTCAACGAGCACTTTGAGGGTTTCCTTTGCGCGCGGGCTTGCGATTTCCGCTATGTAGATCGCGCACCCGACGCCGAGCGGCACGCTCATCACCGCCGCGCCGAGCGTGACAACGAGCGACCCCATTATCAGCGGGAGTATCCCGAAGTCGGCCGGGTCGGAAATCGGTCGCCAGATTTTTCCGGCGAGAAAACGGCCGGCCGGATAGTCTTTGAATAACGGCAAGCCGTCTTTGAGAAGAAATACGAGAATCAGAATCAGCACGACGATGGAGAAAGAGCCGATTATTGCGATCGCCTTCTCCCAAAGTAGTTCGTTCACATCTTTCTTTCCGAAACTTTTCGGAAACAGTTTTGAAAGGACGGCGATCAACAGCGAGCCGCCGGTCTTCCCGGCCGCCACGGGGACGTAGCTGACACTGAGCGAGTTGTAGCGCCGTCTTCTCGGTTTCTCTATCATGGTGCTGTTCCGTTTCTTATTTAACAGGCACGAAGTCCAGCTTTTTGACTATCTGCTGGCCCTCTTTCGACAGGACGAAATTGATGAAGCTTTTCACGACGCCTTTAGGCTCGCCGTTGGTGTACATGAACAGCGGGCGCGAGATCGGATATTCGCTCGAAAGAATCGTTTTGATCGTCGGTTTCACCGGCGACGAATTCTTGTCGCGTTTCACGCCGATGACTTTTTGCTTTTTGGAGATGTACCCCATGCCGTAATAGCCGATCGCGTTTTTGTTCTGCGCGACCTCGTCCGCGATGCCCTGCGACGACGGCATGAGCAGCGCCGACGCTGCGAACTCTGCCTTACCTTTCGAGTCGCCCTTGTTAAGAACGTGTTCCTTGAAGAACACGTGCGTTCCGGAATTCACTTCGCGGGAGAGCAATACTATTTTACCTTTCTTGCCGCCTACCTGACTCCAGTCGGTGATCTTGCCCGTGAAGATTCCGGCAAGTTGGTCGATAGTCAGTGTCGATACTTTGTTCGACGGATGAACCACCACGGCGATACCGTCGTGTCCGACCGTGATTTCCTTCGGTTTGACGCCGTTCTTTTTCGCGTCGCTGATCTCTTTCGGCTTCATCGCCCGCGATGCCTCGCAGATGTCTGTCGTCTTATTGATTAGTGATGCGATTCCGACACCTGAACCGCCGCCCGTGACGGCCACTATCGCCTGCGGATTTTTCCCCATGAACGCTTCCGCCCACGCTTGTCCGAGATTGACCATTGTGTCCGAGCCTTTGATTTGCAGGCTGCCCGGGGTCGCGCTGTAGCTTTTCTGTGCGTTTACTGCGAGCACCAGAATGAGCGAGGTTACAATTCCGGCTGCAATTCTGAAAAATCTTTTCGGATTTTCCTTTTTCGTGATTTTCATTTTTATCTCCTTATCGGTTTCAGGCACAGATTCACCTCTTATCTCGGATTTTTCTTGTGAAAAATCCGGGTTATCCGGCCATAGTGTATTTGCGGATTGTTAAGGAAATATTAAGACGGTGTTAATTCTTGTTTAATTTACTGAGACTTTTACAGAGGAAATGCTACGCTGAACGAAGAGCCGACTGCCGGGACGCTTTCGACGCTCACCGAGCCGCCCCATTTTTCGACGTAGTGTTTGACGATCGAGAGGCCGAGACCGGTGCCGCCCATCTCCCGCGAGCGCGATTTATCAACGCGATAGAACCTCTCGAATATCCTCTCGCAGTCGAGCGCCGGGATGCCGAGCCCGGTGTCTCTTATTATTATTGATACACTATTCTTATCCTTCATTAATGTCACCGATACCGTTCCGGCCTGCGTGAATTTGACGGCGTTATCTATCAGGTTGTTGAAAATCTGCGTAAAATCCTCGGCGGGCATCTTCAGAACAACCGGCTCCGGCGGGAAGTATTTTTCGAGTTTAAGCCCTTTCTCCGCGATTGTATGCTCGAAGTTGTCGCAGCACGCGGCGAGTTGCTTGACCGCATCAATTTCGTATGCCGGTGCGTCGTCTCTTTTCTTTTCGGCCCTTTCGAGATCGAGTATGTCTTCAGTCAGGTTCATCAGACGGCGCGATTCCTTGTCCAGAAGTCCGAGAAAACGCCGCCTGTCGGTTTCGATGTCCATTGCGCCCGAGAGCAGCGTTTCGACGAAGCCCCTGATAAGCGAAACAGGTGTTCTGAGTTCGTGCGATGCGTTCTCGATGAATTCCGTTCGAACCGTTTCGAGCTTCTTGATTCTGGTTATGTCTCGGATAACGATTATCGCGCCGGCCATAACGCCGCTTTGTCTCCTGAACGGATATACGCGGGCGTCGATCGTTGTTTTGTCGATGGGGTGTATTTCGATTTCGTTTTCGCGGCTTCTGCCGTCACTAAGAACGCTCTTTACATTTTCGTTTATTATCTGATGGCGGATGATGTTCATCAGCGGAACGCCGGTATAATCGCTTTTTTCCAGCTTGAAAATTTCAAGCGCGGCCGTGTTGATAAGCAGTATGTTGCGTTCTCTGTCGGTTACTATTACGCCGTCCTTCATGCTCGCGAGGATGTTTTCTATCTCGCCTTTTTTCTCGCTGATATCCTCGATGTTTTTCTGGATGGATGAAGCCATCGCATCGACGGTCGCGCCGAGTTTTCCGAATTCGTCCTCTCCGTGCAGTCTGCTCCTCGCGGCGAGGTCGCCGGCGGCGATTTTCTCCGTTGTTTCCATCAGCCGCTCGACGGGGCCGGTGAAACGCGCCGTGATTATTATTGTGAAGACAAACGACAGCAGCAGCGTTATCGCTGCCGCGAAAAAGATTGTGATTTTTATGTGATTCAGAGTCGTGTTTATGTAATCCGACGGCGCGGCGATTCTTATGTAGAATGCGCGGCCGCTTTCGGCAACCTGCCTTGCGACATACAGAAATTCGTGATGAACCGTGCCGCTCATCCTCAGTGATGAGCCCGCGCTTTTCTTGGCGGCTTCGATTATCTCAGGGCGGTTCAGATGGTTTTCCATCGCCTTCGGATCGCCTTCGCTGTCGGCAAGGACAGCACCGTCTTTCCCGATTATGGTGATTCTGATTTTCGATTTGCCGCCGAGCTGCTTCGCTATGCCGATCGTCGTTTTCTGCAGATCGTTTTCCGGGACGTCTCGAAGCATAAGTTCTGTCGTCCGGCTGTGTTCTAAAAGTTTTTCTCTCAGTTCCGCGAGATACTGCGCCTTGAAAAACGACGCGGAGAAGTATCCGGTTGCCGTGATGCTTGCGAAAATGGTTATGAAGAAAAACAGAACGAGCCTGAATTTGATCGAATTCGCGCGAAACAATGTCTTATTCCTCGAAACGGTATCCTACGCCTCTGACAGTGGAGATGTATTTCGGCGCATCGGGAGTATTTTCGATCTTTTCGCGCAGATGGCGCACGTGCACGTCGATCGCTCTGTCAACAACGTACGATTCGCTGCCCCAGACTTTGTCGAGTATCTGCTCGCGCGTGAACACTACTCCCGGGTTGGACGCGAGCAAGTGGAGAAGGTCGAATTCCTTAGTTGTAAGTTCTATCGGACTGCTGCCGACACAGACGGTTCTTTTTGCCTTGTTAATACACAACTCGCCGCGAACGATGTCGTCGGTTTTTGCGGTTTCAGGCCGGTCTCCGAACTGCTGAGAACGCCTAAGAATTGCCTTCACGCGCGCCATCAGTTCGCCGACCGAGAACGGCTTCACGACGTAGTCGTCGGCGTCGAGTTCGAGTCCGACTATCTTGTTGGTCTCGCTGCTTTTCGCGGTCAGCATGATTATCGGCACATTCGAGATTTTTCTTATTTCCTTGCAGACGTCGTACCCGTCCGGTCCCGGCATCATTATGTCGAGGATGATAAGCGAGACCGGCTGCCCGGCGAACGCGGCGAGCGCTTCGTTCCCGTTTTTCGCCGCGACGACTTCGTAACCTTCTCTCTTCAAATTGTAATCGAGGAGCTCGATCATCGAGGGCTCGTCGTCCACAATCAGAATCAAAGTGTCTTTCATCGTTCGAATCTCCGGCGTGAACTATTATACGGGAATGGAGCTCATTTTCACAAATCGCAAATCCGAACGATATCCGGCCGGTGTGAGCCGGGTGTTGCGCTTGACAAATACGCGCGGCGGAACTACCATGAAACGCTGTAAATAAGGAACGGGGATTGTAATGCGAAAAGCGGTTCACGGTCATAGCGGACATCATGAAAGAGGGCCGAATCGGCGCGGCTGAGATTTGAGCCGCGCGGAAGATGGCCCCGGATGCCGTGACCCGGGGCTTTTTTTTTGCCCCGCGAAAAACAGTGACTGGCAACGCGGTTCGTGCGGTGCCTGTACCGTTTTTCAAAGAGCAGCAACGCGAACCAATAAACGAGTGCGGCAATGAAATGAATTTGCCGCATCGAGCTGATCGCTACGGTCTCCGATCCGGGGAGATACAAAATGAGCGCAAAAAAATATTCGCTCCCGAGGGGCACGAGGGACTTCCTGCCGGGTGAAACCGCCGTCAGGGGCCACGTCCGCGGGAAAGTCGAGTCTGTTTTCAAATCGTTCGGCTATATGCGTATCCAGACTCCGACATTCGAGGAGTTCGCGCTGCTGTCGGCGCGCGCGGGCGAGAAGATCCGCGAATCCATGTTCACGTTCTTCTGCGACGGCGCGGAATACGCGCTGCGGCCCGAGATGACGGCGCCTGTGTGCCGCCTGATCGCGTCGGGGATGTTCGCAGGGATGCCGAAGCCGCACAAGCTTTACTACATTGAGCGGTGCTTCCGCTACGAACGGCCGCGCGAGGGCGCGTATCGCGAGTTCACGCAGGCCGGTGTGGAACTGATCGGGTCGGCGTCGCCCGCGGCGGACGCGGAAGTGATCGCGCTCGCGGTCCGCGCGCTGGAGTCGCTCGGCATCAGCTCGTACAAGCTGAAAATCGGAAGCATCGGAATCTACCGCGAACTGTTGAATCAGGAAGGCCTATCGAGCAAGAAGCAGGACAAGGTGGTCGAGTTGATCGACTCGATGGCGAGCGTCCGCGAGAAATGCGCGGCGATCCTCGCGTCGGCCGGTTCGCACGAGGACGACATCGACTACGTCCGGCGCGAACTGACGGAGATTTACGACGCGCAGCAGAGCACGGGTTACGAGGGCGATTTTGCCGTGACGCTGCCGGAGAAGTACGACGCGGCGGTCGCGGCGGAGTGGCTGAAAAAACTGCCCGCGTATGCCGAGGACACATGCCGGCATCGGCTGGCGGCGGAAGGACTCGTCAAGGCGGAGATGGCAACGCTGCTGCTCGCGCTTTCGGGAGTACAGGGTGGTTTCGCCGAAGTGGAGCCGAAGGCGGCTGAGTTGCTGAAAAGCTATCAGGCCGCGATGGGCGAGTTCGACAGACTCGGCGAAGTGTGCGCATGCCTCGCGAGCGGCGGGGTGAAAAATTTCGAGATAGTGCTCGGCATTGCCGCCGGGTTCGATTTTTATACGGGCGCGGTGTTTGAGATCAACGCGGAGGTATCCGGCGGCCGGAAGCGGATATGCGGCGGCGGCCGATACGACAAGCTGGTCGAAGACTTCGGCGGCGAGCATACGCCCGCTGCCGGATTCGCATTCGGCTTCGACCGGCTGGTCGAAGCGTTCGAGGTGTCCGGCGGCAAGGCGGACAAGTCGGCGATCGACGTGTGCATCGCCGCCGAGTCGAACGACGCGGCAGTGATCGGGACGGCGATCGGTATCGCCGGGGAACTGCGCGGCGCGGGTTTCAGGACCGCTGCGCCGCTCTCCGACGAGGGCATCGACGCACAGCTCGCATACGCCGCGGCGACGGGCGCGCGCGCGGTGGTCGTGGTCGGCCCCGCGGATGTCGAAAAGAAACAATGCAGGCTCCGCGCGGCGGACGGCTCGGAACGCGTCGTCCCGGCGGACGGCCTCTCAAAAATCCTCTCGAATGAAAGTGCAATGTCATGAGCAAGCCGATATTGAAATTTGCCATACCCAAAGGAAGCCTTCAGAAGAAGGCGAACGCTTTTTTCAGGAAAGCCGGAGTCGAGATCGAGGGCTACGACGGCGAGATACGCAACTACCGCCCCGGAATCAACATCGACGGCATCGAGATCAAAGTTCTGCGCCCGCAGGAAATTCCGCTGATGGTGGCGCAGGGTTATTACGATCTCGGCATCTCCGGTCTGGACTGGTTTGTGGAGTCGCAGATCGACGCGGACGCGGAGACGGTGCTCGACCTGAATTTCGGGCGTGTGGACATCGTTTGCGCGGTGCCGGCGGAATGGGAGAACGTCAACTCGATCTCCGAGATGCTGAAGATGCCGAAACGCGAAATCCGCATCTATACCGAGTACCTCAATATGGCGTCGAGCCTTGTCGTGAAGGAGACGGGCGTCGAGCCGTCCGTGATCACGCCGTGGCGGAACGTGCGGCGGCGCGGTTTCTCGAACGTGTCGATTTTCCTGTCGTTCGGGGCGACGGAAGCGAAGCCGCCGGAGGACGCCGAGGCGATCATCGACAACACGGAGACCGGAAGCACGCTTCGCGCGAACAATCTGAAGATCATCGGCAACGTGCTGAGCAACTCGACGGCGCGGCTGATAGCGAATGTCGGCGCGCTGCATCACCCCGGAAAATCAGAGATCATCGAGCTGCTCCGCTCGAAGTTCGCCCCGGTTGTTGAGGAATCGAAGAAGTAATTTACGCTTAGCGCGATGAGATAAATGCACGGGCGGCTCTCAGTGGCCGCCTTTTTATATTCACCACAAAGACACGAAGACACAAAGGAAAAGATAACCGCGCTCATACGAGCGCGGCCCGAGATTCATAAGTTGTGATGTTGATTAACTCTGGACTGCGGCGACCCGGCGCCGCGGAAGAAGCTGCTTTAAAGACTCAGCAGGATCAGCGCAATCAAAATGAATTCAGAATTCATATTGCAGCGAGAATAGATGGATGGTGCCGCCGTGGGCTTTTTTCATCGGCTCTGCGGTGGATGTGCCGCCGGTTGACGGCGCGGCATTTTCATCGGGTCGTTTCGTCGATTTTGGTACCATCTGGCCGATTGTGTATGCCGCCTCGACGCTCCCTATTTTGTAGCTCAGCCCCATCGTAAGTATCCGCTGCGTGATCGAGGTGTACGGCAGCGCACGCGCGCTTGTGTCGGTTGTGTTGCAGATGACGAGGAACGGGCAACTCGCGCCGACTGTCATTCCGTATCCTTCCGGGTTCAGTTCGCCGTACTGCAGGCCGGTCCGGAAATCTACGCCCTGAAACGCGCCTTCCTTTTCGTAGCCGATGTGATACATCCCCGGCCTCATCTTCACATACGCGTCAACATTGTAGTAGCCCGTCGGGACCGACACGAACATGCCGTCGTAAATGCCCTCGAAGACACTCTTTTGATATCCGAACAGCAATCGCGTGGCGTCGGAGCGCCGCCATTCGAGCTCGACGCCGTCCGATTCCGTTTTCGCGATTGTCGTGTAGAGTCCGAACGGGTCATAACTGCCGACGCCCGCCGCGTAATCGAGCCGTGCGCTGTTGCGCCCTCCGTAGTGGTTTTTTGTATCGACGAACGTCAACTTGAGGTTGCGACCGACCGGCGCGACGAATCCGGCGGAGCGCCCTCCGCCGTCGAGAGTGAACGGAAGCGAAAGGCTCCATGCGCCCGTGTCGGTGTCTATGCCGAACATGGACAGGGTAGCGTTCCGCTCTCCCCAGACGCGCTTATAGAACACCTGAACGCCCTTCATCGGGAACGCCGCGGCTTCGAGGAATTTCTCAGGTTGATCCGCGGGTGCGGAGAAATCCGGCGGGCGGGTCGAGTCGAACAGATCGTTGCGGAGGAATTCGGAAAGGCCGGACGTGTCGGAAGTATTGTCCGTGTGGCCGCCGCCTATTGCGAAGTTGCCGAAACGCATACCTACCGAGTAGGCCTCGACGTTGCCGCGGGAGCCGGAGTAGCCGGGCTCTTTCATATCGAGAGTGCTTGTGTGTACGTCCTGAGTCTGTGCGAGCAGGACTACCGAGCGGCCCGGCGCGCTTTTGGTGAAGACGAGTTCGCGTTGTGCGTTACGGGCGCTGATGTCGCCTGTGACCGCGCCGTTTTCAGTCGCGCGAAGGATGTCCTCATACTCATAAGTCATGCGGAGCGATGTCTGCGGGCGACCGACTTCGAGTGCTGGCTGTCCGATCGCGAGATCGGAAGTTCCGGGGTCGAGCAGCGACACGCCGCCGAGGGCGACATGTTCCGTGCCGCCATGCAGGAAGTAGCGAAGCACGCCCGCGTGCGAGACGGCGGGCGAGGCGGCCACAGCCGCCGCCGCGAGAAGTGCGATATGTTTCAATGACGCGATTTTTGTTTTCAAGGGTTACTCCTCAATTTCTCTTAAAATCAAAGAAATTATAACAGATATGCATGCGGAAATGTTTAACATGCCGGGATTGCGGGCAAATAAAAAGCGCCCCGTGGCCGGGGCGCTTCGTTGATTTTCGTTGCTGCTTCCGAAATTATTTCAGGAGCTTCTGCTGTTTGAGGACAGCACGGAGCTTGTCCATTTTGACTTTGTCCATCGGGGTGAGGGGAAGCCTGAGTTGCGGATTGGCCATGCCGAGCATCCCCATCGCCGCCTTGACGGGCAGCGGGTTCACGTCGATGTCCATTGCGTTGATGAGCGGCAGGATTTCGTAATAAATCTTTCTCGATTTCGCCGCTTCGCCCTTCGCGAACAGGTCGATCATTTTCGCGAACTTCGCCGGGATGATGTTTGCGACGACAGATATGCAGCCGGCGGCGCCGATGGCCATCAGGCTGGGCGTCCAGCCGTCGTTTCCGGAAAGGATGGCGACTTTTCCGCCTGTTCGCGCGATCACCTCGGATGAGTATCCGATGCCGCCGCTCGCGTCTTTGACAGCGACGAACGGGCCGACTTTCGACAGAGCCTCAACCGTCTCCGGCTGGATTGTGACACCCGTGCGGCCCTGATGATTGTACAGAATGACGGGCAGTCCGGCTTTGTCGGCGACTTTCGCGAAGTGCGCAAAGATACCTTTCTGATTCGGTTTGTTATAGTACGGCGTGATCATGAGGCAGCCGTTCGCGCCCGCGCTTTTCGCGTGCTTCGTCAACGACACCGCCTCGTCCGTGCAGTTCGAGCCGGTGCCGGCGATGACCGGTATGCGGCCGTTGGCTTCTTCGACGACTATCTCGATCACTCTCATGTGTTCCTGATGGGTGAGTGTGGGCGACTCGCCGGTTGTGCCGCACGGTACAACGCCGTTCGTTCCCTGCTTGATGTGCCAGTTTACTAACTGGCGCACCTTCTTTTCATCGATGCCTTTCGGCCCGAACGGAGTGATTAATGCGGCGATACTTCCTTTAAACATTGCTACAACCTCCTCGTAAGAGAGTCGCTCCCCGCGTTTCTTTTTCGCGGATTCAACAATTGTCTCAAATTATGAATTTTTCTGCAATAGTCCGAGGAGAAAAGGAAGAAAGGCGGCAGCGGGAGAAAGATAAAAGAAGAGATGCCGCCGGTCTTTGAGTATCGACAAAAAATAAACCACTGCGTGGAAGCGTTTGTATATATTTTTAAATGATTGGATAAGAGAGAAAATAATTCTTGAACCGGAGGGGTTTAGGGTTTAGGATAAGCGGAGATGGAAAGGGAATTTGGAAAACGGGGGTAGTAGCATGAAGAGGACAATGGTGTTGGCGGTGTTGATCGCGGCGGCAGCGGTGTGCGCGTATGCGCAGCAGGCGCCGGATATGAGTGCGCCGGGAGGGACGGTGCGGTCGGCGGCGTTTTATGAGTACGACCTGACGCAGCCTCTGAAGCCGGAAGTAACGGAACTGCAAAAGAACGACAGATATACGAAGTATCATGTTTTTTATTCGAGCACGAGCGGCGAGCGTGTGCCGGCGTACTTTTTCGTGCCGACGAAAGGCAAGGGGCCATTCCCTTGCCTGATAGTGATGCATGGGTCGGGTGGGTCGAAAGAGGATTTCGGCATATTTTACGACTATCTCGCGCCACGCGGATTTGCGATACTCGCGGTTGACGCGGCGTTTCACGGCGAGCGCAAGTCGGAGGACATAAGGGCGGAGAAGGCGGACTGGTACCAGACGCGGAGCATGATAATCCAGACTGTAATCGACCTGCGTCGCGGCATCGATTGGCTTGAAACGCGGCCGGAAGTCGATCCGGAGCGGATCGGCTACATCGGGGCGAGCCAAGGCTCGTTCATCGGAAGTATTTTTACTGGGATAGACAAGCGTGTGAAGGCGGCGGCGCTGCTGGTCGGCGGCGCGGATTTCCGCGTTTTCTTCCGCAACAGCCAGATTCCGAGCATTGTGCTGATGCGCAACTATATGACGCCGGAACAGCTCGACGCGGTGGCGGACGATCTCGGGGTGATCGACCCGAAAAATTACATTCCGTCGATTTCGCCGCGCGCGTTGCTCTTCATCAACGGAAAAAACGACTACATCATCTCGCCGGCTGCGGCCAAGCGGCTTCAGGAGCTCGCGAAGGAGCCGAAGGAGATTTCATGGTACGACGGCGGCCACCTGCCCGCGTTCGATCAGGTGCTGGTGCTCGTCCCGAAGTTCTTCAAGAAGTACATGCCCGCGTCGAAAAAGACGGTTGCGGAGGCGGCGGCGCCGCCCAAGTTGTCGGTGACGGGAAACGTCGAGCGGGAAACGGCGGATGAATTCCACCGGGTGTTCACGGTGACAGCGAAGGCGGACGCGAAGCTGCCGGAAGGTGTGTCGCTGATGATGAATTTCCCGGAGTCGGGGCCGATGAATTTCCCGCTGTTCGACGACGGAACGCACGGCGACGCGAAGGCGGGCGACGGGGTGTGGACGATGCGGCTCGAATTCGGCCACACGATCCCGGACGTTTCTCTGATCGGCGGAGTGCCGATTTACGATGTGGCGGTACGCGTGGTGGACGCGAAGGGGAACACGCTCGCCGAAAAAGACCTCGGGATTATCACGGGAGAGAAGCCGCCCGCGAAATAAGATCGGCGCTCATTTCTGTTATTTCTTCAGTTCGGGCTTAACTTTGATGAAGATGTAGGGGCCTTCTCGCTCCACTATTTCACCCGCGTCGGCGGGGTCTTTGTCCCATCTCGCCGAACTCGTGTCGATGAAAAAGTAATCGAGGTCGAACATCCGCACGTACTCTTCCAGCGGCAGCTCAAGTTTAACGAAATACGTGCTGACCTTTTCTTTATGGGGCCTGCTGCGCCCGACGACTTCCACCACGCGTTTGTTTCCGTAGTAGATCATCGCATAGTTATAAAGATCGGGGATGCACATGACGCAGCCCCACGGGTAATCGTTCACGCGCCTGATTACATTCATCAATTCCGGTCTGAGATATGATGAGGAGTTTCTTAGTTTGTCCTTGAAGCTTTTTGTTCCGAGCCGCAGCGTGAGGACAAGCGAACCGGCGAGTCCAGCGGCGAGGAAAGCGAAGAATATCGGTGAGCTGTGGAGGCTTTCCGCGAGCACAATGCCCGCAATGTATGCGCCGGGCAGTGCTCCGAACATAGGGAACTGCCTGTATCCGTCGCCGCTGCGCTGGCCGAGTTGTGGGAATCTCTGCGTGAAAACGAAAACCCAGAACGACATCAGAAACCAAGCCCACAGCGCGCGCTCGATCCCGGCCGGTTCCGCGTTTCGCGCTTTCAGCATGAGTCCGGCGGCCGCCATGAACCACATCGCGGGGTTGAACGAGACGAGCATTCGCAGTTCATTCTTCAGCGAAGTAATTAACTGTTTTTTTCTTGCGGCGCCTGAGTCGTCATAAATTTGTTTTATGCGCTCCGACTCGTCGCCGTAATATCTCCATCTTGAGGCATAATCGTAGGTTTTGATGCAGTACGAGGCGAATGTGCTGATGAACTGCCTCGGGTTCAGGCAAAAGCACAGGGCGAAAGTGACGGCTTCGATTTCGATGAAGGCTGCTTTGCCTGTGACCGCCCAGAGAAGGGGGCCGGTTGCGAGCATGATTGCGAGCTGGAATCGTATAGTGAAGAAACAGGCCGTGCCCGCGAACGCGGCGACCGCCGCCCACGGCAGAGACGGGCGGAAAGCAGCGGCGATCATCGACAGAGTCCAGAGGTTGAAGAAGAAGAGGCCGAGCAGTCTCGGCGTCAGGTTGATTGATTCGAGTGTGAGCTGGGGCGATGCGAGATAAAAAAGCCATATAGCAACGCAAACCGCGGGCGGGACGTGCATGTAGAGAGAAAAACTGTAGAGCAGGAGCACGTTGAATACGTCGAAGACCGGGTTGATGAAAGCGCTGTATTTTTCGAGCAGATTCTTAGGGAAGGGCACAAGGAGATAGTGCAGCAGGAACGGGTAGTCGTTGTATTCGCCCATCGTGAAGAAGCGGTTGATCTTCTGGCGGTTGCGTTCTTTGCGGATATTATCGGCGGATGCGAGGTGGAAATAGGTGTCCATACCGTAGTCCGCGACGCCGAACCGCGGCATGACGCGCACAAGGTAGGTGACCGCAGCAATCGCAATAGCTGTTAAAATCCGGATAATCATTAAATCAGGACAGTCTCCATATACAGCCTAAAATACAGCTTATTCAATGCAGCCTGTGGGGATTTGATTTTTTTTAGTTTTGTCCGCCGGCTTTTCATTTTTTAATATTTTATCAATATTCATCTTTTTATTTTCAGCGGCCCACATGTCGATCAGTTGCTTCATATTTTTCTTGAGAGAGAAGAGCTGATTGGCAGCTTGCTCGTAGGCTTCCTGCTCCCCGGAGGCTGTGTAGGTTTGCAGGGAGTGGAGGGTGTCCTCCATGTCCGATAAGATCGTCATGGTCTCGGTGTGAATCATGTAGCTTTCCGGAGGCGGTTTGAGTTTCTGATAGCTTTTGAGGATTCCCTGAGCGTCGTCGTACATCTGCGCGAGTTCCGGGTCGTTCTGCTTCTTGAGAAACGCAGACGGTTTTGCGTTCAGGCGGTTTACGTAATCTTCTATCGCCGAGTAGGTCGAAATGATGTAGTTATCTAGTTGTTTTCTGCTCAGAATATATTCGATGAGCCATCTCTGCTGCACGAAGGAGTACACTTCATTTTTCTTCCGTCGCAGTTTTTTGCTTTCCGGGTCTATCATCACAACTCTGTCTATCTCGTCTTTCGACTCGTCGAATTTACCCTGCTGGAGATAGATGTTGATGAGGTTGAGGGATACATCAACGTTGTTGATGTTGTCGGCGAGTGCGGCTTTGTACAGTTTTTCCGCGCATGGCAGGTTCTTCTGTTTGTAATATACGTCGCCGGCGGCCGATCTGATGGCGATTCTGTCAACGGCGGCGGCGCCTTTAAGCGATTTCCCGAAATAGCTGAGCGATTCTTTGTAGTCGCGGTTTTTAAAAAGAATCATGCCCATGTACTGGTTTGCCGTACGGTTGGCGGGTTCTTTTGCGAGCACCGCGCGCAGAGCTTTTTCGGCATTTTTGAATTTGTTGTCTTCGTAGTAATACCTGCCGAGAAGCGAGAGCAGGCCGGGCGATTTTTTGTTCCAGCGAAGAGCCTGACGAACGACGTCTTCCGCGTCTTTCTTTTTCCCGCTTTCGAGATAACACTCCGAAAGGATAACCCATGCCCGGTCCATTTTCGGACGTTTGGAAACGACTTTTTCGAGCTTGTCGATGCATTTTTCGTATTCGCCGACTCTGTAATGATACTCGCCTTTTTTGTAATCGGAGTTGGGTTTGTAATAGTAGTAATAAACCGAAAGAGCCGAACCAATGGCAAGTATGAGGAAAGGAATCCAGATAATGCCCATGACGGATTCTTTCAGCGCGCGCCCTGCGGGAACGGCTTTTTCTTTCTTGTCGCCGGATACGGGCATGGTGTTGGCGCCGCACGAAGGGCAGTATTTCGCGCCGTCACGTATTTCCGAGTTGCAGGAGGGGCAGTTCATGCGATCGCTTTGCTTATCCGCAATTTAGTGCGAGAAGCGGGAATAAAAAGCGGGGCCGGAATGCAACCCGGCCCCGCGGTTCCTTTTCTCAATTTCAATTCGTCGGCCTGTAAAGTCTCAGCGTTATTGCCTTGGAAGTCTTCACCCAGAACCCCACGCCGGGGTTCAGAGAATAACTCTCGGATACCTTTTCATAGCTGTCTGAAGTGACAACGCTCACGTTGTCCTTTACTCTGTAAGCGGAAATGAGTCCGGCCGGCGCTTGGTCGAGATCGACGAATGTCGTGCCGTCCTCTGAGACTTTAACGTAATTACCGCTCCAGTAAAGGGCGACATCGAACGGGTTGGCGATCAGGTTCCAGCCTTTGTTGAGAGTCATGTCGTAAATGGGCAGCGAGTTGAGCGAAGCGGTCGGCAGTTCCAAGGACGCATCGTCCGTTGAATAGTACCAGAAGCCGCGTCCGAGCGAACTCGAAACGCTGTCCGTCGTCATATCGTTGAAGCTGTTATCGCTGAATGTGTATAGATATTCTTTCGTCGCGCTTCCCGATCCGTCCGGCATAATGCGAACCGATGACGAGTCTTTCGAGATTGGAAGCGTTATAAGGTTCCATCCTTTTTTGAGCGCGATGATCTTCGAAAGCCCGAATGCCGACGGCGTGGCCGATATGCGGTTTGTGCACTGGCTTTCCACCGTTGTTTCCGGATAGCATGTGTTGAGGCCGCTCCTGATGTTTTTGTCGAGAGTGGTTACGCAGTACCAGTATCTGGACGAACTGGACAGGCCGGAATCGGTGTAGAGCGGCACCGTCAGCGTGGCGCTGTTGAGTTTTGTCAACTCGCCGTCCTTGGAGTCCGAGCGGTAGATGTTGTATCCGGCGATATTCGGATCGCTGCTCTGGCTCCATGTGAGCTCAATGTAGTTGTTGCCGGCTTCGGCCGAGAGTCCGGACGGCGGGTTGGGCACGGTGAGGTCTTCGCCGGCGACTCCGCACGTCTGTTTGTTTGCGCTTTCTGCGTTGTCCTTCGTGACGGTCATTATCATATAACAATATTTATTACCGCCCGTGAGGCCCGTGTCGGTGTAAGTCATCGCGCGCAGTTTTTCGATAGCGCTCGTCGTTTCCGGCACGGGGTCGATCGCCTGCCAGTTATTGCCGTCCGAAGACTTGTACAGCAGGAATCCGGCGGTGTCCGGATCGTTCAATATTTCAGAGCCGGTCCAAGAGAGAACTAGGTCGTTCTGACTGTTTGCGTCGCTCTTGGCGCAGAAAGACGTGGGCGCGTCCGGCGCGTTTACGGATGCCGTGCCGAAGTTCGCCGATGACTTGTCGCTTTCGTTTCCGTTCGCGTCGAATGCCGAAATCTTATAGTAGTAGCGTTTGCCAAGTATCACGCCGAAATCGAAGAAGCAGGCTTTGGTCGCGTCCGCGGTATCGCAGTAGCAGGGGGCAACGCCTTCCTCTTTGCAGTAGTTCAGTTTCGCTTTGTCGTTCAGAACGGCTACCTTTGTTTTGAACTCGCCGGTGGATTTTTCATCCCGGTAGATTATGTAGCCTTGCAGGTCGAGGTTCGGGTCGGCGTCGGCGTTTTCGGTGAATTTAATCACCAAGCCGTTTGAGCCGGACGCGGATGCGACTTCCGGTTTCGCCGGTGTGCTCGGCTTTGTTGTGTCCGTTTGTTTCTTGGGAGAAGCGGACATGACGCGCGTCTTGTCAATCGGCAGGACGTTGCCTGTGCTGTCAACCGCGAGAACGGTGTACCAGTATCTTGACCCCGGACAGAGGTTGACCTCCTGCGACACGCCATTGTCTGTCGCGAAGCATACGTTGTTTCTGAGCGTGCCGACGGGATAGCCGTAATTGTCGGCGGGCGGACAAGCCTGAGTCGGAGTCTTTGTCGAAACGAGCTCGTAATCTTCAAACTGATCGAAGTTCGGCTTGACGGGAGTGCATGGGCATTCCGTATCGAGCGAGTTGATGATTCCGTCGCTGTCGCAGTCGCCGAGCGGCTGGCTTGTCGGGTCGCACGTACATGAGCTGAGCGCCGGCGGCGAGCTTCGGTAAATTCTGTATTCAGCGACGTCGTAGTCCGTGACTCTCGACCAGAATATCTGGACGTTCCCTGTGGTGAGACCGGATTTGTCGTCAACTATGCCGTCGCCGTCGTTGTCGATCCCGTCGGATGCGACGCTGGTCGATTCCTTCAGATCGTAACCGGTGCGGGTCCAGATGTTCGCCGGATAAGAGGGTGCGCTCTGGTCGAGAATAATCGGTTTTATTTCGACGTATGCGGATCTATCGCTTATGTTTCCTTTGTTGTCAACAGCAGCGATTTTGTAGTAATACTTGGTGCCCGGTGTCCGGCCTCGATTATCGAGGAATTTTACGTCGTTGATGACGTTGAACGATTGATTGAACTGGTTTGTGACTGTAGCGAATCCGGTATCCGTCGAGACAAGCGGTATCTGTGTGAATGTACCGTCGTTGGTGCTCGTGCTCACATAGATGAGGTAGCCTGCGATGTCCGATTCGGAGCCGGAGTCCCATCCGAGCCCGATGTTGGCGCCAGCGAGCGCCGTCACCACGAGGCCTGTCGGAGCGGTCGGAGGTACTGAGTCTATGGGAGTTCCGCTTCTCGGAGTGGCGTTCGGGAATCCGCTGCCGTTTCCGTTGCTGTCCACCGCTATCACGCAGTAGGTATAGGTGGAATCCGCCACAACGCCTGTATCGACATATTCGGATTTAGTCGTGCTGCCGAGCAGCGACACGGTCGCGGTTGCGCACATATCCGGGTTCGAGCTCCTGTAAACTTCGTAATGGTCGAAATCTTTTTCGAGGAGCCCGATTGATCCTGTTGCGTATTTTCCCTCGTCAACCCAGTTGATGTACAGTTCGTTGCCGCTTATGTTTGTTGAGACTCCGCCACCCGCGCAGAAGTTGCCGTTCATATACCAAGAGCAGGACGATTCGGCGATGCACGATGTGTTGTTTGTGCGCGATGAGCAGTCCACACCGGACAAGCTCCACACCGGCGTGATCGGAGGCACGGTGTCTTTTGCCTGAACCGGTCCGTTTGCTTCGCTAAGGCCGCTTTCGTTGCCGTGGGTGTCAACCGCCGTGACCGTGTAGTAGTATTTCGTGCTGTTTTCGGCGGTTGTGTCTTTGAAGCAAATCGTTTGAGTCGCGGTGTTTGACGGTGTCTGGGATATCATTACCGTATTCACGGCTTTGAACGCCGAGGCCGCGGGTTCTCCTGAAACCCCAACCGCTCTGTAAACGTTGTATCCTGCAATGTCGTCGTCGTTGCCGCGCTGCCACCATACCGTCAACTGTTTGCCGTAGTAATCGCTTGTGCCTTGGTCGGAGCAGAATGTGCCGTCCATTCTCGCCACACAGGGCATCGGATTATGTGACGTTGCATTCGTGCAGTATCCGGTGACCACGGCCGGCGCTTCCGAGTCTCTGGTGGAGATCACGATTGATGTTGACTTCGGGCTCTCGTTGGGCGGCGGCGGATCGCTATCGTTCGCGTTGCCGTCATACGGGTCATAAACCGCGTTATCCATCGAAGATACTCGGTAATAGTAAATTCTGTCCTTCTTCACCGTGGTGTCGGTGAATGAGTAGTTGATGATCCGCTCCTGCCGGTATTCGTTCGTCAGGTCGTAATACGGGTAAATGGGCGTCGGGCACATCCCGGCGGTCCATTTTGCGTTCACGATGCCTATGTCCTCATCAACAAGTCCGTCGCTGTCGTCATCGATGCTGTTGGCAATCTCTTCATCGATGACTCCGTCGCCGTCGTTATCTTGTCTGTCATTCTCGAACACGTAGCCGGAAGGCAGATTGTTCGGGTCGTATTTGCAGATGCTGAAAGCGTAGGTGCACGAGCGGCCGGTGTTGCAGTCTGCGTCGGAATTGCACTGGCAACCGTCGTTCTTGGTTGAGCCGGAACAGCCGACCGTCTGCGGTTCGATGCTGTAATAGGGCGGGTTCGTACAGATTTTGAGTGGCAGGTCGCATACGCGTCCGGGGTAGCATCTGTCGTTGCCGTCGCACGTGCAGCCGTCGGTGTAGCAGCATTTGGGGTCGTCCGCGCAAGTTACTCTGGGGTCTGCGTCGCAGTAGTCCGGGATGGTGCAGCCGCCGTGGACACAAGCGAATATTCTGTTGTCGGCGGTCGCTCTGTAAACGTTGAAGTGATCCAGCGTATTGTCGGTAATGTTGATTGTCCAACTGAGAGCGACTTCCGTGCCGCTGGAAAGTGATTTCCCGTAAACTCCGGCTGGCGTCGGCGGTGCTTGCGTGTCCGACGGTATATTATTGATACGCACTGACATCGTGCTGCAGTTACCGCCGTAGTCCCAGTCCACTTTAATCGACTGGTCATCGCAAGTGCGTTCCGTGATCGGGTTCACGCAGCCGGAACCTGTCGCGTTAATTGAGTCGTAAACATACGAGTTTGTGCCTTTAACGCATGTATTGGCGGTGGATTCGGGGTCGTTCCAGCCGTCACCGGCATACGGCCGGTCAACCGCCTTCATTTTGTAATAATAAGCGTAGCCGTCAACCAGTCCGTTGTAGAAGAGAACTGGCGGGTGCAGGCTGGCATTGTAATTCGTATTTTTGGTTACGTCGTACAGGTACAACGCTTTGTTGTTCGAAGCGTCGAACAGTGTGGTTGCTGTAGCCCAAGCGGAATCCATGTCGATGTTTCCGCAGTATTTGAGCGCTGAGTTGGGCAGGTTGGTTGTGTTGTTGAAAATGACTGCGCATGAAATCCACTCGTATGCGCCGTGTTCTCCGGGATAAGCGGATTCGCCTGCCATTGCGGGTGTCGGGAGTCCGTCGCCCTCGCCGAAGTCGCCCGTACCGGAGGTGTTGTCGAGTCCGTAATCCGTGCTTGTGGACCAGTTGCAGTTGTCGTCCTTTATATAGGCGCCCGAGGCGTTCTGGAGATTGCACGTATCGAGCGCGGCGGCTATTGAGCCGTCGCCGATACCGGTTTCCATGTAAGTAAGGCCCGTATCAACGTAGTAGCCGAGATATTTATCCACAATGCCGCTGATGCGCCTGTAGTTCTCGTTGTCGCTGCAATATGTGTCGAGCGTTCCGTCGAGCGTCTTTTTAACGGCGTCGAGCGGGTTGCCCGGACAGCGGTAAACCACGTAACCGCCAAGGTCTTTTTCGTTATTGTGTTTCCATGCTATCTTGAGCTGCTGGCCTTCGTTCACCGAATAAGCCGCGACGACGTCCGGCGCATTCGGCGGGTATGTGTTTTTCAGGACGGTGACGCTGACCGGAGTGGAGAAATCGCTGAAGTTGATATAAGTTGTCGCCGTGGATGCTCCGTGGTATCGCGGGACATCGAATGTGCGTGCTTTAAACCAGTAGCTCTGTCCGTCCGGCAGCAGCGTTGTGTCGTTATCCGCACAGTTGTACGTGTAGCAGCCTTCGTCTATCTGACCGTCGAAATCGTCGTCCCTATTGTTACCGGGGATGTCGCAGTCCGAATCCATGATGCATGTGATGATCTCGCCCGGGAACCCGTATCCGGTTTGCGGGTTGGACGGCTCGAACGGTTTCGGGAATCTGAGCCTTCCGGCGAACGGTTCGTCCGTCGCAGGCATGTCTCTGTCCTCTGGATTGAGTCCGTAACAGTTTGCCGTCGCGGTGGGAGAACACATAGTGTACATCAGGTCATAATTGCCGCCGTCCCGGGACACATATACCTGATAGCCGCCGAGATCAATCAGATCCGATTTGAGGTAGTCTCTGTTAAGAACGACTTCCCTCCACTGGAGTTCGACCTGAGTCGATGTCGGGTCATATCCTTCGTCCACACGGTTTGATTCATGTGGGTCCAGATCGACTGAATCTCCGTCGTTGTCCAGAAAGTCTGTCCGGCTGGCTTCATTGCATCTGCCGAGGCAGGCCGTCAGGTTCTGAACGCTTTCTGGCGGTGTGTAGTCTTCTCTGAGAACGACTTCCGTTTTGCCGATGTTGCCCGTGTTGTAATAATTTATGCGCGGAGTTGTATCCTGAGAGAGTTGCACGAGGTTGTAGCCGTGCAGACAGGCGTAATACAGAATCCAGTCGAAGTCGAGGTTGTGAACGGCGAGCATCATGCCGAGCGCATGGATAGGTTTGCCGCCGGTGTCTCCGACTGTATTTTGAGCGTCCATTTCAACGTACATGGTGTTGCCGTCAACAGTGACGACGCACGAAGAGCATTTGTAATCCGCCAGCGGGTCTCCGCTCTCCGGCTCTTCCGGTTTGCATCCGTCTGTTGAGCTTTCGCCGCCGTTTTCGCACGGGCACGGATCTGTGCTGTTCGGGTAATTGTCGCCGTCACAGTCTCCGCCGGGATCGGTGTGTTCCGGATCGGTGCCGCAGCCGAGTTCCTCGCAAGGGTCGGTTGTTGTGGACGATTCCGATCCGGGTCTCTTACATCCGCCGCCGTCCGCGTACCTTTCCATGTTTTCGCCGTCGTAGTTGGCGCCGAGGCCGCCTATGAGGGAGTTAATGTCGAGGAACATCGAAAGACTTCCGTAGATCGGGATATCCGGCACTATCAGCAGATAGAATGTGGATGCGGATTTGAAGTTCATTATCTGCCATGCGTAGCCGTTGAATTTGCTGCCGAGCGAGCCGGTCGAGTATTCGCATCCGATGATAGGATACCAGCTTCCGTAACATCCCCACACGATTTCGCCCGTGGTTTTGAGGATCAGGTAAATATTAGCAGCCGAGTGGCTGATCTTGAATTCCCTCAATTCTCCCATTCCGGTTTTGCCCTGTGCTTCAGGGCCGCAACCGGGCGGGTTGCCGTCGTCTCCGGTGCCGTGGCACTCGGATTCGTAGTTGGCTATGTTGGAACCGTAGTAACCTAAATAATCGCAGTATGTATTACTTTGGCCGACGCATTCGTTGTAGCAGCATTCGCATCCGGAGTCCGCACAGCCGCCGGCGTCGTAAATCTCCTGTCTCGTTTTCGGGAACGTGGCCGGACACCACTGGTCGGTCGCTCCGCACTGGGTTTGAGTGTCGTCGGACATTATTTGCACCATTGGGTCTTGGTCGGTGGGTATCTGGTCGTAATAGAAGTCTTTTACTCCGACGAAAGCCTGATTTGTGTCTGTGCCTGCCGTCGGGAACGGCGGTGCGTTCGAGCCTGACGCCATATTTCCGCAGGTGTCGTAAACGCGCGGGTGGAAGATGAATGTGCCGCCGCCGGAATTTATCGTATCGAAGGGCGGCTTCGTCAAATCGACTTTCGCCGTCCACATCTTCATGTCGGCGTGATAAAATGTTGCGTCAACAACGTCGTTCGGATTGAGTTTATCGAGGAATCTGACTTTGCCGTCCATCGGCAGTAATTTGTATGCTTTGATTCCGAATTTGTCGTAAACTGCTTTTGTATCCGTGGGTACCGGTGTGTTGCAAAGAGGGTGCAGGCCTTTCGTATATGTTCCTGTTGCGACTCCGTTGTAAACCGTGCAGTCTATGCCCGGAACTCCGTTGACTCTGACAAGCGGTTCGCCGGGAATATTCGGATACTCGATCGCGGGGTCGGGGTCGATCAACGGGAAAGCATCGAGTAGGTCGCCGCCGCCTTCAGGGTAGCCGGGTACGTTACATGCTCCGCCTGTTCCCTTGCTGCATGTCACTGTCGGCCATCCGGCATATCCGCCTTCACCAGTGTTCGGAGGATATGTATCGTACAGCGGGCAGATCAATCCATACGGGCAAATCATGTTGTATGGATACTGATAGAGCGCACGTAGTTCCGCCGGGCATCGCGTGACATAATAAGGATCCGTCGGATCGCATCTTCTGTTCGGCGCGGGCCGGGAATTTTCAGGATCGTACGCTGAGGATATAGGCGACACCGCCCATGGTTTCGCAACTGATGTAAAGTCTTTGTATTTCATCGTTCCGCTTGTCTGAACCGACAGCACTTCTCTTGTAAAAAAGTCCATCACTATTCCGGAACCGACCAGCGTTCCATCGGGGTTGTTCATGTACCAGCTTCTGCCTGAAGAAAGCGAATATGCAACTTCCGCCCAAAGAAGTTTCTGCGCCGCAACGCCATCCGATCCTGTCGGGTCCGCCGAAGGTTCAGCGGCCATTCTCACCGTCACATATTCACCCGGATACGGGTAATCGCGCTCTATCCATAATTCGGAAATAGCCGGCGCCGCCGACACCCCCATCGGGAAGTCGCGGTTGAAGTTATTCATCGTGGGCTCATAAATATTTTTACTGTGAAGCGGGTTCGTGTATGACAAGAAATTACACGTACTGGTAACCGGCATAAGCCAGTTCGCTCGTATGATCTCCGGTGTAATTAAGATTAAACAGACTCCGATTATAACCGCTCCCGCTATACCAACGGTTCGTCGATGTCTTGGTTTCATTTGAGCCCCCGATTTTATATCTGTCATTTAAATTTTATTACCCGTTATTTCATTTGTAAATCATATATATTAAAAACTAATATATGTATATCAAAATTATTGCCAATTACACCACTTTATTATCGAGTAACAGTAATAAATAATAAATTACTCAATATTTTATAAACAGATTCTCTATTGATTAATATAAAGGCAGATATATTAGTTGATTGACTCCCCACATTTTTTATGCGCCTTTCATTTTTCTTTCTTTAATTTATATTACGAGAAACAGGCGGTTTCTTTAAAATATACCCATAAAATTCCAATTATTTAACGAGATTAAAAAATTCTTATTATCGATTCAGGCATAAAAAAATGGATTGCGCGATCCGATAAATATTCTTTATTCTATTTTTTATTGATAATGATTGTTAATTCAATAGATTATTAGGGGAAATAAATCCTATTAAATATAGAAATTAATAAATTTATTAAATCACAAAAAATCTTTTAAAAGTGAGGCTTTTTTGCGACACAAAGTGTTGTATTTGTGCCACAGTGCATTGTTTGCTTATTAATCGAACAATCGCTTTGTTAATGGCAATTTCTCAAGTGCGTGAGTTGCTTTTTCGATCAACTCGAACGCTTTCTCCATCTGGTTCATGGTCTGCTCCATGCGGCTGACCATTCTTTCAAGCCTTTCGGTCGTTTCTCCTATTTGATCGAAGGTTTTCGACATCTGATTCATGATGGGGTCCATCCTGTCGAAAGTGTCTCCGACACGGCTGACTGTGACATCGACTTTATCAACGGTCTTGTTGGTTTTGTCGATTGTCGAATCGATTTTTGTGATCGAATTTTCGGTGCTCGCGATTACGTCCGATGTACTGTCTATAGTGACATCGAGTTTCGTGATTGCTTTTTCGAGACGTTTTATTATTCGCTCGAACTTTTCTATCGGTTGAAAAATCTGCAATTCCATTCACCCCGCTGCAATTTGTTTCGTTGTGGCTTGCATAAAACTAATCGACCTTGATGCATGCTTCGAAGTCCTGAATTTCTTTGTTTGTTGTTTCCGGTGTTATCGTTATCGTGCATGCGCCCGGAATTTTCGGTTTTCCTTTAATGATGTAAGTACCGGGATTGCTTAGATTAACTTCCGAACCGTATTGCCATTCGCCGCCGTCCGGGGCGAGGCAACTAGCTCCGAATCTTTTGTTCATCGCCTCCGCGCCACAGTTTTTCTCATTTGTGAAACTTGTGCAAATGTTTTCGGCGGTTCCGCTTTCATACCTGCCATGCTCTCCGCCAAGTTCGAGAGCCGTCATTTCGATCGCCGATCGAAGGTTCATTAATTCAGTGGCGCACATCAGAAATTTCTGTCTCATGCCGGCGGCTTTCATTGCTTCGTACATCGGAAACGCGGATTGATTCGCGCTGATGGCGGCCTTTATTTCGTCGGGTTTGGTGAGAAGGCTGATGAACTTTCCCTTCGAGTCGAAAGTATAAACCACCGGCTGTCCGGGGTCTGTGTATGGCTTGGGAATGAGGATTCCGATCATTCTGCTTTTCTCGACGAATATTACCATCGTCCATGGAGACATGTTTCGT
>CAYPEK010000036.1:1502-37275 GCA_964409645.1 uncultured bacterium | reverse complement strand
GTTCAATCTGATGCTTTGTTTCAGACGGTTCATCCCCACATACGTGGGGAATACTTAAATCAGATGCTTTTGAGCAATTTTTTAGTCGGTTCATCCCCACATACGTGGGGAATACCTCAAAAGTTACTTCCGCGCTTTTTACGATTTCGGTTCATCCCCACATACGTGGGGAATACCAAAATAACACATCCCTTGCCTTATCTACTCCCGGTTCATCCCCACATACGTGGGGAATACATTAGGCTTATACATCCTGCCGAACTCATAGGCGGTTCATCCCCACATACGTGGGGAATACTCGAGGTAAAATTCGTCCTCTACGCCGCTCTCCGGTTCATCCCCACATACGTGGGGAATACATTTCCGGGATTGAATCAGTCCGAAGTGCTGTCGGTTCATCCCCACATACGTGGGGAATACTCCGTCAGCGTGCCGAGTCCCGCGACTGCCGCCGGTTCATCCCCACATACGTGGGGAATACAGATTCCGCGTTTACTCATTGATCCCGAGTGTCGGTTCATCCCCACATACGTGGGGAATACATAATGGATGTCCACCAGCCTCAGCCTCATTGCGGTTCATCCCCACATACGTGGGGAATACTTGCGTGAGAAGTCCTAAAATTTCCCTCTCACCGGTTCATCCCCACATACGTGGGGAATACTAGCTAGGCTCAAAATCAATGGGGATTTCATACGGTTCATCCCCACATACGTGGGGAATACGCCCGGGTAGCCGGGATCGAGGCTGACCGCGTACGGTTCATCCCCACATACGTGGGGAATACATCATTGGTGATCTTGCTGATGCTATGGATGGCGGTTCATCCCCACATACGTGGGGAATACTTCTATGAGTTTTTCTCCAAACTCTTTGGCATCGGTTCATCCCCACATACGTGGGGAATACTTTAATGAGCTCGGCAAGTTTCTGAGGGACACGCGGTTCATCCCCACATACGTGGGGAATACATGCTGGCCTGTCTTGGTGTTCTATCGCCTTTCGGTTCATCCCCACATACGTGGGGAATACATGTTATGGGCATGTGTGCCCGGTCTCGATGCCGGTTCATCCCCACATACGTGGGGAATACAACTTGATTATATGAACGCTAGAGCGTCATATCGGTTCATCCCCACATACGTGGGGAATACTTCATAGCCCATTGATAGGTTTACAATTGTGCCGGTTCATCCCCACATACGTGGGGAATACTACTTTTTTCTCGACGGTCGCGCCGATTACTTCGGTTCATCCCCACATACGTGGGGAATACTGAAAGTGCTCGCGCCGGCGATCCTCGGCTATCGGTTCATCCCCACATACGTGGGGAATACGCTGGCACAAGCTGAAATAATGGGTTGTGATACGGTTCATCCCCACATACGTGGGGAATACATATACAGATACACATTGTCGCAATATCTTATCGGTTCATCCCCACATACGTGGGGAATACTGGCAGCGACATGCTCGGACAGGCAAAGTCGGCGGTTCATCCCCACATACGTGGGGAATACTCAGCCTCAAACGCCTTCTTTTCTTCCTCCTGCGGTTCATCCCCACATACGTGGGGAATACATGCTCAATCCCAACCTTGTTAAATCTTTCGACGGTTCATCCCCACATACGTGGGGAATACTCCAGTATATCGATTATGCATCCATCAAGCTCACTACATATTGTGTTACTATTTTTTTCTTTTTCACATCATTTTTGACTCTTATTCCAAATTAGCTGGTTTCCTTCTTTTCCGGCGTCAGGACAAGAGCGATCCCTTCCATATCGACCATTCTGCGTGTGGGGTTTCCGGCGCTCCTGAACACGTATCCTTGCGGCACATGAGTATCGCTCCAGATCTGTGTCACCGCGCCGTCTTTAATTTTCCCCGCGGCTTTGATCCAAAGACGGTCCCTCACTCTTGCGCTCGGATTGCCAAGGAAGAGTCCCGGACGCGGCTCGATCATCCATCGTGATAATTCGCCCCTCAAGCTCGCCGGGCCTTTCTCCAATATCATCACCAGCATCCAGCACCTCCGCGATGTCGGGTAGGATTCGCCTCATCAGTTTTGTTTTGAAGAACGTATCGCGACAAGCTATGCGCGTTCGCCGCTCGATGTCGAAAGCATCTTCGGCGGCTGTCTGAAACGCAACCGGCACCGCGATCTCCGTTTTGTACAGGTCGGCTATATCATAGACGAACGAGAGCATTTTTCCGGTATGGATGAAACCGATCGCCGGAGAGTAACCGGCAGAAATGATCGCCGCGTGGCACAGTCCGTACAGACAGGCGGTCGCCGCAGAGAGCGCTCTGTTGACCGGGTCAGCGTGGTCCCAGTCGTTCGGATCGTAATTTCTGCCTCGCCAATCGATTCCGTATTCCGCCGCGTATTTTTTGTACGCTTCACGCACGCGGTATCCTTCCATGCCGCGAACGATTTCTAGCGAGACGTTCGCGGGCGGTTTTTCATTGAAACGCTTGCCATACATTCGCCTGATGACTTCGATCCGCGAATCCATGTCCGCGTACAATTCAGCCTGCCTGAGAAGCCTCCTCGATGCGTGAGTGCCGCCGGTGCTGTGGGCGTAGAGGCGCACGCCCTGTTCGCCGGTCCAGCAGACGAGTGTGTTGTTTTCCGCGAGGAACCGCATTGCGGCATGGGTCAGCGCGGTTCCGGGGCCAAGCAGCAGAATCCCGAGTTGATCGGCCGGTACTTCGATGGTTCCGTCCTCGCGGTGAAACAAAAGCGCGTTGTTTTTTTCGTCCAGCCGCCCGTGCTCGAGATACAGGTAGCTCCATCTGTCCTCGAATTTCGGAAGATCGTGCAGGTCGCGCATTGTTATCCGCCTCCCATTATGCTCAACAGTCCGAAACCAAAAGCTTTTCCTGCGCCGAGTCCGTCCTCGACCATTCGCGCGAACGCTTGAGCGTTTCCGACTTCGAGCGTTCCTTCCAGAAGCGCGGAACGAAATTTCAGGCCATGTTCCACACCCGACCGCGCGGTTTTCGGTTTCTTCCCGTATGTCCAGCCCATGCGCAGCACGCGGCAGGAACACAAGCTATACGCTTTCTTTTCCCCTTCCGTAGTTTTGATAATTCCTTTTGCGGCGAACCATGGGACTATCACATCCTCCGGCTTCGCCCCTTCGCCTTCCCACGTGAGTGACACGCGTTTGCTCTGGCTTTTCGGGCGGCCGGCGGCGTCTGTCGCGCCGCTCAGTTTTCTCAGATCCGCGCCGTCTCTACTCGTTTTAATCTTTTTGCTCAGATTCATAAGTGTGCGGAAACCGAATTTATCGCCGCTGTCGCAGGAAAAATGGTAGCTGCGGATTTCGGGGGCAGTGGCCAGAAACATGCCGGCGTTGTGGAAAGCATAGCCCCAGTCCGGCCGTTCGCGCGATTGAACGACGATCATTGCACACGGAGTGTTTTCGCGTATCGCGTTGTCGATGCGAAACAAGAAACGGGGTCTCTCGAACCCATCGGGATCGAACGGCCTGAGAAACTGCGGGTCGTCGCCGCAAGTTTGCGGCGCCGGGAACGCCATCGACAGTCTCTGGTGGACGTGATATACGTTCCGCAACCAAAGTCTGCCGGGACGGGGGCGATCCGGGTTGCCTCCCACGTTTATCAAAAGGTATGACACGTACATGTTCATTCCTCCTCCCCGGCGCTGAGTTTTCTGCGTCTGGTTTCAAGCGAGCGGAATTGTATGATCTCGTCCCGCTTCCTGATAATCTCATCCCTCCAGTACGGGTCTTCCGGGTTGATGCGCTCCACCCCCATCCCGCGGCCGTACTCGATCATCGTCACTGCATCGTGGCACAACCGGCACAACGAGCGCAGGTCATCCTGATGTTCGCCGCCACCCGCGCGGACGTATGTTACGTGTTGAACGGTGGTTGCGGGCGCTTTGCAGAAGACGCATAGGCGTTCATCCGCTTCGAGGCGCTTTTCCCGCGCTATGCGATATTCAGTGTTTTTGTAATCCGCGTGCGGGCGCTCCGGCGCGGGCATTTTTTTCTTAACCGGACTTTCCGCTACTGCTATGTCGCTGCCCGCACCCACTGTTAGCTCCCTCCGCAGCACAAAGCGCGGCCTGTGAGCAGGTGGATCGAACGATACCGGAACGTCGAAGTGTATCAGGGCGTCTTCCGGGGCTTCCGGCTGTTCCGGCGATGGCAGCCAATCGAAAAGACAATCGACAACTCGGGGCACGGGATCGCCTTCGAGCCGACGCCGCCACGGAACCGACTTCAGCGCGGAAAGCAAATCGGGGTGATCCCCGGGGCCACCCTCGACCAGCGGGCGCGACGGGATGCACGACTTCCTTCCGAGGTACAACGTCCACTTCGGCGCGCTCATTGCTTCACGCAATTCGGATATAAGCGCCGGGTCACCCTGAACAGCCGCTAAAAACGAAGCGTCGCAGAGGTACTCGCGCCGGGTGAGAAGCGCCCCCTGCTTGTGTTTTCCTTCACCCTCGGCTATCCTCATGCGCATCCCAGCGCCCACCGTATGATAGTCCCACCAGCGAACACCCGGCTCATCGATGCGTACACCAAGCCTCAACTCGTTCAATCTCGGAAGCCGCTCCCGCGCGTCGGGACGGGATATTCCCATCGCGCAGCAAAGCATCCCGATGATACCGGACTTTGACGGCGCCTCCCCCGTACGCCTGACGACAAATTTGGATTCGTGATTCCC
Organism: uncultured bacterium; assembly: GCA_964409645.1. Taxonomy (GTDB): domain Bacteria; phylum UBP15; class UBA6099; order UBA6099; family UBA6099; genus CAYPEK01. The sequence continues at coordinate 32,567 of CAYPEK010000036.1, read as the reverse complement.
CCATGCCTGCAAAGGCCCCTCGAACCGAAGAAAAAGCGTGTTCGCATTCATAGCGTAACTCCCGAATTGACCACTTCGTTTTTGACTTCGTTCCAGTCGAAGCCGACCTCTGACACCACTGCGAGGATTAAGGTGTCGAGTGATTTGATATTTTCGTCGGCGAGCGATATTTCTTGCTTTTTATCTTCTTTTGCAATCAATTTGTGCCGCAGATTGGGCGAAAACCAGAATCTTTTCCGCGGTCTCCCGTACCCAGAGTCCAAGTCGTGAACGTACCAGCCGAGCTGCGCGACACTTTGCGCGATTATGTCTCGGTCCCGCGAAGCGGCCACGGGTGAGGCAAATGCGTTGGCATAGCTGAACGGCGCGCTTTCCTTTATCTCGACAAGTATTCCGTCCGGAGGGTTGTGAGCGGCGAAACTATTCTGCTTGCCGGAGGGATTCACCAGCGCGGCACCGCGGATGAATGCTCCGACTGTGTGCGCGGCGAGTTTGCCGTTGCCTTTCAGGTTTTCGACAAGGGTCTCCCAATTGATCGAGAAATATTTGTAGAAACAAGCGGACGCGAACATCGCTTCATCGACAAAACCAGCGCCCGCGTCGTCGCCGGGAATATCGTCGGCGGCGATATAATAATCCACTTCCGGCCTTGCTTCGTGCGTCGAAATCGCATGTGCCACCTGCAAAGCCGCTTCTACCGTCGTGTCCTTCAAAACTCCTGTCTCAAGCATTCTTCCGCCAAGTGCCATATCAGGCGCCGACACACGCTCAACAATAAGAGCGCCGAATTCTTGCGCCAACTGTGTGTCGGTCTTGTCGCCGGTGTTGCGCAAGAGTCCCGCCATCTCTTCGATCGCTTCATGAGATGTGTAAACGAGCATATCGCTTTTCTCGTCGTCTTTCGAGTTGATCCCACACTCTTTAAGGATATTCGCAACCCGTTTTTTCGATCCTGCGTCTCCCCCCACTTTCTCCGCGATCATTTTCGCAAGCTGCCTCGTGCGAACACCTCCGCAGAGTGATTTGAACTCATCGCTCGTTCGGATACTCCTCTTGATACACTGGCTCGATATGCGCGAGCGCAACACACCACCGAAATAACACGTCTTCGGCGCTCCTAAATCGTCCCTGTTAAGATTTGCCGGACTGTGATTCTGGATAATGTGAAATTCGATCAGCATGATTTTCTCCTTTCATTTGTCTGTAGAAATTGTTCCGCCCATTCAATCCGCCTCGTTTCGCGCTCCCAAAACGAGAGGTCGTTTGTCAAACTCACCCAATCGAGCTCCCGGCTGTTTTCGGAAATCCGGCCGAGCGCCCACCTCAGCTCCGGCTCGATCTTGGATATAGGCAGGCCGAGCATTCTGTCGAACCTCTGCCGGTACCGCTCTCCCGCAGGGTCTTTGTTTGGCCTCCATCGGCCCAACTGCAGCGCGAGCGGCTTGCCGGGCGGCTGCAGGCAGGAAAATGAGGCGTAAAGTTTTGCTATCAGCCACGCGATTTCGCGCCGAGGAGCACTCTGATTCTTTTGCCTCAAAGGCCACCATATCCCCGCGAACAGATCGAACCCTTCAACCGTCTCATCGAGTCCTTTGTAAGCATGGCCGCGCAATATGCCTATGTCGCCGGACTTCAATTCTGTAAGTCTTTGTACGTATTTTTCCGTCGGTGTCATTCGCTTCCTCCTTTCTTTCGTTTCGCTTTTCTCTCCTTTTCCTTCTTAAGCGCCATATTCGGCTTGATTCCGGCAATTTTTTTTCTGAACTCGATTGATTCAGATGTAAAACCGGGTGACAGCGATTCGGCAACCGCGTTCATGATGTGCGAATATTCATCCGCTGCGGCTTCCCATGCACCGGCTTCTCCCGATAGCAACTTTCCCATACTCGCGGATACTTTGCCCTCCACGTGAGGCCGGATTGCTGCTAAAATTGCCGCACTCTCCTTTTTCGATCTGCCCGCCTTGCTTTCTAATCCCGCTCCTTCTTTGCGCCATCTATCTACAAGAAGTACTACGTTTTCATTGATTGATTCTTTTGACGGAAGTTCGATAATACGTTCCCAGATATCTATGTTCTTCGCCTGATGAGTGGAAAATCCTATTATCAGCAACTTTATAGGTTTGCCGGAAGTCTCGAATTTTCCTGTTTCCAATATTCTGGAGATTAGATTCGGCCATGGTTTATCCATTTTGAAGCCGCCCGATGCAGTGAGATCGGGCGCTTTCATGGCTTTTCGCGGGACTTTGTCTAAATATACAACATGTGGATCGTTCCATTTATCATTCTCTTGACTACCCGCCGTTTGGAATTCACATGATCGGATCAGGGTGCTTCTTTCCTCACCACAGCACTGGCACATACCTGCCGGCGCTGATGGTTTGTGTAACCACACTTTTCTCGCCGGCAGCGTCAAACCTACCAGCAAAGGCACTTCCGAATCAAAGGCTTTTCCATCCCCTGTTTCCGCCCATTTGGGGTCTCCGAGATGTGATTTGGGCATCCAATTCGCACATAAAACACCTTTGAGCGTATTGGCATAAGGAACAACATAATACGGCGGAACTCCGTTTATTCCTGTTTTCAGGTCGGGCAATCCGGATACAGAAAATAAAGGCAGCCGTAGAAGCCCTGTGGCGCAACAAGCCTCACACAATCCCTCTTTTCCGTCAGTAGTATGCCTGAAATGCCAAAAGTTATTCCCAGTAGGTATTTCTTGAATTAATTCAGTAACTGTTTTTCGCCTTTTTGCTGTTCCATCCTGATAAAACCTTTTACCATCACCCAAAAGATTGAAACATTCTTTATATTCATCGAGCTTTGCAAACCAATCCCCGGGGAAAGGTTCACCGGCTGAAATAGGCCCTTCATCAGGATTCCCCTTGCACCAATATAAAATCGCAAGAAGAAACCGCATTACTGCAAACCTGTCCATCGGATTGCTCGCAGCGATCTGACGTATTCTGTTCGATTCGGTTAATGCTTTCTTGACGGTTATTCGTTCCGTTTTTCCATCAGCCCATAATACTGGAATCCATCTTTCCTCAATAAGATTGTATTTCATCCAGGCATCCCCCCTAATCAATTGTTAACAAAAGAGTAAAAACAGTGGACAGCATTAGCTGATGCGCGACAAACAGCGATTTATTCAGCCATTATTTGCTCTTTGTCTTCAGACTTCTCATTCTCACGTCGAATGTTTTTGATCGTATCATGCTTGGTCGCCTTTTGTCAAATACAATATTTCCGTTTTTATTCGCGGAAATAAAAAGTTATACGCATCGAATCACGAGTGCAATGCTTGTTACATGTTATCGGATCATATTTACATACGAAATGTTACAGGCTTAACAATGATCTTGAAAACCTCGGTGGGGATCGGAGAGTCTGCTCCGTAAAACCTTGTATTTGCAGTTGGCGGGATGCAGATAGCTGATGGGTTGTCATTTCTATCTGCGTTCATCTGTGGTTAATATATTTTGATCTTTCTGGTCTTTTATGTTTTGTTAATAAATTCTTCCACGTGACCGCTTGCTCACGCGCGCGGCTCGGATTAATGACCGGCGGGGTCAACTATCCGAATAACCCGCTAACTGGCAACACGAATTCTATTTTGAAACGCGCTCGTCAGAGCGCGTTGCCTTGTTATTCTTTGTGTCTAAGCGTCTTTGTGGTGAATATTAATACAGCTAATTCGGCGGGGTGCAGCCTGCCGAACGGCGACCCCGCCCTACAGATTGAATGTTGCTTTTTGTCTTTTCCCTAGTTCCCAGCTACTTGCTACTGTTCTTTTGCTTTTATCTTTCGCTATATTCTGTATCCTATATTCTATATTCTTGCTTTAAGTCTTTTCCCCAACTGCCAGCTATCAGCTACTGCTTTTTCTTTTGCTTTTTGCTTTTCCCCTCTATCCTCACTGCTCGCTACTGGCTACAGTTTTATCTTTTCCTATAGTGCCGGACTATCTTCCGGACGGCGGCGACGACGGATTCGAGATCGGCGTCCGTCATCTTCGGGAACAGCGGCAGGGTGACAATCGTCCTTGCCGCGCGCTCACACACCGGGTACGCCGCCGGGTCGAGTTTCATCGTCTCCGCGAAATACGGGTGACTGTAAACGGGCGTATAGTGCACGTTCGCGGAAATGTTCTCCGCGCGGAGTGCGCGCAGAATGTGGTCGCGGTCAACAGTGAGCCGGTCCTCGTTCAGTTGAATCACGTAGATGTGGTATGAGGGTAGCGAGCCCTCCGTCGATACGGGCATAACAATCTCGTCCATGCCCCAGAAGCCCTCGTAATACATCTCCGTGAGCTTTTTGCGCCGCTCGTTGAAGCTGTCGAGCTTTTTGAGCTGCGAGAGGCCGAGCGCGCATTGAATATCGGTGGTGTTGTATTTGTATCCGAGCGAAACGACTTCGTACTTCCACGGCGTCGGCGACGAGGCGCGCTTGTACGCGTCCTGCGGGATGCCGAAGTAGCGCATCGTGCGTAGCTTTTCGGCAAGTTCGCCGTCGGCCGTCGTGATGCAGCCGCCCTCCGCCATCGTGGCGTTCTTGATCGCGTGGAAGCTGAAATTGACGAGGTCGCCGTGCGTGCCGATCCTGCGGCCGCCGTAAACCGCGCCCGCCGCGTGCGCCGCGTCCTCGATCACCTTCAGGCCGCGCGTCGCCGCGATGTTGAGAATCACGTCGAGGTCCGCCGGGTTGCCCGCGTAGTGCATCGGCATGATCGCCTTCGTGCGCGGCGTGATCCGGCTCTCGATGTCCATCGGGTCCATGTTGAGCGTGCTGTCGAGGATGTCCGTGAAGACAGGCGTCGCGCCCGCATGCACGATCGCAAGCGTCGTCGCGACGAACGTCATCGGCGTCGTGATCACCTCGTCGCCCGGGCCGATCCCGAGCGCCTTCACCGACATGTTCAGCGCCGACGTGCACGAATTCACCACGACGCAGTTCCGCGCGCCCGTGTATGCCGCGAACTCGCGCTCGAACTCGCCGATCTTCGGCCCGCCCGTCAGCCAGCCCGACTTCAGCACATCCACAACCGCGTCGATGTCGTCCTGCTCGATCCACTGCGTCGCGTACGGCAGCGGGTCCTTCCGGACCGGTTCGCCGCCTTCTATCGCCGGAACGTCTAAAGCCATGTCTCGTCTCCTCTCTCGATCAGCCCCTCGATCCATCCGCGCGTGCGGCTCACGCCCTCTTCGAGCGTCACCTTCGGCCGCCATCCGAGCAGCCGCTCCGCCTTCCGCGCATTCCCGCACAGCTTCATTATCTCACTCTGCGGATGTATGTGTTCGATATGTTTAACCTTCGATGCCGTTTTCACCGGCGCGCCCGACACCACCAGCTTCGCCAGCGCGTTCACCGCGATGTCGTCGCCCGTGGCGGCGTTGATTATCTCGCCCTCCGCCGCACGGCTCAGCGACGCCCGCATCACGAACTCCGCGCAGTCCTCCGCGTACAGCAGATCGCGCGTCTGCCGCCCGCTGCCGTAGATGTTGAGGTCGGCCCCGCGGAGCTGCCGCGACACGAATATCGCCACCACGCCGCCCTCGCCCGTCGCCTTCTGGTGCGGACCGTACGTGTTGAACGGCCGCATCACAACCGCCGGCATCCCGTACGCGTGATAGTACGAGATCGCGAGATTCTCGCCCGCCAGTTTCGCGCCCGCGTACGGCGAGCGCGGCAGCGCCGGGTGCGTTTCGGCAATCGCGCCCTTCGGCGCAGCGAGATCGTACACCATGCACGTGCTCATGAACGCGAACCGCGAACCCGCCGCGCGGCACGCTTCGAGCAGATTGAACGTCCCCCGGACGTCGGACTCGAACGTGCGCGCCGGATCGTCGATGCTGTGCTGCACAACGATCTGCGCCGCGAGATGCACGCAGAGGTCCGGCTTCACCCGCGCCACGAAATCGGCAGTCTGTTTCGCCCGCGCGATGTCGAGTTTCTTCACCTCGGCAAGCCGCGGCTCGCGCCGGAACTCTTCGAGGTTCGCCGCCGTCCCGTTCGAGAAATCGTCGAGCACATAAACCCACGCCCGCGTGTCGCCGAGAAACGCCTTGACAACCCAGCGGCCGATAAACCCCGCGCCGCCGGTGATCAGAACCCGCTTCGGACCCGCCGACCCGGCCGGCCCCTTCGTCTTCGCTTTCAATCCGGTTACCTCCGAAACGCGGTCCGGATCGCCCGTCCGCGATTTTCATATTGTAGCACCCGCACCTGAGTAAGTACACGCGAATTCCACCCCGCGATATTGGAATGCACCGCCGCAAGGTGTTAAAATCAACGCATGGACACCAATCAGTCAGGCGGCGCGGAGTCGCCATCCGGCAACCGGCTCAGGCACATTGCGGACCTTTCGAGCTTCGGCATCCTGCTCGTCGTCTTCGGCCACTCGTTCGCGACGCTCGACGCAGCCGGCAGCCGGGCCGTCGGCGCGTTCCGATTCCTCCACTCGCTCGTCTATTCCTTCCACATGCCGCTCTTCTTCTTCATCTCCGGCTACCTATTCATGCACACCAACCCGCCGGGAAAAACTCTCCCTTACATCGCCTTCGTCCGCCGGAAAATCACCCGGCTGCTCCTCCCGTACGTCGCGATCAGCACCGCCGCCTTCCCCGTGAAAGTCGTGCTCTCGAAATACGCGTGGCGGGGGGCACACCTCGGCCCAGCCGACTACCTGAAAAGCCTCGTTTTCCCTCTCGACAACACGATTTTCTTCTTCTGGTTCCTGCCGACGATCTTCATCATATTCCTCGCAGCGCCGCTCATGCGCAAAATTCTCGACTCGCGCTCGCCGCTCCCGGCCGCCGCCGCCGCAACCGCCGCTTTCGCCGCGCTCAACATCCTCGTGCCGGTGAAATCGGTTCTGCTGCTCAACCTCAGCGGCGTCGCCCATCATCTCGTGTTCTTCTGGCTCGGCTGCGTGATGTACCGGTTCGGCCGGAGATACGACGGCCTGCCCGCACTCGCGCTCGCGGCCGTTCTTTTCGCGGCCACAACCGCCCTCAGCGCCTTCGGCGCTGACTACGTCGAAGCGTTTCTCGCCGCCGTGTGCGGCATATTGGGCTCGTTCTACCTCATATCGTTCACCGCTACCCGCTCCGGCGGCGCCGCGCCGCTCGTTTTCCGGCCCATCGACGGCTATTCATACCAGATTTACCTGCTGTCGTGGTTTTTTCAGTCGCTTTTCCGCATCCTGTTGTTCCAGATGCTGAAACTCGGCTTCTTCCCCGCGTTCGTCGGAATGTTCCTCGGCGGCCTGTTCGGACCGATCATCGTCGTGAAAATCGTGGAAAAGTTCATCCCGCGCGCCGGAGTCGTCATCGGCCTCAGAAGTCAGTAGGGGCACGTGCAACGTGCCCCTACAAATATATGCGCCTTCCGCCTCGCATCTCATCCGCTCTGAATCATCGCGACCGAACCCTAATAGCTGGTTCGGTTTTGTAAAATAGACGCAAATGTGCCTATTTCACCCATTTTTGGCTTTCCATATCTTGTTTTTCGATTGGAAATGAATCTGAATTATGCAGCCGGGTTAATACCCTTCGTACCCGGTGTGATAGACATCGTAAGTTTCTTTTTTACTCACGAGATGTTCCGTCGAGCCCCACTTCGCTTCAATGACAGCGGGAATCGCCGCGACAACAGCCGTCAAAAACCAGAACGGTTCCATTATGCGAATGATTACGAAAGTGTTAGCGCCGACGCCGTGCGCAGCCAGCCCGACACACGAACAGGCAAACCCAGCGGCCACCGCTTTCCACAGCCACTCCTCCCCTTCCCCGAAACGCCTCAGGTAAATAAGCGTGTTTCTGATTACGAGGAAGATCGACCCGGCGATCCAGAAAAACGCGAGCATCCCGAGCACGCCCATCTCGCCGAGAATGCGCGGATACTGCGCGTCCACAAGCCCCACACCCGTTATGCCTTTGCCTAATATCGGGTCCTCCTCCCACTGGTCGATAACCGCCTTCGCCGACTGCACTTTCAAATAAGATGAATCGGTTGTGTTGAGCCTTACCAGCGGCGCAACTTCCTCCGTCGTGCCGGAAAAAGGTGCCCTGATCCGGTCCATCGCCCGTTTCGGCAATACGAACGGAGCAATCGCTATCGCAACCACAACCGCAACTATAATCAACACCCTTTCCCGAGACTTCGCGAAGTGGAAAAACACCGGCACCATCAGCACGAGGCCCAGAAAAGTTGCCCTCGAATAGGTCGCCACAATCAGCGGCGCGAGCGCCAAAGCGCACACCCCGAACGCCATTTTATGCTTGAGTTGCGGAGTCTTCAGAGCGCCCATTCCCAGCAATCCCAGAATCAGCAGCAGGTAGCCGCCGTACGTGTTCGGCTCTCCGCTTCCCTCGAAAGGCGCGGAAATCCTGTAAACACCCATCGCAATCTCGCCGTATCCGTACAGGCACGCGCAGGCCGCCGCCGCCAGAAATGCGTATATGAAACGCTTCAACTGCTCTTCCGTCTTGATGATATTGCTAAACATGAAATAAATCATGAAATACTCGGTGTACTTCAGAAGATAGAACAGACTCACCACAAGCTTAATATTCCCCGCGCCGGCGCCGCGCCAAGTTGAGATCGTCCCGACAATTATGTACGCGATGATCGGCACGTTGAGCGCGGTGACTTTGAGCAGCCCGAGGTTCTTGAAGTACGCCGTTTTGAAAAGCCAGCTCGTGAAAAAAACGATCAGAACGATATCGTCGAACCGGATAACGACCTCGCGGGCAGGCAGACTCGCCACCTTAATTTCGGGCGAAAGCACCATCGATGCGAGGATCGCCACCGCTGCAATATCCTGCATGAAGAACGACAGAGCGCCGACCGCCAGACCGATAATCAGTGCCGCCGCGAGCTGGGAATTGACCTGTGAAGTCGTCCATGACGCGGCAAAAAGCACAGCCGTCACCACAAATACAGCGACGTAAACTGATAACTGTCGGGCTCTGAGAGTCAGCATATCAAAGGGGTCTCGTATTTAAGTGTGCGCGGAAAACACTTTTTATTGGGCGTGTTTTCACTAAATTACGGCTCAGTTGCCGCGTGCGACAGAAATTGGCAAAACCGAAACACTGCCTTCGGATTCGTCCCATTTAACTTCAACACCCAATTCGGAGGCGACCTTCCTTAAGGGTATTTGATAACTTTCGTCAACCATGTCGCTTGCGGGTCCTTGCAGGCGATTCGGAGGGGATTTGCCCCCCTTGTTTCGGATTTCTATGATCGTTTCACGCCCTCGGCTGCCGTGCGTTATGCGAGTCACTGTCAGCTTGCCGGTTCCGCGGCTCAACAGGCTCACGCCGCCTTTCCCCTGCTCGGCTTTAATTCCGAGTTTCGAGAGGCTGCCGGCCTGCACGAATATCGCGCCTTTGTAAATGACACCCGCGATACTTTCCTTCGCGGACCCGCCGACCTCGATCGGGCACGGTTTGTATTCCGCGTCAATATAAACTTTGCCGGGAACCCAGTTGACTACCCTGCCCGCCTTCTCGAACACCTCGCGCACCGGAACATAATCGCTTCCGTCCGAGACGACCGCTCCGCCGGCCGCGAGCGAAACCGCCACCTGCTTGAGCGGCGCAACATTATAAAAAACAACCGATTCCGACGTCACTTGTGTGGCGCTCGCCTGTTTCCAAAGCGCCGAGTCGGTTCTGAGATATACTCTGTTATCCTTAAATAAATAATCCGCCGCCGGTTTTTTAGCCTGCTTGCCGTTCAAATAAAATTCAACCGGCCGAAGGGTAACCACTGCCTGAGCCTTCAAGCCAGCCTCGGATTTATTCCGTCCCGCTTTCGCCAAATTCGCGGGGTTGGGAGAAGCCGATTCCGAAACGCTTTTTTCCGGCAAGATCACCTTCGCCCGCTCCATCTGCTTCTTCGCCGAAACCGGCGCCGGGGTAACTTTCACCGCTGTCACCGGCTGCTTCACCGCGAACGCCTCCGGCGGCGCGTCCGGCACCACGGACCCCGAGGGCAGCGGCGCGCCGAGCGCGTTCCCTCCGGGAACCGTCGCGTTCCGCGTCACCATCAGAGTTTTCAGGATTTCGTTTCCGGGCACGTCGCGCAGATAGATGTCTATCTTATTCTCACCGGTCCGGAGCGGAACCTCTTCTCTGAAGTACCCGTCCTCTTCCGTCTTCACGGTGTGGTTGCCGATCAGCAAAATGCAATCCGGGCATTTCACCCGGCCCATCACCGGTATGGTCTCGGTGTTGCATTCGAAATTCGTGGAAGGCGGATAAATCAGCTCGAACCTCGGGAAGCAGTAAATCACGCCGCAAGCCAGCGTCGCAATCCAGATAGTTGTCCAAACAATCAGCCGAACGGTTCTCAAGCAGATTCTTCCCGCCGCAATTTCCGGCCTTTAAATCATTATTTAAATACGAAGGTTATTTTATCCGATGTTGAAAACAGGATCAAGGGGGTCGATGCAAACCGGTTCGCGGATGAAAAGAAGTTTCTCGCTCGCGAGGTCGATTATCTGGTCCACCGCGAACGATTCGCCGGCGGCCGACACGACCCTTACCAACGGTTTCGTCAACTGCTTTTCGTTAACTCCGGTCACTCGCGCTATGACTCCGTTGTTGAGCCGCACTCCGCTGCCGATCGGGTAGATCGACATCACCTGCAGAAACTTCCTCGTGGCATCCATGCTCAGCTTCCTGCCCGCCATCTGCGAGATCGTCCGGATCGCGTCGAAAGGCTTTATGCCGCGTCCTTCCGAAGTGCGATGAGTTATGCCGAGATAGGTGTCCGCTACTGCAAGAATGCTGCTCGCGAGAGAGACCTCTTTTGCGGTCTTGCGGTTCGGATATCCGGAACCGTCCACCCGCTCGTGATGCTCCACCGCGGCAAGCGCAATCGTCGGGTCGTCTATCCTTCCGGCGGCATCGATCAGCTTGAGCGAATCAAGCGGATGCTTCTTGATATATTCGAAATAATCCGAGTCCGGTTTTGTGCAGCAACCCATTCCGGCAACAGCGTCCGAAATGAGGTCGTACTCCTGAAAAATCTGATGCAGGCAGAGACCGGAACTGTGGGGAATGGCGGAAACGCCGATGTCGTGCAGGAAAGAGATGTTGGCGAGCGAGATGATCTGATCGTCTCGCATGCCGGAGTGCATTCCTATGTACGTCGAAAGAATGCAGGTGTTCATGGCGTGCGCGGGGAGAAATTTAGGTTTCGACGCCGCGCGCGAGAGCGAGAGCAGAGTCCACGCCTGATCCGTGGCGAGCCTGTTCGCCACGTCGCTTATGAGCGCGCTCAGGGGGGCATCGAGCGGAAACGCAACGCGAGCGCCCGTTGCGGCCCATTCGGAGACCGCCGCCGAGAGCGCCAACCCTTCGAGGTAAATCTCCTGTGCCGTCCTCTCTGCGATAAACTGCCGGCCCGTTGTAGGCCGGGAGGAAAACACGAAATCGCTCGCGGGCATGACATTCTGCTGCGCCGGGGGCGCCGGCGCATCGCCGGGCAGCCGCTCTATCGGCACTGCCTTCTTCACCGCTTTCCTGAACTCAACCATCCCGTTCGCCCGCCTTAGTTCTCACATAGCTTATTTAATATTAAGAACAAAATATCAATCGCTCAATTCTCCCGCGGCTTCTTTAACAATATCCACTGTAACTCGATTTTCATTTCTCGTGTATCCGATGAACAGCGACATGTCGCAAAGGTGATTTATCTTCCTCGGAATGCCGCCCGATATTTCGTGCACGATCTCCACTGCCTCCGGAGCGAATATCTCGCCGGCGGCGCCCGCCACTCCAAGCCGGTGCAGCAGATACTCGTTCACCTGCACTTTCGACAGCGGACCGAGCACATATCTCATCGCCACCCGCTGCGAGAGCGCGGGATTCATCTTGATCTTATCCGTCAGCTCGGGCTGTCCCACAAGCAGAAGCGTGATTAGGAACTGGCCCGATGCGTGATAATTCAGCAGCATTCTGATTTCTTCAAACACGTTTTGGTTTTCGATAACATGGGCTTCGTCGATTATGACGACGGTGTTTCGGCCGCCGCGCTGGTTGTTAAGAAGAACCTCTTCGAGCTTGCCGTGCAGGGATGCTTTGTCGGACTCGCCGGATATCGGGTGGCCGAGTTTGCGGAGTATTTCCGCGAGCATCTCTTTCGGCGAGAGGAGCGGGTTCGAGACGAGCGCGAACCGGTAAAGCCCCTGAAGAACCTTGTTTATCAGGGTATAAACCAGAAGCGTTTTCCCGCAGCCGAAGCCGCCTGTCAGCACCGAGGCGCCTTTTTTCTGTTCTATGCTGTAAACGAGGCGCATGAGGCCCTCGTCGTGTTGCGGAGAAGCAAAGAAAAACCGTGGGTCCGGAACGTTTTCGAACGGCTTAAGTTGCAGTTTCCAGTATTCGAGATACATTATCCTAGCTCCGGGGAGCGCCGCCGTTGTTTTCGCCCGGCTGCGGATTTATGCTGTCCTGCATCACGCGCCGGGTGGCGCTCATATATTCCTGTGAAATGTAGATCGGAGCGACTCCGTGGAATTCGGGCCGCACGTCGTTGAGAACGAGGCCGACAACGTTGATGTTGAGGCTGCGAAGCAGGTTCCTCGTGCGCTGGAGAGCGCGCCGGGGGAGCCGTCCGAGCTGATAGACGAGCACCGCGCCGTCAACCTTCGCGCCGACGAGCAGTGAGTCCGTCACCGGAAGAATGGGCGGCGCGTCCACGAGTATGATGTCGTATTCGCGTCTGAAATAGTTGATGAGGTCTCCGAGTTTCTGCGATTCGAGCAGCTCGGTCGGGTTGGGCGGCAGCGTGCCCGCGGGCAGGATGGACAGATTGTCCAGACCGGGCAGTTGCAGCGCGGCCTCCCAGTCCATGTCGCCTAGCACTATGTCGGCGAACGTGTGGATTGCCTCCTCAGGCGTGCAGGAGCCGATCAGAACGTCCGTCAGGCCGGGCTGCCTGCTGATGCCGAATACCTTGTGGATCGTCGGCCGGCGCAGGTTGCAGCACATCAGAAGCGTCCGCTGGCCGCTCTGCGCCATGACCACGGCGAGGTTCGATGTCGTTATCGACTTGCCCTCCTGCGGGCCGGAACTCGAAACGAGATAGACTTTCTTATTGTCTTTAATGCGCGCGAAACTGAGGTTGGTGCGCAGGTGCCTGTACGCCTCGGCGGCGGCGGCGCTCGGATTGAACACCGTCGGCAGCGCCTTCGTGTGGTCGAGCGTAACCGAAGCGGGCGGCTTGTTGGGCGTGAGGAACTGGAACCGCGGCGGGCGCGGCGTATGCTCGAACCTCGGCACCGCCGCCAGCACGGGCGTCTCGAGCAGTCTCTCGATATCCTCCACCGCGCCGATCGACGTGTCGAAGCTCTCCACAAGCGCCGTCATAACGAATCCGAGAATCAACCCCAGCACGAACCCCATCATTATGTTGAGCTTCTTATTCGGCTTGATCGGAACTTTCGGCACAACCGCCGGGCTGACAAGCGTCACCTCGCTCACCATGCCCATTTCCTTGATCTGCGCCTGTTTGAATTCCTTGTTCAACATCGTATAGATTTCGTCATTTACAGTAACTTCCCGCGTGAGGCGGCTCAACTCCATGTCTTTTTCGGGAATCCGAGCCAGCTCGCGCCCCACGAATTCCGAAAGCTCCGCTTCCCTTTTCGCGAAGTTGGCGTCCTGCAGATCGAGCGCGCGCATCTCATCGCTCAGCAGAACTACAACCTGCTTCTTTATCGCCTTGCTCAGCCTGTCGGTCTCCGCTTTCAGGTCCTTCATTTCCGGATTGGCCGATGTGTATTCACTCGACATCTCATTCATACGCCGCTTCATATCCGTGAGAGACTGATAGCTGCTGTTGAGAGTGCTCGAATTGAGTATCCCGACTTCTTTCTCCACATCGAGATTGGTTATTCTGTTTTTGTAGTCGCTGATCTGCCACGCGAGCGCTTCGCGGTCCGTCCGCGTCTTAAGCAACTCGGTTTCCATCGAAGTCAGACGATCCAGCGTGATTTTGGTTTCCGAATCCACCGACATTACGCCCGTCTGCTGCTTGTATATTCTCAGTGCATCCTCCGACTTTCGCAGCCGGTCCTTCGCCCGTTTGAGTTGTTGCTCGACAAACACTTTCGCCGCGTGTACGTCTTCCGTGTCGTTCTTCTGGCTCACTTCCTTGTAAACGTCGGCTACAGTGTTCGCGATTCGAGCCGCTTTATCCGGGTCGGAGAGCGTCACCTCGATCTCAATCATGTTCGTGGTCTCGACGCGACGCGCTTTGACCGCGTTTCTGAGACTGCCTATCGCCGAGTATTTGCTGTCCTTCGGCGCGTTCGGCTCCAGCATCCCGATCCTCTTCGCGACCTCTTCAAGCACTATCGGGCTCTGCGCCGTCTCCACCTCGGTCGCCATGATCTCGCCGGGGCTCCACCTCAGAAGATCGGAGATCAGGTTCATCACGGATTTGTACTGGTCGATCCTCACGAGCGCCGTTGTCTTGTACACCGGCGTCTGCATGAACGTCAGCACGGCGGAAGCGCACCCGAAAAACAGCACGGTGAATATGAGCACCCATTTCCGCTTCCGCAGAATGTGCCAGTATTCGCTCAGACTCAGGTCTCTCTGCATTCTCCGCCCCCGCTCACAAGCGGTCTATCAGGTACATGAAATTCGCCGTCGGAAGAATCTCCTTGAGGAAGTCGTTCAGACGGTCCATCGAACTTTTTTTCTCGGTCCTCTTGGGCACGTAAACTAGGTCGCCCGGTTCGAGTGGGTAGTCCGGCGCGCTGCCCGCGATTATACTGCTCGCGTCCACCACCGTGGTCTTTTGCATTCCGTTCTGATCCCGCAGAACCTGCACCCGGTCCAACGCGGCCAGCTCCGAAAATCCGCCGCCCGCCGATATCGCTTCCACCAGCCCGGAATGCTCCGTGTCGAGGTTGATCACGCCCTGCTTGCTGATCTGGCCGAGCGCCACCACACGCACCTTGATCTTCGCTTCCTCGATCGCCGGCACGCGGATGATGTCGCCGCCTTCGAGCTGTATGTTGTCCGGGTCCTTCGGATCAGACATTATCTTCGTAAAATCAATCTTTTTTTCGGTTCCGTCTTTCCGGAACACCGAAATGTTCTTCAAATCGGCCGTCTTGTCGAAGCCGCCGATGTTGGTTACAAATTCGAGTATCCTCGTGTTTTCCTTCAGTCCGTATTCGCCCGTGCCGCTCTGCCGCCACTGCGTCGTTGACATCTGGCCGTAAATCCGCACCGTGATGCTGTTGTATTCGGCCACCGAAACCTCAACCCACGGGCGCTTGAAATCGCGTTTCATCAGGGCCTGCACCCGGTCCGCGATCTGGTAAACCGTCATGTTCGTTACATCGATCACACCCACCACGGGAAGCACAATCGTGCCGTCCGGTCTCACCGTGGTCGATTCCGGCAGAATATTCGGCGGATACGCTTTTATATTCAAGACATCCTGCGGGCCGACTTTATACCCGGTCGATAGCAGCGGACTCGAAGAAATTCCCGCTCCGTAATCCGGCTCATATTCCGCCTCCGGCTCAATCTCGGCGGCCGCAACACCGCCCGCGCCGGTGATACTTACTCTCGCGCCCGCGGGCGGCACCTTTGCGCCCGTGAAAGGCTCCAACGAGCCGACCGCGCTGTCCGGCAGCGTACTTATCACAGTCAACGCTCCGACCCGTTTCCCGTTATATACCACTACATAATTCGTTTCGTCCTTTATTCCTGAAGCCGAACCCTGATCTATAAGCACCACGAAAGCGCCCGTGTCCGGACGGAAACCCGAATGAAGCACTGTTGCTTGAACGGACGGCGCCGCAGACGCGGCATGTGAAATCGCCGCGAAAACGAGCAATATCAGAAAAGCAAAAAATGAAATTTGCTTTTCAGTTTTGCTTTGCGATCCCGCGCCGGAACACATAACAAGGAAGCGACAATATCGCCGCTGCACGACGGTTCCAGCCCTCGATTTTCCCAATGTAAAACAATGCTTCATCGATTCTCCCACGCAAACCGCCGCCGAGTTGCGGTTTGTCAACCCAAATCCTCCGGCGTCCCGCTTTGCGGCCACCCGGCCCGGAGCCTCCAATTATGTCATATTTATTTAAATATTCAAACTCATTCAAAAAATCTATAAACATACACTGTATTTTATAATCAACACACATTCTGTATAAAAGTTCCCTGTCAACAAGGCCGCCCTCGAATAATTCATTTAAATCAGCGAAATATTTGAGACTTCCGTACCGCTCCCGCACCGCGTGACAGATCAAATGCAGCGCCATGTCCTCGGAGCGCGGCATCCGGGCACGCATCCCCTCCCATTCAAACGGGACCGCATTATCGGCAAACTTTTCGGCGTCTATCGGAAACGCATATCTGAACATCGGATTGTCCGGATTGAAAAGGTGCGTGTGGAGCTCAATGAGAACCGGGAATTCGCGGCGGGCGGCGAAATTGAGGTGATGGCCGCGTGCACCCGCCGGGCTGTAGCCGATCCCGGCAAGCGCCTCGGCGGCGGCGGGCATTTCGTTTTTGCGAATCAAGAGGTCGAGGTCGGCAAGACGCCGGTGGCCGGGATGAGGATAGACCGTTTTCAGAAGCGCGGCCCCTTTCAGCAGCACCGGCTCCACGCCGCGCGAATTAAGCGCCGCGGTCGCCGCGTCCAGTTCGCGCAGCATGATGATGTTTCTGCCGGTCTGCTCGATAAGGAGTTGCTCTAACCGCGCGCGGATTTCGGTCGGCGTTTCGGCCTCAAGGCCCGACTTCTTTATCCTGTCGAAAAAATAAGGCGCAGCGCCGTCGGCGAGAAACCGGCCCCACGGGAAACAGCCCCCGCGGATCGCGGCCGCAAGGTCGTCGCGCGCGCGCATATCAACAGGCGCATCAAAAAGCAGACTGAGCGCCCGGGAAACCGAAATATGATTCGGATTCGGAGTTTCCGGCAAACGCGTCATCTTACGACTGAGAATTTGCCTTTCGTTGACGCCTCTTCGCCGGTTGCCGCGTCCCACGCTTCAAAATAGTACAGATAAACGCCGCTGGCGAGTGGGCGGCCTCCGTTGTTGACCCCGTCGCCGCACCATATCGCCTGCTGACGCCCGTCCGGTGTCAGGATCAGCGGATTCGCGGCTCCCGCGATGTCGCGCACGCGGCTTCCGCGAATGTCGTATATCTTGATCGTGAATGTTATACTCGCTGAGATATCGCCCGCGAAGCAGAGCTGATTGCCCGGCCGCCACGGGTTCGGATAAATGTGAACGTCGCCCAACCCGATAGCCGAGGCGGCGTAGGCCACCCTGAAGGCCGGGCCGTAGTCCGCCCCGCCGACCTCCGCTTGATAGTCGTAGTCGCCGGGGTCGATCGTCGAGTCCTCGAACACCGCCGCGCCGGTCTCGTCGGTCGTTTCCTCCTGCGACGAGGCCGCCGTCTGTGCAGCCGACCTGCCCGCCGACCTGCCTGCCGTGGCCGCAAAGGTACGAGTCAGCTTCACGGTTATCCCCGGCACAATGTTGCCGTGTATGTCATAAACCACAATCTTGAATTCCGCTTTTGTTTTGCCGTCCGCTTTCAGGCCGCCGAGAACCGGGTCCGTGTAAGAGATCAGCGTCCTGCCTTGCCCGTCAACAAGCAGCTTCGTGAACCGGCCTTTCGAGTCCTTGTCGGCCTCGCCGCCGGGAGTTTCCGTCAGGTCCGCCGATCCGGGCACGTACAGGTGCTGCGAATCGGGACTTGCATTAAATGTCAGAGTGATCGGCGAACCCGCCACATCCGCGCCCGCGTTGTCCTTCACCTCGCAGATTACGGTGTACGAGCCGGTCTTATCGCCGAGCGTGAAAGTCGTCGCGGCGGTCCCGTCGTAGCCCGTCGCCGTCGCCGCCGCAGAAAACGCCGCGCCGACCGCGCCGGAAGGCTGCGAGTCGATCCGGAAAGTCGCCGATGCGTTAAACACCGGCGTGCCCGCCGCGGCCGCCAGCTTAACCGTCAGCGCCACCGGCGCCGACACGGTCTGCTCCGCCTCGGGCTGCGAAACCATCGCGGCGGTGAATCCGGCGAGCGACGCCTGATACGTGACCGCCACCGAGGCCGAAGACTGCGCGCCCGTCACCGGGTCTGTCGAAACGACGGCGATCGTGTTCGACCCGGCATTTAGGGCCGCCGTCGCTGTGAACCCGCCCGCGGTGTCCGTCTGCGCGGCGACGCCGGACACCGTCACGCCGTAACCCGCGGCGGTCGTCCCGCGCACGGTGATATACGGCCTGTTTGTGAGCGTCCCGGCGGGCGGCTCGGAGATCGTAACCGCCGCGCGGGAATCGGTCGGTGTCGCCGACTTCTCGACCGCGTTTGTGTCCTCGTTGCCCGCCGCGTCCGCCGCGCGCACAACGAAGTAATATGCCGTGCCGTTTGTCAACCCGGTCAGCGTGTATGGCGATCCGCCGGTCGTAGCCGTCGGCGCGCCGAAATCGTAACCGCCGGACGACGCCGACATATAAATTTTATACGTTACATCGCCGCCCATGTTGTCCGTAGCGGCGTCCCAACTCAACGTCACCGCGCCGCCCGTCCCGACGTCCTCGGCCGATGCCAGCCCGGCGTAAACCGGCGCTGTGTAATCGGCGGCCGAGTATGCCTTCTCGACGGTGTTCGTCTCTTCGTTTCCGGCCGCGTCAACCGCGCGCACCACGAAGTACGCGCTCTCGCCGTATGCGACATCCATCTCGGCGGCGTTCGCCGTCACGATGGCGGCTGGCGCCGCGAAGTTTTCCGCGCCCGCCGTCGCGGCTCTGTATATTTTGTAGCTCACCGCGCCGCCCGCGTCCGTCGCGGCCGCCCAGCTCAGCGCCGCGCGCGTGTCCGCGCTTCCGCGCGACGCAGACGCGAGACCGGCAAATACCGGCGGCGTCGTATCCGCGGGGGTGTAAGCCCTCTCGATCAGATTGGAGTCCTCGTTGCCCGCAGCGTCCACCGCGCGCACTACGAAGTACGAGCTCGCGCCATACGAGACGGCAACCTCGGCGGTTGTGACCGTCGCCGTCGCCAGCGGCGACGCGAAGTCGTATGCGCCCTGCGCAGTCGTTTTATAAATTTTATAAGACACAGCGCCCGATGCGTCCGTCGCCGTGCTCCAGCTCAGAATCGCCGACGTATCCGAGCCGCCGCGCGCAACCGAGCGCAGGCCGCCGAATGTCGGAGGCGTGGTGTCCGCCGGGGTGTACTCCACCTCGGCCGTGTTCGTTTCCTGATTGCCCGCAGCGTCAACCGCGCGCACCACGAAGTACGCGGTTTCGCCGTACGCGACCGTCGTCTCGGCGGTCAGTTCGGCCGTTGTGAGCAACGGCGCGTTGAAATCCTCCGCGCCCGCCGCCGCCGCCTTGTAAACCGCGTAGCTGACCGGCCCAACCGCGTCTTCCGCCGCTTCCCAAGTAAGTACGGCCGTCGTGTCCGCCGCGCCGCGCGCAACGGATGCAAGGCCCGCGAAAGTCGGCGCGGTCGTATCGGACGGGATGTACGCTTTCTCGATCAGGTTGGAGTCTTCGTTGCCCGCCGCATCAACCGCACGCACAACAAAGTAGGTCGCCCTATCGGCCGGCACTATCATGCTCATGCTCGTTGACGTAGTTGCCGCGATCAGCGGCACATCGAACAGATACGCCCCAGCTCTGACCGAGGAATAGACATTGTATGTCACCACGCCCGAAACGTCCGTCGCCGCGCCCCAGCTCAGAACCACTTCGTCGTCCGAAGAGCCCTGAACAACCGAACCGAGCCCGGCGAAAACCGGCGGTGTCGTGTCGGCAGGCTGATAGTCTTTTTCGATAGTGTTCGTTTCTTCATTACCGGCGGCGTCAACCGCGCGCACAACGAAGTATGCGTGTTCGCCGTACGCGACCGCCGTCTCGGCGGTGAGTTGCGTCGTCGTGAGCAGCGGCGCGTCGAAATCCTCCGCGCCCGACGTCGCCGCCTTGTAAACCGTGTAGCTGACCGGCCCCGCGGCATCCGTCGCTGCGTTCCAGCTCAGCACGGCCGTGGTATCCGAGCCGCCCCGCACCACCGAAACCACGCCGTCGAACTCCGGCGCGACCGTATCGGCGGGCATGAAATCCTTCTCGATCGTGTTTGTTTCACCGTTTCCGGCGGCATCCGTCGCGCGCACAACGAAGTACGCCCTTGCGCCGTACGCCACAGTCGCCGAAACGCTCGTCTCGGCGGTCGTCAGCAGCGGCGTGTTGAAATCCTCGGCTCCGGCCGCCGCCGCTTTATAGACAGCGTACCGCACCGAACCGGAGGCATCCGTCGCGGCGTCCCAGCTCAGAACAACTTCGGTGTCCGAGCCGCCCCGCGCAACAGTTTTCAGGCCGCCGAAGGAAGGCGGTGTCGTGTCGTCCGGAAGATATACTTTTTCAACCGTATTCGTTTCCGTATTTCCCGTGGCGTCCGCGGCGCGCACAACGAAATACGAATTCTCGCCGTACGAAACCGGCAGTTCGATCCCGACGGACGTCGTCGCCGCGGCGGGCGCGCCCGCGAAGTCGTAAACTCCGGGCGTCGCCGTTTTGTATATTTTGTAAGTAATGGCACCGCCCGACGCGTCGGAAGCCGCCTGCCAGACGAGCGCAACAGACGTATCCGAGCCGCCGCGCGTAACCGATTCGAGGCCCGCGAAAGTCGGCGCAACGGTGTCCACCGTCAGGAAATCCTTTTCGACAGTGTTCGAGTCCTCGTTGCCCGCGGCGTCCGCCGCCCGCGCAACGAAATAATCGTGGCCGCCGTAAGGCACGTTGACATTCAACGACGTTGCGGAAGTTGTCGCGAACGGCGCCGCGCCGAAATCCTCCGCGCCGGCCGCCGCCGCTTTGTATATGTTGTACGTGATCTGCCCGCCGGAAGAGTCCGTCGCGGCGTCCCAGCTCAGAATCGCTTCGGTGTCCGAGCCGCCCCGCGCGATAGACGTGAGACCCGCGAAAGCGGGCGACGTCGCATCCGACGTTACGTATGCTTTTTCGACAGTATTCGAGTCGATGTTTCCAAGCCGGTCCGCGGCGCGCACAACGAAGTACTCGCTCTCGCCGTACGAAACGGTTGTATCGAAAGTCGTCGCGGAAGTCGTCGCGAACGGCGCGGAGTCGAACGCCTGTCCGCTTGCGGTTTCGGATTTAAATATGTAGTAGGTGACCGGCTCGTTGGCATCCGACGCCGCATCCCAACTCAGAGTTATGTCGGTATCCGACGCGCCGCGCGCGACCGCGCCGAGGCCCGCGAACGACGGCGGGTCCGGGTCAACAAGCGCCGCCACCGCCGCCTGAGACGAGTGCCCGGCGGTGTCCACCGCGGTGAGCCTGATCGTGTAAGTTGCCGTTTGGAGACCCGTGACATTCCATTCGGCGAGCGTGCCGCCGGTGACGTTAACTCCGCCCGCCACCACCGCCACCGTGTTCCAGCTCGAAGGAGAATCCCCCTCGCCGTACTCGACCGTGTACCTTTCAAGATTGGTGTCCGACGCCGTTCCGGCTATGGCGACCGTGCCGCCGATGAGCTCTCCGGCCGCGGGCGACGTGATCGCCGCCGTCGGCGGTGTCGCATCCGTGCCGAGATACGCCTTGACCAGTCCGTTCACCGTCGCGACATAAACAATCCCGTCGGCGATTGCCGGCGACGCCACCACCGCGCCACCCACCGACATCTGCGCCAAAAGCGCGCCGGTGCTCTTGTTCAACGCAATCAGATTTCCCGCCGCCGCGCCGACATACACCACATCCCCGGACACAATCGGCGTGCTCATGAAGTTCCACACCGAAGCATCTCCGGAATCGTACGTCCACAAAGTGCCGCCGTTCGACGCATCGAGCGCCACAATCTTCTGATTCGGATATCCGATAGAAATAAAAATCTTGCCGTCAGATGAAGAAATCGACGATGCTTTGACAATCAGGTTGTCCGTAACCGGCTCCGATTCCCATATTTCCGCGCCGGTCTGAACTGAAAGCGCATAAATTTTTCTGTCGTATTCGCCGCCCGTGAGGAACACCACACCGTCGAGTATCGAAGGCGAAGTGAAGTACGATATGCCGCCCGTCTGGAACTGCGCAATCTTGCTGCCCGTCTGCGCGTCGAGGCCGTAGAAGATGCCGCTTCCGGCGCCGATCCAGACGACTCCGTCGCCGTAAGCCGGCGCGTTCAGAATCGGCTGCCCGACGTAGAACTGCCACTTCCATGCGCCTGTCGCCGCATCGAGCGCCAACAGATTTTGGTTCGGGTATCCGGTGCCGACATACACAACACCGCCCGCAACCGTCGGGGTGCCGAGATCGAGCCCGCTCGTTGTATAACGCCACACGAGAGCGCCGTCGGCGGCATTAAGACAGTAGAGCTGCCCTCCGACTGTATTGAAGTAAATGCGGCCGTCCGCAACCGCGGGCGCGCCTCCTATGCTGTCCCCCGCGTCGTACTGCCATTCGAGCGTGCCGGTGTAGGCGTTCAGCGCTACGACCATGCCGTTCCGCGTGCCGAGAAACACCTTGTCGCCCGCCTTTACCGGCGACATCGTAACGACCGACCCCGTGTCGTACGACCACTTCAGGGTAAGCGGTGTCAGCACCGGATTTGCGGAGCGGCCCGAGTGCCTCTGATCGTTCAGGAACTGGGGCCAGTCCTCGGCCCGCGCTCCGAACGGCGCGAGGAGCGCCGCCGCCGCTATCAAAAATATTAATGTGGCTTTTTTCTTCATTGGCTTCACCTTGGGAAGGCGTAAACTTTTCCGTCCGTTGACGGGAACAATACATAACTCGGCGAGGTGGACATCGACGGGCAGGCCTTCACCGCGCCCGCCGTCTGATACGGCCAACCGGTGAGCAGCGTCGCCGCCGTCGAGCCGTTCGATACCGCGTACAGCTTATTGTCCTCCGCACCGAAATACACTTTATCCGTATTCGGGTCCAGAACCGGGCAGGACGATATCGCCGCCGTAAGCGTGCTCGATCCCGCCGGATATTTCCACTTCTGAACCCCCGAATCGGTGATGGCGTACAGGCACCCGTTGCTGTTGCCGACAAATACATCGTTGCTGGCCGTCACTCCTGTCCGGTACGCATCCACGAATACGCTGTTCTGCACCACGCCGACCGGTACGGGAGTCGTCGGCCCGAACGTCCATGTATTCTGCGATCCGTTGGTCTTTGTGGTATCGATTTTATAGGTGTTTTTGTTTTGCGAACCGATCCAGAGCCATGACCCGTTGGCCGGCGTTGAAATATTTTTCGGATATACGAAAGGCGCTGCCGTAATACTTGTATATCCGGTATAAGTCGTTGTTATCGAGCCTGTTGATCTATCAATCTTATAGATTGAGCCGCCGTAAGTGCCGACGTAGAGGTAACCGTCGCCGGGCAGCGCGGGAGTTGAATAGATCGCCGAGCCGAGGCTTGGATTTGACCACCCGGAGCATTTTGCGCCGGTGGATTCGTTCAGGCAATACACATAACCGTTAAGAGAGCCGAAATAGATTCGGCCTTCGGTGCCGTTGAGCCACCTCGTGGCGCCGGTGCGGATGGCGCTGGTTCCCGCCGAAACTTTCCAGACCTGTGAGGCTGTGGAACCGTTGTCGCGGACCGCGTAGAAGTAGCCGCCTTCGTCTCCGAAATAGATCACGTAACTTTTAACATAAGGTGTGCTGCGTATAGCATTGGTCGCGGTGTAGGACCATACTTTTGTCCCGTCGAGCAGTTTCACTGAATAAAGATTTTTGTTTTCGTTGCCGATGTAAACTACTTTAACGCTGGACGGATTGGTCGCGGGCGCGCCGGAGCCGTAGAACGCCTGCGTTGAGCCGCTGTCGCTGAACGTCCACGAGGGTGATATCTGCGTGTTAATCGTGACAGTGTTCGACGTCGCGGTCGATGATGTGACGGTTGTCAGGAGGTTGGCATCCGTGCCGCTCGCCACCGCGCTGAACGTGACCGTGCCCGCCGCGGAGCCGTAGAAGGTATATACGAAATTCTGCTGGGCGCCGCCTTCGATACTCGCGCTCGCCGGTGTCGGGCCGCTGACAAGCACCACCGCCGCGCCGCTTCCGTACGTTTTTGTGAGAGTGGACGGCGACGGCGCGGTCGTCGTCACCCGCGAGGAGTTCGCGGCATTAACCACCGTCAACGTCACCGTGAAGTTGTCGTTGATGTTCTCCGGAGTCTGAACCGATGCGAACGACGCCGTAAGCGACGCCGCGTTGTGTACCGTCGCGGTCGTTGTCGTGAACGGCGCCGTGGTGAGATTAACCGTTACACCTGTCGTCGGGTTTGTTGTGAAATACGACACATCCGTTATTTCGGCGCCGAGCGTGGCGTTCAACGTGGCCGAACTGCTTATGTTGTACACCACGAAGATGGTGGACGACGCCGTGGTTGAGGGCGTGACTGTGAACCCCGAGAACGTCAGCGATCCGCCTGAGAACGTCATTGTCGAGCCTATCTGCTGATCCGTCGCCGATTCGAACGTCCCGTTGGCGTTCTGGTCGTAATAAAGCTTCGCGCCGGTGATGTCGGAATCCGCGCCGGTGCCCGTGCGTTTGACCTTCAGCGCCGTTATGGACGCCGAGCCGACCGTTGCTTTCATGGACAGTTTCACGAACAGCGCGTTAGTCTGCCCTTTCGTCACTCCGTCCGGAAGAGAAGCGGCGGAATCCGTCGGGACCACGTTGATCGCCGTTGATATCACCGAGTTCGTCGATTGTATCGCCGAAAATGAGGCCACTACCGGCGGCGTATTGACTGTTATATAAGACGAATCCGCCAGCCGCGCGCCCATCGTGTAGCCCACCGACGCTGATGACGCCACGTTATAGACTATCAGCAGGCGCTCCGGCGTTCCGTAAGCGACGTTGAATGTAAGAGCGCTGAACGTGGCGGTAGTCCCGGAGAACGTTTTCGAGGACAACAGGACATCCGTGCCGCTTTCATAAGTGCCGTTGTCGTTCGCGTCGTGGTAGAGGTTGACTGAAGATATGTAAGACGCCGATGATGTGCCCGTCAGCGCCGTTTTGATGGATGTCACGGTGATCGCGTCCGATGTGGCGGTAAGCGTGAGCTGAAGCATGACGACATTCTGCTGTCCGGGCGCGACCGACGCGGGCGCTTTGTCCGCCCCGGCCACCAAAAGACTCGGGTTGACCGCCCCGTTGGTTGACTGGATTGTGTTCGTGAACACCTTGTTTTCTCCGGCCCCCGTCGTGATATACGACGTGTCCGCCATACTCATTCCGAGTGTGGCGCCTATTGTCGCGCTCGATGAAATTGCATATTGAATCAGCAGATTCTCCGGCGTGCCGGTCGTTACGCTGAAACCGGGGCTGAATGTCAGCGTGGTGCCCGAAAACGTCTGGGTGTCGAGCAGCACATCAGTCCCCGAGTCGTACAAACCGTTATTGTTTACATCGTGATAGAGATTCACCGCTGTCAGGTCGGACGCGGACCCCGACCCGGTAAGGTCGATTTTCAGAGCCGATATATTTATCGTCCCCGACGAAGCAGTCAACGTGAGCTGCTCGATCACGTAGCTCGACCCCTTCTCGAAACCGAGCTGCTGCTTGTCCGTGCCGGTGACCATGAGCGTACGCCCTATCAGCGGCGTCGAGCTGACTATCGGGTCCGTCGGGAAGTAAATTATAACACTCCCCGAAGGTGTCGCCGCTACCCCGGCCGATGCTATCGACAGGCCGGCGGTGTGTCCCATTGTCGCGCTAGCCGATATGTCGTATGTGACTATCAGATATTTCGGCGTCCCGGACGTCACGCTCAGACTGAAGCTGCTGAACGTCAGCGTGCCGCCCGAAAAAGTCTTGGTCGTAGAAAGCTGCGTGTCTCCGGCGTCCCACGCGCCGTTGCCATTCACGTCCTGCCACAGTTTAACCGCCGTTATGTCGCTTGTGACCGCCGTCCCGGTCAACGTTACGGCCAAAGTTGTAAGCGTTACCGTCCCGGCTCCGACGGTAAGCGTAAGCTGTTCGATAGTGTTGTTCGTTGACGACAATTCCAGCGGCGAACCGGCCTTGTCCGTTCCGGCCACCGTCAGTTTCGTGCGTATCGTCTGCGTGTTGGCGTTCAGCACAACCGCGTCCAGCGGCCCGTCATTGCCGGACGCCATCACGACGCCCGCCGCGGTGTCCGTGCTTCCCGTTTTCAATTGCATTTTTATCGTCGAGTTAACCGTCGGCGTGCTCGCGATATCCACAGACACGAATATACGCTGGCCGCTCGTCGAGATAGTTTGAGTGAGCCCCGTCAGTTCCCAGTAACCGGATGTGTTCCACGTCGCCGTGCCGAGAGCGGGCGAGTCCGACCCCGTCGGCTCGAACGTCCCGTTGCCGTTGCGGTCCGCCCATACTTTCACCGCGCTGATGTCGGTGGTTCTCACTGCTGTTCCCGTGTTCTGCACTCGGATTCCGTTGAGCGTGTCCGCCGTCGCGCCGTTGGCCGGAACAACAAAGTTCATCACAAGGTCGTTTGTCTCGTTCGCCGAGAAATATGCTGTCGGTGCTCCGGTGTTCGTTATTTCGGATGCAATCATTCCGTTTATCGTTAGCGCGTTTGCATTCGTCACCGCCGCATCGAGCGGCCCGTCGTTGCCGGACGCCACCACGACACCCGCCGTAGAATCCAGACCGCCCGCCGGAAGCTGCATTATCACCGTCGCGGCGTCCGTCGGCTTTGCCGCAATATCAACCGTTACATACAGCCTTTTCGCCGCCGAATACGCCAGCGACAGGCTTGTGTTCGCCCACCATGAGTTTGTCGAGTTCCACGTCAGCGTTCCAAGCAGTGTGTCCGACGTTGACTGGAAACCGGCTGTCGTCCCGCTTTCCGCCCACACTTTCACTGCGGCGATGTCGGTCGAATTCACCGCCGTCCCCGTGTTCATCACGCGGATGCCGGTGAGAGTGTCGGCCGTCCCGCCGTTTGTCGGGATCGTGAAGTCCATCGCGAGGTTGTTCGTCGATGCCGGAAGCACGGTCAGCGCCGTCGCCCCGGTGTTCGTTATCTGCGACGCCACCATTCCGTTTATCGTCTGTATGTCCGGGTTGGTCACCGCCGCGTCCGTCGGCCCGTTATACCCCGAGCTTACCGTTATTCCATTCTGGACAATCTGCATCTGCACCGTCCGGCCGTCCACCGGAAGCGACGCAATGTCACCAACGATGATCACTCTCGCGCCGCCCACCGCAATCGCGCGCGACATCCCGCTCACGCTCCATCTGCTCGTGCTCGAACTGTACGTCATCGTCGTGCACAGGTCCTCGGTGCCGTACGACGCGTACGGGGAGTTGTCTAGGCATACTTTCATGTTGGTTAGTTCGTTCGAGTAAACCGCGGTGCCGTTGTTTTTGACGATCATTCCCGTGAGTGTGTCCGCCACGCCGTCGTTGTCCGGCACGCTGAATGAAAGAAGCACCTGCCCCGTCGAATTCGGATAAAAGTCCTTCGTCACGGGCGCATAGACCGCTATGTCCGACGCGAGAATTTTCCGCTTCGCCACTATTTTGACGTAGTCCTGCCTCACGCCGACGGTGCTCGACCTGCTCGCGGCTCCTAAAAATCTTACTTTAATGTTATTGAGGTCGTCCCCGGTGTTCGCATAAGAAACCGCACTCACGGTTGCCGTCGTGTCGGTTTGCTTCGACGGGATCGACAGGGTTGAATTGTTCCATGTGCTCGAACTCTCATCCCATATCTCGAGCTTGGCGGAATTCATACTCGCTGTTTTACCGAGATCGTCCCACTGCCATTCATAAGTTATCGTCGTCGCTCCCATCTCCGCGCCGGAAGGAAACGAAAATCCGAAGCTGCTGTATTCCTGATATACCGATTCGTTAACCGAGGTCAGTATGTCCGCCGCGTACGCAACCCGCACGTTGTCCGAAGTGCGGAGCGAAAGCACGTTTGTCGAGTTACCTTCCGTCGGCGAATATGTGTACGACAAAAAGCCGAAAAAGACTGCGTTTATTCTAAACTGATTGAGCTGTAAAGTCGTATTCGTCGATGATGATTGATAGCCTAAAATTCTTAGTTTTATATTCGTAATATCGTTCGCGGTATCAATGTACGATAAGGTTCGTGTCTGCGTTGTAGTACATGATGATGTCGATATCGTGATCCCCGTCTCGCTGTGCCACGTGGCTGTGTCCTCTTCCCACACTTCGACCTTTACGCCCTCGGGCGCGTCGGTCGTGTTGTAGCACCACCTTACCTGCAGGGATACGCTCGATGGAGAGTAGGACATGAATCCGAACGTCTTAAACTCGGAATAGTCCGTTTCGTCGTACGTCGAGACGTTCGACGGAAGGTTGTGCTCCCAGTAGTAGCTGTCCGATTTTTCAAGGATATAAACGAGCGACGTGTAATCGACAAACCCCGCGTAGTTCGTGATCGACAGCGACGCAAGCGCGCGACCCGACCCCAACATTACAATCGCCGCAATTACAAAAACCGCCGCTGAAAATCCTCTCCGCGGACGGCTTACCGGTTTTCTGTTTTTGTTTCTCATCGACGGCTCCTCAGCTCATCTCGGGGAATATCGTGCAGAAAAACTGCTCAATCGGCCCGTTCGAACATTTTCCGCAGGCCAGAAATGTTTCCTTTATCGTTGAAGACTTTATCGCCGGCTTCTCGTACGGACGCTTGCGCCCTCCGGCGGTTTCGCCTTTTTCTCCACTCATCTGCTCTTGATCCTCTCTCGAATTCGGGCCATCCCGCATGCCCACTCCGACCGCCCCGCCGCGTCCCCGTCCTCAAGCAACGCAAGTCCGGCGCATCGCGTGCATGCATCCCAATATGTACAATTATAGCATTCTTTTAACTTATCAGAAGTCAATTTGTGTATAATATGGGACATAGTTTCTCTTATTTCGGATATTTCATTTTTGAGGATGTTTCCGGCTTTACGCCTTAATTGGAGACAAGGATATACCTCCCCTTCCGGGGAAATGCCGACCGATACGAAATTCAGATCGCACACCGGCCCGCGGCATACTTTGTCAAGCCGCGATGCAGGCTCCGAACCGCCGGCCGGTTGGAACCGCGCGTCCGACATCACCGCTTCCAGCTCCGCTTCGCCGATCCGCAACTCAAGAGGCCCGCGCCCGCCGTCGTCACGCGGAAATACCGTCGCGTCGAACACGTACCTCGCGCCGACTCCCCGCGCGTAATCGATCAGCTCGCCGTACTCCCCGAAGTTCGGCTTCATTATCACCGACTTCACCGTCACCCGCACTCCGCGCTCACGCAGCAGCCCGATCCCTCTCATCGTCGCATCGAACGAACCCGGCGTCCCGGTGATCCCGTCGTGCGTCTCCGCCCTCACCCCGTACACGCTCACCCCGACCTCGAACGGCGAAAGCCCCGCAAGCCGGTCCGCCGCGCGCTCGTCCACCAGCGTCCCGTTCGTGAACACCCTCACCGAGAAGTTCAGCCGCCTCGCGTACTCCGCCGCCTCGAAGAAATCCTCTCGCGTCAGCGGCTCCCCGCCCGTCAGCGTCAGAAACAGCGCGCCCGCGTCCGCCAGCTTGTCCAGCGCCGCGTGCAATTCCGGGCCGCTCATCTCGCTGTTTTCGCACGGCGTAACATAGCAGTGGCTGCAACTCAGGTTACAATACCGAGTCACTTCGAGATGTACCGACAGCAACCGCCCCGCCTCAACCGCTTTTCTATATATTTCTTCCAACATCACATCTATGATTCCCCCATTTTTCCGTAATAAACAATATATTTTAAATTAAGTTTTCCGACTTTCCTTATATTCTAATTTTGGAATTGTGGTCTTGGCAAAAAGAGAGTCATTTAAATCCAAAACAGGCCTTGACAATGACTCTGTCTCTATTGTTTAGTCGGGGAGTTCTATAATAAGTTCCATATCCGCCAATTTACGCATAAATTCTTCCACATCGTACGCCGCTTCCCACGCCGAAACGTCAAACTCCTCCGTCACGGCCTCCGCCACATCTCGCAATGTCTTGTTGCCGTCCAGCAACGACCATATATGCGTCCCCACCGGATTCAACAGGTGCACCCCGCCCGTTTTCGACGACACTATGAACGCCTCGCCGTCTATCTCCCGGAACGCACACTCCGGCGCCCGCTTATATCGTTTTTCCATAACAATCTTCGGCAATATCCCAAATCCTCTCCGTATCCGCAAGCGCGAGTTTCAGAAACCCGCAGGTCGATGTCCGTTGCACATCCTCAGACACCGCCATCGCCGACTCAAGTATAACCTTTTCCGGCGGTAGAAACACCATGTTACTGAAAAGCCCGGCCGCGCGCCTCACCGCATCCCCCGGCTCGAACTCCGTCCGCTTCCCGTGCCCGATCAGAAAACATCCCGCCAAAACCGCCTCGCGCGCCTCCAGCGGTCCGAAATCCGCCGCCCGGCCGCCGAACCATTCCGGTAACGGAAAAACGAAATAGCCGCTCGGCCCGACACGTCGTACCGCCACATACTCGTCACCGAGCACCGTTACGCCCGTCCGTGCGCCCGCCGCCGCAACAGTGCTCTTGCCCGACCCCGGCGGCCCCGTGAAAATGCAGCCCTTTCCGCCTTTCACGAGCCCGGACGCGTGAAAAACGCAGCCGCCGTTCCTCAGCAGCAGCGCCGAGATGACAATCCGCATCGCGTATTCCGCCGCCCCGGCGCCCGGCGACACACGCAGCCGTCCCGTCCCAGAGCCGAAATCCAGCGCGCAATCCATTCCCTCCATCATAATCCGCAGAGCCCCCTCCGGCTCCGCGACAACTTCGAGCCTGCGCCCCGGCGCTATCCTGTCGGCTGTCTCGATACTGAGTGCGAGTGACGGGTCTGTCTCCGGCTCACCCTCACGATCGCAGAACCGCGCCAACAGCTTCGCCGCACCCTCCAACCGGACACCCAATCCCGCTGTTGTGATAATCGTTTCCACTTGTGCTATCCTCAAACTTGCTTGAGGGTATTCTCCTTTACAAGCATCATTTTTCGCTATTCCAAAACCGCATTTCTTTGCTTGTTCTTTTGTGTTTCCCTTTCTACCAACC
>CAYPEK010000036.1:0-1402 GCA_964409645.1 uncultured bacterium | reverse complement strand
TATTCCAAAACCGCATTTCTTTGCTTGTTCTTTTGTGTTTCCCTTTCTACCAACCTATTAATCCACCACCTACTTACTTTTGCCTTCGATATTCTTTATTGGATATTCGCTATTCATCTTCTTCTTCCACGTGACCGCTTGCTGACGCGCGCCGCTCGGTTTTAATCTTTTGTTTTCCCCCAGTTGCCGGATGTCAGCTACTATTTTTTTGCTTTTTGTCTTTTGCTATATCCTATATCCTGTATTCTATATTCTCGGTTTTGTTTTTTCCTGAGTTCTCGCTACTGTCTTTTCAACACCGAATCGAAGAAGTCGATGATCTTCGCGTGTGCCGCCTCCGATTCCTCGGGTGAAAACGCATGCCCGCGATCCCCGAAAACCGTCATCTCGCAGAATATCCCGCGCGACTTCAGCGACTTCTCGATCAGCGCCCCGTCCTCGAACCGCGCCACCGGGTCCTGCCCGCCGTAATAAAGCATCATCGGAACCTGTATCTTATCCGCAAACAGCGCCGGCGACCGCCGTATCATCTCGAACCGCGCGGGCGGTATCTGTTCCGCGTTGCGCGCCTTGATGCCGAGAATCTGCTTCATCTTCTTGATCCCCTCTTTCGGGATCAGCATCTCGAGCATAACCTCCACCGCCGCCGGGCGCGTCCGCCACTCCGCCGCCAGCTTCCTCATCGCGTCGTCCATCAGATTCGTCGGCGCAGCCGCAAGCCCCGCCGCACGCACTCGCTTCGACCGAATCAGCACCGACACCGACAGCCCCGCCCCGTGGCTCACCCCCATCATCACGATCTTGTCCGGGTCCACCGACGGCTGCCCCGCCGCACACTCCATCAGATTCATAATGTCGTGCGCCTCGTCGCCGAGCACGTCCATCTTCCCCTCCGCCGCGCCGGCCGATCCGGCCTCGCCACGGTACGTCGCAATCGCCACCACGTACCCGCGTTTCAGATACTGACGCAACCGCTCCCGGTCGTAATCCGAGAACCCGCTGAAACCGGCATGGTTAATCATCGCCAGCGGCGCCCGGCCGGGCGTTTTCGGCAAACCGAAAAGCCCCGTCTGCTTCAGACCGTCCGATTTATAAGTCGCGTGCCACACCACATAATCGGCGTCCTCCATATAAACCGCGTCCGTCGCGAAATCCACGCACGACGGCTGGTACTGAGTCTTATCGAACACCTCTTGCAACTCCTCCGCGGCGGGAGGCGCGAAAAGCTTATCAATATACTCGTCCGCCGCCCGCGCGCCGAGCGACACGAACACAGACAACGCCACCGCCAAAAAACACGTCAGCTTCAGCCCTCTCACGTCTCATACCTCTCAGTTTAAATATATCCCGCTGTATTATATCCGAATTCCGGCCGTCCGCACCCTGAAAGCCAGCGAATTAT
>CAYPEK010000035.1:0-37279 GCA_964409645.1 uncultured bacterium | reverse complement strand
CCAACTACCAACTACCAACTACTTTTTTTTTGTTTTTTGTCTTTCCCCTATCTACTAATCTACAATTCTACTACCGTTTTTTCGCCTTCCCTCTATCCTCTATCCTCGCTACTGGATACTGTTTTGTCCTTTCCACTTTGAGGCGGAAACGTTTTTGAAATATAATATCGGCGGCGATATGGAACATTCGGTCTCGATAATAATTCCGAACTACAACGGGCGGGCGCTGCTCGAAAAAAATCTGCCCTCAGTGTTCGCTTCGGCGGCGTGCGTCAGCCCGTCCGCGGAAGTCATCGTCGTCGATGACGGAAGCTCGGACGACAGCGCCGCATTCCTCCGCTCGATCTCACGCGACAACTTCACCGCACTGATACTCGAAAAAAACGTCGGGTTTTCCGGCGCCGTTTTTGCAGGCGCGAAAGCCGCAAAAGGCGAAATCATCTACCTGCTCAACTCCGATATACGCACCAACGACAACACACTCCCGCCGCTCATGCCCTACTTCGACGACCCGCTCGTGTTCGCGGTCACAAGCATGGCCTACGACGGCAAAGGCGAACGCGTGATCTCTAACCGCGCGGGCATAACATGGCGGCTCGGATGCCCGGACGTTGACCGCTCGCTCGCCGGAACCGAAAACGGCCGCAAGCCCGGCCCCACCCTCTTCGCCTCCGGCGGCCACTCCGCATACCGCAGACTGCCATTCATCGAGGTCGGCGGATTCGACCCTCTCTACTCGCCATTCTACTTCGAGGATGTTGACCTCTGCTGGCGCGCGTGGAAACGCGGCTGGAAAATTCTCTTCGAACCGGAGAGCACCGTCCGGCACGACCACCAGAGCACGATCGGCAAAGTCACGCCGCGACGCGACATCGAAACCATCTGGCGGCGCAACCGGCTCCTGTTCACGTGGCGGAACATCACCGACGGCCAGCTACTCACGCTCCACATACTGACACTGCCGCTGCAGATCATCGCCGCTGCCGTATCGCCGTCCGGGCTCCGCGCATTCGTCGAAGCCGCAAAAAAACTTAAGGACGTCGCGGCGCGACGCCGAAAAACAAAAAGCGCGGCCCCGCCTAAAAAGGACGCCGACATCTACAGAATGTTCCGGGAAACACTCGGCACGCCTGCCGTCTGCTACTTCGGCGCATTCAACACCGACTACCCGAGAAACGAGATCATCCGTCTCGGACTCGAACGCCACGGAATCAGAACATCCTACTGCACCACAGCGCCCGCCGCCCTGCCCGTCCGCTGGCTCAAACTCGCCGCCCGCTTCGTACTTGAACACCGACGCTGCGGCACGATCCTCGTCGGCGAGGGCCGCCACCTCGACGCGCCGCTCGCGCGAGCCCTTGGTTTGCTCTTCCGCAAACGCGTCATACTCGACGCTTTCATTTCACACTACGACACGTGGGTGCTCGACAGGGCGAAAGCACCCGAAAAATCGCTCCGCGCCCGCTTCCTTGCATTCGCCGATCGCATCGGCCCGCGCTGCGCCCACAAAACGCTGCTCGACACGGAGACCCACATTGATTTCTATTCGGAGACATTCCGTATCCCGAGAAAGAAATTCCTCTGCATACGCGTCGGCGCAGACGACACATTATACAAACCCGCAGCTCCTCAGCCGCCCGGTGCGCTCTTTCGCGCCCTTTTCTTCGGCTCGTTCCTCCCGCTCCACGGCGCCGACACAATAATCCGTGCCGCCGAAATCCTCGAAAAGGAAAAGGACATCGTCTTCGACATCGTCGGCGACGGCGACACGTTTCCCGCCGCCCGCAAACTCTGCGAAGAGCGCGGCCTCAAAAACGTCACCTTCCACCCGCTCGTCTCGAAAGAGGAAATCGCCCGAATGATCGCCGCTTGCGACATCGCGCTCGGCATCTTCGGCACAACAGGCAAGGCCGCGCGCGTCATTCCAAACAAAAACTATCAGGCGCTTGCCATGCGCAAACCCGTGATTACCATGGACAGCCCGGCCGCGCGCGAACTGCTTATCGACGGCGAAAATGCGCTCCTCTGCCCGCCCGCGGACCCGCAGGCACTCGCCGACTGCATCCTCACCCTGCACCGCGACGCGGCGCTCCGAGACCGCATCGCTGCCAACGGCTACAACCTCTTCCTCGCAAAACTCACCCCCGAGAAAATCACCGAACCGCTCCTCGGCATACTCAAACTCAAATAACAGCCGCTTAGATTTGATTGTGAAAACGTGTAGTGACCGCTTGCGCCTATGCGCGCGTCAGTAAGCAGTTATTCCGAATTCTTTCCTTGCGTTCGTGTCTTTGTGGTGAATTCTTTAAAAAATCACGATGCTACGCAGTTGCGTCCGGATTCTTTGGCGCGGTAGAGGGCGTCGTCCGCCGCTTTGATGATTTCGTTCTTTTCTTTCAGCGGCGGCATTGCGCCGACGCCGAGCGAGATTGTGATTCCGAACGCTTTGCCGGAGAAGTCGCGGAACGTGTGCTTGGCAACCGCGCGCCGTATGCGTTCCGCTACTCCGGCCGCACCGTTCAGGTCAGTCTCGGGCAGTATCGCCACGAATTCCTCGCCGCCGTACCGGCACAGCACGTCCACGTTCCGCAACTGATTTTTTACGAGGATAGCCAGTTCGCGCAGCACCGCGTCGCCCGTCTGGTGCCCCATCGTGTCGTTGAACTTCTTGAAGTGGTCGATGTCGAACAGGATTAGCGAAAGCGGATGCCCGTAACGCTCGGCGCGTTCGAGTTCTGTGTCGAGCCGGAGTTGAAAGTAGCGGTGGTTATAGATTCCGGTAAGTCCGTCGGTGTCCGCCATGTCCTGCAGCTTGCCCCGCAGTGCGATGTTTTCCGCCGCGACGGTGAAGTGGCTCGCGAGGATTCGCAGCTCGTCGATGAGGTCGGGGTCGAACTCGCACTCTTCGCGCGACGACACGGCGAGGATGCCGGTGACGCCCATCCGGCGGCCGGTGAGCGTCTGGATATGCAGCGATTTTGTTTCCGCGTCAGGCTGCAACAGCAGTTCGCGCGGTATCTCGTCGCCCGCGCGCCACGTCAGCTCGATGTAGCCCTCGTCGTCCGCTTCGGAAATCGCCCGGCAGATAAGCGGATGATCCATCGCGATCTCCTGTATCTCTTCGCTTTCACCGGAGGGGTAAAAGAGAGCTTTCGCGGGCTGCGGCCGCAGTAGAACGATGTCGGCGCGATCGGCTTCGAGCAACGCGGTGGCGTAGCGGCCGAACAATGCGGCGGTTTTCGCGATGTCTTTCTGCGCGTTGAGCTCGCGCGCGAAATCGGACTGCGCGCGGCGGCGCGCATCGGACGCGTTTTTCTCGTTCAGCAGCCGGTCTTTCTCGGCGATGATGTTCGTCTGCGCCTCGCGCTCTTCGATCAGTTCCTGATTTATTTCCTCGTATCGGCTGTTGAGTTCAGTGATGCGCTGTTTCTGCCGCTCGATGTCGGCAAGCGCGCGTTTTTCGCTCTCGACGAGTCCGGCGAGCACGAAATATACGAGCAGCATGAATCCGACCCTCAGCGCGAAATCGCCTATGAAAAGCACGCTCGTGTCGGAGAGCCAGACCGCGGAGTATGCGGCCGCTGAAAGCAGCGCGACTGCGCCGCCGCCGATGCCGCCGAAGTAGAAAACGCCGAGTGCGACCAGCGGGTAATATGCAAGGTAGAAATTGCTCTGCGCCGCGCCGGTGGCGCGGATCAGGAGCGTGACAAACGCGACGTCGAGACCGGCCGACAGCATGTTGAGGGCGCGTTTGCGGTCGGGCCGCGCGCGCGCGATTGCAAGAAAGACGGCCGTGTAGCCGGCGAACCAGACGAGTATCGGGATCGTGCCGGAAACGAGTTTCGAGCGCTCTTCGCCGAGCAGTTCCATCTGGCCGGCGGTGACGGCAAGCCACACGGCGGCGCCTGCGAGTATGATTATTCTGGGGACGAGAAAGAACCGGTCGTTTTCGTACGGGCTTGCGAATCTGTCGGGCCGGTTTTTCCCGGTCATGGCTCGATGTTTCCGCGCGCCCCTCAGAAGAAGTCGAAATGCTTCTTCTCGTAGGAGACGTGCAGGTCCTTCACCAGTGTTGTGTCGTAACTGTCCTTCGGAATCTCCGTCGAGTCGCTGAATAGTATGCGGCCGCGCTCGTTGCTGAAGAAATAAATCAGCGGGAGCAGGTGGTCGTTATCCTTGGCGTGCGGCTCGGAGATGTACGCGAGATTCGTCTTGTTGTTGTAATAAACGCTCGATTTGGACAGGATCGAAAACGCGGGAGTGAAATCCTTCGCGAAGTTCGAAATAAGGCTGAACACGGCGCGGCGGTTCGCGGCGGTTTTCTCCGCTTTCGGCGCGATCAGGCCCGCCGGGTTCATGTTCCACGATCCCTTGGCCTCTTTCTCGACGATCGGGTCCGTGCGGAACAGCGGCTTGCACTGCAACTCGAACCAGTGCTCCGGCGAGAAAAACACCGTGTGCATCGTGTAGAGCGGCCCCTCCTGCTTCTCGAACGTCACAGTGATGCCCGTCGGAAGGTGCGTATCGGCAATCTGATACGGGTTCTTCCAGCGGCCGATGAAGCCGAGGTCGATCTTGGTCGATTTGTATTTCTCTATGCGAAGGAAGACTTCCTTGATGACTTCGTAGTGGTTCGGCTGCGTGATGTCGTCCTTGATTTCCTTGAACTTCTGCGTGTCCCACGCCGCCTCGTTGTAGATCACCTTGCCGAACTTGCTGATCTGGTCCGAATGCGCGACCGCCTCGCGCACGTCGCCCAGATAGATGTGCAGAAAGCTCACCGTCGCGTCTATG
Organism: uncultured bacterium; assembly: GCA_964409645.1. GTDB lineage: Bacteria > UBP15 > UBA6099 > UBA6099 > UBA6099 > CAYPEK01. The sequence continues at coordinate 32,485 of CAYPEK010000035.1, read as the reverse complement.
AAGGGTATGAATCCCTCCGGATAATCCATATATACGTCCCAGTAAAGGCGATCCATTTCGATTCCACCTCATCCCGTAAATTTGGCATATTATAGCAGATACGCCGGGAATTGGTATCGCGCGGGCAACTTTCCTCAAAGCACGGCCGCCGCCGTTCCCATCCGGCAGACAAACGCAAACACCCCGAGTTCCCCACGCCTTTATTTTATTATCCTGTATAATTAAATTTATTTGTTCTCTATATAATTATCTTACTTTCATGGATTCCAAAAATCGTAGAAACTACAAGTCCCTTCACACTATCGCGTTTTCGTATATAATCACTTCTGCCATGAATGCGAAACACAAAAAAACCGGCGGGCGGACTCACATCGCGGGCCTGTTTGCGTTTATCGTGTTTGCCGTATTCCTGACAATCTCCGTTTCCTCAGCCGCCGCGGACAAGCCGGCTGCAAAAGCAACCTCCAAAGCCGCTGCGACCTCGAAAAAGAAAGAGACGTCGAAAAAAAAGACGACGGATAAAAAGAAACCCGCCGACAAGACGGCAAAAGACAAAAAAAGCACCGTCTCTAAAAAAACAAAAACGGATTCCAAATCGAAGAAAAGCGCTAAAAAGTCCGGCATCGACTCATTCGACATCAAATCATCCCTCATATCGGCTCCGGTTTACGTAATTGAAAACGCGGCAAAACCTAAGCCGAAGCCAAAACCCAATACGGCAAAGAAACCAAAGCCCGCAATCGCCGTCGCCACTGCAACCGTCATCATCCCGATTGCTACCTCGTCACCGTTCATCGCTCCGTCCGACATCCTGAGCGCGGTCGATTCGATACCGCCGGAAGCCGCCAACGCCGCACCGGCAACAGGCCGCGTTCTGCGTGTCTCGTTCACGGCTGCTGGCGCTCCGCCCGAAATCTGGATCGATCAGGGCATCAACAGCGGCGTCATCCCGTCAATGAGCCTCGAAATAATCAGCCGGAACCGGGTTATCGGGCATATTGAGGTGGTAAAAACCGATTCCGGGCGCTCTTTGGGGGTGTTTTCCGGCGCATGCCATGCGTGCGTTCCTCAGGTCGGTGATCTTGTTCGGCTCGGCGGCAGACCGTTTTCAAAGATTCCTCCGGCACCGATTAACGTCCCAACCCCCGGAAACCGGCCCGGCTTGAAGGGTGGCAACTTCGCTGAATTGGATGAATCCTTCCGCCTCTTCATGGCTGGAAAAGTCCTCCCGGAAGTAGAGCCTACTCTAGAGCCGTTGCCTGATTTGCCTGACCCAACGCCTGCCCGAACGCTTCCGAACTGCCCCGAAGGCATTTCCGCGATGGACAGCCCATCAGGAGGCTATGCGGAAATAGACATCTCTATGGATGAGGACATAAAAGCCGGTTATTTCCTAGAACATGGCGACCGCCTGCGTGTCGAAAACTGGCCACCCTACTCTCCCTTCTGTCCCATGGTCGATATCAAGGGATATATCCGCTTTCCAGACGTCGGCCTGATATCCGCAACCAAGAGAACTGTTGCTTCTTTAGAGCTTTTTTTGCGAAACAAGCTAAAGGTTAAAAATATCGATGTCCAACCCGTTCTGATACCTGTCCCTGCCGGTGCGGTACCTTTGCCAACCGAATTCTTTATACTGGGCGAAGTGGTCAAGCCCGGGTATTACGAATTCGACACTCAGGAAACCACCGTGTCGAAGGCCGTCAACATGGCCGGGGGCGTCGCATCCGACTCGGACGGCACCGCTGTCGTTGTCGATGACCTGTCGAGGAAGTGGGAATTTCGATTGGTTAAGCTGTCTGAACTTAATAAGGAACCGGCGGATAAATCAAACCCGGCTTCAATGACTGCGAGAGAAATCGAAGAGATGAGTCCCGACGAAATACTGAATACCAAAATAGGCTCCGCAGACCCGGAAATTGTTCATGATCGTTCCGTAATCTTTCTTCCGGCCTCACGCGAACACCTCGAACAGTTCATCCGCGACGTCCTTCCTTACCTCGAAAACTAAAAACAACAAATTCGACAATGTCGGCTGACAAATCAGAGAAAATGGGCTTTATTTCTGAATACCACATTAGTTTGTATAAAGATTTTTTGATAATTATCTTACATTTTTAATATTCTTTCTTTTCCTAATCTCTACTCGTTCCGGCAAAAACCTATTTCATCAAAAAGTAGGGGCACGTTGCGATGTGCCCTTTACTCTATTCGGCGCTCTCCATCAATACGGTATGATTTCTTGTTTTAATCTTCGACTATTGACACCTATACGCATGGTCGGTATAATTATGTACAGTATTATTAGAAGTGCGTGCAGGGGAGAAGAAGGGAGAATGCGATGTCGCCTAAGGAACTCACGCCACGTCAACAGGAAATTCTATCATTTATTTATGATTACACGTTGGATAATGGGTATCCGCCCACAATCCGTGCGATCGGGGATCATTTCGGCATAAAATCGCCGAACGGAGTCGCCGACCATCTGAAAGCGCTCGCTAAAAAGGGCGAAGTCCGAATAGCGGCGGGCCGTGCGCGCGCGATTGAAATTATAAACAAACCCGAAGAAGGAATTCCGCTGATAGGGCATATTGCAGCCGGCGCTCCCATTCTCGCCGCCGAGAACATAGAAGACCACATCACGATACAGAAGATATTCCCGGTTGACGGAAAATGCTTCGCGCTCCGCGTCAAGGGCGACAGCATGATCGAGGCGGGAATCCACAACGGCGACATTGTGGTGGTCCGACCGCAGCAGACGGCTGAAAACGGCGATATTGTGGTTGCTCTGCTCGACGACGAGGCGACGGTGAAATATTTCTATCGCGAAAAACGCCACGTTCGGCTTCAACCGGCGAATCAGGCTTATGCGCCGATTGTCGCAACACATGTAGAAATCCGCGGCCACGTCATCGGCGTCATCCGTTCGATCCGCTGATACCTGTCTTTCGGCTTGTTGAATAAATCCAAATCCGCCGTAAGGAATTTGGTTGCGATGATTCAGAGCAGATGAAATGCAAGGCGGAAGGCGCATATATTTGTAGGGGCACGTTGCACGTGTCCCTGTCGGCATTAACAAAAAATGTGCCGGCAGCGAAGCAGTTCGTCGCTATGAACATTGCCCCGGATTCGTTTATTTATTGACGAATCCGGGATAAATCGAATTTGTTTATTTGTCTCTCTTTTTGCATTCATCCATTCCGCTTCTCTTGCCAAAATAAGTTGCCTCTGTAGAATTGTTAGATCGTTTCAACAGGAAGCGGAGCGGAATGGAGCGTATAATATCGAATCATCCGGAATGGGAGACCACAGCAGCGACGGCGGCGGAGCTTGACAACGCACTCATCCTTGAAACGCGTCTCCCCTCTGTAGCCGAGCGAAATAACTACATTTTCATTAATCCGGTTAGTGAAATAATCGTCCGATGCGGCGATGATGTCGAATCCGCATTCGAGCGGATCGAATCGGCTGTTCGCGACGGCCTCCACGCGGCAGGATTCTTGTCATACGAGCTCGGATACTGTCTTGAGGACGGCGTGTTCTCACAGCCGGAAGAATCGGCGCTTCCCCTGCTCCACATCGGTCTCTACGACTCGCCGATTATCTTCGACACTACTTCGGGCCGCTGGCTGAATCCGCCTCCGAAAGAGCTGACGACAAACTCAGGACACGCCTTCAGCCGCGCGGCCGTCAGCAGCCTATTCCTGACGGAAAACCGCGAAACATACACAGCCAAAATAGGGGAGATTCACCGGTGCATAGAGGCCGGCGACACATACCAGATCAACCATACCTTCCGCGCGCGATTCCGCCTGCACGGGACGCCGCAATCGCTCTATTTCACGCTTCGGGAGAGGCAGCGCGTGCCCTACTCAGCCTTCTGGCGGCGCGGCGGGCAGTTCATCCTCTCGTTCTCGCCCGAGTTGTTTTTCCGCATCGACGACGGCGAAATCACTGTCCGGCCCATGAAAGGCACCGCTCCACGAGGCAAAAATACCGCCGAAGATGCTGAACTCGAGAATTTCCTCGGGACCGACGAGAAGAACCGCGCGGAAAACCTGATGATAGTTGACCTGCTCCGGAATGATCTCGGCCGGATCGCATGGCCGGGCAGTGTTGACACAACGCAACTATTCGACATCGAGAGCTACGAAACCCTGTTTCAGATGACATCGACCGTCCGCGCGCGACTCGCGGAGGACACACGTCTTCGCGATATTTTCGCGAGCCTTTTTCCCTGCGGATCGGTCACCGGCGCGCCGAAAATCAGTTCGATGAAGATAATCCGGGCTCTTGAATCCGATCCGCGCGGCGTCTATTGCGGAGCGGTAGGTTTCATTGCGCCTCGCATGAGCGCCGCCGCTTTCAGTGTCGCCATTCGTACCGTACAAATCGACGGCGATGCCTGCGAACTCGGTATCGGCGGCGGTATCGTTTACGATTCCGAGCCCGAATCCGAATGGCGCGAGGCGCTTATAAAAGGTGGTTTCTTCTTCTCCGCCGCAACGGAAACCCCGCCCGCCGGGTTCAGCCTGATCGAAACGATTCTGTGGACTCCCGCCGACGGTTTTTTCCTGCTCGACCTGCACATCGACCGCATTCGCGCATCTTCGGCGCATTTCGGATTCGCCTTCGACGAAAGCCGCATCCGCGAGGCTCTCGACTCAGCAACGCCGGACGGCGCGGGCGGCAGCCTTCGCGTTCGCCTGCTTCTCGACGCATCGGGTTGCGCAACCGCAACCGCAGCGCCTGTCGATCCACCCGATCCGTCGATCACACACCGCTGCGTAATATCAAAGAAGGCAGTTTTCTCCTCCGATCCGCTCCTTCGGCACAAAACAACATTCAGAAACATTTACGACAGTGAATTCGATGCGTACAGGAAACTCGGATACTTCGACGTACTTTTCACCAACGAGCGCGGCGAGCTGACCGAAGGCGCTATCACCAACATCGTGTTGCGCTACGGCGACACACTTTGCACGCCGCCCGTCGATTCTGGCCTGCTGCCCGGCGTCTTCCGGCGACACCTCATCGATGCACGCGACACGGTCGAGAAAACTCTCTTCCCTTCCGACCTCGAAACCGCCGACGAGATTTTCCTGTGCAACTCCGTCCGCGGCCTCGTGAAAGTCGATTTTGTCGATACAAGAAATCGCACATAGCATAACTCCTGAATCTTTATTTAATCATCCGACTTTTCTTAATAATTTACTCGATCTGTTTGCTAAACAGCTTTTGCGGGTAAAAACAGAATATGAAGCTAAAATCGAATCATATAACAATCTGTTCGTTGGCGGCGGCAGCGTTGCTCGTTCCTGCAACAGCGCTCGCCTGCGAACCGATACCTCAGCTTATGGTTCTGTTCGCCGGGCCCGCGCCTTGGGGCGCTTATGCGCTGAAATCCTTGTACGGTTTGCTGTTCGTCGTTTCAATTAAATGCGTAATGTTCGGGTTCAAAGAAAAGTCGCTTAAATTTTTCATAGCGCTACTCTTTATGTTCGTGGCGAATGTACTTTCGACAATACCGGGACTGGTCGGAGTTTTCGTTATGGCCGTACCGTCTCTTTTTATATTTATCGTACCTCCTTTATATTTTCTTTATTTAGTTCCCGGTAAGTACATCGCTCGTCACTTCAATAACAGAAAGATCACTGCCGCAAAAGTTGCAGGAGCGATGTGCTTGGTTACACTGCTTTCGATACTACTGCTAATATTCTCCTTCTCTTTTGTAGAAAACAACAAGCTTTGGGCGTTCTGGATAGCGAAAATACTGTTTGGAATAACCGGCGTTTCTCTTGGGCTCGCCATCACCATCGGGTTTGAAGAGGCCGTCATCTGTCGGCTCGGGAGGTCTTATCTTAAAGAAGATCGCAGCTTCTTAGGTTCTGTTGCTTGGGCAAATGTGTGGGCGATGTTCATAGCGACAGGCCTTGCCGCAACGGCAGCGCTTCCCGCCCGTTTCGAGTCGCCGGACTTCCTCATGTCGCTGCTCAGATTAATACACGGAATAGTTACCTAATTCTTCTCCGTGATCTCTTTCTCTCTGTGATCTCTGCGTTTAATTTGTTTTTGCTCTGATTTATCAGCGTCGCTCAACGCGCACCGTCGCCGTGCCGCCAACCATCTCGCCGATCCAGACGATCAGCCGATCCGACATATATCCGTGCTCGACATTCGACTGCCATACAATCGGCTCGGCTCCGTCCACGGTCACGCGCGCGTCTCCGCCCGGCCAGTTTTCGATTATCAGCACCGGGTTGAACACCGAGACGTCCGCGGCGCCCGCGAACTTCGCCTCCACCGCGCCGGGACCGGTATAACCGATCACATAGCCGCGCTGATACGGGTCGTACTCCGCCGCGCCGCCGCCCGACGTCACCTTCAGCGGCGCGGGGGTCAGCCAAGAGCGCGACGCTTCGAGCACGTAGCCGTCCGGCTTATCCGTGTTGCCGATCAGCCACGCCCACACAAACCTGTCCGTGCGGCTGTTGATCGGCTTCGACTCCAGCGGTGCGGTGTCGATCGTCGCGATCGACGCGTGCCCCGCGCGCTCACGCCATCCCGGCGGCTGCTGCCGCGTCGTCGGATACCCTCGCTGCACCGGGAAGTGAACGCCCCAGTAATTCGGGCTGATGTACCGCCCGTCGTCCTTCCAGCCGTCGTACACCGTGCCGAAGCCGCCGAAGCTCCTCGTCGCGAGCACCGGCGTGTTTTTGTCCCGCATGTTGTAGTTGATCCGGAACACCGCCGGCGTGTCCTTGTCCCACGGCGCGGACGAATTCGGATAGCTCACCGACGCCCGCGTGTTGCCGTCCGGCGACATGATCCGGAACACCTCACGCGGATACACATCGAACGGGTTGATCCCCGGCGGCAGCATGATGATGAACTCAATTGATTCGTGCGACGTCATCGGCTCCACGCGCGCCGTCACCTTCCGCACGCCGAACCCGTCCGGATAGAAAACATACTCCTCGTCCGCCCACTCGTTCTTGTTGATGACGTAGTTCAGGCCGATCTCCGCGTATCGCCAATCGACAACCGCGCGCGCCGCGCCGTTCGACACGATGCTCGCGTGCGAGTAGCGGCACTCCTTGTCCTGAAGCGGCTCCACCGCGTCCTGCGTCACGCCCCGGTTCTGGCTCGCCTCCAGCCACTCGTAAGTCATCCCCGTCCCCGCGCCGGACATCCAGAACGGCACGTAGCCCGACCCGCGCCAGAAAACATATCTGTTGCCGTTCGGAAACATCACCACAATATCGTCGTCCGGGCCGCGCTCCCACGCGCGGCTCCAGCTCATCCTCGACCACTTCTTCGTCGGATAATCGAAAACGCCGATCTGTCCGAGATAGCCAACCTGCGTGTAATACGCGCCGAAACCGGTGTACGGCTCCCCGTTTTTCACTATGTAAAGTGTCCGCTCCGCCGAATAAATCTCCTTGCCGCCCTCTGTCATCGAAAGCCGCATCAGCAATCGCCCCGGCGATATCCCGGCGCAGTCAAAATTCACTTCGCCGCTCACAATCCGCCCCTCGGAAACGCTGAACTCGCCCGACGCCGCCTCGCGCGCATCGCCTTCCTTCTCGGACAGCGTCAACGACGCCTTCACCTTATGCGCCGACTTCCCCGAGCCGGGAAACGACATCCGGAACCGCGCCTTGACCGACTGCCCCGCCGACGCGAGCACAATGTCCGCCGGAGTCAGCGCATATCCGAAGTCGATCTGGTTGATTTCCGGATACGCCGCGAAATCCTCGTCCGCGTAAAAACGGCTCTCGTTCAGCACCGTCGTCGCGAGTTCCTTTTCCTTGCCCTTCGCGCGCGAAACGAGCGCCAGTTCCTCGTCCGGCTCGTAGATCGGTACGCGCAGTTCCTTGATGAAAAACGACGGGCCGTCCGACGCGAGCGGGATAGTGTCGAAAATCTTCTTTCCCTTTCTGACAACCAATTCATATTCCGTGCACCCGCACACCGACTCGTCGAAACGGCTCACGCGCACCTCGCGCGTCAGCCTGTCGCCCTCCCGGTGCACGAGCGGATAATAATCGCTCGGTTTATGCAGATAGATGCGCGACATCGTCTTCGCGCCGCCCATCCGGGGCAGCAGCCCAGACACCACGTGGAAGAGCTGAACCGCCATATCGTCCGTGAACTCGCCCATGCTCTTGTCCCACAGGCGCACGAAACCCGGCGACCCGGCAACGAACTCCTTCGTCCACGCCGCCGCGTGACCGTCCTTAGTCGCCGCGAGCACCTTCGTCACCTCGTTCGCGCTCACCGGATACCGGCTTTCCCAACCGGACGTCAGACCGAGCGCCTTGCCGTCCGCGGTGGGTTCCGCCGGACCGGCCGACGCCGTGTCGCCCGACGCGTCGATGCCGATCAGCGACACGCTCCCCTCGCCGCCCCGGTTCTCGTGTTGGTCGAGCTGGAAGCTGATCTTGTGGCCCGGATAGTCGCCCCACCACACAACCGTTCCGCCCGCTTCGAGATACCGCCGCAGAATCGAGTCCGTTTTGCCCTTTTCGCCCGCCATCCACTCGGGCACGGCGTCCATGTTCATCACAACAAGCGTGCCGCGCGCGCCGCGTCCGATAGCGCTCTCCATCCACTCCATCAACTGCTCCGTGTACACCGCCTCGAAGCCGAACCCGGTGAGAAAATCGCGCACCTTCTTCATCGCGCCGACACTCGTCGTCGCCGGGCTGAACTTCTGATCGTAAACGACAACCGCATCCGGCTGCGCGTCCGCCAGCGGAACCGCCAACGCGCCCGCCGCGCACAACACGGATATCAACATCGCAAAAACAAACAACCTTCTCATCGCCGTACCTCCGAAACCCCGGCGCTCCCGCGCCGCATTACCGAATTTTAGCCGCCGCGCGCGGATTTTTCGCGTACTATGTATAAAAAGCCCTCATCATAACGACAACCGATGAATGGTACTAACTGCGCTCTCTTCTTTTTTATCCTTATATAAAGCATCTTAAAAAGTGTGTGTTGAAATTCGTTTTTTTATATATCGATTTTCGGCAAAGCCTTTGATGCCGGGTCGCGAAAATGATAGAATGTCCGGAGTTCTAGCAAACCACTTATTAAGGAAACGGCACAGGATGGAGGGCCACCGAACATGAGCGATCCGACGATTCCCACAGCACAGCCACCGGCACAACCGGCAGCTCCACCAACACCGAAAGGCTATATTTCCGAAGATGCCAAAAAGCGTTTCACCATAATCGCCGGAGTGCTCGGCGCTGTGTTCTTCTTCGGCCAGATGATCGTGCCGTTCATAGTATTTTTCGGTTTTTTTGCATCGACATTCATGGTCATAGGAATACGTGAATACGACACCGACAAAAGCGTATTCTGGAAAAACCGCATTTGGGCTGTGGAAACATCAACAAAAGCGGATTTTGGTTCTGAAGACAGCGACAATTCAACGAACCTTGTGAGCTTTGCGAAGGGCGACAAGGAGCCGAAGAAAGAGGTTTCGATCAAAAGAGGCGCGAGTTTTCTGCCGGACGGCGACCGGCTGTGGATCATGGGCGACGATTACGTTGACTACTACACGAAAGGCCGTCTGATCAAAACGGAGTCGGGAACGGACCTGAAGAAACCGTCGGAGCCGTTTATTTATAAGAGATTTCCCGCGGTTATAGAGCGCAGGGTGACCGATTTCAGGATTAAAATTCTTATCGGCAACAAGTGGATAACGGAAGAGAAGTTCAAGATAGAGAACCGTTCCGCAGAGGATTCCGACGAAGAGATAGGCGCGGTGGCGGACGGCGAAACAATATACCTCTTTTATCTGATTAAAGATTCGCTATATGCACATAAGGGGCTTCCCGTGGATGGCGAGCCGGAGGATAATTGGGTTTTCCTCGCGGGCAACACGACCGAATTTCGTCCGATGCTGCTCGACGGCAAGCCGGCGATCTTCTATAAGCAAAGCGAAAACAACGACGACGATTTCTCTAAGAAAACAGTCACAATCAGAAAATATGACGGTGGCAAGTGGAGCCGCTCGTTTACGAAGAAATATACGGGCTCTCTGACGCCGCTTGTTCTCCCGGGAGAAAAGCCGGGGCTGTATTATCTGGTGTCGAGCGGATTCGAAACCACATTGCGCATCAGCGAATCGCTGAACGGCAAAGAAACGGAACTTTACAAATGCGGGGACGGATTTCCCGGAACCATGATGTTAATAATGATGGGATCGATGTACTCGATGATGATCCTCTTCCCGTTTTTGCTCGCGATCATCCTCGCGCTCCAGATGAAGAAACACCGCATCTGCGAGCACGTGACCGAAACGGGTCGCGCTCCCTACGCCTCGCTCACCCGGCGCGCGCTCGCGCAACTCATCGACGCCGTAGTTATGCTCGCGCCGACCATTGTGGGCATGATATTCTTTTTCAACACGTTCTCGAATATGGACGAGGGAAACACATCGAAGGATATGTTCCTGTTTTTCGGCTTCTTCATCGGCGGATTCTGTTGGCTGGCGGTTATTCTTTTCGTGTTCGGCATACTCGAAGGAACAATCGGAAAAACACCCGGCAAATGGGCGCTCGGCATCCGTGTCGTGGGCACCGACCTCAAGCCGTGCGGAATCGGTCGCGGCCTCCTTCGCAACTTGCTCATGTTCGCCGACGGCTTTTTCAATTTCATGATAGGCATACTTCTCGTCGCGTTCACAGATGACTGGCAACGCGTGGGCGACATGGCGGCGCGAACAATCGTCATCCGCGACACGCGGACAGAATAGCTGTTACACAGGGATGAAGCCAGACCGCGACAGGTTTTAAAAATGTGCATCCCTACACAAATTGCTTAAATATCCGGGATAGCATACCCGCCTCGCACCGAATAATCGGACTGCATAAAACGAAAATCGAAATATTTTTCGCGCGTGTTGACTCTCCCGTTAGGGGAGAGTGTAAAGTGAGATTGCCGGCGATATGAAAACCTGATCGGGGAGGAAAGATGTTCAAGATAGGTGAGTTCTCGAAAATATGCCACATCACGGTCAAGGCGTTGCGCCACTACGACAAGTTAGGATTGTTCAGACCGGCAAAGGTTGATCCGGACAGCGGATACAGGTTTTACTCCGCGACACAGCTCACGGTGTTGAACAAGATTCTGGCGTTCAGGGAGATGGGCCTGTCGCTGGACGAAATATGCATGTTGCTCAAGGGAGACGTCCCGGTGGAGCAGATGAAAGGCATGCTGCTGAGGAAACAGGTGGAACTGAAGCAGCAGATAAACGAGGAGAGCGCGCGACTGGCCCGCGTGGAAACGAGACTCAACAACATCGAAAGGGGAGAATTCATGTCTGATTATGAAGTGATCATTAAAGATGTGCCGGAGATGATTGTTGCAGGCATCAGGAGAGTCGTTCCCACTTTTGCGGATGTGGGGCCCTTATTCGTTGAGATGATGCCGTTTTTCGAGCAGCACAAAGCTCTGGCGGCGGGACCGTGCTTTTCCAGATGCTTCGATAAGGAATATAAGGAGCATGATGTCGATCTTGAAGCCCTGATGCCGCTGACGCAGGAAGTGCCGGGGAGTGGAAATGTCAAAGTGTACAGACTCGAAGGCGAAACGATGGCCGCCGCGATACACTCCGGCCCTTACGAAAAACTTTTCTCCGCTTACGAGTCCTTGATGAAATGGATGGAAGAAAACGGCTATGAATTATGCGCGCCCAACAGGGAGTTGTACATAGTTGGTTACGACCAGACACAGGACCCGGAAAAATTCGTCACTGAAATCCAGATACCGGTAAAACCTGCGGCTTCGTAGCGCCAAGCTCGTCGGATTATCTCGCTTCTGCCGAACAATGAAAGCCCGCGACAGCGGGCTTTCTCATTTTTGCTTCGGAACGCACTGTCGATTTCAGAGCATATTTTCCCGAGGTAATTCCTGCGCTCTACTTAAGCGTTTCCGGAAATTTCGTGTCGCGGCGGATGAGGTCGAACGTCTTCTCGAACGCGATCTGCTTGTCCGCATCGCACGGGATTCCATGCCCCGACCGCTCAAGCCAGACAAGCTCTTTCTCCACACTCGATATGTGGTCGTGGATGTACTGCGAGCTGGCCTGCGGCACCGTTTTGTCCTGCATCCCGTGCAGGATCACCATCGGACACGTCACTTTCGGCAGCCCCTCCCGCACGACACGCGTGAACTCGATCAGGCTGCTCACGCAGTCTAGCGCTACATACTCATAACATTTAAAATGTACCATTGCCGACTCGTCCACGAGGTCGGTCGCGGCCCCTTTTGGGAAAAATCGGATGAACGGCCTGATCAGCGGCAGTAACTTAAGGCGCCAGTCGTTTACAACCGCTGCACCCGCCATGCTGACCGCCCCCGGCAGCTCATGCCGTGCCGCCAGATACAGCGTCAGCGCACCGCCCATCGACAATCCGGCGACAAAAACCTCCCTGCATTTGCCCTTTAAGTCTTCATAACCCGCCTCGGCCGACTCCGCCCAATCCTTCCAAGTCGTTTTCGCCATTTCATCCGCCGTCAGGCCATGCCCGGCAAGTTGAATTCCACTTACGGTAATGTTGCGTTCCGCAAGGTAGTTACCGATCAATTCCATCTCGGTCGGAGCGCCTGTAAACCCGTGGATGAGCAGGCAACCGACCGGGCCGCGCTGATGAAAAAACGGCTTTGTGTTCAACAGTGGATACTTCTTCGGCAGAATCCCCATTTATTCATATCTCCGGAATGCATTTCTAATATTTTCAGCGAATATATTATACATGAACCAGAGAATTCAATGAACAAATTTTCTTGAAAAATGACTTCTAAAGGAGTGTCTATGATAATATAATACACGGAACTCAAAAGAGGTTGGCGACACAAGTATATGCAAACATATTTAAATAGGGGCAAATCTATGCGCAACAATCCCAACTTTTCAAGAAAATCAACATATTTTTCTCGTGTAAAATGCCCAAATTCGGCCTGTCTAACTGTCTTGGCTGTCATCGCCGCATTGGCTGTCCAGCTAATATCAGCGCAACCTGCGTTGTCCCTTGATTTTAAAGATTTAAAGATGGAGTACAAACTATTCGACACCTGTCCATGGCTCACGAAGAGAACTTCATTCATCCAGCAGATCAACCTTTCCAAGGGTCAGCCCCGGCTCGCCTCCCTCGGTGTTTTCGGAATTGGGAACGGGAATGTTTTCGGCTTGATCGGGTTGAATTTTCCGCAAAACATGATAAGCAACATCGTTGGCCCCGACTACGAAAAATCTGAAAATGAAATGTTTTTTTATGTTTGGACACACCTTGCAAAGCAAAATGCACACGGTTCTGAGATTAAAGCAACATACTCTTTGCTATATCGCGTGCGGAATGCGCCGATTGTGGTAAATGTGGAAAAATATGATGAACTTTCCGTATTGAGCGTGACTTTTGCTCCTCCGAGCGGTAATACGATTTATCGAAATATAACCGTCAAAAACGATTCCGAGAAGCCGGTCAAAGATGTTTATTTAGTTGCTGATTCTCGCTTTGGTAATGACCTTGCCCGAGTTTACCAAAGCAAGTACATAGTCCAAGTAGTTAACGGCAAACGGATGGTTGTGGGCTTAGACGGCAAGACAACCAAGACAGAGAACGGACAGATATCCATGCCTATAGGCGAGCTGGGTGCCGGACAGGAGGTCTCCGCTGTCCTTACAGTGGATATACAGCCGGAAAAAACCAAGTACACGCATCAGGACACCAGTCCGAAAAGGATGAAAGCGCTTCTTGAAAAGACCCGCGATGCCGGGGAAGCGTATTTAAAAGGCGGTTTGAGCGTTTCTTCATCGGACCCGCATCTCGGAGACCTGTTCGAGAACATTCTTACGCTGATAAAAACGGAGCAATCCGCAGGAACCGGGGCTGTTTCACCGATGGCTAAGTATTCCGGGTCGTGGTGCCGGGACAGCTTCGGGCCGGTTCGGATGCTGCTCGCGGCAGGGCGATTTCTTGAGGTCAGAAAAATCTTGCGTTTTTACGATCTTGCAACAAGAATTCGCGGTTTCAACAACCGCTACCCGATCAATCTCGACTTGAGCAAAGCTCCCAAGAAAGTGGATTGGGATAAGATGACACCCCAGCCGGGAGACGACCCCAACCTGCTTATTCTTCAATTCTATTATTACTTCCGCGCAACGGGCGACAAGGAATTTATCCGTGAACATTACGGGTTCATCCGGCGCAACCTGACGGGACAGAAACATGCTGATTTCAAATTTCCGTTCAACGGCGACGAAACGTATCAGGTTTATTTTCTGATGTCGGAGATGAAACCGCTGAAGGAATATTATTCGGCGGAGTCAGGCTTTGAATTTACAGCGGCGGCGCGGGCGGTCTCTGAGATGGCGGACGCGATCGGCGAAGCGAAGGACGCGGAGAATTTCACCAAGCTCGCGGACTCCGCGCGGCTTAAAACAGAGGGATATTACTGGGACGACGCGTCTGGGATGTATCGGAGCGGTATGCGGAAGGACACTCTTGCGCCGTCGATTACGCCGTTCGCGGACATCAATTTCAACCCGATCTGGATCAATTACGCACCCGCAGGCGACAGGAACCTACGTTCGAACGCGATCAATTCCGCTAAGAAGCTGCTGACAAAAGACGGCATAGTGCGCAGTTCGGCGAAAACCGGAACGTACACCGGCCTTGCGCCGGGGATGATGCTGTACAACCTTAAGGCCGTGGGGCTAATGCCGCAGGCGGACCGCGCTTATTTCGGCCTGATGAAGAAAATGCTGTCGAAGACCGGTGAATGGGCCGAAGCGTACGATTCGCAGGGCGACTGGGTGAACTATGGAACGGCGCCGACGGTTTACCGGCCGTGGGAATCCGGAGTCAACGCGGAGGCTATCCTTTATTATATAACCGGCGCGGAATACGACGCCCGGACGGACACGGTGACGATTCAGCCGCACCTTCCGCCGGATGTCGATTGGATTGTGTTCGACAATCTGTACGTCGGGCCGCACAAGATCATGCTGCACCTGACACGCCGACGCGACGACACGCTTCATATCGAGATAGTGAACAATGAGAACAAGAACGTGAAGATAAAGCTGCTTACCGAGCTAGTGCAGAAAAAAGGCCGCCCGCTCGCTCCGCAGGGCGAAGTGAGCGAACCGCCGCAGGGGCCGATCGCGGTGATAATCGACGGGATGAGCTCATCGACAATCAACTCGGCGGCGTACGGGCGCGAGCTCGTCATGCGCAAAGGCACGCTGAAACCGGGCGACAACTTCCGCGCGGTCGGCGGCATATACACGGGGCACAACAAGCCCCGGCCGGAATGAAGCAAAATATTTATCGAAATTAATTAACAGCGCCCTCCGGCGGCAGGTAGTAATCCGGAAGCACTTCGTAATCGTCGTAAGTCGCCTCGTATATCTCCGCGCCGAACATTTTCTCAACAACCTTATCCAGCAGGCCACGGTCCGAAAGCCCCTCGACGGCAAGCACGAGCTTTCCGCGGCGCTCCACATAATTAAACTGGCCGGACGACTCCGTCAGATACGCATTCTCCTTTGTTTTGAGAAAATTCGACGCTATCGTCTTGCGATCGACGATATTTTTATAGAAATCAAAGAATTCGGCCGCCTCCGAATCGCTGTCCCAGACAGACAGCCACGCGAACATCAGATCACCGTTTGCCGTGTCGTTAAAGGCGAGATAACGGTCCCCGTCCCATCCCTCCGACACGCGGATCGCGTCCCGCGGCTCGAAAATCAGGTCTCTCAAAAGGATGTAAATACGGTACTCGCCCATCGAATCCGAATCGAGGAAATCAAACGACTCCGGGAGCGTGTCGTACAAGTCCGGCGGGACAATAAAAGTAGGCCAGTCCAGCTTCTTCGCGTCGAAGAACTTGTCCGGGTGCAGCACCTGTTCGGTTGACATCGGATAGTCGTAATGCATTTTGTGGACAGCGTTCCAGCCGCCCTTGCCCTTTCTGCGCTGCACAAGCGCCATCCCGTAGTTATACGGAAACGCGCTCAGCTTGTATTGATACGACACGTCCTTGCCGCATGCGTCCTCCGGGTCGTCAGCGTAACGAGTCTTTTCATTCTCTCTCATCTGCTCGAAGATTTCATAAAAGTCGTACCGTTCGTCGTCCAGAATCCACGCGGCTCCGAACTGCTCCAGAAGATACGCCTCCTCGGTGTACTCCGCGGTTCCCTCGATCACGGACTTCACCGCAAGCATCGCGTCCGTGTTCGCCTCGTACTGGTCCTGCCACGCCTTCAGATCGAAATTCTGATCCTGCGCCGCGTGCGTGAGCTCGTGTATCAGCGTGAAATCATTCCGGTGCTTTTTCACCCAGTCCTGCCAGACCGGGTCATCGTACATTGCGATCTTGAAGCCGCATTGGTTTTCGTAACGGTCCGCCTGCTCATTCGACAACCGGTCAAGAAGATTCGTCTCCACGATATGGATCGTTTTGTCTTCCGGGTTGTACAGCCCGGCGATGCTCTCCGAGTACATTCTCAGAAGGTCGTTCTCCGTCTCGATCTTGCCTACGTAGAAACCTATCTTCTCGCCGATCCGCTCCAGAGTTTCGTACCTGCTTTTCGGGTATTCCTTTTCAAAATCCTTTCTCAGCACCGCGATCAAGTCGTCCTTGTCCTCGACATATATCGTCTTGACCGACTCCTTGAGGTTGATCCTGTGGATCGATGCGCCCTCTTTTGCCGCCCAGCGAATCTTTTCCTCATCCGCCTCGAAGCACAACACCCGCGCCGCCAGCAGAGCAAACAGCGCCGCAGACACCGCCAGAACCCTTGCCGACCGCCGGAACATTCTCCTTTTCGCAACCGCAACACCGTTTCGCATGCCGACAACCACCGTTGAACGAAAATTTTGCCTCTCCGAATGCCGCCATAAGAAATATATTTTGATGCTTGCTTGTTTTATTATACGCATGCATTCGCGGCTCCGCAACCTCTGTTATTTGAATTTTCATGCGTAACGTGACCGCTTGCTGACGCGCGCGGCTCGGATTCGCTTCGCTCATTTAAAATGGGAAAAACCATTCACGGGATAAATCACGTGGCATAATCTCAAAAAAGCGGCTATGCCGCTTTTCATATTCTCTTTGTGTCTTCATGTCTTTGTGGTGATTATAAAAGAAGCTTCTTCGGCGGCGCCGGGTCGCCGCAGTCCAGATTACAATCGTTTTCATGAGCGAAGCGAATCCGAGCCGCGCGCGTCAGCAAGCGGTCACGTGGAAGTGAGATTCATTACCACTCGATGGTGCCTTTCAGGACGAGGTTGAGGGACGATTCGCTGCGGCTGGAGGACGGGGTGAGTTCGTCGTTGAAGATTTCCGACTTGTATGACAACTGAGCGGTCATCCCTTTGATAGGGTTGCCGTTCAGCGATATTTCCGTGATGTTCTGGTTCGTCTCGCGGCTGCCGGTGACTCCGGTTATCTCACGCTTCAACGCGATGTACGACTCCTTGATGAACGGGATTTCGATCTCCATCTTCAGGCGCGCCTCGCGGTCGTTCGTCGGCTCCGTGTCGTCCGTCGCCTGATCCCCGTTCTTCAACTGATACTCCACCGTCACGTTACGCTTCTTCCAGAACGGCGCACACTTCACAGACACCTGATCCGCCGAGCTTCCGGTTTCGGTCCGCGTCGCGCTCTCCACTATCCTGTCGATCCGCGAATTCTGCTCCTCATGCTTGAGCGTTATCTCCATCCCGTCGAACCACTTCTTTTTCGTCTTCACGGACACGCTCTTCACATCCGTGCTCTGCGTCTGGGTCGGCCGGTCGGAGTCTATCGCGGAATACTGCAACTGCACGTCCGTGTTCTCGCCGAGCTTTCGCCTCAGGTCCATCACGTTCTGCGTTTTGTCCGTCGTGCCGTTCGTCTGGTCCTGCCTGCTGTCCGTCACCCGCAGCATGAGCGACGTATCTTTATCCGGCCGATACTGCATCGTCCACTTCGAGTCGCTGTTGCCGGTGGATGTGGTGTCGGTCGCCGCATCATCGACGGTGTCCTCCGTCAACGCAACCACTTCGTTCGAATATTCGTTCTCACTCATGTCGTATGAAAACTGGAGCTTTTTGCTCGCCCGGTATTTCATCGATCCGTTACGCGATCTTTTCGTGCTGACCCGATCGACCCCCGATGACGTGTTGCCTGTCTCTCCGGCGCCGAATCCCAGCGATACGTTCACCTTCTTCATCGGTTCGGCCTCGATTTTCAGCCCGCGGTCCAGAGATCGCGTTTCAGCAACCTCTCCGGATCGCGTATCGCTCCCGTTCGATTGCTTGTCGTTGTATGAGAATTTATATTTCTTCGAAAATGCGTACGACAGATTAATCGCTCTGTCGGATTTCGTTGTGTCGGTGTCCTTAATCACTTTGTTGTCGAATTGATCCTGCTGCGATTTGGTAATTCCGAAACTGAGATCGCCTTTTGTATAGTTCGCCGAATAATCAGTTCCTTGCTGCGTTTTTTTCAATCCGGAATTCCGATCTTGGAGCGCATCCGCGTTGTTGCGGCCAAGTTTCAGCGACAGGCCCTTATCTGTTTTCCACGCTACTTCCTGTTTCTCAGTCTTTAGTTGATTGTTCGTTTTGCCGCCGACCTGCATGAAATCCGCGCCACGCCGCTCAAACGAATATGAATGGCTGAGGTCGCCGAACGTGTTTTTTATGCTGACCGCGCCCGCGATGTCCTTCTGCGTTGCGGTGTCGCCCGAAAGCTGGTCCTCTTCCGTCATGTATCGGTATGTGATCTCAAACGAGTCGAGCGACGAGAGGTTCAGGTCCTTCTTCTTGAGCCGCAACGTGCCGTACTCGTTGTCGAGTGTGTAATCCGTGTCTCTTGTCAGCAACTCGCCGTTGAGCCGCAGCTCTTCGCTGTCCTCGATGATCGGCAGTTTCGTATCGTCGAGCTGGTACGGTCCGAGCGGGTTGAGGTCTGACGCCTGCGAATCGGCGATAGTGAACGACGCCCGCGCGTATGAGCCGAGTTCGCGCTGCTTGTTGCCGGTGCTCTGCGCCGCCTCGATTTCGATCTCGGTGCTTTTCCACAGCGAGACCGCGCCGTCGAACCCGAACAACTGGTGCGCCGACTCCACTCTTTTTATCTCGTCACCCGAGCTGGTGTAGGAAATCACGTCGTCGGAGAGATACGACGCGCCCCACTTTTTGAATTCGAGCGGGCCGAATTTGAACGAGCCGTCGTCTTTCTTGTCATCATCACCAACAGCGCTCTCCCCGGCGCCCTGCGGCGCGGCATCGGCCTTCGCCATTGCTGGGGCACTCACGCCCGGCTTTCCGCCCCCGGCGACTGCGGATTTCTCAACCCCGCCGCCCGCCGACTGAATTCTGAAACCCGTAAAACGGCCCGGTTCACCGCTCGAATCGGCCACTTCATACTCGACAACTACGCGCGACCCCGACGCCACTTCTTCGGCAAATGACACTTCGCCCTTCGAGTACGAGATCGTGTAGCCCGTTCCACGGTCGAGTTTCGTGCCGTCCACGCGCACCGTCTCACTGCCCGGTATAACGTTTGTAGCGTTCATCTTGTAAGGCCCCGTCGTGCCGCTCCCGAAAAACGCCGCCTTCTTCTTTGCCGGCGGCTTGCTGTAATTCAGCATCCCTATCTTCATCCCGCCCGTCTCGAACGAAAGCCCCATCCCAAGCATCGTGTAATCTTTCGTTTTATCGTCCTTAGCGAACAGGTCCTTGTACTCCTCGAAATTCTGGAGGCCGTAGTACGATTCGCGGTTCGACGACGCAAACGAGTCCGACATGCTCCCGTCCTTGTCGAGCGAGTCCAGATCGACCGAGTCCGACCTCAGCATCACTTTCAATCCGAAGTCCGTCATCTCCGATAAGTCCAGCCCCGTCGATGACATGCTGAACGAGTCAAGCTTGCCGCCCTCGAACCCGAAACTCACGCTCCCCGGTTCGTTCTTGCCGTCGCCTCCGGCGGTTGAGGTGGCCGTCTCGGCGCCTTTAGAGTCCTTCGCGGCCGTTGTCGCCGGGGCTTCCGGGAGTTCCGCAGGCGTTTTCGTAAGAACCCGCTCGCTCAATGTCTTCGGTGTATCCACCTTCTTCCGCGACAAGCTCCTCTCCATGATGAAAAGCTTACGCCGCAACTCCGGCCCCTTGTTCGCGGTTTCAGAAACAGCTTGTTTCGGAATACAATAAAGCGTGAATAATAAAGCAATTGCAGCAATTATTATGGATTTCCGGCATGAAGTCGCGCTAAAGCCAAATGAAACCAAAACCGCTTTCGAATTGGCTCTCGACGACATAATCGAATTCCCGAAACTATCGAAATTAAACGGTTTTCGTCCCGTAAAAGTAACGTCAACCGTTTACGAATTATTTCTCAATCGGCCTGTAAAAACACTCCATTATATACAAAAAATACTATTGAAATGCTTATAAGCGGATTATATCACTTATACGGTAATACGCAACAAAAAATATGAAATAAACAAGATTGTTCCAAGGGGATTTCACCGGCGCTTGTTGCTTATGCGCCAACAATATTTCCGGCTTGCTTGAGACTACTGTTCCGCAGGAGCCGATTCGTGTGTTTTACTGCGACGGGGGCGAATCCGGATAGACCGTAAACGCGCCAGATGCGCTCCCGGCGTTTTTGTACGTGTCTTTCGCCGTCACGTTTACCGTCATCTCACGGGCATGGTCGTTGCTCGCCAGTTCGAAAAGCGTGCGGTTGAACGCGTAAAGCCCCGAACTCTTTATAGTCGTGGCATTCACCTTCTGAAAATATGAAGTTATGTCCTGCGCCGCGTCGTCGTCCATCTTAAGGGTGACATTCAGCGAATTCATGTCAACCGGTGAAGAATCTGTATATGAAATCTGAATGTAGAAAGCCTCATTCCTGAAATCGACGTCGGAAACCAGCGCGCCCGACTGCGGATACGCCACTGCAAGAGTCGGCGCCGTCGTGTCTCCGGTCACCGTGCCGCCTCCCCCGCCACCGCCGCCGCATCCGGCGAGAACAAGGCAGCATAGCGCTGCCGCGACAATCAAACAACTCACATTTTTTGCTATGCGTCCCGACATCGAAACCCTCTTATTTCACGCCCACACGATATAACAATTTTCGATTGCTCAAATCGGAATCACTGCCCCGGAGGCCCGGGAGGAGGCAACGGAATCGTCTGCAGAGTTGTAGTATCCGAAACTCCGCCCGATTCCGCCTCGATCGTTATCAGGCCCTCGTAGGAGCCTGTCGTGTATTCCACTTCGGCAACGCCTTCCGCGGTCGGCGCCATCGATCCGACCTGCCCCGACGAGGTTCGGAATTCCACAACCGTTCCGTCCTTTACCGGATCGTACGCCGAATCGCGCACCACCGCTTTGACCGTCGCGGTGTCCTCGCCATCCGCGTAAAGCGTGGTGCGGTCGGCCGAAACCGTCAGATACGCGGCGATACTTGTGTGCCGCAGAAACGTGTTCGCGTCCTGAACCGTGTTCAGCTTCCAGCCTTCGGTCGTCTTAAGGAAAATGAACGTCGCGGTGTGCGAATAGCCGGATGTCGATGGATTGGCATCCCAAGAGAAAGTCACACGCCCGGTGTCGCCCGACACGGTATGCGACGTCTCCTGATAGCGAATATAGACCGTCGTCTGCTCCGAAAACTTGTCGCTCAGAGCCGACTCCAGCCTGTTGAAATCCTCCATGCTGTCATACTGGGACGAGAAGCTCGACGAAGTCAGCTCCATGATCGCGTCCGAATCCTTATCCTTGTAAGCCTGCATTATGTCGTCGAACGCCATCTGCAGCTTCTCTTCGAGCGTATATTTCGAATAAACGATCTCGAATGAATCCAGTTCCTCCGATTCGTTGCCCGAGTTGTCGAACGCGTGCGCGGTGATATCGTACGAGCCGTCGCTCGGCTTGAACTTGTATATCCACGACGACGTTCCGTCGGCCGCGCGCCAGCTTGAAGCGTCGTCCGTGCTGGCCTCCACTTTCGTCACCTTGCAGAACTCGGATGTCGCCTGTCCTTTTACTTCGAGGAACCCATCAATAAGGTCGTTCCTGTACAGTTCCAGCGGGCCGCCGAACGCGGACGGCGTTTTGCCGCCGACAGTCTGCACCTCGACCTCGGGTGGAGTCACCGCCCGTACCAGTTCGACATCGAACCCGAACTCCTCCGAAGCCCTTCCCGAAGTGTCCACCGCTTCAACCGTTATCCTGTATGACGTGTCCTCGTTGAAACTCTGCTGAACCGACCACGTATCGCGGCCCTTGACCTGAAGTTCGTTTCCGTCCATTTCGACTTTCAGCGTCTCTATGTCGCCGCATTCCGACGAAGCGGAGCCGGATATCTTTACTTGCATCGCGCCGCACTCGCGCGATTCCACGCGGACGGTGGCGCCGTCCTCCGCGCTGATCCCGTTTACGGTCACCCCGACAAGCTCCGGAAGCGCCGCCGACTTTTGCCCCTGCGGCTTTATCGTGAACGAATAGAAAGAGTCCTTTCCGTTCTCCCCTTCCGCCTTGATTATCATTTCCTTCAGCTTGAAGTCTTTTATCTGAAATTCGTACGTGTTGCTCGTCGTTTCGCCCGCGGCCGCGCCCGGGAAGAACATCGGCGGCTTGTCGGATTCTCTTATCGTCATATTCTTTATGCCTGCGCATTCGTTGCGCGCGGAGAACTTGATCGTGGCGGTCGCCTTGAAGTCGCACGGCAGATCGGACTCCAGCACAACGACACCCGTATCCTCAACCTCCTCGTCCGACACCATTACGTTGCTGATAACAGAAAACTCTTCGCAGTTCGTGATCGCCGTTGCCGCAGCCTCTTCATTCTTTGCCGAGAAAGTCATCACCGTGGTCGATGAGACGACGATTTCAATTTCCTCGGGTTCTTCCTTTTCGGCCTCCGTCTCGCTGAATGTTTCGCTCGACGGCATCTCTATCAGATTCGGCGACTCTTCCGTTTTTGCCGTTTCCGCCGGTGCAGTCGTAGCTTCAGTTATTGCGGTCGCCGATTCATCCGCCGCGATGAAACTTGTCGTCGCCGAACCAGTCACCGTAATCGTTATATATTCTTCCTCTACTTCTTCCGCCGCCGTCTCGATATTCAGCGTGCTTTCCGGCGAAGTTGTCGATGTCGTCGATACTTCGGCCGTTGCAGCCCCCGATACATTAGCAGTCTCGGTTCCGGCCACAACCGTTTCCGCTTTCTCAACCGCCTTCAACAAACAAGCGTGGCTCCCCGCACTGCTCTCATTCGGAATTTCCAACAATTTTTCCGGGGTTCCGACATCCTCTCCCGCGTGAACGATTAGTCTCTGATTTTCCACCACCGATTCTTCGGATTCCAGGCCCGCCGTAACGTCTATCATTCCTTTTGCAATCTCAAAACAGGCGGATTCGGATTCATCCGTTTCGATAAACGCCGAAATCGTTTTCCCTTTGGCAAATACTTTCCCGGCCGCTATCGCCAACTGCCTGTTTTCGCCGGTGAAATCCACCTCGACCCATGCGCTGCCCACGAGCAAGGAAACAACCGTCGTGCCCGGCCCGCCTTCCGGAGAGCGTGTCGTCACCACCACCGTCGTCATCGGCATCAGCTTCACGTGGCTTTTGTCCGAGAAGCCGATCACCGCGATCGAAGCGCCCGCCGTTTTTATGTAACTGCCGATTTCAAGCTCGGCGCCGGAAACGGCTTTCTCCCACATATACTCGCCCGCCGGCCTCACAAGAACCGTGCCCGTGACGGATGTAAGAGTAACCTTGTTTTCGGCCGCCGCCGACGACGCCGATGTCAGAATAACCGCTAAAACGGCTATCAGCGCCGCAATGCGGCCCATCCTGTCCATTGTTTTTTGTTTTTTATCCATAACCCGCCGCATGCTGTTGATTTCGATTGCCATCCGTCATTATTTGATAAAACTGAAAGACGCCATTATTGAATTGTCGTTATGATCTCTATAGTTAAGATACTGATACTCGATCGAATATTCCCTGTCGTTAATGACGTCCAGCTTCTTGTAAGCTGCCGAGATCGTATCGCGGTTGCTGGATGTTCCGTTGTAATACCTTTCGACGCTGAACGATAACTCCGACCATTCTTCCAATTCATAAATGTATTTGTATTGATAGTATCGCTTTCGCGCGTTAATTGTCTGTGTTTTGTATTCCTTTTTGAATTGCAAGTACATCTGGAGTTTCTTGGACAGGTCCGAGATGAACCTATACCTCTGTGTCGTGCGGAACTGCCATTCGCCCCACGTGTCCTTCTACCTGTTTCGTTCAATCGTGAAATCGGCCTTCGCCTTCCCTATCCTGTCGGAATACTCAAACTTCCGCTTATCGGTGATCTTGGAACCGTAGTCGCTGCGCGCCCTTTCATAGTCCTTCGACAATTTCCACTTCATCTTCGGCCTGCTCTTCAGCGGAATAAGGGTGAATTGCAGCGGTATCAGTTGCGAAGTGTCGCTGGAAAGCTTCGTCGTCTTGTAGCCGGTGCCGAGCGTCATATCCTTTCGCAGTTTGCTCGTTGCGAGTGTCTGGAACTCGCGCTTGCCGGGCGTGAAATATGAAGTCTCCGAATAGAACTCGGAGCCCACCCGCTCGTAGCTCGACGCCACGTTCGTACGCTTGTCCTTATATTTAGCCTCGAACCACTTCGCTTTCGAGTCGAACTTGTCGCCGTAAAAAAGACTCGTTCTGCTCAATGCGAACTCGCTGTTGAACGAGTACTTTTTCCTGCTTGAGGAGCCGAATATCGAAAAAACCGAGTTGTCTATCCGGTCGTCATCCTGATCGATGCCGGTGTCCTTCGTCCTCGAATAAACCGCGTTCAGCGAGGTATTCTTGCCGAAAGCCTTTCCTATAATGAACGCGTTTTCGAATCTGTTGTAGTACGAGTCGCGGAGTGATTTCGGCGTTTCGCCCCATAGGGCGGTCATGCTGAAAAGATTGTTCTGCCTGTCGTACATCACACCCCGCAATGGGTAGCTTTTCAACACGAATCTCGAAACCTTCGGCGTATAGTCGTAAAGATTCAGAGAGATTTTATTCTTATAGAAATTGAGGTTGAATGTGTCCACCTTGCCGCCGTTCAGGTCGCGCTCAGTCGTCGATGAGGTTTTGAATATTCCCTGTAAGTCGTAACCGTTCCTCATGTTTCCCTCCGCCCGGAAATTCAGGCGGTGGTAAAAATCCGTCTTGGGAGTCAGGTTGCTCTGGGTTGCATCGCCGGAGACGGTCGCATTCTCGAACTCGAACACGTTTTCGTACGTGTACTGGAGCGTAAGTAAGTCGGCAGGGGCGGTCGCCGTTCCGATAGGCGCGGTCCCTGTCGCAGCCGCGGCTCCGGCGGTCGGCGACGCAAGAAAACCCTCCGGCGCCTCGCTTATAACATCCGGAAACAGCGTGCTCTTCGTGATCTGAAAATTGTCTCCGTCCCTTTTAACGTCGCATTCGAGCTGCTCGAAGAAATCCTTCAGCGGCACATAAAGGAGCCCGCCGGACACAAACGGCGGCCTTTCCAGATTCCTTATTATCCCGTTCGAGGTGGATATCGACTGCCCTTCGGAAAAAACCAGTGCCGTTTCGTACGTCTTGAACGTAACCGAAAAGTGCCCGCCGTCCGTAGTCTCGTCAATATCCGCGCCGAGCACGTATCCGAGCTCCTCCGATATGGGGATGAACGCCACGCCCTCGCGGAAAAGGATTTTGTAGTCCGCCCGGAGCTCGCGGCCGTTGATAAACACTTTTCCCTGTGAAAGTCCGGATGCGTTCTTCGCGCCAGTCGCAGATTGTGCGCCAAAAGCAAAAACCGGCGAGATCAGAGCCAGTATCATAAACGCCCCGGTCAATGATGTTCTTATTCGAGTTGTCATTTCTCTCATTTCTTCAGTTTGATCGTGCAGCTTTTATTTGCTTTTATAAAATAACCCGCCCATGGTTCCATTGTACCCTGAAGCACGGTTTTTACATAAGTTTTGCCTGCCGGGTCGTAACCGAACAGCTCGCCGTCAAGAACGCCTCCGCTCACCGCCTCCGAAAGCTTCATCTCCGACCCGTCCGACACAACCGCGATGTTGTCGCCGAACGTCATCACCGAGCCGAACGGCGACCCGATTGTGTTGAACCCCGGTTCGAGCGGAACCTCCACCGACGACGTGTCGTCGATCGTTAACCCGTGAAAATCGACCGCCGTCTCCTCCTCGGCGTACAGCCAGTATCCGATCCCCGCCTGAAAATCCACTCCTTCGTCGCTCGCCGCGTTGTAGTACTTCCCTTCGTTGTACTGCACAGCCTCCACCTTCTTCTTGAGGCTCTCGCCGATCTGGCTCTCCGCGGACGTCTCGTGGAATTCGAGCGGGATCGCAATCAGATTCCAGCCCGGTTTCAGCGTCGTGCTCATACTGATCGTTCCCAAGTCGAGCTTCACGGCGTCGATCCTGAAACTCGCTTTCGACGTTCCCTCGCCCGCCGCCGTGTACGTGTAGCTGCTCTGCGCGCCCATGTCGATGACTTCGCCGCTGTCGAGATTGGTGAGCGCGAACCTGAACCGGTCGGTGGGCAGCGCGCTGTCCCATTTCAGCTCCACATTCTCGCCGATCTCGTTCGTTTCCACGTCGAACGTCCACGACTCCGTTTCGCCGACTTTCGACGTCGGCCGGATGTCGTTCGTGTACCGCCCGGCGTTCTTTTTCCAGCTTTCGCGCGGGAAGTAGAGCGTCGTGCGCTTGCCCTCGATCGCATCGAGCGACATCGGCGGCTCTTTCGAGTCGTACTGGTCGAACTCGTCGTCCGAACCGCCCGTCGCGCCGATGTAGTTGTATGGGTCCGCCGACTCACGGGCAGCCGCCGAGATGTTGATCCGGTAGTCCACCACAGGCCTCGCGAGCAGCCGCGAGTCGAAGCTCCGGTTCGACGGATCAAATACGAGGTTCAAGTCCTGATACGCGTTGACGTAGCAGCCGATCTGCGGCGACATCTTCGAACTCGTTCCGTTCTGCACCCACGTCTTGCCGGTCGTGTCGTAAGTGTAAAACGTCGCGTCGATCAGCCCCGCGGTCGCCGCGTCCGTCAGGCTGTACGTCGTCCCGCCGCTCTCCACCTTTACCGAACCCCACTGAAAGTCGTCGTTGTACGGCGAGCTTACCATGTTCCAGCCACTCTTGAGCGCAATCGTGTAACTCGTGTTCGTCTCGACCGGGCTGCCTTGATACGAATAATTCATGTCGCTGTAGTAAACCCTGATCCAGAAACCGTCCCCCGCGGCCAGAACGGACGGATACCTGTACTGCGAGGTGTACTCGTTCGGCGCCGCCGTCGGGTCCCATTTATAGACCTTGTATTCCGAGCCCGTGCCGAACAGCGCGATCGGATCGACTGACGAGACGCCAACCGGCACGCCCATGAAAATCCACTTGAACGCCGGAACCGTCCCAGAGATCGTGAACGTGTAGTGCACGTTGAACGTCACCCGGCCCTCGGCGGTGTTTCCGTGGCCGTCCACCGCGACGAGCTTGTACGTGTAGTCTCCCGAATAGCGTGAGGAATCCCAGTTGCCGAAAGTATAAGACGCCGCCTGATTGCCCGTCCCCGAGCCAACCTGCTCCCACGCCGTCGGGTTCGACCCGCCACCGACATATAGCTTCCATTCAATTCCGTTTCTGTCGAACGCCGTGCCGACCATCGATATCGTTCCGGACGCCACCTGCGCCGACACCGGACTCGTGACCGCCACCGACGGGGCCGTCGTGTCCACCGCCCCCATCATCCCGCTCACCAGCGTGTACGTGCTCGTCGTCACCGACCCGTTGCTCGTCCGCTGGCCGATTGATGAAAGAACGGTGTAGCTGCCGCCCGCACTCAGGCCGCCGCGCGTATTGGCGCTGTCCAGCAGCACCTCATACGTGCCGCCCGTCTTTACAGCACCCGCATGGCACGCGCAGGATGCCGCCGCAACAATCGCAATCAATACGCTCAATATCTTGATTTTCACACATTGCTCCCCGAATAATAAATCTTTCAAATCACGCGAAAGAAACGAATACACGAATCCGGAAATGCTTTTTGAACATGCTTCTGTCGCGTGTCTTATCATAATCAGTCATCTCATTTCACGCATGAATCATTCTGCGCCTTTTTAAGGTCATCGACCTCCTTCTGCAAGCCGTCTATGAGTTCCTGCTGCGCCTGCATGGCGGCAATGAGCATTCCGACCGCTTTGACCGTCTGAACACCTGTCTTGGTATCGTCTGTCATCTCGTCCGGCGCATCCTCGGCGATGACGCCGAGCGTCATCCTCTGGTCCGACGCCTCATCCTTGTAGCGGTACCTCACGACCTGAATGCCTTTCACCACGTCCAGCATGTCGCGGACATCGTCGTTCGTGAGAGGGGTGATGTCTTTTTTGTATTTGCGCGAAGAACCATCTGTCCAGATGCCCGTGTTGGTGAGGTATGCGCCTTTGTTGGTGTCTATGAGGCGACCCAGAGTGGTTCCGCCACCGGTATATGCGGTTTCGATGTATAAAACATCGTTGTCGTTTGAGGCATTATCTACGAAAAATTTCCCGGCCCTGCCGGCTGCGCCGGCTGTGTGGCCATAGATGGCGTGGGCGCCGTTGGAAGTTACTACCTCGAGACCGGCCGTTGTTCCTGAGCCGACGCCGTCGTGCGATATGTAAACGGCGTCGTCGGTATTGGTGGCTTTGGTCACCGAGAATGAAGCCGCCTTGCCGTCGCCGGTAGTGCCTATTTTTATCGCGCTGCTGGTGCTGGTGGTGTTGTTGATTTCTCCGCAAAGGGCTTCGCCGCCGCCGGTGTTGTTTGCCCAAAGTGAGCAGGCGGTGTTTACGGCATTGTTGTTTTCGAAGTACCCGGCGCGCGATCCGTTGCCTCCGGCGTTCAGCGCGTAAACCACCTTACCGGTGGCGTTCCCTGTGTTGCTGTTGTAGAAGTACGTGGCGTTGCCGCTCGCCTCATCATTTAAGACATGCAGTTTGCTTGTCGGCGAAGACGTCCCGATGCCGACTTTTCCCGTCGTGCCCGATCCCGAACTCGGCCCGACGTACAGCGTCGGCACATCGCTATTAAAACCCACCATGAGCGATGACGCCGTGTTGTTCATAAGCCGGGCCCCATCGCTCACGCCCTGCCCGAGTGTAAACGCGTTCGTCGCTCCGGCCGTAACCCATCGCCCAATGGCCATCGAATAACTCCCGCTCGCGGTTGTGTAATATCCCGTCGCCGCTGAATAGTTTCCGCTCGCGATTGTGGCGAGGCCCATCGCTGTGGAAGAACTGCCGCTCGCGTTTGCGTAATTGCCTATCGCCGTGGCCGTATCGCCGCCCGCGGTCGCATTACTGCCCATCGCCGTCGAATTACTGCCGGTCGCTTTTGTATCGTATCCCGACGCAAAAGAATACGAACCCGTGTTGGCGTCGCTCCAGTTGCTTCCCGTATCCCGTCCCGCACGGAATGCATCCTTCGAGGCGTCCCAGTACATCCGCCCACCGGTCGCCGCGCTTAACGTCCCGTAGAAATTCACGTCGTAACCGTCGCTGCCGGTGTCGCTGCCGACGTTGGTTGCGCCACGAACATCCAGTCTGGCCGCGGGCGAGGTAGTCCCGATCCCGACGTAGCCGCTCGGGTTGATTGTCAGCCTATCCGCGTTCGCTACTTCGTCTTTAATTGAAAACGTCTGCGCGCCGATTGCTGCTATATCGTTATACAAAGTCCAGAGCGATGTGCCCCCGGAATTTTTGTAGCTCATTGCCGACTGCCAGTTGCCTCCCGTCGCCTTCAGGACCATGTGCATATTTCCTGATGTGCGGCTCAACGTAAGTGTTCCTATATTATCGACAACAAACGTATCCACGCCGCCGCTTTGCAGATGGAACAAATCGCCCGCGCCCGTCTGGTTTGCGCTTAAAGCGCTGCCGGCTGTGGACACCGCGCCCGCTATCGTTCCGCTCACGCTTACGTTATCGTTTAAATTCACATTCCCCGCGCTGTCGCTGATGCTTCCGCCCGCGAGCGTGATGTCGCCGCCCGCATTGTCGAACGTGATGTCGCCGCTCGCCGTGCTCATCGCAAGCGCGCCCGTCATCGTGTCACCCGCCGCAGCGACGAAGTCCGTCGAGTCCATCGTGTCGAGCGTGCCCGCGTCGATTCCCGCGCCGCTGAACGTCCCCGCCGCGGTTACGTTCCCGCTCCTGTCCACCGTGAACTTGTCCACTCCGCCGGCCTGCATCTGGATCAGGTTGCCGCTGCCGCCAGTATGGTTGCCAGCGAAAACATTTCCCGACGCGTTCTGAAAACCATAGACCGCCGAGCCCGTGCCCGTGTTTTCGCCCAGAACGCCTATGCCGCTGCCGCCCGCGTTTGTCCCGCGCACGCCGTATGCCGTCGTGCCGCTCGTGTATCCATATACGGCCGCCACGGGGCTTGCGCCCGTCGTGGAGGCGTAAACGCCATAGCTCGCGCCGCCCGATACCGTGGCCGTCCCTGCTACGTCCAACGCCGTCGAAGGGCTGCTCGTCCCGATGCCGACGTTGCCCTCGACGATGAGTCCGTTTGCCGGGGCGGCGGTTGCGCCGGAGTATGTCGTCCCGATGGCGACGCTGCCTTCAACGTCGAATTTGCTTTGCGGCGACGCGGTTCCGAGGCCGAGGTTGCCATTGTACAGCATCGCCATCAAGTACGGCGGCGGGACCGCCCCTGAAAGCTGCGCCATCCACGTGAATGCGATATCCGTCCCCACCGGCGTCTGCGCCTTCTGCACCCGGAAGTTCGCCTGAGGTGAGCCTGCATCATTTGTCTGCCATGACGTCCCGTCCTCCCATACATTCCACGCCATATTAAATCCCGTCTGTGACCACGACAGCACATCATTGTCGCTGTTAATTGTGTACAGCGACATCCGTCCGGGATTTGCATGCCTAAACACTACGCCGTTCGATGCGACATCCGACTGAATTGCGCCTCCGACATTGAGATTGGCTCTCCCCCAGCCGACATCTTCGCCTATGTAGAAATTGCTATTCAGATATTTGAAAGTCCCGTAATTCGCGGTGAAATCATGAAATGTTATCGACGAGCTGTTCAAGCCCGAAAGAAGAATGTTCGAATTCCATGTCGCCGGCCAACCGGCGTCGCCGGGATAATCTTTTGTAATGTCTCCAATGTTAAGAGGAGCTCCCGACGAATACGCGGTCGCCGGCAGCAAGAGACTGCCGGCCATCACGTTGTCGTTGAGGTTCAAATCCCCCACGCTGTCGCTGATGCTGCCGCCCGCGAGTGTGATGTCTCCGCCCGAGTTGTCGAACGTGATGTCACCGCTTGCCGTGCTCATCGCCAGCGCGCCCGTCATCGTGTCGCCCGCGTCCTTCACGTACTGCGTGTGGTCATCATCGCCGAGGCCCGCAATCGAGCCGTGGTCTATCGACCCCATGTCGGCGGCTATCGTAACCGTGTTCGCGCCGTCATCCGGTGTTATAGTCACACCCGAACCGGCTACGAAGTCGATGTCGCCACCGTCGTTTGTCACGCCGTCCACGCTAGACACTACATTCACGCTCAGGTCCGCCGCCGTCAGCGTTCCGTCGGCCACTTCCGATGTCCCGACCGCACCATCAGCTATCTTTGCGCTCGTCACCGAGTCGTCTTTCGGAGTGACATTCGTTACCGACGTTCCGTCACCGCTGAAACCCGTCGCGGTCACTGTTCCCGATGTGGTGACGTCGCCGTTGTAGTTCACGGTGTAATTCACTCCGCCGCCGTATGAGAACTTCAGGTATGGTACCTGCGTGTTCGTGTCGCCGCCTAACATCGGGTCGGT
Source organism: uncultured bacterium (assembly GCA_964409645.1). Taxonomy (GTDB): domain Bacteria; phylum UBP15; class UBA6099; order UBA6099; family UBA6099; genus CAYPEK01. The sequence goes on along the minus strand of CAYPEK010000035.1, from coordinate 620 downwards.
CCCGACAGTGTTGTATCTGCCGACATAGATGCCGGCCCCTGCGCCGTTCTGGGTCAGGGCGATCACCGGGCTCGCGTCGTTCACAGTGCTGTTCCGGGTGATGATTCCAGACAGCCCAGAGCCGTCTCCCGTGTAGCTTGTCGCTCCGACCGTGCCGGTCACGCTCAGGTTGTCGTTGATGTTCACGCTGCCCGCGCTGTCGCTGATGCCGCCGCCCGCGAGCGTGATGTCGCCGCCCGCGTTGTCGAACGTGATGTCGCCGTTCGCCGTACTCATCGCCAGCGCGCCAGTCATCGTGTCGCCGACTTTGTCCACATAATATGGATGATCATCGTCGCCGAGGCCCGCAATCGAGCCGTGATCTATCGACCCCATGTCGGCGGCTATCGTTACCGTGTTCGCTCCGTCGTCCGGCGTGATCGTCACACCCGAACCTGCAATTAGGTCGATGTCTCCACCGTCGTTTGTCACTCCGTCCACACTCGACACCACATTCACGCTCAGGTCCGCCGCCGTCAGCGTTCCGTCTGCCACTTCCGATGTCCCGACAGCGCCGTCTGCTATTTTCGCGCTCGTCACCGAGTCGTCTTGCGGTGTGACATTCGTTACCGATGTCCCGT
>CAYPEK010000034.1:31497-37425 GCA_964409645.1 uncultured bacterium | reverse complement strand
CGTGGGAGAATGTATTAACAAAACTACAAAGCCGTGTGCCATGCACAAAGCTTTCTTTTTGTGCATGAGATAAAACAATATCATTGCGGGCAAGCCCCTTGGGGGAAACCTTCGACGGGTACGGCCAGCCGAGCGGTCTGCCCTTGTCTGCTCTATCGGGGTTACTTGATTGTATAATTCGCCTTGAACTAAACTGAAACCACAGGGAGGCGCGCATGAACGAGACAGGGGAACGAATGCTGGACCGGGACAAACAACCCGATGCGGAAGCGATATCGAAGTGGATAGGCGCGAATAATTTCAAAAAATGGACGGACATCACGCAGTTTATCGACTCATGCTATCCCGGTGTTTTCTCTCCTGACTGGATTTATGGCGGCAAGAAACACGGCTGGGGGCTTCGATACAAGAAATCGAAATCGTTCTGCACGCTGATCCCTGAAAGAAACCGCCTGAATGTGTTGATCGTGTTCGGCGCCGAGGAGCGCGCGAAAGCGGAATCAATCCTTTCGGAACTCAGCCCCGACGTGCAAGAAGGGTACAGCCGCGCAACAACCTATCACGACGGCAAATGGGTCAAAATTATCGTTAACAACAATCGAGTTTTATCCGATGTGAAACGCTTGCTTGAAATAAAGCGCAAGCCGGTACAAAGATCTGCTTGTCGCTGACAGTAAAGGATTCCGGGATTCGATTTCCGCCTGTACTGGTGGTAAATGCAGGCTAAACAGCAATCAATGCAAAAGCGGCGCCGGGTCGCCGCACTCCAGAATTTAATGCGTTTTTTAATGAGCGAAGCGAATCCGAGCCGCGCGCGTAAGCAAGCGGTCACGTGGGAGAATGTATTAACAAAACTACAAAGCCGTGTGCCATGCACAAAGCTTTCTTTTGTGCATGAGATAAAACAATGTCATTGTGGAAGAGCCCTATGGGGTGGCCGAACAGCGACCCCGCATATATCTAATTATGGATATAAGACCCTGATATCTCTTTTGCCCGACTCGCGCGCCGGTTTTATCAGACGTCGATTTCCATGCCCTCGCGGGCGGCGAATATGTGCTGGTCCTTGCGGCCGCCGCGTCTGTGAAGCTCCTTCTGCGCATACCTTTCGATTTCGTCCAGCGCGTCGTCCGAGCGCGTCGGGTCGTGGTGGAAGAACGCAAGCCGCTTCACGTTCGACTCGATCTGAAGGTTGATCGCGTCGTCGATTGTGCTGTGGCCCCAGCCCACTTTCGTCGGGTATTCCTCTTTCGTGTACTGCGCGTCGAAGATCAGCAGGTCGGCGTCTTTGGCGAACCGTTTGATCCTGCTGTTCATTTCTTCGACGATCGGGTCCGCCTCGCTCGTGTCTTTTTTGGCTTCTTCGTCCGAATCTTCGGCAGCGTCGCCGCTGTCACCGAAAAGGAAGTCATCGACTCCCGACGCTTCGCCCTGTTTGAACACGTTCGAGTAAGGCTCGGTGTCGAATTCGGTGACGACCACTTTGCCGTTGTACTCGAAGCGGTAGCCGAGCGTGAGAATCGGGTGATTGAGGTAGCGGGCGGTGATCTTGACGCCCTCGACGTTGAAGATGGCCTCTTTGAGTTCGACGAAGTTGATTGTAGCCGCCATGTGGTCGAGCTTAACCGGGAAGTACGAATATTTCATCTGGCCGGAGACGATGTCTTCGAGCCGTTCGTTGAAATTCACGGGGCCGTAGAATGTGAACTTGTTTCCGGGGATGAATGCCGGGACGAAGAAAGGGAATCCGTGGATGTGGTCCCAGTGGGTGTGCGAGAGGAAAATTTTTGCGTCAACTTTGCCGATGTTGCCGCGCCGCATCATGTCGAGGCCGAGTTCGCGGATGCCGGTGCCGGCGTCGATGATGAAAAGCTGGCCGCCGCCGGGCTGTATCTCAAGGTTGGCGGTGTTGCCTCCCGCGCGGACCGTCATCGGACCCGGCGTGGGTATCGAGCCCCTCACTCCCCAGAATTTAACGTACATTTCGGCACCTCTGGCGTTTTCAGTTGCAGTCCGTTAAAAACACGATTCAGGCTCGGAACTGGTTGCGATCCAGCCTTATCCGGTATTCCAGTAACAAAAATTCGATGTGAAGTTTAAACTATTTCTTGTTGGTTTGCAAGAAAATGGCCGCCCGCTCGACCCCTTCGAGAAGGAATCCCTCGAAACCCTGCACGATCTCGTCGTTGATCGCGAGCTCGTTCCATATCTCCGTGCTGATCGGTTCTTCGTACGCGTTGCCGCTCTGCCCGACGTTGAAGCGTTTCACGTAAACATTTGATATGATGATCGAATAGACGAGTTTCCTGTGTTCTTCTTTCACTTGCGAAGGCGTGTGGTGGAACGCCATCGCTTCCACGATCTGCTCCTGAAGCCCCCATTTCTTGCCCATGAGCTGCCCGATCTCGGCGTGGTTGATGCCGAACACGGCGGACTCGAAGAGGTGGAGCGGCTTGCCGGTGCTTTTCGCTGCGGTGAGCAGCTTGCCGTAGCCCTCCGGGCTGAGGTTGTTGAGCACGATCTTGCCGATGTCGTGCATCAGGCCGCAGAGGAAATAGTCTTCGAGCAGGTTTTTATTGATACTGATCTTGCGTGCAATTAGCTTCGCGAGCACTCCGGTCGCCAGAAGGTGCTTCCAGTACTCGTCCATGTTCAGGCCTTTCGAGTTCTTCGAGTTGACCGTTTCGAGCATGGCCGTGCTGAGCGCGAGGTTTTTGATAGTGTTCAGTCCGAGCACCACGATGGCACGGACTGTTGACGTCATTTTTTCCGAGAATCCGAAATAGGCGGAATTGACGAGTTTCAGCACTTTTCCCGCGAGCACGGGGTCGAGTGAGATCACTTTGTTGAGGTCGTTCGCCGAGGACGTAGGATCATTCGCCACTTGTAGAATCTTTGTGGCGGTCGGAGAAAGACTTGGCATTTTGTCTATACTTCTAAGGACTAATGCGGCCTTTTTTTCATCCATTATTACGAGTTCACCCGAAGCAGAATGCCATTACAGAAATCTACAATATGTAACGGCTCAAGTCAACATCCTCCACGACGTCTTTGAGGTGTGATTTGATGTGATTTTCATCAATAACGATCCGGCCGGACGCTGCGTCGGGCGCGGCAAACGATATGTCCTCAAGCACTTTTTCGATCAGCGTGTGCAGCCGCCGAGCGCCGATATTTTCCGTCTGCTGGTTCACCCGCATCGCCGCCGACGCGAGCTCCGCGACGCCGTCCGCCGTGAACTCCAGCGACACCCCGTCCGCCTCTAAAAGTGCAATATACTGCTTTATCAGTGCATTTTTCGGCTCCGTCAGTATCCGCTTGAAATCCTCCGTCGTCAGGCTGTCCAGCTCCACCCGAAGCGGGAACCGCCCCTGCAACTCCGGAATCAGGTCCGACGGCTTGCTGATCGAAAATGCGCCCGCCGCGACGAACAAAATGTAGTCCGTCTTCACCGGCCCGTACTTCGTCACGATCGTCGAGCCTTCCACAATCGGCAGGATGTCCCGCTGGACACCCTCGCGCGACACGTCCGGCCCGCCGCCGCCCCGCTCCCGCACCGTTATCTTGTCTATCTCGTCTATGAATATTATCCCCGACTGCTCCGTCAGCTTGATCGCCTCCGACGTCACAGCCTCCATGTCGATCAGTTTCTCCGCCTCCTGCGGCGTCAGAATCCGCCGCGCCTCGGCCACCGTCATTTTCCGCTTCCGCGTCTTCTTCGGCATGATGTTGCCGAGCATGTCCTGAAGGTTGATCCCCATCTCCTCGATCCCGGCGTTAGAGAATATCTCCACCGTCTTCGGCTGCGCGTCCGCAACGTCGATCTCAACCTGAAACGAATCGAGATCGCCCGTCACCAGCTTCTTACGGTAGCGCTCCCGCAGCCGGTCCATCTGCGACGTCGTGTCCTCGTCGTCCATCCCCGAGCCGTGGTAACTCTCGCCGTCCGTCCACTCCACCGGCTTTTCCGGCTTCCGCTTCGAGTGCAGCAGCGCGTCCAGCAGCGTCTCGGTCACCATCGCCTTCGCGCGCTCCGCGACCTCCTCCTGCTTGCGCTTCTTCACCATCCGCACGCCCGACTCGACGAGGTCGCGCACCATGCTGTCCACATCGCGGCCGACGTAGCCCACCTCGGTGTACTTCGTCGCCTCCACCTTCACAAACGGCGCCTCCATCAGCGTCGAGAGCCGCCGCGCGATCTCCGTCTTGCCCACGCCCGTCGGCCCGATCATCAGAATGTTCTTCGGGATAATCTCGTCCCGCAGGTCTTCCGCGACACGCGACCGACGCGTCCGGTTTCTCAGCGCGATCGCCACAATCTTCTTCGCCTTCGCCTGACCGACGATGTACCGGTCCAGATGCTCCACAATCTGCTTCGGCGTCAGGTCCGGACCGAGAATGTCGGAATCGACGATCACACCCTGCGCGGACGTACTCTCAACAATATCCTTCTTATCTTCTTCAGACATTTAATATCACTCCGTTTTGTCGGGATTCAGCAACCTCGGCGTCACTCGAGGACTTCCACCGTGATCCGGTCGTTGGTGTAAATGCAGATTTCGGAAGCGATGCGGATCGCCTCGCGGGCGATCTCGTCCGCGGGCATGTCGGCGTGCGCGAGCATCGCGCGCGCCGCCGCGAGCGCCATCGCACCGCCGCTCCCGATCGCCGCCACCTTGTCGTCCGGCTCGATCACCTCGCCGTTGCCGGAAAGCAACAGCATCGACTCCCGGTCGGACACCAGAAGCATCGCTTCGAGCCGCCGCAGATACTTGTCCGTCCGCCACTCGCGCGCGAACTCCATCGCCGCCCGCTGCAGATTGTTCTGGTATTTTTCCAGCTTTTCCTCGAACCGCTCGAAAAGCGTCAGCGCGTCCGCCACCGAGCCGGCGAAACCGGCCAGCACCTTCCCGCCGCCCATGCGCCGTACCTTGTGCGCGCCGTGCTTGATTATCTGGTTGCCGATCGATACCTGCCCGTCGCCGGCGAACGCCGCACGGCCGTCCTTCTGCACCGCCACAACAGTCGTCCCGCGCATAAAGATACCTCCGGCGCCCGTTTCCACTCCGTCTTTCGTCATATCGTGAAACTCCGGTCTTTGCGTTTACGTCACAGGGGCGGCAGGATTCGAACCTACGAATGCCGAGACCAAAACCCGGTGCCTTACCGCTTGGCTACGCCCCTATCTGCCAATCTCAAATTGTGCTACTAAAACGAGAAAATCTCAAGTGCCCCCGCAAACCCTTCCGGCCACGTTCGCATTTCCTCCCGATTTGTATATACTATCCATGGAAAAACGACCGGAGAGTAGGCAATGGCGGCATTGGAAATAGTAAAAGACGGACACCCGGCGCTGAAGAAATCGGCAAAGCGCATCAAGAGCATGGGCGACGACACACGGAAGCTCGCCGAGGGCATGATCGAAACCCTCAGAGAGAGCGGCGGCGTCGGACTCGCCGCCAATCAGGTCGGCGTCCCCGTCCGCATGATCGCCGTCATGCACGACATGGACGACATTCGCATCTACGTCAACCCGCGCATCACAAAATTCTCCGACGAAAAGGAATACACCGACGAGGGCTGCCTCAGCTTTCCGATGCTGTACGGCAAAGTCGGCCGCTCCCTCAAGGTAACCGTATGCGCGCAGGACGTGAACATGAAGAACCTCAAACTCGACGCCGAAGGGTTCCTCGCGCGCATCTTCCAACACGAGACGGACCACCTGAACGGCATCGTATTCACGCAGCGCGCGGAGGAAGGCACGTTGCGCATCCTCGAATTCAGCGAAGACGACGAAGATGAAGAATCCGAAGACAGCGGCGAAAATGCAGCGGCGGACAGCAGCGAGGAAAAAGATAAAGAAGCAGAATAATTAAAGCGGGGACCGGCAACGCGGTTTTATCGCGGCGCCTGTACCGCGTTTAAGTA
>CAYPEK010000034.1:0-31397 GCA_964409645.1 uncultured bacterium | reverse complement strand
TAAAGCGGGGACCGGCAACGCGGTTTTATCGCGGCGCCTGTACCGCGTTTAAGTAGCGGAAAAAAAGTAGAGTAGTAGAGCAGGAAAAAACAAAACCTCTAAAAAAACAAAATATTTCCCTTAAGTTATTTCCCCTTTGTTTTCGCACCTTAATGGTAAACAAAAAAGGCGGAGTCCGTTGGACTCCGCCTTTATTTTCAAAGTTTTTATTTTTCTCCGTCTATTTCTCCTATTTGCTTTCCGCCTGCGAGGCGCACCAGTCGAGCGTTGCGGGATAATACTTCTTATACATGCCCAGCGCGGCGGAGATCGGGTCGCCGGTCGGCGCGGACGGGTACGGGTTGCGCGCGAGTGTCCACGGCTCCTCCACCGCGAACCAGTCTATCGTCGTCGGGTCTTCCCAGCCGCTCCCGTTCGCACTCTTCATCGACATCGTGAAATACTGTTTTCCGTTGATTTTTTGTTTCTTTATATTCGGATCGATCTTCTTCGACATCTCGTCGATGAAAAGTTTCCATCTCATGTAATAGTAATCCTTCAGCATGCCGGACCACTCGCGGTTCGCGTAGTCGTCGAGGCCGCCCATCGCGGAGTCGCGCGGGCCCCACACCGTCAGCAGTGTGCGCGCGTTCCATTCGTTTAGATTCTTCTCGGCGTCGTTGTCGCCGATGTCGCGCGCGCCGCGGATCCACTCACCCACCATGAAGTGCTTGTCCGTCGAGAGCAGGTTGTCCTGATCGAGCAGAAGTTCGAGGAACTTCGCGCCCGCCGCGTCGAACGCCGCCTTGTCGCCGTTCGCGTACGCCGCGCCCATCTCGTCGATGTAGTGCGTCGCGTAGTTCGCTATCGCCTGCCGCGTCACGTCCACCGCGTCGTGCCCGAACGTGTCGCTGCCTCGGAAATGCTCGGCGTCTTTCATCAGCAAATCCCACGCCTTGTTGAACTCGCACATATCGTACTCGCGGTGCATCGAGCCCCACGCGCTGTAGCCGTCCTTCGCAACCGCCGGCTTCGTTGTGAACGGCGATTTCGGAGTGCTCGTCTTGTCCGCGCTGTAGGCGGTCTTGCGCAATCCCTGCCACGCGGCGATCACATTATCCGTCGTCTTTCCGTATCTCCTCATCGCGTACTGCGACACCCACTTTTCGAGGTCCGGCGCGTCCGTCCGCCATGCCATCTCAAACACGAGGTCCCAGAACGCTACATTCGTGCCGGTTGCCTCCATGATCGCGCCCACGCCCTGCAGGTTGCCCCGAATCGGACTTTTCAGCGCGCTCGTCGGGCCGTTCGCCACGTTGCCCATCGGATCGTTCACGCCGATGTTGCCACCGAAGTTCGCAAGCGCGCACCACACCCACGGGAAGCCTCTGAATCCGTCGCGCTTGCTCCACTGCGGCCACGCCTCAGCGAACAGGTCGAGAATCAGCGCGTTATCCTTTTTGATGCCGGCGAGCAACTGATCTTTCGGATTGACCTGCCAGCCCTGAAGCACCCAGATCGAGCCGGGCACGTTGGCCATCATCGTGTTCTGAATCCCCGTCGCGGACTTCGTCAGGTCCACATCCGCCGCGCCGCCCTCGTGAAACGGATCGCCGCCGAAGAAGCGCGTCTCGCCGAACAGTTTCCGCTGCTCGTCGTACCATGCCGCCGCCGCCTCGCCGAAGAACGGGTCCAGCGGGTCGAGCATCGCCGGCCGCTTGTAGTTGCCCCATATACCGGTTTCGAGCACGCGCGCCTTCGGGTATCTCGCGATCATCGCGCGCGGCACCATGCCGTAGAAGCCCTGAAACACCGGCTCCATGCCGAGTTCGCGCATCCGCGCGAGTATCTTGTGCTGAAGTTCAACGCGCTTGTCGATCCAGTGCTGGTCCACCGGGCCGCCCCAGCCTTCGAGGTTCTCCATCAGCCACCACGCGCTGTAGCCGGGCCCCGGGATGAAATCAGAGATCTCTTTATCCGTGAAGCCCATCCTCTTCATATAGTTCTGCCACACGCCCTCCTGCCCGACGATCGAGAGCATGAGGTTCACGCCGTTGAGGGCCATCAGGTCAAGCTCGCGCTCCCATTCCGGCCAGTCCCAGAACGACATCGTGTAGTTGAAAGTGCAGTAGTTGTACATGTAGCGGTAGATGTACGGGGTGACAATCCGCACCTTGGGCGACACCGCCGGAAGCGGCGACGGAAGGTTTAGCTGGTCGCCCGTCCAAGTGAACGAGACGTTGCAGTAATATTTGAGGTACCAGTTCAGGCCGGCGAGGATGGCGGTCGGACTGCTGCCGCGGATCACCGGCTTGCCGGACACCGTTTCGATCTCAAACGCGTCGAGGCCCTTCTCCTGCGGGATGACCTCGAACTTGAACGCGTCGGCATTTCCCGGCAGTTGCCGCTGGACGACCCCGGCGACGGCCTTGAGCATCGCGTCCGGCGCGAGTTTCGGCGCGGCGGCCACTTCGGCCGACGCATGAAACGCTGCTAACACCGAAAGCAGCATCACAAATAAGAAAGCTGCATAAGTTGTCTTTTTCATGTTCCCCCCGTATAGAGTTCCTAATTAATTTAATCGTTCCCACGCTCTGCGTGGGAATGCTTCTTCCGACGCTCCCGCGTCGGCGGACGCAGAGCGTCCGTTTTGCTCCGCTCCCACGCGGAGCGTGGGAGCGATTGATATTGATTATTCCTTAAAATCTTGTGCCGCCCTCAAATTCGTTTTGAGGGTGTCGGCCTTGCGTCTTTGTTGCGGATCACCCCCGAATAAAATTCGGAGATGGCGCTCTTTTTATAAACAGTATCCATGTGCCTTCACGAATTACTATATTTATACCGCCCGATTTGTAAAGAACGGCGCGCAGGTTGACACGGCCGCCGCTAAAATTTACGATTAACCACGCCTTGCGGTTGGTACAATATAGATAAAATACGGCAAACGCGCCGGGAGGAAGCGGAGGAAATCGACATGTTCTGCGGGAAATGCGGCTCGCACGTGCCCCCACAAAATAACTTCTGCGCCAAATGCGGAATGCCCGTCTCCGCGAACTTCGCCGGCAAAGAGGGCGAGGACTATTACATTATCGTCAGCAAGGGCAAGAGCCTCGACTACACGAACCACAGCGAGCTTGCGGCGATGTTCGAGAAAGTACGCGAGAAGCGCGTGCTCATCGACCTCGGCCGCGTGGAGTTCATCGACAGCGTCGGAATAGGCGGACTCGTCACGCTTGTCTATAAAACCAACCGCACCAAACAGGATGTAAAATTCATCGTCAAAGCCGAGCCGATCCTAAAGGCGATCAAGGCGCTCGGCGTGGACAATGTGCTTGAGATATATGAAGAAGAAAAAGCCATCCGCACAAGCTGGGGCCTCCCCAACATCTGAACCGGCGCGCCTGAAGGCGATACGGCTGCTCGCGGCGCCCGCCGCGGGGCTGCTGCTCGTCTCATCGTTCCCGCCGTACAACCTCTCGCCCGTAGCTTGGCTGGCGCTCGCTCCCCTCGCGTGGTCGCTCGAAGCCGCCACGCTCGCCGGCGCCGCGCTCCGCGGATACCTCTTCGGTGTCGCCTACTTCGCGTCGCTGTTCTGGTGGATCGCAGTCTGCCGCTACCCCGCGTCGCTCGGTTTCGCCGCGTTCGCGGTCGTCATCCCCGTGATCTTCATCCCGTGGGCGATGCTCGCCAACCGCGCGATGCGCCGCGCGTCGCCCGCGTTCAAAGTGATACTGCCCGCCGCGTTGTGGGTGCTGCTCGAATACGCGATGTCGCACGGGATGCTCGCGCTTCCGTGGTGGTCGCTTGCTTACACACAGTCGCGCAACCTCGTCACGTCTCAGATAGCCTCGATCGGCGGCATGTTTCTGATCTCGTTCGTCGTCGCCGTATTCAATTTTTCGCTTTTCACGTTCGTAAAATACATGTTGATGAAACGCGCCGCGAAGGGTAAGTCCGCGCCGCCGAAACCCGCGCGGGCGGACATCGCGATGTGGGCCGCCGCCGCCGCGCTGCTCGTTTTCACTCTCGCTTACGGCGCGTTCGAGCTAACACGGACGTTTGGCACGGACAGGCCCATAACACTCGCGCTCATCCAGCCGAGTTTCGACCAGAGCACCAAGGAGCAGCAGGTTTCGGACGGAGTGTTCCTTCAGAAGCACATCGAAATGACCGACCGCGCGGTTCAGGAAAGGCATCCGGACATGGTAGCGTGGCCCGAGTCGGTCACGTTTCTGAGCTGGCTCAACGGGCCGGCCAACCGGGACGCATGGCTCACCCGCATCATGATATACAACACGACGCTCGTTACCGGCGTCTATAACTGGGACGATCGCGAGCGCTCGTACAATTCTGTGGCGGCGTTCGACCCCGAGCGCGGCTATCTCGGCGAGTACCGCAAGATGCAGATCGTGCCGTTCGGCGAGGCGGTCCCGTACCGCTCGACGGTCGAGAAAATCAGCCCGTGGGCCGGCAAATGGCTGGACGAGAACGTCTATGAATACGACACGTTCCCCGGCCATGAATACAAGCTGTTCAAGTCGCGGATGGGCAACTTCGCGGTGATGATATGCTTCGAGTCCGTGTTTCCGCAGTACGCGCGCGAGTTCACGCGGCGCGGCGCGGAGTTCCTTTTCGTCGTGACGGACGACGCGTGGTTCCTGCACTCGCCCGCGGCATACCAGCACGCGGCGATGGCCGCCATCCGCGCCGTCGAGAACCGCCGCTTCGTCGTTCAGGCCGCCAACTCCGGCGTTTCCGGATTCTACGACCCGTACGGCCGCGCGGTCGCAGAAACAAAGCTGTTCGACGTCACAACTCTCTTCGGAACAATCTACCCGCAGAACGGGCTCACGCTCTACACCCGCATCGGCGACGTGATAGTGTGGCTGTGCGGAGCGTTCGCTATCGTCGCGCTGGCCGCACTCGCCGCCACACGCGGCAAAAAGGTTCCCGCGCCCGAAAAGCCCGCCCTTCCCCCGGCAGACAAACCAAAGAAGAAAAAAAGCAAAAGATAAGGCAGTAGCGAGTAGCCGGTAGCGAGGATAGAGGGAAAGACGAAAAGAAAAAGTTGAAAACAGTAACTGGCAGCTGGTAGTTAGTAGCTGGTAGCTGGGGAAAATCCGAGCCGCGCGCGTCAGCAAGCGGTCACGTGGAAGACTGTATTAACAAAACAACAAAAGCGAAAAAACAGTACCTGTTTCCCCAACAGAGCCAACCCATAATGACACTGTTTTTTATCTCGTGTACAAGAAAAACTTTGTGTATGGCACGCCGGTCTTGATAACAACTATGCGTGTCCACTCGTTGACACTTCCCGGAAATTTATTATTATCATAAATGAATATGAACGAAGGCCGAAAAATCTGCGATTTGAGCAACGAGTGCGAACGGGTCGCCTGCCTCATCCACGAATTTATGGATAAAGAGATAGACGAGGAGTCCTGCCGGTTCATTCAGGCGCACCTTTCCTCGTGCCCGAAATGTCACGGCAGATTCACTTTCGAAACAGAACTGCGCGGCACGATCAAGAAATGCGTCTGTTCCGCCAATCTGCCGCCGGACCTCCGCTCTCGCATCTGCAGCGCTCTCGCCAAAGAAACGTAAACCACACCGGCCCGCAATCAGGCAAAACAGATTAAGTAACGCGCTCTCGTTGGATTATTCTATTTGCGTGAGCCCGACGCAGTGCGATTATTTCGTCGGCGCTTCAGCGAAGAAGTTCTTGATCGCCGACTTCACCGCCGGCGACTGCTCGACCTTCTTCAGCTTGTTCATTTCCTCGAAAATGACATCGCGGTTGCTCTTCGTCACTATGTCCGACAGCTTGTTCACCGCCACGCACCGCAACCGAAACGACTTCGATTTCAGGAACTTTATAATCTCGGGCAGGACCGCCTTGTTTCCGAGGCCATACAGAGCGCCGAGCATCCTCAGCCGCGCGTGACCCTGATGCTCCGTCACAAGCTTCTCGCTGATCGCCGCCGACGCGTTTTTGCTCTTTATCTTCGCGAGCGCTTCCGCCGCGTGCCCGCGTACGAGCGCCCCGGTGTCGTCCCGCATCGCCTTCAGCAGGTACTTCTCCGCCTCGACATCCCCGATCAACCCAAGCGCTTCGACCGCTTCGAGTCTCACAAGTTCGTCCTTGTCCTTCATCATTTTGCCGATGTATTCGATCGACGTACTGTCCATCTGCGCGCCAAGCCCGGCCGCCGCCTTCATCTTCACGAACGACGCCTTGTCCTGTAGCGCGCGCCTCAGCGCAGCCCGCGCCTCGTCCGCGTCGTACAGCGCAAGTATCTCGACCACCGACTCACGCACATCGTCCTTGTCGTTCCTCGCGAGCTTCAGTATCTCGTCGAGGATCCGCCGGTCTTTATACTCCGACAGTTTATTTAGAATGACGACTTTCTTATCAGCATCTTCCGTCGCCTTTAGCTTTTCAAGCAGCTGCTGTTTGTCATCTGTTTTCGTAGTTTTCTTGACCATTTTACAATTCCCCCAAAATAGTTATTGTACTCATTTTCGCGCGGAATTAAATAGATTTCTTTCCCGAATTGTGGAATAACGAAACAGGCAGGCAGAATATCACTACAAAGCTAAAAATGTTAAAGGGGGATATGCTGTAGCGCGATATCATCTTCTCATGTTACTTCAAGGCGGTACATTTCCCGTCGTTGCCAGTCCCCGCCTTGGTCTGCCCCTAAACTGTCGGCTTCTTAAAAACAGGGACTTGTACCGTTTTTAAGATACTCTTAGATCATAAAAGTTGTAGCGTTAATCGCGGGAAGATCAGCCATTTGCCCGTTCTTCCTATTTCCTCATTTTTCCGGCGGGGAATACAGGCTATAATATCCGCATGTCAACCGAAAGGAGTTTCTTCGATGAAACACAGACATAAAACACTCGCGGCTCTCGCGCTCGCGGCGACGGCTTTCGCAGTTCTCGCTCTTGCGGGCTGCAGCCCGAACGATGGAATCGCGTTCTCTCCCGACAGCAAACGTGTTGCGTTCGTAAGCAGGACGTTGCAGGGGATATCGGTCAAAAACCTCGAAACCGGAGAGTCCGGACAGGTCTATACGTCGCCGGACGGCACCGGCGTTTACAGTCTGTTCTGGCCCGCCGGCGAAAACGCCGTGATTTTTGTTGAGCTGAGAACCTCCAACTGCGACCAGAAAACGGACGCAAACATCGTGACTCTGAAAAAGTACGACTTCGATTCTAAGGCGGCGACACAACTCGACGAGGCTAAAGTGCGATGCGACGAGAACCCGTTCACATCGGCGATGTTGCCGGTCACGACTAACTTCGACCCGCAGACAATGTCGGTCGAGATCGCGGGACGCGTTCTTCAGGCGCCCGGAGGCAAAAAATCGCCGTTCAAATCGGTAAAAAGCGCCAAGGGCGAGTTCAGGCTCGACTTCAAACTTTCCCCGAACCGAGGCAAAATAGCGTTCGTATCGGCGAAACTGACCGACCAGCGCAACTGCGATATGAAGATCGGCCAGAACATTCTCGACATCAAAAGCGGCAAGATTTCGGTGGTTGTTCCATCGGCCTGCTCGGAGGACCTGCCGGGCTTTTTCGCCCAGTGGAACCGCGCGGGAGACTCGCTGTTTTATATAGTTCCCAAAGGCGCTGGAACGGGCCTTTATCGATATAACACGGCGTCAGGAAAGTCGAAGCTGATATTAAAAAATGATGTAAGAGCTTTTGCGCCTTTCCCGGGCGGCGGAAAACTGCTCGCGATATACGAAAGCGGCGGCAGCTCACTCGCGGCGATCCTTGCCGAGGACGGCGCCGTTCAAAATAAATTTCCGGTCGCCGGCGATTCAGGAGCAATCAGCTCACTTAAAATAAGCGGCGACGGTTCGCGCGCCGCCGTCCTTTATATCACTTCCGACCCGAGGCAGAGTCCGGGGTTCGAAGACGTTTTCATGCCCCTGCTGTTCGACCTCGGCAGCTTCAAGCAGGAATTCATCACGGCATCCGACGCTGACTATTTGCCGATTGCCAACATCTATTACAAACTGCGCAGGTACGACATCGCCATCCCGTACTACGAAAAAGCAGGCAGCGACGGCGCTCTCGGCGTCTATCTCTCAAATTATTACATGCACCGTAACGACGAGACGGCCACAGCCTATACGAAACTGATCAATATCTACGGCAATAAAGGCGCGGACGCCCATTTTGATCTTGGAAACGCATTTGCAGCCCTTGGCGAACAGGAACTCGCGCAGTCTGAACTGCTGAAATCATTCGATGAGAATATGGGCGTTGCGAACTACCTTGTTGCGGGTTTGCAAAATAGTGGCGCAAAAGCTGTTTCGTTTTACCAAAAATCGGTTGAGGCGTTCGAAAAATCAGGTTGTTATGCGGATATTCGCGATCTTTCGCAGGAATGCGTGGCGAAAATCATGTATGCCGATGCCGTTCCCTATGACATCGCGGGCCTTTTGAAGAAGATAGGGAAAGACGCTGATGCGATAGTATTGATCGAGTCGTTCCCGAAGGATTTCCCGCGCACCGAGCAGAAATACTTCACGCAGGCGCATTCCGACCTCGCATACCTTTACAAGAAAGCGGGCGAGTTCAGGAAAGCATACGACACGTTGTTGCCGGTTGTCGAATGGCAAAACAAACAGCCCGTAGCGTGGAAGAAGACGCACAAGTCCGAGATCGATTCCGTGAAGGCGCTCTTCAACGAACTCGCGAAAAAAATCGACAGGTCGTATTGATAAAACAGTAGCGAGGATAGAGTGTCGAGTAGCGAGAGAAAAGCAAAAAAACAGTAGATAGTAGGGTGGTAGAATAGTAGATAGGAAAAAACAAAAAACAAGAATATAGAATACAGAATATAGCGAAAGACAGAAAGCAATATTTTTATGCAGGGCGGGATTTTGATATCCCGACCGCCGCGATATCAAAATATTTAGGGCGGCACCGCTGAAGAATCAAAAGCAATTCCGGGTGCGAAGCAGGAATTGCGGAACGAAAAGTTTTGAAGGGATTCTTAAGGGAAACTTTTTCAAATCGGTTCGGGCACGTTGCAACGTGCCCCTACTTACGCGCTGCACATGATACTCTATAAAGCACCCTCAAACAGAGTTTGAGGGTGGCACATAGGCCATATCGTTACGCTTACCGATAACCCCGAAAGCAATTCCGGTGCGAAGCGGGAATTGCGGCACGAAAAGTTTTGAAAGGATTCTTAAGGAAAACTTTTTCAAAAGTTTTCCTTAAGTCATTTGCTTCTGAGATCGATATAGTAGCTGTTGCCTTTTGAGGGAGGCTGTTGCTGCGACTGGGGCTGAGCGCCGCCGGTTCCGGGCGCGCCCTGCGTCTTTTTCAACTGCTCGATCTGCGCCTTCTGATCCTCGAGCTCCTTCTTGAGCTTTTCGAGTTCCTCGGGATTCACATAATCTTTCGGTTTCTCGCCCGCGGCGCCCGATTGTCCAGCCGGCTGGGCAGTCGTCGGCTGAGTCGCCGCCGCGCCGCTCGCGGGCCTTGCAGCCTGCCCGGTCGTTCCGCGCGAAGTCTGCACAACCGTCACCTTCCCGCCTCCGGGCCAGCCCGCCTTGCCTATTAGCGGCCTCACCGTCTCGCCATTCTTATTCTCGCCGACACCGGTGTTCTCTTCCGGAGTGCCGATCGGGTTGGTTTCGTACGTCCCCTGCACTCTGTTCCGTTCATTTGTTTTTTCGGTCTCGACGTCCGTGCGGCCGGTCGGCTCGAAGTATGCAATCGACAACATGCCGACGAAAATTATGATCAGCATGAAACAGAAGTCGATGTACGGCATCAGGAACGAAATGCGCTTTTTAGTCTCTTTGCCTTCTTGCTTCATAGCCAAATAACATGTTCAGAAATATAGACAACCCGAGCCCCGTTATGGTCGGCTCTATTTTAACATAAATCCCGTATCCGATCGCCGCGATGTCCCTCGACGCGATCGCCGGCCCGATCAAAAGCCCCAGACCGAACAGCGTGCAGATCAGCCCCGCGCCCTGCGCTGTTGACGCCATTGTCACCAGCTTGTCCTCATACGACTCCGTCGATACAAGCCCGATCGCGGCCGTCGTCAGTATCACAATCCCGACCCACCACGAGCTGAGCATGAAATGCGTCGCCAGAGCCATCACAACCGTGATGAACAGCAGGATAACGATCATGTCCTTCCAGCCCTCGGGCTTCCCGCGCAACGCGCCGAGCACCGCCCGCAGAATCCAGAGCAGCCCCACCGCTACCCACGCGCCGATTATGAACGGTTTCAGCTTTTTAGTTATCTGGTCCTTGTGTGCCTTGTCTTTAATCTCTTGCAGCGGATCGCCCTTTGATTTCCCCGGCGACACCGCTTCGTCTCCCGGACTCGTGACACCGCTCGCCGGTTTCGGGCCGGTCAGGCGCATCCATTTTGGGCTTTCTTCCGCTGTGTACAACCCGCTCTGCGCTGTCAGCTTCAGCGGCACCATCGTCCGCTTTTCGAATATGAACGGCGCGACAGCCATTATCTTCTCGGCATCGCCCGCCTTCGCCGTCGTGTCGCCCACCTTCATTTCCAGCGCATTGCCGTTCGGAAACTTAATTTCTATCGTCTGCCCCTTCGAGAACCATGTCACGTCCGCCCCGAGCCCCTCCGCGACGAACCGCAGCGGCACGAACATCATGCCGCCCTTCTCCACCGGCGGCACGTCCGGCGTCACCGTCACGCCGTTCACAACAATCGCGTAATCGTCCCGCACGGTAATATCGCCTCCGAGCAACTGGCCCGCGAGCGTGCCTTCCTTTTTCGGCGCGGCGGACTCGCCCGCCGAGCGGGCTGCTCCGCACGCCACCGTCAGAGATAGCATTGCTATCAGCACTATTTTCGTTAGTCTCATTCCAGCCTCGCTTGTTTCCGCCTTTTCACTGGCGGAAATACGTGTCGGCTTTCCGAAATTCCGCCGCTGTTACCGATTTCCGGAACTTGATTGCTCTGGCGACATCTCCGTGAGCACAAGCCCGTCTTTAATCAAAATGCAGTCGATGCCTTTCGCTTTGAGCAGGCCGATGATCGTCTCAGCCTCCTTCAAAGCCGTTCCGCCCCCTGCTGTGGGCAGGCCGTCATCTGTCGTCATTTTTGGTTACTCCCTTTTTTTCTATCCTTCATCTCGCTCTTCACCATTGCCTCCGCCACCTTGAACACCTTCTCGATGTTCGGCGCGGTGAGCTTTTGCATGATCCGTTCGACGAGCGCGCCGACCGGCGTCGCGAGCTGGGGCGGCAGGCCCGGGATGCCGCGCGCGTCGATCGAGATCGTGCTCTCGATGACAACGTCCGTCCGGCCCGGAATCCGTTCGTCGAACGTCCACCGGCCCTTCACATCCACGTTATCCTTGAAATGCGTCGCCTCCGTTTGAAAATCACAAGTCCAGTTCCGTGCGTCCCAGAGCTGGAACACACGCCATTCGATCTGCTTCGGGTTGATCAGCGGCCGCAGCACCACAGGTATCGGAGCATTACCCGCCACCCAGATCACCATCCGCCGCCGGCAATCCCCGTCCTCACAGACCTCCACCACGCGGCTGTCCACTATATTCGGCAGTTTCCGATTCATATCCGTCTGTTTCTCACGGAATGTCTCGAACACTACCCCGCGCGGCGCGTAAATCGTCCTCTCGTACTTGTTCCTCATCATTGCAGACGCAAACCCGCCGTCAACTTATTCGCTATAATAACATCCATATAATCATTACTATTTTGTCTTGATAAATATTATAATTACCCGACCGGCACGAACGCCTCGGGGTTCTAATCGGCGGTCGATTCCTTTATAATCATCCTGCCGGCGCAGTCTAACCCCGGAAATCACAGCCGGAAGGATCAAACCGACTATGAAAACACCGTTTCGGATATCGATGATCTGCCTTCTGGCCGCGTTCATGATCCCGTTCATCGCCTCGGCGGCGGAAAATACCGCTAAACCCGCCAAACCCGAGTTCTTCCCGCCCGTCCCGGCGGACAAGCAGTACAAACTCGTCTGGAACGACGAGTTCGACGGCAACAAACTCGACGAAACCAAGTGGGACATCCCGGAAGGCCCGCGACGCGACGGATTCTGGCGCCGGGACGCCGTCCGGCTCGACGGCAAAGGCAACCTTGCGATCGACGCGTTCATGGACGGGGACAAATTCATCGACGGCTGCGTGCGCACGCGGGGCAAGTTCGAGCACGCTTATGGGTACTACGTCGCGCGGGTGAAACTCCAGACCCAGCCCGGCCACTGGTCCGCCTTCTGGCTCTACAACGCGAGCGAGAGCAACATCGGTAACGGCGGCACGGACGGCGCGGAGATCGACATCTACGAGAAACCGTGGCTCGATTTCAAAGTCAACCACGCCGTTCACTGGGACGGCTACGGCCCCGAGCACAAACAGGTCAGCAACGCGTCGTTCACGCCCGGAATCATGCGCGGATTCCATACATACGCGCTGCTGTGGACGCCCGAGGAATACAAATTCTACATAGACGGCATAATGGTGTGGAAGACGGACGGCGGCGGCGTCTGCACGAAGCCGCTATACATCAAACTGAGCGACGAGATCGGCGACTGGGCGGGCGACATCCGCAAAGCAAAACTGCCCGACAGCTTCCTCGTCGATTACGTCAGAGTTTACGACATCGTCCCTAAGTAAAACCGGCGCGTCTTGAATCCTCACAGGCGTTGTGTTACCTTGTCCTCTAACAAAGGAGCAGAAACGGCATGGCCGACGAACGGATAATTTACGAACTGCGCTACAGGCGCGGACGGGAGGCGAGGTTCATGTCGCACCTCGACACCCTCCGAATGCTTTCCCGCGCGCTCCGCCGCTCCGCCCTGCCTATCTACTTCACGGAAGGCTTCAACCCGAAGCCGAAAATCTCGTACGTAACGCCACCGCTCGCTGTGGGCCACACGAGCGAGTGCGAGCGAATACGCTTCATGCTGATGGAGGACATATCGGCTGAAGAAGTGTTCGACCGCATCGCGCCTCAGTTCCCGCAGGGACTCACCGCCACCGGGCTCGCCAGAATCGGCCACGCCGGGGAAACCGCTGGTGAAGAAAAAATCTCCTCCGCACCGATCGAATATTTCATATTCTTCAGGAAAGACACGCCGCCAAGCCCGGCGGAAACTCTCGAAGCGCTCGCCGCCGCGCCCGGCATCACAGCGCGCGCCCTCGCTGCGGAAGACATCGGCGGCGCATTGCTTTGCAGCGACACCGGAGACCCGGCGGCGTTCGCCGGCGAACATTTCTCCGGCGGCGTCTCAGTCGTGATCCCCGGCGGCGCGGCCTACAAACGCCCCGAGAAAATCATAGTCGGGTTTATCCCGCTCGATCCGCTTTCACTTTTCTGCCATAGGAAAAGAGAAGCATAAAGCACCTATTTTTCTTCTATCCTCGCTACCGGCTGCTGGTTTTGCCGCTTCAAAGTGGTACAGGCACCGCGAGAAAACCGCGTTGCCAGTCCCTGCTTTTCTGCTTTTAATTGTTATGTTTCTTCATACTTCTACGTGACCGCTTGCTGACGTGCGCGGCTCGGATTCGCTTCTCTCATTCCAATCCCCAATATATTGGTGTTTATGACAAAGACGCGCGCGTCAGAGCGTGTTTACCCTTCCTTTGTGTCTTGGTGCCTTTGTGGCAAATATTTAAAAACAGCTTCTTCAGCCGCGCCGGTTCTTCCTTCCGCGCACTCTTTTACCCGCGTTTAGGGTGTGATATTATTAAGTGACAATGGGACCGGAGTTAAAAATCGCTGAGATGGCACTGATGAATGTGCTCGCCGGTGCTGCGGCGTGGCGAATCGGTCGCGCGCTCGGCGGCAGCCGCTGGACGGATGCCGCGCTCGGAACTTGTGTTTCATTTTTCGCGATCGTCGTGGCGGTTACGGCGGCGGCCGGTTTCGCGGGCGCACTGACAGGACACGTTCTGCTCGCGGGCGCGGCAGCGGTATTCGTTGCCAGCCTTGCGATTCCCGGCAGAGCGATCACGAAATCTGTGCCTCCGAGATTCAGCCTACTCCCGCTACCTGTAGGTTTTTTTTTGCCCTCGCGGCGGTTGCTCTCGCGGGAATCCTGATCTGGGACTTCGTCGCTCCGCCTCCCGCGGGCGGCGATCCGTTCATCTATCACCTAACCTTTCCCGCGTTCTGGCTTAAAGCTCACAAGATAATCTATGTCGATCTTCCGTTCGGCGCTCAGGCGGCGACGTACTACCCGCTCGACACTGAACTTTTCTACGCGTGGCTCATGGCGCCGCAGATGTCGGACATGCTCGTGTGCGCCGGACAGGTTGCTTTCTGGCTCGCCGCCGGACTCGCGACGGCCGGCATCGCCCGCGAACTCGGCATCGGCAAACCCGGCGCGATCACCGGAGCGGCCGTTGTGATGCTCGCTCCGGGCTTCATCCAACAGGCCACTGTACCGCGCGTGGATATAGCGTTCGCCGCATGGCTGCTTATCGCGTTCTATTTCACGATGCGGTGGGGCCGCTCGCGTCGCGCCGGGCATCTCGTTCTGTTCGGAGCCGCGCTCGGTTTGCTGACCGGCACCAAATCCATCGGCCTGATGTACTCGGCGATACCCGTCTTGTATTTCCTCTATTCGCTCCGGGGCCGGGGCGCGAAGCGCGCCGCCCGGGACGTTGCGACGGCCGCCGCGCTCGCCTTCGCCTTCGGCGGTTTCTGGTACGCGCGCAACTGGATCACGACGGGCAACCCTCTCTTCCCGCTCGACATTTCGCTTTTCGGCATCAGCATATTCCCGGGCGCGTACGGTCGCGAGGCGATGCGCGCTTTCCACTCGTCCGACCCGACTGAACTCGGCAGAATCGGGCTCTTCTTCCTCGGCTTCTGGACGGAAGCGTTCATAATGTTCGGCGCGGCAACAGGCTTCATCTACGCGTTTCTGCTCCGAAAGCGGCCTCTGAAAGGACGCCTTTACGTGCTCGCCGCGCCGTGGCTGCTTGTCGCCTCGTTCTGGCTGCTGAATCCGTACAACAATCTGACGAACGGCCGGTTTCTTTTTCCGGCATTTTTCATGTTCGGCATCTACGCCGCGCTGGCGATTGACGAGGCGAAAGACTTGTTCGGCAGAATCTGGCTGTGGCTCGCTCCGGTGGCCGTTGTCTTTTCGTCGCTACCGAACAGATATGTGAGCCTCTCGGAGGACAACGATCACCTTTACAAGTTATGGACGACAATCTTCCGCACGATCGCTGGACACAACGAGGGCCTTCTCGGCCCGGCGCGCACAGCAGTCATCCTCGTAACGGGCGCGGTGGTCTGCGCCGCACTTTTCATGTTGCTGAAGCGCATTCGCATCGCGCGTTACACGGTGGGAATCGCGGCGGCGATACTGCTCGCGCTCGGACTGAAAGCCTCATGGGACTATCAGGCGGCGCACAAATATGAATGGTACGGCGCGTTCCCCGCTGGAAGCGCGTGGGGCAGACTCAACGAGCGGTCCGCGGCGCAACCATTGCGCGTGGCGGCGGTGGGCAACGAGCGCATGTACGGCCTGTTCGGAAACGGCCTCCGCAATACAGTGCTGACCATCAACATCGACCGCCACACGAACTGGCGGTTCCACGACTACTGGCGAGCGGCGCGCCGCCGTGGCGAGAAGATGCCCGCGAACACCGAGCGCCCGCAGTGGCACCGCGAGGGCGGAAGCGCCGAGGCGTGGATCGATAACCTGAGGAAACAGAAAGCCGACATCGTGTTCGCGACGACACTCGAACCGATCGCTCGGGGCGCGATGGCGCACGACGGCTACAACTTCCCGGTGGAGGTTGCGTGGGCGGAGAAGCGGCCGAACGTGTTTGTGTTGCTGTATGCCAACAGCGAAGTGCGCGTGTTCGGCTTCATGGGAGGAAAGGCGAAATGAACGGACTGACACTGACCGAACTCGAAGCCTATCGCGACGCGCGGGGCTGGAACACGCACCCGCTCGACGAGGAGTCGCTTCGCGCTGGCGCCTACGCAAATCTGCACCTCGTCAGCATGGAACCCGGCGCGATACGCGGCAACCACAAACACGCAATGCAGACCGAGGAGGTCGTAATCATCGGCGGCCCGTGCCTTTTCACCGCGCAGGACACCGCAACCGGCGAATGCTTCGAGCGCGTGTTCAGGCCCGGCGAACTCTTCCACATCTTCATCCGCCCCGGTATTGCGCACGCATTCAAGAATATCGGCGAGAGCACCGCCTACCTCCTGTGCGCGAGCGGCCTGATGTTCGACCCCGAAGCGCCCGACACGGAGCGCGTGCCGCTGCTCGACTGAGCCGCCGCGCGGCGCCGGTTGCAAAAATCACGGACACCGCTTATCTTATTCCCGCGAGAGGCCGGACATGGAAAACAAACCCGAAGTTAAAGTTGTCTATAAGCAACTACAGGAGCGTCTGGACAAGTATCCGATCGGCGCGCCGGCGTCGAAAGACCTGTACGGTATTCTGGAACTGCTTTTCGGAGAGGAGTATGCGGACATAGCGGCCCGGATGCCGATGAAGCCCGCGCCGCTCGATAAACTCTCTAAGCGTTTCGACATCCCCGAAGACAGGCTCGGCAAAATGTTCGGCGAGATGGCCTCGCGAGGCCTGATTATCGACTTCCCGCACAAGGGGACGGGAAAAACATATTACATGCTCACGCCGACCATCGTCGGCTTCTTTGAATTCGCATTCATGCGCGAGCGCGACGACTTTTCGCAGAAGCGGCTGGCCGAGTTGATGGAAAGCTACTCGAACAACCGGGGCGGCGAATTCGTGCACGAGATTTTCAGGGAGCAAACGCAGGTGGGGCGCGTTGTGCCGCACGAAACAGCGCTGAGCGCGGATCAGGCGGCCTCGCTGCCCGATTCGGACAGCGTAAGCCGCCTCATAGACAACGCAAGCATGCTCTCCGTCTCGCACTGTTACTGCCGGCACAAGGCACGTCTGCTCGGCCACGCCTGCGGACGTCCCGAGGAAGTCTGCATCGGCCTCGAGGGATCGGATTATCTCATCCGCAACGGGCTTGCCCGCCGCATCACCGCGCAGGAGGCGCACGACCTCGTCGCGCAGGCGCGGGAGGCCGGCCTCGTTCATGTCGTGGACAACATTCTCGACAAGCCGGGCTTTCTCTGCAACTGCTGCGGATGTTGCTGCGGGATGCTGCAGGCGATCAACAAAAACGGTCTGACGTACGCCGTTCACACAAGCACGTTTGCAGCCTCGATCTCCGAAAAAGACTGTAAAGGTTGCCGGAAGTGCGCCGACCTTTGTCCGATAGGCGCAATCGAGATACGCAAGGAGGCTCTGCCTGACGGAAAAGTCCGGCAGGTCGCGATCGTCGATGAATCCGTCTGCCTCGGATGCGGGGTATGCGTCGCCGCTTGCAGGTTCAACGCGATACTGATGAACAATCGCGGGAAACGCACTCTAACGCCGGCCAACACACTGGAGCGCCTGCTGATGATGGCGGTCGAGCGCGGTAAACTGCACAACTTCCTGTTCGATGACATGAAGGGCCCGACAGCAGGGTTCCTGAAGGCGTTCACGGGGGCGTTTCTCAACCTGCCCGTTTCAAAAAGACTGCTTCTTAACAAGGAAATCCGCTCGAAGTTCCTAGAATTCGCGAGCCGTGTTTCGTAGAATAACCAGAATGGAGAAAGAGGCGTAAGAAGAAATTAAAAAGGACGCGTTAACGCGCGCCCTGTTTATACCCTATCACGCACCACCAAACTATGCCTGACGGCCACTTGTCAAAAACAAATCTTTTGCGCCTTACGCGCCGACGCCCCGGTTATTTCTTTTTGGCAACTTTTGAGCCTTTTTTCCGGCCGGGAGTCCTTTTGACTATTTTGATCTTTTTAATCTTCGCACTGCTGCCGAGCATCTTCTTGGCCAATTCGTCAAGGCTGATTCCATAAATCTGTGAGAAGTAATAGGCCGCCTTGAAGGACAGACCGCGCTCATTCCTTTCGATGCGGGACACTGTCGTCTTGTCGATTTCTTCGTTCGCCATTTCGACAACGTCTCTGATTGTCAGCCCCGCTTTTTTGCGAAGCCCTTTGAGATAAGCGCCGAGTTCCATTTTGTTCTCCCTCGCATTTTATTTTACTCCCGCCTGCCGGCGGGTCGTTCGCTTGTAAATTGCTGCAACGCACCCGAGGCGATTTGAACGCCTGACCTCGAGATCCGGAGTCTCGCGCTCTATCCAGCTGAGCTACGGGCGCAAAAAATCACCTATAAGAATAGCGCGATTCCCCTCTTATGTCCATAGGGCCACCTATGATCCGGCCTCTCCTCGCTGTTTCGTTTTGACTTCGCCGCGCTGTAATCTCCGCCCGGCTTTTGCTTGCGTTGCTATATCGACATATCTACATTCCCGCCTATCGGGAACAATAATCTCGCATCAGGAATTCTCAGAGGCGCTGTGTACCATGATGCCATCTTCGTATTCTCGTAGAGCGTCGCCTCAACAATACTCTTCCCCTCTCCGGGTGTACCGGCGGGTTGTATCGAGCCCGATGCGCCTACTCCTGATATGGCTGACATCTCTCTCTCCTCCATTCCCTCTTTGACATATAATAATCTATACAAAAAACCAAAAAATGTTAATCCTTTGTTAATAATAAATTCTTATGGAAAGATTGTCAATAAGCTTTTACTTGTTTAAAAAAATATTTCTTACCGCAGACAAGCTTCGTTTTTGGATTTTCGGCAACCTTGCAACGGTGTGGCGTTTTTGCAACATTTGAAATGTCTTGTCTCTTTTTTTACCCAAGGTATATAATTCTCCCAAATGCAAAATCAACCCGCTAAACTACGCTTCGTGATCCACAGGCACGATGCCTCGCGACTCCATTATGACCTGCGCCTCGAAATGGACGGCGTGCTGAAATCGTGGGCCGTGCCAAAAGAGCCACCTGTCGATTTCGACACAAAGCGACTCGCGGTCGCTGTCGAAGACCACGCCCTCGATTACGCATCTTTCGAAGGCGTGATTCCGGAAGGCGAGTACGGCGCAGGCACGGTCGAAATATGGGACGAAGGCTATTACGATCCGATAGAACACGTCCCCGGCTCGAAATGGGTTGTGGAGCTTCACGGCAAACGGCTCAGCGGCCGCTACGCACTCGTGCAGATGAAGAACCGAGGCGAGAAAAACTGGCTTTTCTTCAGAGCAAAAAGCGCCGTGGTTTGATATAAGACTATTCTGTTATCAGCAACAACCGCGATACCTTGACATTACGCAACGATAGCGTTCGAGCAAAATTTTATCACGAGTGCGAATACAATTTTCCGCTATGCCGATCCTCCGCAACGATGATGAAAAGACAAAACGGATTGTGGCAATTCGGACGGATGCAGCTTCGCGTCGATTGCTATTTAGCGACAAAAAAAGGGCGGCCCTTGCGGACCGCCCTTTGCATTCGTTTTTTTCAGGCCGCCGTCAGAACGGAAGCATCGGCCGTTGTTTCTCCATCATTTCGTCGAACATCTTGCGGCAGTCGGCTTCGCTCGGAGGCGATAGCGGATCGGCAACAAGCGCCTGAAACGCCAGATCCGGGTCCTTCTTCAGCACGGAATCGACGATCAGGCTCTGCAATCCGTACTGCGTGCGCATGATCTCGGCGAGAGGCTCGTGCACGCCCGGCACCTGCTGCGGCTTCAGTTCGCCGTCAACGATATCCGCCGGCACTTCGACGATCGCGCCTTCCGGCAGGTTCGGGATGTACCCTTTATTGGGAACGTTCACCGCGTTGATGTACGCATGTTCCTTTGTGACCATCCCCTCGATGATCGGCACAACTTCCTCGCCGGACTTCGGCAGCGCCTTCACCGGCAGCCAGAAGCGGCCCTTGCCGTATTGATCGCTCAGGAAGTTGCGCAGCTTCCACTCGTTCCTGTGGAAATCGTTGAATTGCATCAGCGGATGCACTTCCTCGCTCACGAACGGCAGGTACTCTCCGATGTGGCTGTCCGTGCTCGTCGGGAACAGCCCGAACTCATCGAAGCAGCGCCGGATCAGCTTCGTGTGCAGGAACGGGAACGTCTTGATGTGCCACTCGACTTTCGGATAGAGATCTTCGCCCGTCTCCGCGTCCTTGATCTCGTAGAACCACGTGAAATGGTTCATGCCGGACGCCTTGATGGCGATGCGGCTTGGCGGCATCAACAGGTATGACGAAAGCCGCAGAGTGCCGCCCAAGAACTCGTGGCACATGCCGACGCATTTCAACTTCGTGCCTAAGTTCAGACCGCGCGTCACGCGGCTCATCGGGTTAGTCAGGTTGATCAAAAACGCGCCGGGCGACTCCTTCTCGACCGTCGCGCCGATCTCGAGCAGCAGTTTCACCGTGCGAAGCGAGTGGAACAAACCGCCGGGACCGCCGTTCTCTCCCATTACCTGCGTCGAGCCGTATTTGACCGGTATCTCATAGTCCATCTTCCAGTATTTCCAGCGGTCGATCTCGGTGGACACTATCACGTAATCCGCTCCGGCCACGCCGCGCGCAGTGTTCGATTCCTTCTCGATGTATATCGGGCTGCCCATCGATTCGTTCAGCCGGTTCGCAACCGAGTACGCCTGCTCGAGGCGGTCCTCCGATATGTCAACCAGCACCAGTGTTGACCCCGCCAGTTTCTCCGACCTGATCACGTCGTACGACATTACCGGCCCAAACGACATTCCTCCCGCTCCCACCAGCGCTATTCTTGCCTGTCCCATGTTTTGCCTCCCTTTTCTAATATTTACTTATCAAATCATTCGGCCACGCCACTAGGGAATTCTCCTTCTCCGGCGCGGTCGAGCCTGTATTATAGTGCCGCCCCTCCGGTTTGCCAATCTCGCGCGCCGCCGCGTTGCCCCGCTGCCGGACAACTGCTAAAATGCACCTTGAAGGAGTCCCGAAAATGCCTGCGATCGATCTGAAACTTTCCGTCATTTTCCTCATCACGGAGCGTTGCGACCTGCGGTGCCCGTACTGCTTCCTCTCGGACAAACTTGGCCCGAAGAGCGTGCCGTCATCCGACTTCAGAAAAATCGTGCGCCGCCACTCGCCCGCCTATCTTCAACTATCGGGCGGCGAGCCCACCCTGCATCCCGAATTCGAGGATATCATCAGATGGTGCGCGCGGCGGCCGATGCTCACGCAATTGACCACGAACGGCGCTGGGACGCTCAGGCGCATCCGCTTCTTCGAGGAACTCGCGATCAAGCCGGTTACCGCGATCTCGCTCGACGCCGCCGACGAAACGCAAGACCGCATCCGCGGCCGACAGGAGCTTTTCAGCAACATAATGGAGACGATTGATTTTCTTAAATCGATCGGCGCGCCCGCGGCGCTGAGTTCGGTCGTATTCGGACCCGGTCAGGTGGAGACGCTGCCGGATGGAAACATCAACCAGATCCGCCCGCTCGTCCGGCTCGCGGAGCGGCTCAAGTTGACGATCGGCATACAGCCGATGAGCCCCTCGCCTATGGAAGTCCGCCGCGCGCTCGCCTCGGAACTCCGCAAACTGAACTCGCCCGCCGTGGCCGCCTCGCCGGCATTCCTGAGGCTCCTCGACGACCCGCACCCCGGCCCATGCCTCTACAAAAAGACCCACATCTCATACGGCGCGGACGGCAATCCGCTGCCTACCGATCCCGGCAACTGCTACTTCCTCGACAACTGCGACGACTGCGCCTACGCATGCGTCCGCGAGCCGAGCGTCATCTTCGAAGGCGCGTTCCTCGAATCAGCGGCCCACTTCGCCCGCCTCTCACTCAGAACTCTCGCCGGAGTGTGAACGAAATTCACCAGCCCGTGCTAAAATCCATCAGTTCATTTAATGAACCCTACGGGCACATTAATTTTGTATTCGCTGAGCAACCCGAACTTGTATCCGGGTAATATCCTTTTGAGGTGGCACATATTCCGCATGGAGCCCTGCCCCGCGTTGTTCCTATCACCTGAAAATCCGTCGCGTCCTTAACAGTCTTCAATTCTATGTCCTTGCAGAAAGCGGCGTTTTCCTGCTCTTTCATCCATTCAATCAAATCTTTGTCACATTTCCGTTTGCCTTGGCATTTCGGAACTATATAAGCAGCCAGATCGGCCATTTCCGATGTGTACTTGTTATTCGCTTTTTTATATTGCGCCTCGCCGTCTTTCACTGTTAATAACGCCCTGACACATCTTTTGTAATTCCCCTCGTCACTCATGTGAATAAAGGCAGGTAACTGAAAAGCAACACAACAGCCCACTAAATAGAAACATATCAAAAGAGTGGTGAAAGTGCGCCATCTGCGCTGAACCTCATTAAAATGTTCGGCGTCTCTGAAACCACGCGATCTCCATGCAAGTTCGTTGCACAAAGCCCCGAACCGCCCAAGCAGAACGATATAAACCAGCCCCAATAAGGTAAAACTCGACATTGTAATATTGTCGTTGTGAAAAAGCATGCTTAATAAAGCCGGGACTATTTTGAAGCCTAAACTGAAAATGAGCAGAACGATCGCCCACCCGCGCAGTTTATTTGCGATCGCCCATATCCAGCCGAAAAAGAATGCGTTCCAGTTGAATTTATGAATTTCCGGCGGCGGAGCGTTCAAGCCTGATGACTGTGGAGTTAACAGCGGTTGCTCGGAGACCTGCATGCCACATTTTTCGCATATTACCGCACCATCGGGAAGTTCGTTTCCACATGCAGGACAAAACATGCTTTTATTCTAACACAAATATACATCCGGCAATAAAAAAGCGACAATTCATTTATATTTCTCGATACATTTTACCGTGTGTCGCGGTTACTTTTGTCCATGAGACGCCTTCACAACGGCCTCCGGGCAACCGGCGAGATATAATTCGCTACTCTACTCTCGCTGCTATACCGATCATCTTTTCGGTGTAACCACGGCCAAGGTGTACCGCTGCACGGATGCTACGTCGAACGAACAGCCCGCGCCGTCCGGAGCGGCCGTCACCGCGGGTTGATCGCCGTCCGGCGACAACAGCCTAACATCGCAGCCCTTCATTTTCCCCGCGTAGCCGCCCGTGTTGAACCGCACGCGCAGTTTCTCCGCGGGTTCCTTATAGCTGTAATTCATCAGGTGAATGATATATTTATCCGCGCCGTCCTTCTTCGTCACGCTCGCCACGACATTGCCGCCGTTCTCGATCTTCACCACCGGGCCGCCGGTTGCTTTTTCGAGACGCGCCACGAGCTCGTCCGTCGCCTCGCTCTTCTCCATCTTCGCGAGCGTGTCGCCCGAAATCTCCTCGTATTTCACGTTCAGCGCGGCGCCCTTCGGCGCGAAAACCTTCCCGCCCGCCGCGACGAATTTCTTCAATTCCGACTGTCCTTCATTGGTCAGTTTGCCTGTGAACGGCGAGAACAGTACCGCCTTGTACGACGACAGCGGCGTCCCGCGCCCGATGCGCGACGTCGCCTGAAAGCCGAACATCACATTCCGCCGGATGAATGCCTCAGCGAGATTGTATCCCGAATCCACACTCGCCAGCAGGAACGGCTCCACCTGCGATGCCCGGTGGTACAGATCGCTGTTATCCTCCGCGAATTTGTTGTACAGCGCTATCACCGCCCACGCGTCCTTCGCTTTTTGTTCGTCAAGCAGCAATCCTTTAAGGAAGCGGCCCTCGATGTTCCGCGACGTCTCCGCACCGAACGCCCGCGTCTCCGCCATCGTCAGCTTCTGCTCCTCGGGCGCGGGGATGCACGTCTCGCGCGCGCCGCACCGGTAAACGTCATCCTCGTACTGCACCGACTGTCCCGGCCTCTTGATTCCATACAGATACTTCAGCTTACGCGCGTTGCTCAATTCCCATCCCGATGTCCAGATGCCCGGTGTGGATTTCCCGTCTTCCTGCCACAGATAATCCGCGTATTCGTCCAGAATCAGCCTGTCCGGGTCGAGATGCACGTTAGACGTTAGCAGCACGCGCGGCAGTCCGAGCTCGGCGGACTTCTTGTCCATCGCCGCCCGCGTTTCGCTCAAAAGCAACGCCATTCCGCGCGTGTCGCCTATCACGTTGTCGTAGAACACCGCGTCCGCACCCGCCTCGACCGCCGACACCGCGCGCTTCACGGTATATGCCCGCCAGCCCTCGTTTCTCAGGTCCGCCACGAACCGCATCGGGTTCAACCCGCCGGTGTACATCACCGGCCGCCCGCCCTCGATCAGCGTCCACGGCACCGACTGCGGCTCGTCCAGAAACATGTTCTCCCAGAACATATTCGTCGCGCTCATGTACGCGGTCACCTTTATCCCATCCGCGTGGCAGCGCTTAATCAACTCAGTCAGTTCCTTTCGGCTGTCCGACTCCTCTTTGATCGACCAGCCGTTGCTCCATGTCACCCATATCCAGTTAAAATGCGCGTCCTTCAGCAGGCCGAGCATCTTGTCCGCGTACTTGTTATAGACGTGGCCGAGTGTTTCCTTTTCCTTCGCGTTGAACCCGCGGCCCCAGTGCGTGCGTTCCGTCTTCATCACCTCGATGCGGCCGCCGTCGATGCGGATGTACCGGAACATGCCCTGCTCCGCCCACTCGGGCAGCGGCGCCGGTTTCGGAATCGCCGGGTACGCGGCTTGCGCCTCGGCGGGCGCGGGCTTTTTCGCCGGTTTCTTCGCCGGCGCCGCATTCGCAACCGACACCAGTCCCAGTGCCACGACAAGAAATGCAATTGATACAAAACCACTCGTCCGTTTCATCTCGCATCGTCCTTTCTTATTGTCTCTGTGCTTTACATCATGTTACTTGCAAACCGGTACAGGCACCGCGATACAACCGCGTTGCCAGTCCCTGTTTGTATCTGTTGTTACTTGTCTCCATCCTTCTATCTGACCGCTTGCTGACGCGCGCGGCTCGGTTTTTGTCAGTCCCAAGCTGCCAGCTACTCTTTTGCTTTTATCTTTCGCTATATTCTGTATCCTATATTCTATATTCTTGCTTTACGTCTTTCCCTCTATCCTCGCTGCTGGTTACTCGCTACTGCTCGATCTTCCAGCCCGAAAGAAGTTCCTTATCCGAAATTTCGATCTCGCGCCGGCCGTCCTTTTCGGTAACCGTCAGCCACGGCGTCTTTCCGGCGTCCCAGTCCGTGAACGCCAGAAGCGGTATGTGTAGCTTATCAGCCACCGGTGCGAATTTCAACGTTTTCGCCGTCGCGTCGAACTGCATCCCCGCCAGCGCGCTCGGCACGCCGAACGCCGTCGATCCGCGCGGATAGTAGCGCAGGTCCCAGCCCTTCTGCGGGTCCATGTCGTACCAGTGCGAATCGGCAAATACGCCCTCGTTGTAGCCCTTCTCCATGCGAGCAGCGGGCCAGTAGGCGTTGAAATTGCGCGACCAGTCGAGCCCGAGATACGCCGCCGTCATGTCCCGCCACACATTCGCCGAAATCCACATCCCTCGGTCGTCCGGATCGCTCGTGTGCGTGCAGCCCGCCTCGCGCCAAGTGCGCAACGTCGCGTTCACCAT
Source organism: uncultured bacterium (assembly GCA_964409645.1). Lineage (GTDB taxonomy): Bacteria > UBP15 > UBA6099 > UBA6099 > UBA6099 > CAYPEK01. Next base: position 5,924 of record CAYPEK010000034.1, on the reverse strand, counting down.
GTCCTCTTCGAGCCGTTTCGCGTCTAACCCGAACTTCACGCCGCCTCGCATCAAATAGAACAGCCCGTTCGTAGTCAGAATCGTGTAGCCGTCGTAATACTTCAGCGGCACTTCGACGCTGTTCGCGAGCGAATTTTTCTTTTTCGGAATCGTGTCCTGATACACCTGACTGCCCGTCGGCAGCGATGACCTCGGAAGACTCCAGTCGTGATCAATCGTTCCAGCCGGAATCGTTTTCTGCAGGCAGATCACATAGTGGTCGCCCGTCCACGCGCGCTTGTCGAACGCCGCCTCGAACCGTGCGGCCATCTTCTTCGCATCAGCAGCGAGTGCGGGGTCGCCTTCGCGCTCCGCGAGGTCCGCCGCCGCGATCATCGCCGCGTACGCCTTCACCGCTACATACACAACATCCTCGCCGCCCAGCGGGTTCGGCAGATGCCTCTCGTAAGTGTTGTAGTTGCCCTTTTCCGGCAGACCGTCCTTGTTCGCGTCCGCGTCGATTATGTAGCCCGCGATCTCCTTCACGAGCGGCATCTTCGTCTTCACAAACGCCTCGTCGCCCGTCACCGCGAGATAGTGGTGCAGCATCAGAATGTAATTCGCGTTCTCCTCCACCGGCATGCTGTACTTGGTGCCGTTCAGCTCCAGAAGGCGGCCCATGTCGTGCATAATCACCGGTCCGTCCTTGAACATCGGCCACTCGTCGAACTGCATCCGCAGCAGCTCCGGCCACAACTCGTAATAAATCAGCGCCGTGTTGTATGAGACGTCCACCGTGGACTGCCAGAGACAGTCGCCCTCCGTCTCGCTGAACCACTCCGGTTGCCCCGGCGCAACATTCCACCACGTGTTTATCATCCACGACTGGAACGCGTAAGAGAGAAAATCCTTGTATGAATCCTGCAGGCTCATCCCAGCGAAAATCGCCTCGAACGCATCCGACTTTTTAAGAATCTCCGCGCGCGAACCCGCCGCGTACGACACGACCGCGCCCGCTCCATCGAACAGGTCCGTGTACTTGAATTTGTATTTAACGCCGTCCTTGCGGAACAGCACCTCGCCCGGCACGTACGCCGCGAAGATGAACCGCACCGTCATCTTTCCGCCCGCTTCGAGGTCGAACGGCGCCGTCCAGCCCGCCGACCTGCTCGGCGCTTTCTCCGCGACGCCGCCGGGCAGCGACGACAGAAACTTCACAGCCATCCACTCCGCGCCCGCTACTTGCGTATCCGCAACCATCGCCGTTTCCGCGCCGATCTTCTTGAACCGCTCCGGATTCGTGAACGTCTGCATCTTGTTCATCGGAGTCTCCGAGTACTCGCCCGAAATCGTCAGCCCGTCCAGCCCGCCGATCTTTTCCGCTTTCACCTTCTCGTCGCGCCGGATCAGTTTGCCGAAGAACGCCGTGCCGCTCTTCCGCGCGCCCGACTTGTTCTCCACCGTCATATCGACATAGAAAAACGGGGCGATACTCAGTTTCACGTCGCGCGGATAAAACGGCGCGGTGACTTTCAGGCCGACTTCGAGCCCGCTAAGATGCCGCGCACGGTATCGCGCCGAATTCATCGCAACCGCCGACTCCGGGTCCACCAACTGCGGCAGGTCCTGCTGGAACGGCAGCGCCGCGGTGATCCCGTCCGTGTTCACCCCGGCGTAAAGCGCCGAATCAGTGTCCATGAACACGCCCATCGGCGACTGCTTCCAGCCGTGTTTCTGCGGCTGCGGATTCACCGAGAACCGCGACCCGAGTTTCGAGAAGACTGTTTCATACGCCGGGAGGAACCTCTCCTCCGCGCGTGTCGATATGCCAAACAGCAACACTGCCGCGGCGAGCGCCGCCATCGCAATCGTTTTCATTTTCGCACAGGAAACAAAACCGTATCCGCCCATAAAATCACCCCGTAACTTTTCTGGCCCCTATTTTAGCGCGAAATCGGCATTCTGCGCGCTAAATTAATTAATAGTAAAAACAGATATAAACACTTAAATCTTATCTCGAATCCATGCTGCGATTTCCGGTTCCTTCATTTTGCGTGTTTTTTCAAACCTATCATTTCGTGTTCATCATCACAAATTTGCATTCAGCCGTTTCCGCCCGCCGACGCTTTTTACTATCACCCGAATGCTATATACTAATTGCAATCTTTGCGCTGCGGAGGTGGCGGTATGGAAGTTAAAAAAATTGGGATTGTGGGCGCGGGAGTCATGGGCGGCGAGATCGCATTCGCGGCTACGCAGGCCGGGTTCCCGGTCGTGCTCAAAGACATCGAACAGAGGTTTCTCGACTCCGGCGTCGAGAAAGCGCGCCAGATTTACGCGTTCAAGGTGAAACGGCGCCGCATGACTCAGGAGGAGATGGACGAGAAGATTAAGCTGATTTCGACAACGCTTGACTACGGCCCGTTCGCGGACGCCGATTTCGTGGTCGAGGCGGTGCCGGAATCGCTCGAACTTAAGCAGCGGGTTTTCGCGGAACTCGAAGCCGCGTGCCCGCCCCACGCTTTGCTTACAAGCAACACATCTGCGCTCAGCATAACCGCGATCGCGGAGAAAACCGGCTGTGCGGACCGCATCGCCGGAATGCACTTCTTCAACCCGGTGTCAATGATGCGGCTCGTCGAGGTAATCCGCGGCGCGGGCACGAGCGACGCAACCGTCGCCGCCGTCCGCGAGGTCACGGAAAAACTCGGCAAGCTGCTGGTCGTCTGCGCGGACAGCGCGGGCTTTATCGTCAATCGGCTGCTCTGCGCGGCGATGCTCGAGGCGATCCGCTGCGAGGAGGAAGGACTGCTCACCCGCGCCGAGATCGACAGCGCGCTCGTCAAACCGGACGCCGGTCTGCCCACCGGCCTATTCAAGATGGCGGACCAGCTTGGCATAGACCTGCTCTACAAAGTAATGAAAATCCTCGAAGGCGCATTCGGCGAGCGGCTTGCCGTTCCAGATGCGATTAAGCAACTCTACGACTCGGGCGCATACGGCGTCAAGGCGGGAAAGGGGTTCTACGAATATGGACAATCGTGAACTGGTGATCAGCCGGATACTGACAGGGGTTGTGGCCGAAGCGCGACGTATGACCGCCGAGGGAGTTGCCACGCCGGAGGACATCGACACCGCGATGATCAACGGCGCGCTCTTCAAGAAGCCGCCGTTCGCGTACACCGCCGAGGTCGGTGCCGAAGCGATGGACGCCCGCCTCCGCGAGTACGCCCGCCTCTACGGCCCGCGCTTCGAGACCTGAACGTCACAATGCCGGAACCCTCCGGCATTATCCATCATTTGTTTCTGAGATTGCGATATGCGTCTTCCCGTTTGGCTATATTAACTACAAGTATCGTTATCTCACTGTCGAAAATTCGATAAACAATTCGGTAATTCCTCGCCCTGACTCTGTATAAGTCCCTCATTCCTTTCAACTTCTTAACCCCATCCGGCCTCGGATTAACCGCGAGCGATTTAATTCTTTCCGCAACATACTCTCTATCGCGTCCGCTTAATTTCTTAAACGCCTTTTCCGCTTCGGTATCTATTCTAATGATATATTTTAGAGATTTCATATTTTCTTAAGTTGCATATATCCACTTAAATAACATATTTTGATAGGGATTCTTCACCCAGTTTGCTCAAGCATTCATAAATATAATTTTCTATACACCATATATTAGGAATTCTTTTTCAATAGTCAAGGGGGATAATAAAAAAAACACTATATGTAGTGTTGCTCACATGGCGTTTCTATATTTAGCGGCTCTTTATCTCGCCATAGTATTGTGCCGTTATGTTGTTTTTGTCTGTTTTAGATATTTTAAGGCTATGGTATTATTCTTAATTAATAATATGAAGCCAAAGAATGACATTTAAGGATCAAAATATATATTTTAGTCCGATTCTTTTAAAACTTCAGAAAAAAGGCGGGCTTTCCCCTTCTTATATCTCGCCATCGCTTTTTTTGCGGCGGCCAGATCCAGCCGATCTTCCTCTTCCTCGATCTTTTTTAACAACTGCACGTCCTCGATCGGTACGACAGCCGCTATTTTCTTCCCTCTACGTGACAGCAAAACCCTCTCCTTGCCGTACGCCGCTCGGTTGATTATGTCCGAGAAAGAATTTCTCGCATCAGTCGTCGTATATGCAGTCATATCAATCCTGTCCCAATTCGCTTAAATGTACATTTCAGCTTAATTGTACAGAAATCGGTAGCCAACGTCAATTCATGATTATTCTTTGCCTTAGAAGCCTTGAGTCATTATTACCAGCCCCGTTCCACACGGCTGCGGCAATAACTATATGTGACAACATCAATTTTTCGGTTAGAATATGGCGTCGCGAGGAGGCAGGCAAATGGCAAACAACCAGACGCCGCAACAGGCGGCCGCAGCAGGAGCGGCACTACCGCAGGTCCCCGGCTGGAGCAAGTTTCTTTACTCATTCGGATACATCGGCACGAGCGTTGTTGATCGCATCATGGCGACATGGGTGCTTTTCTACTATGCGCCGCCGAAAGGATCAGGCGATGTAACATTGGTTCCGGCGGCAGTGGTCGGCATGATATTTCTGATCGGCCGCGCGCTTGACACATTCATCGACCCCGGCGTCGCGTTTTACACCGACGGATGCAAATCTAAACGGGGGCGAAGGATGCCGTTCATGCTTTACGGCGGACTTCCCCTTGCCGCATCAATGACACTTCTGTTCTTTCCGCCTACCCACGGCCTCAGCACAATCAACACGATCTATTTGATCGTGCTTCTCTCGACATTCTACTTTTTCTTTTCGTTCTACGTATGCCCGTACCTCGCGCTGCTGCCTGAGATCGCGCGCACGCCGGGGGAACGGATCAACCTCACATCCTCACAAGGGATTTTCATGCTGCTCGGCACAGTAATCGGCATGGTCGCCTCTCCGATACTTATCCAGAAATTCGGATACAAAGGAATGGCCGTAATAATGGGCGTAATCGCATGCGTCTCATTCTATGCTCCGGTCATCGGGATAAACGAAAAGAAATACTGCGCGGCGGAACCTTCGCATCTGAACATCGTCGAATCAATTGTTTCCACACTCAAGAACAGGCCATTCGTCATATATCTTTTCGGCAACCTCACGTTCTGGTTCGGATTCAACATCATCTCGACATGCGTTCCGTACTACGTCACGGCACTGCTGAAACTGGACAAAAGCGTAACCACGATATTCTTCGCGCTCGCCCTCGGCGTCGCCTTCCTGTGTATCCCGCTGATGAATTTCCTCACCCGCAAGATCGGGAAACGCAACACGATGATTCTCTCACTCGGAATGTTCTTCGTGCTGATGCCGGCGATCTACTTCTTCGGCAAACCGGGAACTGCCGCCCTCATAGAAAATCTCGGCATCCCAATGTTCGGGCTCGACCCGAAGCTGCTGTTTGCATACATCACAATCGCACTTGTCGGGATACCCCTCGCGAGCCTCTTCATAGTGCCGAACGCACTCGTCGCGGACCTCACCGATCTCGACGAAAAACTGACAGGCTTGCGGCGGGAGGCAATCTACTTCGGCACTCAGGGCCTGTTTCTCAAGATCGACCTCGGCGTCTCATCATTATTGATGACGCAGATGTTCGACAAATTCGGATACAGCATGTCCAACCCGATGGGGATCCGCCTGACCGGCCTCGTCGGCGCGTTCTTCGCGCTCACGGGCGTGATCGCATTCCTGATATACCCGAAGGACCTGAACAAATACGCCGCGGCGCATCCGGACAAATACAAATACTGAGGATCAAACCGGCAGGAGAGCCACCCTGCCGGTGAGATGTTGAAAATAGAATCGCGAGCGGCTACAATACATGCGTTTTGGAGAGATGGCCGAGCGGCTTAAGGCGCACGCCTGGAGAGCGTGTAAGGTGGAAACATCTTCGTGGGTTCAAATCCCACTCTCTCCGT
>CAYPEK010000033.1:0-38725 GCA_964409645.1 uncultured bacterium | reverse complement strand
CGAGGATAGAGAGAAATATAGTAAAGAAGTATGAGGAAAAGACAGGCAGTAACATTACAGTAGAGCGGGGTCGCCGGCGGCTGGCCGCACTCCGCCGGTCATAATATAAACCGCGCGCGCCAGCAAGCGGTTCGGATTTGTTTCGTCTTCTATTGTTCTTTCGATGCGAGGTATTCCGCGAGGGCGTCTTCCCAGTGCGGGAGCGCGATGCCGAATGTCTTCTTGACCTTGTCCTTGTTGAGGACGGAGTACGGCGGGCGCGGCGAGAACGGTTTGTCCCAGTTTTTGAAATACTCGTATGTGGATACCGGGTTTACAACGCACCTCAGTTCGGGCCGCATTTCGATTATCTTTTTAGCAAATTCGTTCCACGAGCAGTATCCGTCGTTCGCGATGTGATAGATGCCCGCCTTGCCGTAGCCCTCGACGAGGTAGATGCGGAGGATGCGGCAGATCGCGCCCGCGAGATGGACGCTGTACGTCGGGCTGCCGAACTGATCGTTAACAACATTGATGGAGTCGCGCGAGGCGGCGAGCCGCAGGATGGTATCGACGAAGTTGTTGCCGCCGGGCCCGAACAGCCACGACGTGCGGATGATGAAGTGATCCACCCGCTCGCGCGCGACCGCTTTCTCGCCCGCCCATTTGCTGTTTGCGTAAACGCCCTGCGGGTTCATCGCGTCCGTCTCGACATACGGCACTTTTGTGCGGCCGTCGAAAACATAGTCGGAGCTGATGTGAACGAGCGTTGCGTGCGCGACCATCGCCGCGCGGGCGACGTGCCCCGCCCCTTCCGCGTTCACGGCAAACGCGAGCTCGCTGTTCGTCTCGCAGCCGTCCACGTTCGTGATCGCGGCGCAGTTCACCACCGCCGCCGGCCGGATGTCGAGTATCGCGCTCTCCATCGCGCGGTAGTCGCGGATGTCCACCTGATCCTCAGGTACGTCCACCGGCTCGAATCCGGTGCGCAAGAGCATCTCGGACACCTTGTGCCCAAGCATTCCGGTCGATCCGACCACCGCGATTTTCAGGTTTTCTTCCGTCGCCGTCATTTATATATTTCGAACCATTTCTTTCTTGTGTCAAACAGTACTGCATACTGTGAGAAAAAGCCGCAATGGCCCAACAATCCCCAATAGTTATAATTGTCGCACAAATAAAAATCACATTTTACTGATTCTTTTCCGAATCTGATCCTGTTCGAGTGAAGCCAGCCGCTGATACGGCCCCCGATCCCTCCGATCTCAACAAGTTTTCCTTTTTTGAGATCGTGGCCGAGAAGAGGCGATAAAGAGCTCGGAAGAATACAGTGATCCGCGCCTGTATCGAGAATACACGGATACCGGAACGTCATTTCCGGATTATGCTCGTTGATGATCGTGATCGTAAGTACCGGACGAGCAGCGCTTTCCGGCGACATTATCGAATACGGGTATCGGTCTATGAGCTTCATTAAAGAATTGCGTTTGTCAGTTCCGGCGATAGTTTGAATACGACAGGCGCTTTGAAGCCTTTCTCCAACGCCTTTTTATAAACGGTTTCCGGTTTTCTCCCGGTGCATATCACTTTGTAGTCGGCTGTGTAGTCCGTCAGGGCTACCCAAAGGCCTTTATGCTTCTCAAACAGCGGAGACAGGTCTATCAATTCCGGATTTTTTTTCGGCCTGTTGTTCATAGGCTTCGCTCCGTTTACAGCATTTTTCGCGCTCCGCCTTTATTATAACCGCAAAGCGCCGTATAGCGAAATACACTCACTTGCCGCTGTAGTACTTCTCCATGAACTTCTTGTAGTCTTCCTGCTTTTCCTTTATCCGTCGCCACCAGCCCTCGTTGTCGATGTACCACTGGATGGTTTTCTTCATCGCGGATTCGAAATCCGTCTTCGATTCCCAGCCCAGCGCGTTCTTGATCTTGTCCGGGTTCACGGCGTGGCGTTTGACGTGGCCGAGCCGGTCCTCGACCGGCTTCTTGAGCGAGTCCGGCTTGCCGAGATAATCGAGGATGAAATCCGTGATGTCGAGCACGGAGTATTCCTTCGACGCGCCGACGTTGAACGCTTCGCCGTTGTGCTCGTCGCCCGCATGCAGGCAGGTATCGACCGCCTCGCAGTGGTCATCGACGTAGATCCAGTCGCGCGTGTTCTTGCCGGAGCCGTAAACGGGCAGCGGCTTGTCGTCGATCGCGTTTGTGACGAACAGCGGTATGAGTTTCTCCGGGTACTGAAACGGGCCGAAGTTGTTCGAGCAGCGCGTGATGATGACGGGCAGATTGTGCGTCGTGAAGTACGAGAACGCGAGCCGGTCCGCGCCGGACTTCGCGGCCGCGTACGGGCTGCGCGGCATCAGCGCGTCGGTTTCCTTCGAGGGCTCCTCGCCCGCGTCGCCGTAAACCTCGTCCGTGGAGATGTGGATGAAGCGTTTGATCCTGCCGCCGCAGTCGCGGACGGCTTCGAGCAGCGTGAACGTGCCAAACACGTCGGTCTGGATGAACTCGCCCGCGCTCATGATCGAGCGGTCCACATGCGTCTCGGCGGCGAAGTGCACAACCGCGTCGCAGCGCTTCATCAGGTCGCCGACGAGCTGCCTGTCGCAGACGTCGCCCTTCACGAATTCGTGGCGCGTGTCATTTTTGAGCGGGTCGAGGTTTTCGAGGTTGCCCGCGTACGTGAGTTTGTCGAGGTTGATTATTTTGACATCGTTGTATTTTCGGAGCATGTAATAGACAAAGTTGGAGCCGATGAAGCCGGCGCCGCCGGTGACAAGTATGGTCTTCATTGAGTGTTCCCCTTGGCTGTTATCGTTGAACGGGCGGCGAATCGCCCGAATGTATCTATTTCAGCCTTGCGAAGTGATTTGCGAGCGCGACGTAATCCTGAACGCCGAACTGCTCGGGCCTGAGAGAGCCGTCGATGCCGGCGTCTTCGAGGGCGGCGGCGAGGACTGCGTCTATGTCGGCCCCCGGCCGCAGAAGCTCGGAACATGCGCCTTTTTCGAAGCTCAATCGCAGCGAATTATAGCAGGTTTTGCGCCTGTGTTCAAACGCGCCACGCACTATGGCGGAGAACGTTTCGGCGTCCTCGATGCCGGCGGAGCCGGTCGGCAGCGGTTCGAGCCGCACCACGCACGAGTCCACGTCCGGAACAGGCCGGAATTCATCGCGCGGAACGCGGAACAGCACCTTGCATTCCGCCTCGGCCTGACAGAACACGGACAGCATCCCGTACGTCCGCGAGCCGGGCGGCGAGGCCATCCGCTCCCCTACCTCCTCTTGCACGAGCACGACAATCGCGCGAAACATCTCGCGGTTTTCGAGCAGCCGGAAAATGATCGGGCTGGAGATGTAGTACGGAAGGTTTCCGGCGGCGATCGCGGGCCGGTCCGCCGGCGGGACAATTTCGTCGAGCGGCGCTTTAAGGATGTCCTCGCGGACGATGGTTAGGAGCGGGTTGTCGCCGTAACGCTTTTCAAGCTCGGCGGCGAGCTTTTCGTCGAGTTCGACGGCGGTGATGCGCGCGCCGGTGTTCAGCAGCGCACGGGTGAGATTGCCCGTGCCGGGTCCGATCTCGAGCACGAAATCTTCCTCTCCCGCGCCTGTGGCCTCGGCGATGCGTTTCAGAGTGCCGCCGTTCACGAGCAGATGCTGTCCGAGTTCTTTCCGAAGCCACATAATGAAAAGATTATAGGAGAAAAGGATTAGTGAGAATAGAGTGCCGAGGTATAGAGATAAAATCAAAACCAAATAATTAGGATATAGAATATAGCAAAAGGCAAAAAACAACCATTTTGCTATGCAGGGCGGGGTCGCCGCTCGGCTGGCCGTACCCCGCCGATCATTAACATCGACAGCGCGCGTAAGCAAGCGGTCACTTTTGCGTGGCGCCTGTATCGTAACAAGTCGAAAGCAATTCCGGAGCGGAGCCGGAATTGCGATGCGGAAAGTTTGAAGGGATTCTTAAGAGAAACTTTTCAAAGATTCCCTTAAGCGCGCGGCGGTGCTCACTTCGCGGTGAGTGTCATCGTGACGTCGGCTTTCGCGGCCAGATCGAAATTGAAAATCACGAGCGTTTTATCGCCTTTCGCGAACTTGGAGACGACCGTGCAGCCTTCGCACGAATAATCCGCCGCCGTGGGCATTTCGGCCTGCCACGAAGCGCCCGGCAGGTCCATCACCGTTGTATTTTTCACGCGCACCGTCAGGCTGCGGCCGTCGTCCGACGTCTTGCTCATCGACTTGATCGCGCCGATTGCGAATGACAGGATTCCGTCCTTCCTCGCGCCCATGTCGCCCACTTTGCCGTTTTCGAGATTCACGACGCGGTAAAAGCCGTCGTACATCGCACCGGTCTGCACGTACATCGTGCCCGGGTATTTGTCGATCTGGTTCAAGTGCACGTGGCCGTAGAGCGCCAGCTTGGCGTCGTTCTTCGCGGCGATGTCGAGCACTTTCGACTTGATCGTATGCAGCGGAACGTGGAAGAGCAGCACGCGCATCAGCGCGCCGGAGTTGGCCGCAAGGTCCTTTTCGAGCCAGTCGAGCTGCTCAGGAAGAACATCCGGCGCGTAAGGAGCGTCCTTGGTGGCCGAATTCATAGTATATGCGTCGTCGAACGCCGCGAAATGATACGGCCCGACGTTAAAGCCGAAATCCGTCTTGTCGAAGAAGACTTTCCAGCGGTCGTAATCGTCCTGATATTTGTACGGGCTGAGATCGTGATTGCCGGGGACAATAAACGTCGGCGCGTTGAATGAGTTCCAAAGGTTCAGCATCGCCGGGTACTGGTCCGATTCCGGCCACCTCATATCCGTATATCCATTCGTGTCCGTCAGGTCACCCGTCACAACGATCACGTCCGGATTGATTATGTTAACCTCTTCCGTTATATCCGCGTATTTTTCGAAGAGCGCCTCCGATTTGTAAACATGTACGTCGGTCAGATGAACCACGCGGATGGAATTCTTGAATGCGGAAACAACATCGACGGCGCGCGGCTGGAAATCCTCGCCTCCGCTGAATTTCAGCCTGAGGCCGTACAGAAACGAAGCGGTTCCGGCCGGGGCCGCCGCTTTCACCGTCCACCTGCCTGTCGCTGCGTCGAACGCCGCGCCTTTCACATCGAGATTCGCGACTCCCCACTGCGATTCGAGCGACACCTGCCAACCCGACGCGTCCGCCGGCGCGGCAACCTCGATCGGGAACTCGTCGCCCGGCCGCACGATCACCGGCCGAACGCCGATCGGCTCGCGGATGAACGTCAGGGGCCGCGCGCCCACTTTTTCCTCGAGCAGCACCTTGCCGAGGTCCATCTGCTGCCCGGCCGCAACCGCCATATCTTCCCGCACGATCGGATCGAATCCGTAGTGCTCGAACCTGAGCGAGTATGTTTCCGGCGCGAGCGCGCCGAACGAGAACGTCCCTTCCGGACCCGTGATTACGTCGATACTCTCGTCCTTGCCGGTCAACATGGCTTTCGCCCTCATTACCGGCATTCCGGTGTTGTAGCGGCACTCGATCACGCCCGATATGGAGCCGTACTGCGCGTCCGCCACCCGTAGCGTGTCGATCGTTATGATCGATCCGAGGCTTTTCGGGTTTTTATCCGCCAGCACCTCGATGCGCAGTTTGTGCGCGCCGGGCGCGAGATTGCCCGCAAGCAACACCCTCTCGATATCCGAATCCATGTTCAACCGATACAGATCGAGAACCGCCGTCTGCTTACCGTCCACCGACACCGACACCATGCCGCTGAACTTGTCTCCAAGGACGTCCGCCGCAACGGCGACTCCGTTGAAATCGTATTCGAGGGCCGCGCCCGGCTTCTTTGCGCTGATCGCCGTGCCTTCGGAAAAACTTCTGCCCTTTGCCTGCGACCAATCGCTTTCAGGCGTCGCCGTGACGGTGCCTTTATCCGCTTCGATAATCTTCTCAGAGAAAGACGCATTCCCTTGCGCGACCGCGCACACCGACACCGCCATCAACTGAAACGCCGCCAGAATAACCAGTATAACTTTCTTCATCGCAGCCCTGTCCCCTTCTTTCTACTTTTCAAAAAGTTTAAGCAAAAAACGTCGATTCGTCTCAATTTTTTTCATTTTCCAGCCGGTGCGGCGCGGCCCAGAATTCAAGGTTTAGATTTGCCTATTGTTGTTTTCGGGCGTCCGTAATGATAATATAATCTTGCAATTCGCTTGATGCGGAAAACTAATGCAACACGGATGAAAGCAGATGAGATTTTCACAGTTGTTTCAGTACACGCTTCGCGAGGTGCCGTCCGAGGCGGCGGTGCCCAGCCACCAGTTGATGCTGCGCGCCGGACTGATCCGGCAGATCGCCAGCGGCGTTTACGCATTCATGCCGCTCGGTTATAAAGCGTTCAGAAAAGTCGAGGATATAGTGCGCGAGGAGATGGACCGCGCGGGCGCTCAGGAGATTTTCATGCCCGTGCTTCAGCCGATCGAGCTGTGGCGCGAGTCCGGCCGACTCGATATCTATCTCGAAGAGAACATTCTCTTCCGGACGAAGGACCGCGAGGACCGCACGTACGCGCTCGGGCCGACCCATGAGGAAGTCGTCAGCTCGATAGCGCGCGCGAAAATCAATTCGTACCGCGACCTGCCGTTCACTCTGTATCAGATACAGACGAAATTCCGCGACGAGCTGAGGCCGCGATTCGGCCTGATGCGCGCCCGCGAATTCTGCATGAAGGATGCCTACAGCTTCGACACCGACATGAACGGGCTGAACGAGAGCTACAAAAAAATGTACGCGGCGTACACGCGCATATTCGAGCGGTGCGGTCTGCGGTTCCGCGCGGTGGAGGCAGACAGCGGCGCAATCGGCGGCGACGCCTCTCACGAGTTCATGGTGCTCGCCGAGACGGGCGAGGACACAATTGTCTCCTGCGATTCGTGCCAGTACGCGGCGAACCTCGAGCGCGCGGAAATACGCGGCGGCTCGACGGACACCGACCCAGCGGCGGAACTGAAACCGACGGAGGACGTGGACACGCCGGAACAGCGCACGATCGCCGAGATCAGCGCGTTCCTCAAAGTGCCTCCGCAACAGATACTCAAGACGCTCATCTATCTCGCGGACGGAAAACCCGTCGCGGCGCTCGTTCGCGGCGACCACGAAGTGAACGAGATCAAGCTGAGAAAAGCGCTGAAAGCGGAAAAGCTCGAACTCGCGGACCCCGCGACGATCGAGAAAGTGACGGGCGCGCCGGTCGGGTTCGCCGGGCCGCACGCGATGAAGGAAAAGATATTCACGGTGATGGATGCGAGCGCCGCGCCGATGACGAACGTCGTGACGGGCGGCTGCAAAAAGGACGTCCACACGGTCAACGTGAACCGCGGAAGGGACTTCAACCCGAACCTGATCACGGACATCCGGTTCGCGACTCCGGGCGACGGCTGCCCGCGCTGCGACGCCGGCAAGCTCGAGTTTTATCGCGGCATCGAAGTGGGCCATGTGTTCAAGCTCGGCACGAAATACTCGAAGCCGATGCAGGTGACGTATCGCGACACGGACGGAAACGACGAGCCTGTTGTCATGGGCTGCTACGGGATCGGCGTCGGGCGCACGCTCGCGGCGGCGATCGAGCAGAGCTTCGACGCGAACGGGATAATATGGCCCATGCCGCTCGCGCCGTACAAGGTTTATGTGATGCCGATCAGCACGGACGACGCGAACCAGACGGCGGCGGCGGAGAAGATTTACAACGAACTGAACGCAATCGGCATCGAGTCGATAATAGACGACAGGCCGGAACGACCCGGCGTCAAATTCAAGGACGCGGACCTGATCGGATTCCCGGTCAGGGTGGTTGCGGGCAAAGCGCTGAAAGACGGCAACGTCGAGGTGCAGATACGGAAGACGGGCGAGAAGCGCACAGTTGCTCTCGCCGGAATCGTCGAGGAAGTAAAATCCATAATCAAGGAACTATCACCCGCATGAAGGTAGCCGCACTGATACCGGCGTACAACGAAGAACGAACCATAAGGCACACGATACACATTCTCCAGCACATACAGGAGATCGACGAGATAATTGTCGTCAACGACGGGTCCGCGGACCGCACCGCGGAGATCGTGGCGGAGGAGCTTGGAGTGATCCTCGTGAACCTGCCCGAGAACCGAGGCAAGGGCGGCGCGATCCGGGCGGGGCTCGACCGCACGCGGGCGGAAGTGATCCTGCTTCTGGACGCGGACCTGATCGGTCTGAGCCGCCAGCACGTGCTCGACCTGCTGACGCCCGTGCTCGAGGGCCGCGCGCAAACGACTATGGGTGTTTTTTCGAGCGGGCGGCCGATGACGGACCTCGCGCAGATGCTCGCGCCGAAACTTTCCGGCCAGCGCGCCATCCTCCGCGACATAATCACAAAAATCGACATCGCCGACGCGCGCTACGGGGTCGAGGTGGCGATCAATTTCTACCTCGAAGAGCACGGGATAGAGATTTACGAGGTGGACCTCGCGAACCTGACGCACCACACCAAAGAGGAAAAGATGGGATTCTTCAAGGGTCTTGGCGCTCGGTTCGTGATGTATTACGATGTAGTTAAAATTCTGCTCGGCCGCGACAGATAAACGACCGGGACTAAAACATCTTTCAACATCCGGGAACGAGCGATAAATTAAACGGAGGCCTGTTATGAAAAAGAGATATGCTTTTGCGATTGTCGCGCTGTTGCTGATCGGTGTGTGCGCCGGAGCCGCCAGCGCGAAAACGGCTAAAGAAGTATGGGCCGATACGGATAAAACCCTCGATCAGATGTCCGACATTCAGGGTCTCGTTTCGGTGTTCACGTACTACCCGCCGTCGATCAGGCAGTACTTCCCGGACCTCGATGTCGAGCTCAAGGACAACAAGGTCGGCTGGCGATACCAGATATTCCAGTACACATGGAAAAAACCGCGCCTGATCCATATCGAGTTCAAATACGCCCGCAACATAGGCAAGGACATAGTGGGCAAGATGCTCGAAAGCAAACCCGGCACGCGCCTCGTTTTCGGCTACAAGGACACCGAGAACATCTACGCGAAATTCCCGCCGACCGGCGACAAGTCGATCGACAAGCAGATCGACCGGCAGATTTTCTTCATCCCGTTCAACACGAAGGAATATGCGGCGGCGATCATGAGCGGCCTGAACTTCTCGGGCACAATCGCCGGCATCATGGACACCAGAAAACACTATTTCACGGACGGCAAAGTCGCCGTGGCCGAGTCGAAGTCACGCCCGATGAAAATCGACTTCAAATTCGACACCGCGCCGCAATTCACGAGAAAGGATGTAAAAGGCGATTACTACGTGCTCACCCTGACCCCGAACAACATGGCGAAAAATCAGGGCATCGAGAAAGAGATCGTTTACATCAACAAAAAGACAGACCTGCCCGAACAGATCGAGGTTTACCACAAAGGCATCCTGTGCGCCTGCTTCATGATCGACGACGTTAAGTTTAACCAGAAACTCGACACATCGCTGTGGGACTCGTTTTACAAAAACGCCCACATAATCAAAAACACGGGAAAATAAAACAGTAACGGGCAGCGAGAACTCAGGGGAAAGATCAAAACCGGACAGTCAGTAAAAGCCCGTATGCATAAATTTTTAGTTCGTTTATTATCTATTATTAATATAATCTGCTACTTTTTAGGTCGCTAATTAAAGACGGCACAGGCATTGCACAACACGCGTTGCCAGTCCCTGCTTTTCCTGCTTTTGCTTGTTTTGTTAATAAGTGTCCGCGTGCTTACGCGCGCGGCTCGGATTTAATCTCGTTACTTTGTGTGCCATGCACAAAGCTTTCCTTTGTGCATGAGGTGCTTCTACAATGTCCTTCAGCTTTCGGCGGGATGCGGCAAGCCGATTTTTATACGTGTCTATCTGTGTTCATATGTGGTTCTATTCGATATTCATCTTTTGTACTAATGCCTTAGACGCGATCGTCAGAGCGCGATAATGTTTTCTTTGTGTCTTCGTATCTTTGTGGTGAATATTTGAAACCGCTTCTTCAGCGGCGCCGGGTCGCCGCACTCCCAAATTATCGCTTTTATCTTTCCCCTCTATCCTCGCTACTCACTACTTCTTTTCCAGTCCGTATCCGACAAGCTCAGTATAGCCGTTACCTTTAACCTGCTTGCCTTCAACCTGCGCTTCCACCTCGCACGCACCCTCCCAGATCGACTTCATCGGCCCGTACGTGCGCATCTCCTGCTCCGGGAATTCCGGCGTCACTTTGAACTCCATCCCGAGCGACGGCACCGCAAGCAGCCATCCGGACGGATACGTTATCCCGGTGTCCGCGCTCGTCCAGCTCCCGAGCGGTTCGATCACCAGATCGTGCACAACCGCCATCCGGCCGTCCGCCCACTGCACCGTGCCGAGCCGGTTGAACCGCGCGCCGGACACCGGATCGCGCAGCGCCGAAAGATTCAGGTCCGTCCCGTCTTCGAGCTGCACGCAGAACCAATCCCAGCCCACCGGCTTGTTGTCTTTCCCGAACGAGCCGAACTGGTGGTCGTACCACAGCGTGCCGTACACCGGCCTGTCTTCATTGCCGATCCGCAACACACCGTTCGTCTCCAGCCGCGTGAATGAGTAATAAAACATGTCCGCGCCCGGCTCCAGCCCGGTGTTCCCCGTGCCGCCGACGAACATCGGCCCGCGCTCCGCCTTCATCTTCAGGTCGAGCGTGAACGCCGCATCCGTCAGCCGCGTCATGTACTCGTACGTCTTCCATTCGCGGTCCTCGCCCGCCGTCCGCGCGAATATCTCGTCGTCGTACTTCAGACCGAGCGAGTCTTTCTTCACAACGGGTTTTTCCTTCATGTACCTGTGATATTTCTCGATCAGTTTCTTGTCCGTCATCTCCGGCGGCACCTGCTTTCTCAGTTCCTCCGGCAGACCATCCGCAACTTGCTTGACCAGCTTCACCATATCCTTCTCGATAACCGAGCCGGAATAGAATTTTTTGCCGTTCTTGTCCACGAGCTGATAGATCATGAAGTGCATCCGCGGGAAATTGCCGTACTTCAGCGTGAAGAAGCTCGCCATAACGCCGTAGCGGCGGCCCTGCCCGTCCTTCAGATGCCCGCTGTAATACCACCACTCGACGGGCACGTCGTGCGGCAGCTCGTCCTCCGGCAGCCTGATTTGCGGAACGGCAATCGTAACCTCCGCGTGCGACGTGCGGGGGATGAGAGCAAACAGCGCTGCAACCGCAATCGCAAACGCCACAGCCGCAATCGTATATCTTTTCATCGGGACCCTCCGCGTTTCCGTTTATGACAACTCCGGCAGATATTATAATATTATCATGCAACCGGCGAAACGACTTCCGGTTGAAAGGAAAAATGATATGAAAAAAGCGTCGATATGCTTTGCGGTCGCTGTGGCAGTGGTGTGCCTCGCGTCGGCATGCGCGCGCACGAGCGGCGGCGCGGCGCAGCCGAAACAACCCGCGTCCGGCCCCGGCGGCGCGGCCTACAAGCACGCGGACGTCAAAATCTACCGAGTCGGCTCCGGCAACGAGGAGTACTGGCTGTTCGAGCCCGCCTCCCCCGCGCCCGAAACAGCTCCCGTCGTCGCCATCCTCCACGGTTGGGGCGGTATGAATCCGCAGTCGTACGGCGCGTGGATCAGGCACCTCGTGCGCCGCGGCAACATCGTCATCTACCCACGCTATCAGGAGAGCCTGCGCACAAATCCCGCGGCGATGACGGCCGCAGCCGCCGCGTCCATACGCGATGCTTTCGCGCAACTCCGCCGGCCCGGCCACGTGCACGCCGAGAAAGGGCGTTTCGCCGCCGTCGGCCATTCACTCGGCGCCGTCATCGCTCTCAACTTGGCCGCCGTGGCGGACGATGAAAACATCCCGCCGCTCGCCGCCGTGATGTCCGCCGAGCCCGGTGATTCGAAAAACTCGAACGTCGCCAAGAAATTCAACCTCAAAAACACGCAGAGCATACTCATGGACTACAGCAAGGTCCCTGCGGACACGCTCTACATCAGCCTCGCGGGCGATAACGACCGAATGGTTGGCGACGAGACGGCAAAATTCCTTTTCTCGAAAACAACTGCTATCCCGTCGAAAAACAAGGCGTTCATCATCGTCCACTCCGACTCGCACGGGTCTCCGCCTCTCGATGCGAGCCATTCCTTCCCGCCCGCGCCGGACAACTCGCTGAACGTCGGCTACGATTCGAACTCAGGCCCGGTACGCGACTTTATAAAGAAAAAAATCGCAGAGCGACGCGCGGAAAACAGCGAAGATATGGAAAGCCGGAGGCATCACATGACCGATGCTCTCGACTACTACGGCACGTGGCGGCTGTTCGACGCGCTCACCGACTGCGCTTTCTATGGCAAATACTGCGAACTCGCCCTCTTCGACACGCCAAAAGCACGCTTCATGGGCAAATGGAGCGACGGAACACCTGTCAAAGAGCTGACGATCGTGAAAAAGTAGTAATGATGATAGATGATAGAGGGGAAAGAACAAGGCGATAATTTGGGAGTGCGGCGACCCGGCGCCGCTGAAGAAGCTGTTTCAAATATTCACCACAAAGACACAAAGAAAACATTATCGCGCTCTGACGATCGCGATAAAGAACCGGTCAGTTGGCCGTTCGGCTGGCCGCGCTCGCCGAAAGCTGAAGGACATGGCAAAAGCATCTCATGCAAAAAAGAAGACTTTGTGCATGGCACACAAAGTAACGAGATGAAATCCGAGCCGCGCGCGCAAGCAAGCGGTCACGCGGAAGGATGGACTAACAAAACAATCGAAAACGAAAAAGCAGGGACTGGCAACGCGATTTGTGCGGTGTCTGTCCCGATTCTAAGTAACACAAAACGTCTGCATATAGAGAAAAGGCAAAAACAAGAAGAATACAGCTAAAGGCAAAAAGCAACTACTTGGTTATGTAGAGCGGGGTGGCCGTTCGGCCGGCTGCACCCCGCCGCGTCAGTCCATTCGATTTGTAATATCAGTACTCCACCTTCAGGGTGAGGATTTCGTAGTGTCCGATCGGGACGACGATCTTCGCGCCGTCGGCCTTCACGTTCACCGGCTCTTCTTCCATCAGGTTGACGATCTGCACTTTTTTCGCCTTCGCGGGCAGCATGATCGTCGCCTTGGAATCCTTGCCTGTCGCTTCGTAGAGCCGCAGGACGTCCGCGTCGGAGTCCTCCGCGCGTTTCACCACCGACAGGATCACGTTGTCCGGCCCCGCGCTGTAATACGATGCCGACGCCGGGAGTGTTCCCTTGTGCTGGTTCTCGACCACCGCGACGAGCGGCGTGTTGAACTCGAGGCCGCGCCGCGGCGTCTGCGCCTTCCGCCAGTCCGCGGCGTGCGGATACAGCGAATACTCGATCGTGTGCTTGCCCATGTCCGCCTCGGCGTCCGGCGCTTTCGGCGACCGCAGCAGCGATATTCTCATCACATTGTCGTTCGTGTCGTAACCGTACTTGCTGTTGTTCAGAATGCTGAATCCGACCTTGCCGTCGCCGGACGGGTAGTCCACCCACTTCTGCGCTGAGACTTCCCATTTCGCCTTGTCGGCGTCCGTCTTCTTGATTGCCGCGCGCGAGATCGCCGCGTACGGAATTTCGTACCATGCGTCGTTGCTCAGAAGGTTCAGCCTGAACGCCATTTTCGCCATCACGTGAGATTCGTGCCAGTCAACGTCGAGTTTCGCGAACACCTGCGGCACTCCGGTCACGAGCGAGATGTAATGCACGAATGTGGATTTGCCGATTGTCTTCGTCAGTTTCAACGTCACGCGCACCGGCCCCCTCTCGACAACCTCCGGCGCGCCCGCGAGCGTGACCGGCAGTTCCTCGTGCAGGCGGATGTTCCACGCATCGTACTGCGGGTGCTTGTCGTGGTAGCACTGCAGAACGTTGCCTTCGTGCTCCGCGCTGCCGAAGTATTCGCGCTTGTCGCGTTTGTCGAAGAGACTCGATATGTTCCCCGTCTTCGGGTTCACTTCCACTTTCAGGAATTCGTTTTCGAGCGACGTCGCCGTCACTTTGAGAGCGGCGGGCGCGGTCGCCTTCGTTCCGCCCGATACCACCCGGTACGTCGCATATCCCATCGCGGGCACGCCACGCGCGACGAACAGCAGCTTCGACGCACCGTCCGCGTCAGTCACAACCTGCACCGGAACCGGCTTGCCCGCCGCGTCCAGCACCGTCTTCTTCGCGGCGTCCTCCACCGCAACCTCGACCACTCCGTCGCGAGTCCACGCCAGCGAATTGAACAATATCACCGCCTGTCCCTTGCCAAGCGTGTCGGCCTTCGACGCGATAACCTTCAGCGCGCCGTCCGTAGCGCCGTTTGTCAACTCGTACATCTTCGCGTAGTCCTTCTTGTTATCCTTGTAAACCTTGTTGATCGACGAGCCCGGCAGAATGTCGTGGAACTGGTTGAACATCAGTATGTTCCACGCGCCGCGGATGTCGCCGCGCGGATATTCGTAGCCGTTCCGCGACGCGATCGTCGAGAACGTCTCCGCGTTCATCAGCGCAGTCTCGCCGCGCCGGTTGTTCAGCTTCGTGTTCGCCTGCGACGTGTAAGTCCCGCGGTGATATTCGAGGTAGAGCTCGTCGTTGTAAACCGGGAAATCATGCGTCTGCGAGAGCTGGTTGAGATGCTTGAAGTAGTTCTCCGCCGAAATAAAATACGTCCTCGGGAACAGCGGATTTTCCTTGAACGCGAACGCGCGGTTGAGCTGCGTGCGCGTCACGCCGCCGCCGTGGTCGCCAACGCCGAAGATCGCGTAATTCTCCTGCACGCCAACCGTCTCTTTCATCGTCTTGAGCTGGCCGACCACCTCGTTCGTGTCCAGCGAATCGCCGTAGCCGCCGACCGGGAAGTACGTCATCAGACGCGAGCCGTCCGGGCTTTCCCACCAGAAAATGTGGTACGGGAACCGTGTCGTGTCGTTCCAGTTGATCTTCTGCGTCAGGAACCCGATCATGCCCGCCTTCTTGTAAATCTGCGCGAGGTTCCAGTTGTATCCGAACGAGTCCGGCGTCCAGCCGACAACCACATCGCGCCCGAACTTCTCGCGGAAATAGCGCTTGCCGTAAACGATCTGCCGTATGTAGCTCTCGCCGCCCGGCAGGTTCGAGTCGAACTCCGCCCACGTTCCGCCGACGACCTCCCACCGGCCCTCGATCACACGCTCCTTTATCTTTTCAAACAGCTCCGGATAATCCTTCTCCATCCAGTAATAGCCGGCCGCCTGACCCGCGTTGTAAATCCAGTCCGGATACTCGTTCATCAGTCCGAGAATCGTGCGCGACGTGTTGTACCACACGTCCTCGCCTTCCTTCTTGTCCCAGAGCCACGCGAGGTCGATGTGCGAGTAGCCGATGAGATATTCCGAGTATTGGTGTGTGTATTCGGAGAACGGCTGAAGCGTCTTCCGCGCGGCCTTGACGGAAGCGATGAACTTATCCGCATCGCCGGTTTCCCGCGCCTTCAGATCGACCTTCTTCGCCGATTCCTCGAGCAGCGCCGCCCATTTCGCCTTATCCGGCGACAACGGCGCGAGCTGCTGCACGAGCGCGACGTCCGTCAGGTACATATTGATTTCCTTCTGCGCCGCCTCGAACGCCGAGAACTCCAGCCACGCCTTCGCGAAAATCACGCTTCCCGAGTTGTTCCACACCTTAATCAGGAACGCGTACTCCTCGCCCGGCTTCGCGTCCATCGTAACCAACGCGTCCCCGTCCATCCCGGAGAACGTGTGCTTCCAGAGACCGTTCACATAAATCTCGCCGCTCCGATCGACGCCCGCCTTCAGAATCACCTTCGTGCCGCGCAACGGCTGGCCTTCGATGCTTTCCGGCATCTTAAAATTCGTCCAGACCCAGTAACCGGTGTCCGACATCCCGAAGATATTCCCCGGGCCGATCGTTTTCCATTTCTTGTCCGGCACAAAATTCGGGTCCACCGGGCTCATGTCCCTCGCGGGCGACGCCTTCCACTTCGTAAGCGGCACCTGTACCGTTTTCATATTTGAACCCTGATTCAGGCTCGCGATAACCTTGTCAACCATCGAATCTTCCGCCTTCGTGCCGCGGCCGAACAGCATCACAGCCGCAACCGTCAGAATCGCCAACACCGCCGATCTCCGGTTTCTCATAAGGCGTCCCCTTTCACAAATGGATTACGCGCCCGCCGCCGGCCGCAACGCGCGCGTCTGCAAAGTTTAATTCGCCGCGCGCGATACCGTCAAGCACAAGGTGCTCATTTAACTCCGCGCTTCACACCATCGCCGCGATTTGAAAAACACTGTGTTTATGAGATACAATAAATATATGAAGAAGTTCAGCTTATATCTGGAAACGTGATGAATAATGAGCACTAACGAACCCGAATCCATGAAAGAGATAAGAATAATAAGGGAAAGCCTCTCGGAGGAACTAAAAAAAATGACCCCCGCTGAAAGAGTCGCTTACATACACTCACAGGCCGAGGAATTCGAGAGAGAATCCGGGCTCAACCTTCCCCATTCCGGAAACGATGTGGAAAAAACAGCGTGAATATTTGCAGCTCGTTTTTTCCAGCAGACTTAGATTGAGAATTATTCCCAGATGCTGCGGGGGCGTTCGCCGGCGAGCGTTTTTAGTATCTTCACCGCGTCGTCTCCGTTAACCGGAACCGGCCGGTAGTTCTCTATCACGAACGGAAGAAACTCCACGCTTTCGACGCCTTTCTTCGACAGCACCGCCGTCAGAATCGCGGACTCCCGCGCCGACGTTCTGAGGTTGTCCGTGAGAAAATTTCCGAGTCCGTACACAATGAATGACTTATTTCTGATCTCATACCTTTGGAGCGTGTGCGTGTGGCCGCCGACGATCAGCGCCGCGCCAGCGTCCGCCGCAACGTACGCCAGCCGCTTCTGCTCCTCCGTCGGCACGAAGCCGCCGTCTTCTCCCCAGCGGAACGACACCACAACCACGTCCGCCACCGCCTTCGCCACCTTCACCTTCATCCTCACCATGCCCTCGTCGGCCGTCGAGATCGTCGTCCTGTCCGACAGAGCCTTCTTCCTGTTGTCGGGTATAGCCGAAAACGCGAGAAACGCCACCTTGATTTCGCCCTTCATCATCACATACGCCATCTGCGCCGACAGCAGGTCCTCGGCCGCGCCGAGTCCCTTCATGTCGCGCTTTTTCAGCACGTTCAGCGTGTCGTACATGCCGTCCGGCCCGCGGTCGAATATGCGCTCATTGGCAATAAAAAACACGTCGAACCCCTCGCGCTGGAGAGCTTCCGAAATCATCGGGTTGCACGCGCACGAACCGGGCGCCGCCGGGGTCTTTCTGTACGTCAGCGGGCATTCGAGGCCGCCCGCCGTGATGTCCGCCTTGCGAAGGTCGTCCGGCAGTTGCGAGAAAAAGTAATACGGGCTCTTTTCCGCGACGATCCTTCCCAGCTTCCCGCAGAAATTCATGTCTCCCACAATCGAGAGCGTCAACGACTCCGCGGGCGCGGGCTGCTTCTGTTGCTCTTGCGCAACACACGCCGCCGCTGAAAACATAAGCGCAAAAATAAGCGCCGACGGAAAATATTTGTTTGTCTTTTGTCTTCTCATATTTTATCTCAGGCCGTCCGGCCTCAGTCCCTTTCCTTGCCTTCGCCCGCCTTGCGTTCCGGCTCGCCAATATCCGTCAGGCCGATGTCGTGCATCTTCCAGCCCGTCACCTTGCCGTCCTTTACGTGAATTATCCGGTATCCCCAGCGATACGGATGCCCGCCGCCGATCCCGGTTGACTTCGTCAGCACTTCCTTCAGCCCGAACAGCGTCTTCTCCTCGTTGTAGTGCATGTGGCCGACGAACAAGTACTGTACTCCGTCCGCAACGAGCGTTTCGCAGAACGTCTTCGTGTCCGGGCCGGGAACCTTCGCGCGGTTCGGCGGCACCCCGATCGTCTTGCCTCCCTGCAGCGTCTCCACCGGGATGTGCGTAAAAGCAACTATCCCCTGCCCGCGCGACTTCGCATCCTCCATGTCCTTCTTCGCCCAGTCCCACTGCGCCGGCGCAATCATAGCGTTCACAACCGTACCGAAAAACATGACATCTTTCGACCGCCGGTCCCGCCATGCACGGATCCAGTCATAAGAATTCATACCGATCACGTGCAGCTTTCCGTAATCGAACGATCTGAACGTGGGCCCGTACGCCGCCTCCCAGTATTGCCGTCCGTCTATCTCGTAGTCGCCCGCCTTCGTGTAATACTGCTCGTGGTTGCCCGGCACCATGTACATCGGCAGCTTCATGAACCGCACGAACTCCTCGTAGCCGTACACGTAATCCGCGTCGTACGTCTCCGGGTCCAGACCGAGATCGCCGGAGAAAATAGCAAACTCGACATCCTCCTTCGACATGTCCTGAAGCACCTTGCGCCGGATCCGGTTCATGTCGAGGTTGCTTATATATTGATGGTTGAAATGAATGTCCGTGAACTGGATGAAATCGAATTCGTCCTTTATCTCTTTGACAACCTTCACCGCATGCGGCTGCAAGTCCCAGTCGTAGTCCGTGAACCGCATCGAGAGATCGTACAGGCCGGGCTTCACGTCCGCCGGCACCTGCGCCTCATAAGCCGGGCCCGCCTTCGGCAGCAACTTGAGCTCGACGCGCACTGTAGGATCGTCGGGCGACGTCAGGTAGGCCGCCAAGCCCGACTCGCCGTCCGCGAGTTTGCATTCGATCGAAAACGAACCGCCCGCCTTCACGATAGCCGCATCGCTCAGCAGCGGCTTCTGAATCTGATGCACCCGTTGAACGGGCGCCGCGAGCGCCGCCGCACCACAAAACAGCACGACCGCCACCGCAAGAACCGCGCATATCCGTCTTCTCATAACAGCAATCCTTTCGCCAGCAGTTCTGAAATGATAATTCAGACCATCCCCGGGGGCAAGTCGAAATAATGCGCGATCCGTTTGATATAATGCGTCCCGATGCGGTAAAATATCCCGAAACGGAGGCGATCTGCCATGAAAAAATACTTTCCGGTGTTAACATTAATCATTCTGCTGGCATCGGCGGCGGCAATGACATCTTGCTCAAAAGCAGCAAAAAACAAGCCCGCGCCGCAACCGTCCGCGGTGAAAACTGAAACCCCGGCTCCCGCGACTGAAGCCCCGGCAAATCCCGTGGCGACAGACACCGCTGCTGTTGACACGACCGCTTCCGGCACGGTATCCACGAGCGCGGCGGAACCGGCAAACGGCATCGTGATGATAAACCCGGCGAAGCTGAAAGAGATGATGAGCGACAAAAACATACTCTTAATCGACGTTCGTGAGCCGCAGGAACTCGCCCCCCCTCTGCCCGCACTGAAGGATTCAATAAATATTCCGCTCAACAAGCTGATAGCAAACCCCGGCCAAGTGCCGAAAGGCAAAAAAATTGTTATAGTCTGCCGGAGCGGCCGCCGCAGTATGATCGCAGCTCAGGCTCTTTTCAACAGCGGATACAATACAATATACAATCTCGAAGGCGGTCTTTTGGGTTACTACGGCGACTGAGTTTTTACTGCTCCTGATTCTTCAATTGCACCGTATGGGCGGTCCTGCGAGACCGCCCTTTTCGCATAGCGCGTTTTCTTGCGCTTCGGCGGCACATCGCCCATAATAACAGTGATTTCGATCACAAGCAGTATTTTCGACCGAACAAAAAGCATTCCGGGATGTCTCATCTGTTAAAGTGTTGAGCAAAATCTGAATCCGCAAGGTGGCGAAAATGAAAAAGAAGATCACCCCTTTTGCTGTTGTACTCGCAGTGATACTGCTCGGAGTGATTGTCTATTTTGCAGCAACAATCAGCCTTGTGCACCCGGGGAGAATAAAGGAAGATATATCTGTCAGATACAATAAAGCCGAAACCGATAACACAATTCCGGCAGGCGATTTGCATATAATCGCCACGCAAAGCGCGAAAGCCTCATCCGGCGAAACAAACTCCGGCAGCATTTCATCCATACCGGTTTTGCAGAAGATAATCCGGAACGGCGAGATCGAGCTGAAAGTGGACTCGATAGTTAAAACCGTCGAGAAGATAAAGGAAATCAGCAAGAAGCAAGGAGGCTACATCGGCAACTCCGTCATCGAAAGCCCGGACTACGATCAGAAGACGGGCACAGTTGTCGTGCGCGTCCCGAGAGAAGCGTTCGACAGGACGGTTGCCGCGCTGAAAAAACTCGGCCAAGTGAACAGAGAGAGCGTCACCAGCGAGGACGTCACGGAAGAGTACGTCGATATCGAATCCCGGCTGAAAAACCTCAAACGTGAAGAGGAGCAGTTCCTCGAAGTGCTGAAAGTCGCTAAAAAAGTGGACGACATCCTGTCGGTCGAGACGGAACTAAGCCGTGTGCGCGGCGAGATCGAAACCGCTACCGGAAGAATGAAATACCTCGACAACCGGATCGCACTTTCGACGATAACCGTCAGCCTTTACGAGAAGCGAAGCGTGACGGAGACCGCCCCGAAGCTGTGGAGCATAACCGAAACCGCTAAAAATGCGTTCAGGTCGCTCTTAGGCACATTCAAGGCGCTCATCTCCGTTGCAATCTGGATCGCCGTCTATCTGCCGATCATCATCGTAGTTATCTTATTGATCGTCATATTCCGGCGCATCAGAGCCAGAAAAACAAAAAAAGGCGACTCTTGAGCAACCTCCCTTTTGTCTTCGATGGATTTTACTGGCGGCTCTTCGAGCTGCCTTTCATTTTGGGTTTCACATATCTAATTTCACGAGAAATCACATAACCTCTTAAACAAGAACAAGACGCTCCCAAATAAAATTTCCGATTGTAGCTTCGTTGTTTTTAATTATTATCTGATAAAATGTACTTGCAACCTTGTTATCGGCTACATGAGGCAACTGTATGAAGGAAAAAGAAACAAACATGGATGGCTGTAGCATGGCTGACGGCAGCAGCAATCTGTCATATCGCGCACTGTTCAAAGTGCTGCCCGGAGCAGGCGCAATTCTGAACGTCGAAGGAGTATTTCTCGACGTAAACCTTCAGTTCGAAGCTCTGACAGGCGCAGCCCACAACGAAGTAGTGGGAAAACATTTCGCGCGGGCCGGCTTATTCAAGACGGAGGCCATGGACAGATACATAGCCCTGTTCGAACGGTTGACATCCGGCGAAGACATATCCGGAACGACACTTTACGTCACTCACAGAGACGGCTCGGAACGAGTCGCGGAAATTTATCCGTCCCGCATAACGATGAACGGCGAAACGGTTGCGTATCAGATACTCGGCGCGGATGTGACTGAACGCCGCCGCGTCCGGGAATCGCTCAAAAAATACGAAAGGGAACTCGAGATCAGGAACAGCATAGCGATGGCATTTCTGACACTCTCGGACGACAGAGTTTTCGGAGATGTTCTGAACATAGTGCTGCAAGCCACGGAGAGCGAGTTCGGTTTTTTTGGTTATGTCAACGATACGGAAGACCTAGTATCGCCGTCCCTCACGCACCACATCTGGGATAAGTGCAAGATGGAAAACAAGACTATGGTTTTTCCGCACTCCACTTGGGAGGGCATTTGGGGCCGCGCACTCACAGAGGGAAAATGCTTCATAAAAAACACGCCGCTCCGGGTGCCGGACGGCCATGTCGGCATTACGCGCGCAATGAGCATGCCCGTTATCGACCGGGGAGAGGTCATAGGCGTATTCTGCATAGCCAATAAAAAAACAGACTACGACGAGCGGGACACCGGGACGCTGACAAACGTCGCCACGTACGTGGCGCCTATCCTCAGGGCGTGGCTCGAAAAAGACAGACTCGAGGAAGAGCGCCGGGCAGCCGCGGAGGCATTGAGGGAAAGCGAAGAACGCTTCCGGCTGTTGTTCGAGGAGATGGCAACCGGTTTCGCGCTTCAGGAAATGATATACGACGAGTCGGGACAGCCGTGCGATTACAGGTTTCTGAATGTCAACCCCATGTACGAGAAGCTGACCGGCGCAAAAGCCGAGGACACTGTCGGCAAACGGGTCATGGAGGTATTTCCGAGCACCGAGAGAGTATGGGTTGACCTGTTTGCAAAGGTCGTCGAGACCGGCGAACCGATTCAATTCACGCAGTACAGCAGCGCGATCGGAAGATACTTCGAGGTGAGAGCATATCGTGCGGCTCCCGGCCGCTTCGCGAGCACATTTCAGGATGTCACGGAGCAGATCAAAGCGGAAGCCGAGAGCCGGAAATTCAAGGACATCAACGAGATCGCTCAATTCGGGATCGTGATTATTGACACGGAAGGCACGATCGAATACGTCAACAGGCACTGGGCCGACGCGCACGGAATGAAAAAAGAATACTTGCCCGGAAAGAACATGCGCATCTTCCACACGGAAAAGCAGATGGCCGACGTAATGCAATACAGGCGCGAACTGGAAAAGACAGATAGCGTTCCGGCGAGAGAACTCTGGCATGTTCGTAGCGACGGAACGGAGTTCCCGATGCTGATGACGGCGCTATCGATGAGAGACGAAAACGGCAAGATAAAATATATCGCGGCCACAGGCATCGACATCACGAATATAAAGCGCGCCGAGGAAGAGCTTCTCAAACACAGAGACCGCCTCGAAGCGCTTGTGAGCGAGAGGACCACGGAGATCGAAAAGGCTTACGCTTCGCTCGAAAAAAGCGAACAGCTTTTCAGAACCATCGCCAATTTCACTTACGACTGGGAGTATTGGGTCGCCCCGGACGGGGAGTATATCTACATGTCCCCTTCGTGCGAGAGGATAACGGGTTTTCCGCCCGAAGAGTTTAGTAAAACACCGGATTTCATGTTGAAGATCACACACCCCGAAGACATAGAAATGCACTCGGCGCATCAGGAAAAATTCACCGAATCGACCACTGAGGGTTACATCGAATTCAGAATAATTGCAAAGAACGGAGAAGAGCGGTGGATAGAGCACCTCTGCCGGCCGGTGTTCGACGAAAAAGGAGTTTTCATAGGCCGCCGGATAAGCAACCGCGACATAACGATCAGAAAGAGGATGGAACGGAAGCTGAACGAAAATCAAAAGCGGTTGCAGGCGCTTTCCCGCCAGTTGATAACAGCTCAGGAAGAAAGCCGGGCGCGCCTCTCGCGGGAGCTTCACGACCAGATGGGCAAACGGCTCACCGCTCTGTCGATGGAAACGGAATACATACTTCTTCAGAAAAGGATAAACAAGAGCAATATCTCGAAGTTGTCGGACCTCATCGTTAAGGCCGCGTCGGAACTGAGACGTATATGCAAGGGACTTCGGCCGATGGAGCTTGACGATTTCGGACTCGAAACCGCGCTCATCGGGCTTTCCAAAGAATACTCCGACCTAGGCGGGTTTAAAGTCGAGACGGATATCTCGTGCCTTTCCCACATGGCGATAGATCAGTCGTCAAACATCTCGATCTACAGGGTCGTTCAGGAGTCGCTGACGAACATACTCCGGCACGCGGAGGCATCGAATGTCGTTATCACCGCATCCGCCGGGAACGAATCTCTGACAATCAGTGTTAGAGATGATGGAAAAGGGTTCGATCCGTCGGGAGCGCAGGCCGGCGATTTCCATTTCGGACTGCTCGGCATGCGCGAGAGGGCTTTGCTTTGTAACGGCGACATAAATATAACCAGCAGGCCCGGCGAGGGCACGTGTGTCAAAATGACAGTTCCCGCCACGGCCGTATCAGGAGACGGAAAATAATGATTAATGTATTCATCGCGGACGATCACGACATTGTGCGGGACGGAGTCAAACGCATACTCGAGTCCTTCCCGGACATGAAAGTGGTCGGCGAGGCGGGAAACGGCCACGATACGATATCCCTCTGCAAAAATGTGAAATTCGACGTGCTTCTGCTCGATCTGGACATGCCCGATCTCGGCGGTCTGGAAGTCGTCGGTACAATGAAGGCAATGCTTCCCGGTTCGAGAATCCTCATCCTCACGATGCACGACAACGAGGAGTACGCCAAGAGAGCGCTTAAAGAAGGCGCGGACGGCTACATCCTCAAAGGCTCCTCTCCCGGCGAACTTCCGGCTGCGGTGAGAAAAGTCGCCGAAGGAAAGAACTACATCTCACCCGCAATCATGGAGAAAATAGTCCTCCAGCAGTGCTCGAAACACGGCGAAAATCCTCTCTCGGCTCTCTCGACGCGCGAGCTTCAGATACTGTCGCGCCTCGCCCGCCATAAGAAAATCCGCGAGATCGCGGACGATCTGAACCTCAGCATCAGCACTGTGAATACCTACAAGTCGAGACTCGTCAAGAAGCTGAACATCGAAGGCCGCGCGGATATGATGCGGTTCGCTGAAAAGCACAACCTTTCGGACGTCAATCTCTGACGCCGCTCCTTCTTGTAGCAAAAACATCTACATAAAACAGTCGCCTAAACTTACAACTTAGCGGCATTTGTCCGGCATACGCACGCGCCTCAATCCATTAATATTTTGAAAACGGCCAAAAGATTCGAAAGGTGGAAGTATGCCGGAGAAATGCCACGTGCTGATAGCTGAAAACGACGATTTTCTCAGGGAAAAAATCGCCGGAGTGCTTTCGCGGCTCGAATGCATATCCGCGGTCAGTCAGGTTTCCGACATGACCACCTTGGCGGCAATGGTTGACAAATACGCCCCATCGATCATTCTGGTGGACCTCAAACTTGCCTCCGGCAATAAAACTCTGATAAACGAATTGAGGCGCAAACACGAAGAAATGCGCATTTATTTCATGAACGAAAATGACACGAAGCTTCCCTGCGCCGAAAAGATCGACGGCGCCGACGGCTGCTTTTTCAAACAAAATATAGTAAGCGAAGTTCACAATCTTATAGAAAATGAATGCTCAGAGGCCGGGCTTGTATCCTCCTCTTGTAAATATCCTAAAAAAATTTAATTTCGAGAGGTGAAGAATGTTCAGACAAATGACAATTGGGGCGAAGATGATGGCCGGATTTATAATCGTTGCGCTTATATCCGTGCTGATCGGCTTGGCGGGTTTCCTCATTTCAGGAAATCTTGCGAAAAACGCGGGCGAAGCGGCAATCCTTATACCCCAAATGAACGGTATTGGGAAAATGAGCTTGTCCGTCGCCGAATCCTCCACGATGGTTATGGAAATCATTGCGGCGGAAAGCGCGGGTAAAGCAGAAGCTTCATATTCGCAGCACCGGAAATCCGCCTCGGATTTCGAGAAGTATGCAACGGCGCTGGAAAGAGGCGGCACGGTCGAAGAGACCCAGCTCGCAGCCGTTGACGCTTCGGCGAAAAAAGCTTTAGAGGAAGCATCGGCTATTCATGAGAACGAACTCCTTCCCGCGGTGCAAAAACTTTACGAAGCGAAGAAAAGCGCTCTCGCCGGCGGATCGGCCGGTTTCACTCAGCTGGAGAGCAACATCGACTCCATCACATCGAGGCTCAACGATACTCTCGATTCACTCGAATCGGATTTCTCGTCGATCGCCGATAAGACTAAATCGACTTCCGACAGGGAAGCAAAAGCCTCGCGGATATTAATGATCGCGGGAATGCTCCTCAGCGGCATCATCTCCACGCTCCTCGGGATCATGATCTCGCGGTCTATCACACGGCCGGTCAACAGAATAATCGGAGGGCTTTCGGAGGGCGCGGAACAGACTACTTCCGCATCGAGTCAGGTCTCTACCGCCAGCCAGCATCTCGCCGAGGGCGCATCCGAACAGGCGTCATCGCTCGAAGAGATATCTTCGTCGATAGAAGAAATGGCATCAATGACAAAGAAGAACGCGGACAACGCGATGCAGGCAAACTCTCTCGCCAAAAAGGCGCGCTCAGCGGCGGACAAAGGCGGCGAAGCCATCATTAAGATGACTAGCGCAATGGACAAGATAAACGATTCGTCGAACCAGACTTCAAAAATCATTAAGACGATTGACGAGATCGCATTCCAGACCAATCTGCTCGCACTCAACGCCGCGGTCGAAGCGGCACGCGCGGGCGATGCCGGAAAGGGCTTCGCGGTGGTCGCGGAAGAAGTACGTAACCTCGCGCGGCGCAGCGCCGAAGCGGCACGCAACACGGCAATGCTGATCGAGGAATCCATGAACAACGCTCAGAACGGTTCACTCATAACCGACGACCTCTCCAAATCCTTCACGGATATAATCGAAGGCTCCGCTAAAGTCTCCGACCTCGTCGCCGAAATCGCGGCCGCGAGCGACGAGCAGTCGCAGGGAATCGAACAGATAAACATCGCCGTTTCACAGATGGACAAGGTGACGCAGCAGAACGCGTCGAGCGCGGAGGAATCCGCGGCGGCAGCCGAGGAGCTGAGCAGTCAGGCCGCCGGGCTCATGGACATGGTGGACAGCCTCATTTCGATAGTCGGCAGCAATGCGGAGCACCATGCGTATTCAGCAGCCGGCGGAAACGGCTTCGGGTCTTTCGAAGACGATTTCGTCAGGAATAAAACAGTCGGGCGCAGTATCGCTCCCCGCTCCGGCGGAAACGGGAAAAGCCTCAAAAAGGAAATAGAGCTCTTGCCGGCCGGAGGCAACGGGAGGGGAGGCAACGGTTCCCCTCATCCGGTTGTTGTCTCGGAGCTCGACGAATTCTGAGCGCCCGCCCGCCAAACCGGGCCGGCGTTAAAAAAAGGAGAACACCATGAACTGCTGGGAATTCAAAAAATGCGGCCGACAGCCGGGAGGAATTAAAACCGGCGAACTGGGCGTATGCCCGGCGGCAACAGAGGTCAAACACAACGGAAAAAACGGCGGCAGGAACGGAGGCCGTTACTGCTGGAAGATCGCAGGGACTCTTTGCGGCGGTCAGGTGCAGGGCACTTACGCCCAGAAACTCTCAAACTGTGTCGTCTGCGAATTCTACAAATCAGTTCGCGCCGAAACAGCAGAGTCTTTCGTATCCTGACCCGTCTTTCTGTTTGCGCATCAAGAAAGACTAAATTGTACAGTCGAATTTGTTGAGCATAATATTCCTTCCCGCAACTTTCGGGAAGAGGGCCGGCCAGCTACCCTCGCCGGCCCTGTTTTTTATTTGGCGGCCGGACGCTTTTCGTCAGCCGATAAAGAGCCCTTCCAGCCGCACCTGCCAGCCGTCTTCATTGTGGTTCAGGAAATTGATCAGGCCGCTGTGCCTCCACTGCAACATGCACATCCTCGGCTGGAAGAAATGCCGCATGCCGATCCGCAACTCCACCCGCGACTCGCGCACGATCCCTTCGTACGCCTCCGCCGAGTAGTAACCTATATTTTTAAAACCGTGCTGCCGCGGGCCAAGCGGGCCGGTCACACACCACGTCATCACCCCCGTGAACGGGTCCACTTCCATTGCAACACCGCAATGGGTCACCGGGCACCCGCACGACATACCCAGCGGCCGCCCGATCATCAGATCGCCCGGTTTGATGTCCAGCTCGCGCGTCACGAGCGGATTGTGCGGCAGAATCACCTCGCGCGGTCCGGGGTCCTCGGGGAAATGTTCGAGGTAAAAGTCGAACTCGCGGCCCAGCCGGTCCTTCCACGGTGTCGATGTCACGTACGTGCCCGCATTGCAGGCGGAGCCGCATTGCGCGGCCGCCGCGCAGTCCGGCTTCTGCGCGCGCACTGCGTGCTGTTGTTCCGCAGCAACGCTTCGGCAATCCTGAGAGAGATGAATGCACCGTTTTATCTGATCGGGCGACGACACCAGAAAAGCCGCGAAATCAGAGCAGTTCGGATATCCGCAAAGCCCGCAATCAAGCCCCGGAAGGTTGCCTTGTAATTCCAAACTCATTTTTTTATCTCCTTACAAGTATTCAAACCGGATTCGCCCACAGCGCACAGCCCGGTTTTCCCCAGTCCCCAACTATCAGCTACCGGCTACAGCTTTTTCTTTTGTTTTTAATCTTTCCCCTATCTACTACTCTACCATCTACTTTTTCTTTTCCCTATCTATCCTCACTACTGCTTTTTTTACTCGCCCCGGAAGAAATTCTGGTTTTCGAGCGCGCGCACAACTCCGAAATGCGACTGCCAGCCTATCTCCTTGTTGCCGACGCATATCGTACACGTCCCCACCGGCGGATTGCCGCGAAGCAAAAGGCGGCCGCCCGCGTCCGGCGTCTCCATCACAAAATCCACAAGCGGGTCGATCCCTATCCCATACAGCGCGTTCACCTCGCGGATGCGCACCTTCGGCGCCGCATCCATAATCCCCGCCCGGAACACCTCACGCTCCGCCTGCGACACGAGGTCGATCTTCGTCACCACCGCCACATCCGCAAGCGACAGCATCGGGCCGATCTTGCGCGGCAGATTCATCCCGCTCGTCGCCTCCATCACGATCATCCCCAACCCGCCGTCCACATACGGCGCGCACCTCAGGCATAAGCCCGCCGTCTCCACCAGCAGCACATCCGATCCGTTCCCCTCGCACCACTGCATCGCGTCCTTGAGCACCAGCACCCCGCAATGGTCCGGGCAAAGCTCACCGGAATAGACTTTTCGTGTCGGAATACCGAATTCCGAAGCAAAAATCTCGTCTTCATCGGCATACTGGACATCGATCTTGAGAAACGCCGGCTTTGCTCCGCCAGCGATCAGCTTTCCTGTAACATGCCGCAGAACCGATGTTTTGCCCGATGTCGCCGGGCCGGCAATTATCACGAGCTTCATGCTATTACCCCCTCCCGCGCCGTGCCGAGGCCTTCGAGAATACCGGCGTCGAGAGCTGTGAAACGGCCGCCGGTGCGGATTGTGTCGCGCAGGCGGCACATAGCGTCGTCGAGTCGGCTGACCGTGACTGCGAACACTCGCTCCTCCTCATCGGTGCGTATGATCTGGGTGACGCAGCCACCCTGCATCACGATGCGGAAATCCGAAAGAAGCGCGATCCGCGGGTCATGTGTGACGAAAATGAATATCTTCCGATAGCGGCGGAGCAGTTCAAGCGCGCGGGTGCGGTGGATGCCCGCGTTTTCCACCTCGTCGAGCAGCACGATGGGCGTGTTGCAGACAATCGTGGCGTCCGCGATCAGCAGCGCCCGCGTCTGGCCGCCCGAAAGCTCCGTCATGCGCATTTCCGGAATGATCGGCTCGCCCGTCAACTGGTTGGCAAAACCGAGCGTGTCCTCTATGAGGCCGGCGGCGCGCTCGGGCGCGCCCGACCGGATGAGTGCGTGCATCCGCAGGAACGAACTCACCGGCAGGTCGGAGAGGAAATTCGTGTGCTGAGTGATAAGCGCGATAGGATTGTGCGCCGGGTCGTTCCTGTAAATGGCGGGCGGCTGCTCACCATCTATCAATATCCGGCGGCCGGTGGGCGTATCGCCGTTGGCGAACAGCTCGATGTCGTTGATGAGGGTTGTCTTGCCGGAGCCGGTCGGGCCTACGATGCTGACAACGTCGCCCATAGAGAGGTCGATGCGCGGGACGAGGTCGGCCGCGCCGTTTTTACCGTGTCCGGCGAGGATTGAAATGGTGTTTATCATATCGTCTCCTTCTCCACAAAATCTATATTTAATATTTGTCCCATCGTTTTTGTCGGCTTTGAGGCCAAAAAAAATTGGTCCGCGGCCGGATCACACTACATCCGCGATGGTCGTGTTTTCGAGCTTGTCCGCAACCATATCGCGGATCTCGCCGAATACACCGACGAGCTTATCCTCTTTCTCGATCGGCGTGGATTCGTAGAAGTACTTGCTCACCGACTCGGTGGGTGCGAGCGCGCCGTCGAAAAGGCGTATGATCTCCGCGAGGCTGATTTCCGAGGCCGGTTTCGCCAGCCGATAGCCGCCGCCCTGCCCTTTCGTGCTCCGGACGTAATGAGCGCGCTTGAGCGAGAGCAGAATCTGTTCGAGAAACTTCGCCGGGATTCCCTGCTTCTCGGCGATCATCTTCCCGCTGTGGAACCCGGAGCCGGGTTTTCGCGCGAGGTAGATCAGCGCTATCAGTGCATACTCGCTTTTTGCCGTCAGTTTCATCCGTTCGCCACCTTTATCCTACTAAGCCGATAGGAAATATAGCGCAAGTGGGGCCACGTTGCAATATCTGTAAGTGTTTTGACGTTTTCAGTGAATCGTGGAGCCGTTCTGGTGGAAGCTGCCGACCGCGATCTCCTCGGTTGGCATTATCGTCAGGAACTCGGTGAGGTTGAGCACCGAGAAAATATTCAGATTCGAAGGCGAGAGGCCGATGATGTGGAGGCCGCCCGAAAGCGGGTTGATTATTTTCTGCCCGAACACGAGAGAGCCGACGCCCGTGCTGTCGATGAAATCGACATCTGAGAGGTTGATGACGATCTTATGATGGCCGAAGCTGATGAGCGATTCGAGGCGCACCTTAAGAAGCGGCGCCGACTGCGTGTCGAGGTTGCCGTGAATGTCGAGAATCACGACGTCTCCCGAGTTTCTCTGGTGTATTTCGAAATCCATATCCCCGCTCCCAATTTCGTGCGCGTATTATATATAAAATTATAAGTTTTCATCAACTGGCTGCTACAATAAAAAACGAATCGATTCCCCCCCGCACACAAGAAAAAATAGCAAGATGCGGCTGGCCGAGCAGCCAGTCGATTGAAACCCTTCGCTCTTATCCATGTTTATCTGTGTTCATCTGTGGTTAATGTATTCTTCTTTTCTTGCTTTTTAATGTTTTGTTAATAAATTCTTCCACGTGACCGCTTGCTGACGCGCGCGGCTCGGATTTTCCACAATCCTCCACTGTCGGCTACTGCCTTTTCGTTTCCGGCGGGCCGAGGGCGGACTTCTTCACACCGCCGAAGTCGATCTCCATCCGGTCGAGCGCAACACTCGGATCAACTCCCCACACTTTCAACGTGTGCGGACCGGCAGCCAGCTCCATCTTCACTGTCGCCTCCATGTATCCGCGCAACGCGTTCCGTTTCCAGACCTTGTCGAATTCGTCGTTGCCCTGCTCGAACACTGCGTCGGCGGGTTGCCCGTCGTCAACCGATACCATGCACCTCAACGAGTAGCCTTCCGTGACCTCATGCGAGGGCAACGCCTGAAGAGTGATCTCCGCTTTCCCCGGCGTGAAAACATATATTTGATATTCGGCAACCGGCGCGGCGGCGGCAGAAGCAGCGGGAAGCGGCTGTCCCGACGTCGGCAGCAGCGCGATCGCGCTGCCAGTGCGGCCGAATCCGGGCACGACGCGCCATCCGTAATCGCCGACCGGGATCGCGCGCGCGAAGTCGCCCGCGTCAATCGAGATCGCGCCGTTGTCCTGAACGAAAACGCCCTTTCCAACCTTCACATCCGCCGGATTGAACATGGAAACGCCGACCATGTACGATGCGTCCGCGCCCTCGATTGTTATCGTGCCGCTCACATTTTCCCCGGCGGGCGCGGCGGCGAAATCCGCTTCGACGTAAATCCGTTCCTCGCCCGCGACAGCACCGGAGGACTTTGTAAGCTTGATCCACGGCGCACTCGCCGACGCCTTCCAGTCGGCAGTGCCCGTTCCACGGTTGAAAATGTCTATGAAGAACCGCTTCGGAAGGAACCGGTTGAACCGCGGGAGCGAACATTCCGGCGCGGCGGCCGCGCCGGGCGCGCACTTCTCCGCCGACAGCGGCTTGCCCTGTCCCTCGATGGCAACGCCAAGCGCGGGCGCGGCGGCCGGCTCGTAGGAGCCTGTCTTGATCTCGCGGAAAATGAGACGGTCGTGATGCTTCCAACTCATCATCCCGTTCCATTTGCCGCCCGCGTTCTTTTCGTTGTAGAACGCCGTCTCGTCCTTTATCGCGGCGAGCGCGGCGGCCGATTTTTTCGCGTACTCGTTCGTCGTCGCCCTGCCCTGCTTCGCATACTCGCGGCTGATGAACGCGTTGAGAACTTTTACGTTCATAAGCGCCGAGCCGCGAACCGGATAGAGGACGAGTTCGTAAAACGCGGCCCGCTTCGCAACGGGTAGCGAGTCGTAGATCGCGGTCGCGCGGCGTTCGAGCGAATCGAACGCGGACAGACGCGCGTTCACCTCGTCGCCGTAGTTCGAGAGCGAAAAATCCGGGTCCTTCACAGGCGTGTTCGGCATCTCGATCTCGTTGTAGCCGAGATGCTCCGGCTTGCGAATGAAATTCAGATGATAGTAATCGGCGAGGACGGCGGCGGTTTCGCGCGCGTGCGCCGCGCCGAACTGCCGCGCCGCCCACGAATCGAAGAACTTCGGAAGCGTCTCCGGCCGCCATTCGTTTATGTTCCACGCGAGCGACAGGAAGAACTCGGTGCCGATCTCCGCCGGTTTGATGTCGCCGACGTTCACCACCCAGATCGTGCGCGCGCCGAAATCCCACGCTTTGTGCATCTGCTCCCAGATGAGCGCGGGGGGCGTCGTTTCGAGCCAGAGGTAGTCGTGCGGTCGTCCGGAATACGAGATGTGGTAATAGACGCCGCCGCCGCCGGAGCGTTTGCGTTCAGCGGGCGTCGGCAGACGGCGCACGAATCCGAAGTTGTCATCCGTCCACAGAATAGTCACGTCGTCCGGGAGGCTGAGATTGTTGCGGTATAGGTCGAGCACTTCCTTGTACGGGCTGAGCAACTGCGGCACCTTCGACGGGTCCGGGTTGATCCATTTGCGGATCATTTCGCGCTGGTCCGCGATGATGTTTTCGAGGCGGCGCGTCTTTTCGTCGAGCGTGCCGTCGCCGGGCATCTCCTTGTCGTCGAGATTGCGCATGCCGAGCGTCCAGATGCTTTCGAACGGCGCGTTCGAGCGCACGCGCCGCTCCCAGTAGTCGAGTACGTTCTGCTTGTTCGTGACGTAGTTCCATTCGCCCGTTCCGTCGCGCCGCCATTCATCGAGGCTGTCGCGCAGCATCTGCTCGCAGTGCGACGAGCCCGCGACGATCGCGTAGTCGTCCGCGAGGTACTTGTCCGCGTCGTAATAGTTGAACGCGCGCGTGCACTGCTTCATCGCCGGCCATATATAGTTGGCGCGGAGGCGCAGAAGCAGCTCGAACACTTTCGCATAAGTCTTCGGGCCGATGTTGCCCGTCTCCGGATCGAATGTTTTCGACGCCCACGGATTAAGGCCGAACGCCTCGTCGTTGATGAAAATGCCCCTGTACTTCACCGACGGCGGCCCGAACACGCTCGCGCCTTTTTTGACAATCAGCGACGCCTTTTTATCCGGCGAGACATCCGCCCACCACACCCACGGCGACACGCCGATCGCGCGCGACACCTCGAACAGCCCGTACGCCGTGCCGCGCCGGTCGCTCCCCGCGATCACAAGCGCCGCATCGACGCCCTTCACCGGCTTTTGAATCACTGCGACCGTGTACGTCTCCCATTTGCCGCGCACTTTCGACACGTCGATCTTCCGCGATTTCACAAGTGCGTCAACGAGTTTGCTTTTGCCGAGCGTTCCGGCGATGACGACGTTACGCGCCGCTTTCGGAATCGATGACGCCACAGCGGGCTTTTTGCCCGTGACGAGTGCGACATCGCCCGCGAGCGCGTCCGCCGCGATGCGAACCACCTTCGCGTCGGCGGGATCGACGACGATCGTTGCCACCGCGCCGCCGTAAACGAGCTTGAAATCGCCCGCCGCGTATTTATCCGTCATCGCGAGCGCATCCGCCGCACACGCGGTGCACCCGGCGGCGAATATGCCGATAATTATGGCGAAGAGCGTGACGATTTTATTTAACCGGAATGTTGTTTGCATTTAATCATTCCCTGTTGCGTGACCGCTTTATTACGCGCGCGGTTATCGGATTTCATCTCTCTGCTTTGTGTGCCATGCTCAAAGTTTTCCTTTGTGCATGAGATGCTTGAACAATGTCCTTGTCTCGTTCCCACGCTCTGCGTGGGAATGCCTCTCCCGACGCTCCGCGTCGGCGGACGCGGAGCGTCCGAAACACCGCGCTCCCACGCAGAGCGTGGGAGCGATAGATATGTGCCACCCTCAAACTTGGTTTGAGGATGCTGCGTCGGCGGGGTACGGCGACCCCGCCCTACAACTTTTTAAAATTGCTTTTCGTCTTTTTCCCCAGCTACCCACTACCAGCTACTGTCTTTATCTTTTGCTTTTTGTCTTTCCCTCGCTACTCTATCCTCGCTACTGTTTCACTTTTGTTTGTAAAAAACAATCGCCGAGTCGGGCGTTTTGTCGAGCGTGATCGTGAACGCATCGGCGAGTTCCTTGCCTGTCGCTGTCTTCTTCACGCCTGTGCCGGAAAATTCGAGTTCGTACTTCGCGTCGGGGTCGAGTCCCCGGAGGCGCACCTTGAGCGACTGCTCGCGGCTGTCACGGCGACGGAACGCGACCACCATTCCCGCGCGCTGATCGACGCGGTGGAACTGATACGCGATCCACACGTCGGACGCCGTGCTGTAGCTCGTGAGCGGATAATAATCGCCGAAATAAAACCCGCGCGCGCGGTGAAACTCCGCCGCGAGTTTCTCGGCCTGCTTGATCGGGAAATCCGCCGGGATCGGGTTCCACGAAACGACCATCCCGTTCGCCATCGTGCTGCGGAAATGGTACTGATCGAGCGTGCCCGTGCCCGTGCTCCCGGTCGGGAACCAGAACTGGAGTCCATACGTCTGCGACTGGAACCCCTCCGCGATGTACGGGTCCTTGCCGTCCGCGTAGTCCGTGCGCCAGAGCGCGACGCTGCGTGAGACGGTTTCGAGGTCGAATCGGCGGCCACCGCTCGCGCAGTTGTCGATCAGCAAACCGGGATGCCGCCTCACGAGCTCGTCCCAGAACTTATAGAGACCTTCGACGTACCGTATCTCGGTGATCCCCTGCCGTGTCGGCGTGTCCTTGACCTGCCAGTACTTGATCGGGTCCATATTGAAATCCTGCCGGTAGATGCTGATGTTGGCGGTGTCGATGATGTCCGATATGCTGTCGGTGAGCCACGCGCGCGCCTTCGGATTTCCGAGGTTGAACAGCCCGGTGCTGAAGTTGTTGTAAACCTTCAAGACCCACGCGGGATGTTCGTTGAAAATCGCAGTGTCCTTGTGGACGCGTTCCGGCTCGATCCAGAGGAGGAACTTGTAGCCGTTGTCCGCGGCCGCCTTGCCGATCGGCGCGAGGCCGTTCGGATACCGTTTCGGATCAGCAAACAGATTGCCGACGCCGTCGGGCCAGCCGCCCTCGTACCACCCCGCGTCGATCCAGAAATACTCGAAGCCGATGTTCTTGAACTTCTCGGCGGCGATCTTCGCGAGATCGACCATTTTCTCCTCCGTCGTGTCGTTGAAACCGTACGTGCCGTGCACCGAGAATGAGAACGGAAGCTGCGCGGTTTTCCCGTTTGCCTGCGGCGAGTAGTGCGCGAGAATGATGCGGCGGAACGCGTTCTGTCCGGCGAGATAGTCCGGGCCGTCCCAGAAGAGGAGCAGAATGCGCGGCGTGCGCACCTCTTCATTCGCGAACAGCTTGAAGTGCGAGCGGGCCATTCCGGCCGTGACGCGGACCGAAGTTTCGCTCTCGCGCTCGAACGTGGCGGCCCACTGTCCCGTCCAGCCGATCGCGATCATCGTGCCGCCTGCCGGGTTGTCTTCGAGATTGAAAAACGGCAGCGCCGTGATGTCGGACGGGCGGCCGCCGTTCGTGCTGAGCCGTATCGATTTGACGGAACGCAACGGCGTATCGATGGGCGCGAAATCGGACCGCGTCACCGAGCCGCCGAGCGCGTGGTGAAGCACGAACTGGTCTTTCTCCTTCGATGTGAAGATCGAGTCGAGGGCCTGAATGTCCTCTATGATAGGCGAGGTTTCGCCGGACGTGTTTTTTATCCGCAGCAGCCACTCCACCGCCGGGAAATCGGAATAGACAATGCACTCGGCGGCGATGCGGAGGCCGGTCTTCGGATCGGTGAAAGTGTAAACATGCTGCGTGCGCACCGCATCGAGTTGCTTCTCCTCATGCGTCATCGGCCAGCTCTTCAGGAACGATGCCGACGACTTGCCGTCGTACTTGAATGAGAACGGCGGCGTGCTGATAGAGCTGAAACGTGTTTCGAGCCATTTCGCGGCGGACACCTGCTCTTCGGCCGCGCTCGCCACGGCGCCGGCCAGCAGAAACAAGAGAACGACTATAGCGAGTCTTTTTATCATAATGGGGCCTCGTTTCCTCCGCGTCCCGCGGCCCGGCTCCCCGCGGCGGCGCTGAGAGTTGTTTGATATTAAATTACCGACGCATGAAATATTATCTCAAATCGCGGTGCGTTCCAACCAGTGTGAGGTTTTTGCGGAAAGCGGCGGAATACCAATTCGCTCCATATATGCTATTGCTTAAAACAGGCACCGGCGGTTTCCGCCGTTGCCAGTCCCTTGCCTTGATTGCCGCTACAACAGACATCTCCGTAGTCCACGCCTTGGAGGTTCAAATAACGCGCCGCAACTGTTATGATTGATGCTGCCGGGAATCCGGCGGGGAGTTTTCGTTTGAAGAAACGCGTGTCGATTGAAACGCTCGGCTGCAAGTTGAATCAGGTGGACGGTGAGGCGATCCGTGAGGCGTTCGAGCGGGCCGGCTACGAGGTCGTTCCGTTCGGCGAGGCGGCGGACGTGTATGTGGTGAACACGTGCACTGTGACCGGCGAGACAGACCACCAGTCGCGGCAGCTCCTGCGGCGGATGATGAAGTTCCGCGAGCGGGGCGGCGGCGGACTCGTCGTTGCGGCGGGCTGCTACACGCAGACCGACCCGGAGCGGCTCGCGCGGCTCGCGCCGGGGATCGACCTGATGGTGGGCAGCGCGGACAAGGAACGCATCCCGGAACTGATCGAGGGACTCGCTCCGGCGGGCGCGGACGGGCCAGTGTTGCGCATCGGCGACATAATGGCCGAGCGCGAGTTCCGCGTGTCGCGCCTCGGCGCGT
This sequence comes from uncultured bacterium, assembly GCA_964409645.1. Taxonomy (GTDB): domain Bacteria; phylum UBP15; class UBA6099; order UBA6099; family UBA6099; genus CAYPEK01. The sequence continues at coordinate 1,852 of CAYPEK010000033.1, read as the reverse complement.
TCGCGGGCCGCAGCCGCGCGTTCCTCCGCGTGCAGGACGGTTGCAACCGCCGCTGCTCCTACTGCATCGTGCCGTATGCGCGCGGCCCGGAGCGGAGCGCGCCCCTCGACGTAGCGGCGGCGCAGGCGGCGGAGTTCGCCGCGCTCGGGTTCGCGGAAATCGTCGTCACGGGCGTGCATGTCGGCCGCTACGGCGCGGGCGTGCAGGGAGCTTCGCTCGCGGCGTTGCTCGCGCGCATCTCGGATATCCCCGGCATCAGGCGAATCAGACTAAGCTCGCTCGACCCCGGAGAGATGACAGACGAAATTTATGCCTCGCTCGACGCCTCGCGGGAGAAACTCTGCCCCCATTTCCACCTGTCGATCCAGAGCTGCTGCGATTCCGTCTTGCGGCGGATGAACCGCGACTACACATACACCGACTGCCGGGAGGCGGTGTCGCGGTTGCGCGCGCTCTATCCGGACGCGTCGGTCGGCGCCGACATCATTGTCGGCTTCCCCGGGGAGTCGGACGCCGATTACGAAGAGACGCGGTTGCGGATAAGAGAACTCAAACTTTCGTACATGCACATATTCCGGTATTCTAAGCGGCGCGGGACGCCCGCGGCGGAAATGGCGGATCAGGTTGACCCGGCGGTGAAAAAAGCGCGGAGCCGCGAACTGCACGAACTGCGCGCGGAGTTCGTCTCGGAGTTCAGAGAGCGTTTCGCCGGCGCGGAGGCGGAGGTTCTGTTCGAGTCGCGGCGGGACCGCAGGACGGGACGCCTCACCGGGCTGACGCGCAACTACATCCGCGCATTCGCGGAGGGGCCGGACGAGTTCATGGGCCGCCTCGCGGCCGTGCGCATCGACGGCGCGAACGAGTTCGGCATTTCCGTATCGGATTTGAAACTCATCGAAGATTAATCAGCGAAAATCACTTCTGAAACAATTCGCGCAGGCGGTTGCCGATGTTGAAGGCGACTTCGAGGACGTCGGAAGCGGTTTCCTTCGCGCCGCGCAGGATGAAGCCGTCGTCCGGGAGGCGGTCGTCGCCGGGCGGGAACATGCCCATCGAGTGATGCGGTTCGGTCTGGTACCAGTACGCGGTGCTCGAGTAATCCGAGCCGGGCGCGTCGTTGACTCCGCCATGCTCGATCGTGACGCGGATCGATTTCTTGAACGGGATCGGGTCCTCGATGTGGAACCTGTACGCCGAGATGCGCGAGCGGAGCGTGTCCTTGAGGGTGAGCCCGTGGAACGGCGCGCTGAACGTGCCCGTGCGGAAGTACCAGCCGCTGTTGAAGTAGTCTTCGGTGCCGGTGCCGTGGTAGGCGGGCGGGTGTTGCTCTCCGTCAACATATATCATCTCGTCGCCTTCGAGAAACCAGAACGAGAGCGGTTTCACGCCCTGCATATTTAGGTTGCAGCCGACGTAGTGTCCGGCTCCTTCGGCTTCAAGGAGCGTGAAGTTGGATCCGGGCATTGTCTTCTCGTGCCGCCAGCGTGCGTGGAAGCGGCCCGTTTCGGCGTCTTTTTCGAGCTTGTCGAAACGGTGGTGAGTGATGTGGTAGTAGAAAGCGTGGATTTTCCTTGCACTCTGATTTTCGACCTCGATGCGCGCGCTCTTCGAGAACGGCATCGGGAAATAGCAGTAGAAGCCGCCGCTCGTCATACCGAGAGGCAGCGCGGCGAAATCGCGGTACTCCGAGAATCCGACTCCGAAAAAATCGCCGATCGGCGCTTCGACGCTCGGCTGGTCCTCGCCGTCCCAGTACATGCGGATCACACAGCGGCGGAGGATGTAGAGATCGGGCGACGCGATTGTGACCCATATACGCGATACGCAGCCCGCGCCGCGGATGTCGGCGAGC
>CAYPEK010000032.1:0-39164 GCA_964409645.1 uncultured bacterium | reverse complement strand
TCGTGCTCTCAAACGTCGGCACCCCGAAATTCAGCGTTGACAAGAACGGTAACGTTTATGCGAGCGGTTCTCTATATGTCACCGCCGACAATGTGGTGAACACATCAGGCGATGCGATGACCGGCGCGCTTTTAGTGGATCAAAGCGCGGCGACATCGTCGATCTCGATCATGCAGGGTAACAACAACTTCTCCGCTTTGTCGGTCTTCAACACATCCGGCACGAACGTATCGCCGGTTATCTACGGCGACAACGCGGGCTTCGGCGACCTCATCGTGCTCTCAAACGTCGGCACCCCGAAATTCAGCGTTGACAAGAACGGTAACGTGTACGCAACAGGAACGATGTACGCAAGCGGCTCCGTTATGTTAGCAAACGGTTATATGAATTTCGGCACGACGATCGGCAGCGGCGGATACGGCTTCCGCGATAATGCAGGCACACTGCAATACAAAAACAACGCCGGATCGTGGGCAACATTCGGAACCGGAGTTGATTCAACCAAGGTTCTTAAAACCGGCGATGCAATGACCGGTTCGCTCGTCAACACCACAATAGGCGACGGGACATTCCTCTACTCCGCGAGCACGGGCGGCACATCAGCAACATCGGTCGTTTATATCACAACCAACAACACAAACGCCTCAGCGGCTGCAATACGCGGCGAGAATTCGGGCGCAGGGAACGGAATATACGGACAGAGCGCAGGCGCAGGCGGCGCGGGCGTTGTCGGGGTAAACACCGGATCGGGCGCGGGCGTTTACGGACAGACCGTAGGCGCGGGCGCGGCGGTGTACGGATTGAACACAAGCTCGGCGCCCGGCGTATTCGGCCAGAACACGGGTTCGGGCCGCGCCGGTTATTTCCAGATTCAAAACGCCGGCAACTCATTCTATGCTCTCGGAGTGACTTCCAACGGCACCGGTGACCTATTCGACGGCGACCACACCGGCGCGAGCGGAAACCTCATCAATTTCAAAACGGGCGGCAACACGATGTTCCTCGTATCGCGGGAAGGCAACGTATATGCAAGCGGAACTGTAGTCTCGGAAGCCGCGAATGCGTTCAGCGCCCCTGCAAGCGGATACGTAAACTTCGGCGCAACCCTCGGCAGCGGCGGCTACGGCTTCCGCGACAACGCGGGCACAGTCGAGTTCAAAAACAGCGCCGGCTCGTGGGCGGCAATCCCGTCGGGCAGCTTCGTCGATACAACCGGCGATGCAATGACCGGTTCGCTGACTATAACAGCGGGAAGCAGCACGGACACCTTATACGTCGAGAACACATCGGCGGCGCACACCGCGCACTTCAAAAACACGGGCGCGACAGCAACTGTTTACGCGGAAAACACGAACGCCGGCCCATCCGTTTACGGATACAACAACGGATCCGGCATCGGCGGCTACTTCGAAACAAACGGCAGCAACTACGCCATATACGGCCTCAACACCGGAACCGGCAACGCCGGCTATTTTGAAATCTTCAACGGGACGAGCACATCTCCGGCATTGAAAGCGGAGACAGACGGCAACGGAAACCTGCTCGAACTTCATAGAGCGGGCAGCCCGATGTTCTACGTTGACAAGAGCGGTAACACATACGCAACAGGCACAGCTTACGCGAGCAGCGCTGTCGTGTTGAACGGCTACGTGAACTTCAGCTCTACCCTCGGCAGCAGCGGCTACGGGTTCCGCGACAACGCGGGCACAATCGAATACAAGAACAGCGCCGGCTCATGGGCACCCTTCAGTTCCGGCAGTTACGTAGCAAAGGCCGGCGACACGATGAGCGGCGCGCTCGGACTGACTCAGAGTGGCGCAACCGCAACAGTTTACGCGTACCAGACGGGCGCAGCCAACGGCGCCGGGTACTTCAGCATTACGGACGCCGCGAACACATCGTCGGCTCTGATAGGCATCACCGCCGCAACCGGGTCCGGAAACGGCGTGTACGGTTCGACGGCAGGCACAGGCAGCGGCGTCTTCGGGGCCAACTCCGGTTCAGGCTATGGCGTATATGGTAACAATACCGGCACGGGATTCGGTGTATATGGCACAAACTCAAGCAGCGGCTACGGTATTTACGGATTGAACACGAGCACCGGCTACGCCGTTTATGGAAATAACGCGAGCACAACAACAGGCGGCGCTGGATACTTTTATAACCAGAGCACAACCAACACCGATGCCGCCCTGTCAGGCATAACAGCAGGTACAACCGCCTCAAGTTACGGTGTGTACGGCGCAGCTGCCGGTTTTGGCGTGGGTGTTTACGCAACGAATCCGGACGCAGGTTATGCCGTTTACGCAGAATCAACCAGCAATACCTCAGGCAAAGCCGGATACTTCTACAATTCCGATCTATCCAACACGGCAGCCGCTCTCACCGGCATCACTGCGGGAACAGCAGCATCGAGCTACGGCGTTTACGGCTATGCCTACGGAGCCGGCCGAGGAGTATTCGGAAAGAACGAAGCGGGAGGCTCCGGCGTTTACGGTTACAACGGCTCCGCCGGCTACGGCATTTACGGCGAAGCCGCCGGATCGGGAACGGCGGTGTACGCCAACGCGTCAGGAGCAGGCTCATCACTCTTCAAGGGAAACCACACAGGTGTAACAGGCAACATAGTTGACATCAAATCGGCAGGAACAACAGTATTGCTGTTGGATAAATCAGGCACAACATGGGCGAGCGGCACAGTTGTCGCCACAAGCGGTTACATGAACTTCGGAACCGCCACCGGAACAACCGGCTACGGATTCCGCGATAACGCGGGCAATATCGAGTTCAAAAACAGCGCAGGCTCGTGGGCGGCGATCCCATCGGGCAGCTTTGTCGCCAAGACCGGCGATACGATGACCGGAGGGCTGACTGTCAACTTTGATACCGCGACAAACTCGGTCGAGATCTCAAACTCCACAGCAGGAAAAGCGCTGTACGCCAATAACACAAGCGCCGCCGCCGGGTTCGGCGTGTTCGGCGGACAGAGCGGAACAGGATACGGCGTTTACGGATCGAACTCAGCATCAGGCACCGGAGTCAGGGCATACAATTCGAGCAGCGGATACGGCCTCTACTCGGAGGCGGCGGACACAGGTATTGCGGCGTTTGTCTCCAACTCATTCGCCTCAAATCCCAACACACCACTGATCGCAAACACTCAAGGCACGGGAAAACTTTTTGAAGCGCAAAAAAACGGTTCGACATTATTCTATATCGATAATATAGGCTCTTCGTGGGCGAACAGCTCAGTTATCGCCTCAAGCGGCTACATCAACTTCGGAACCGCCACCGGAACAGCCGGCTACGGCTTCCGCGACAATGCCGGAACCGTTGAATACAAAAACAACGCCGGCTCGTGGACGGCATTCGGAGCGGGCGGTAGTTACGTCGAAACAACAGGCGACTCGATGACCGGTCCGCTTATCGTGGACTTCAACACAGCAACATCCACAGTGCTGATCAGAAACACGGGCGGCGGCAACGCGCTTCAGGCCAGCGGCACCGTCCTCATCGGAAGTGACACCGGGTCCGACGGATACGACGTCAACTTCTATGGTACATACGGCGGTTTAACCGGCGGGCGCCTGTACTGGGACGCAAGCAAAGACGCACTCCGAATCGGCCGCGACGACGGCACTAACTGGATCGACGCGAACACCGGAATATACTCTTTCTCGGCCGGCTATCAGACAAACGCGGCCGGCATCGCCGCTGCCTCTTTCGGGCAATTCGCTTACGCCAACGGCGCATACTCGAGCGCAATTGGATACAACACCTACTCAAACGGCGATTACTCAACATCGCGCGGTAACAGCACCACCGCAAGCGGACAATACTCCATTGCCGCCGGGCATTGGGTAACGGCAGGCGCCGCGGACCACACTATAGCAATGGGGCTGGGCGTGGACGACTCCAACCGAATGACCGTAAACACCGCTTCCTCATTCGGAGTCGGCTTCAACAGCAACGTACCCACCCTTTTCGTCGGCCCGGCGAGCGGCGTCGGCACTTACGGCAACGTCGGAATCGCCACATCGACCCCGGCCTTTTCCCTCGACATTCAGGGCGAGATCAGACAAGGCGCGGACACAGGTTCCGACGGATACGACGCAAACTTCTACGGCAGCACCGGCGGCGCGGGTGTAAAAATGTTCTGGGACGCCAGCAAAGGCGCGCTCAGGATAGGCGTGGATTCCGACGGCTCTCACTGGAACGACGCAAACAACGGCGCATTTTCTTTCGCGGCCGGATACGATTCGACAGCAAGCAGCACAAACGCGGTCGCAATGGGTAACGGCACAACAGCAAGCGGCCAGAACTCAACAGCACTTGGATACGGCTCAACAGCAAGCGGCCTGAACACTCTCGCGGCAGGCACACAGACCTCGGCGACTTGGGATTCCGCAACCGCACTCGGCGCGACAACAAGCGCGCAAGGCACCGCCTCCACAGCACTCGGCTGGAGCACAACAGCAAACGGAACCGCGTCATTATCGGCAGGAAGATGGGTGACAGCCGGCGGAGCGGATTACACCATAGCGTTCGGCCTCGGCGTGGACGACACCAACAGACTCGTAAACAACACCGCCAACTCACTCATGGTCGGTTTCAACAGCACGGTGCCGACATTCTTCGTCGGACAGGCGAGCGGCATCGGCACGTATGGCACCGTCGGGATCGGCACATCCTCACCCACCGAGCGGCTCGACGTTAACGGCTACGTTGGCGCGGGCGGCACGAAGATCGCGACGAGCGGTTACATGAACTTCGGCGCCGCCACAGGCACCACAGGCTACGGCTTCCGCGACAACGCAGGCGCGATGGAATACAAAAACAGCGCCGGTTCGTGGATAGCGCTGAGTTCTCTCGGCGGCGCGGGCTCGGTCGCCAAGACAGGCGACACGATGACCGGCGCTCTCGGACTCACACAGGGCACGGCAACCGCAACTGTTTATGCTTACCAGACGGGAACGACGTTTGAAGCCGGTTACTTCAGAGTCACGGACACCAACAACACTGCCGCCGCATTGTACGGCAGCAACGACAGCACCCAGTCAAGCGGCTACGGCGTGCGGGGCGACTCGAACGGCGCGGGCCGCGGCGTGTACGGCTGGAACACCGGTACCGGAGTCGGCGTGTACGGCTGGAACAACAACACCGGCGCGGGCGTCGTCGGCACAAACACAATGTCAGGCAACGCGGGCGTGTTCGCCGTGAAGAATACAGCAAATGCCACGGACGCCGTCTATATCGAAACCAACTCGAACGACGCCGGGCTTGCCGGACGCGGCCTCTCAGTGATGCACACCGGCACCGGCGGAAACACGGCGCGCTTCATCAATTCCAACGTCGCCGCTTCAACGGACACCATTTACATTCAGACCAACTCCAGTACAAATGGAGCGAACGGAATACACGTGGTCCACGACGGTACGGGCATCAGCAACGGAATATCAGTCGAAAGCAACAGCACGGGAGGCTACGCCGGAAGCTTCCAGAATGTGAACAACGTAACTTCATATCCCGCCCTCTACGGCAGGACCAGCGGCCAAGGCTCGGCGGCACAGTTCACGACGATGCTCGGCGCAAACGCAGCGCCCACCGTTTACATCACAAGCAATTCCGGCAGCACATCAAGCAGCCTGCTTGGTGGAAACCACACAGGCTCGGGCGCCATCATGGATTTCGCGACGAATTCTCAACGCGTGTTTTACGTGGATAACAGCGCTGTAATGTACGCAACAAGCACCGTGGTGCAAACCGGCGGCTATATGAATTTCGGAGGCGCGTACGGCGGCAGCGGTTACGGGTTCAGAGACAACGCGGGAACTCTCCAATACAAAAACAGCGCCGGTTCGTGGTCAAATTTCGTCGGCAGCGGAACCTTCGTTAAAAAGGCCGGCGACACGATGACCGGATCGCTGGTCAACACCGCTGTCGGCGACGGCACATTCATATACTCGCAAAGCACGGGTGGCTCAACCGCAACATCAGTAGTATATATAACCACCAACAACACAAACCTTTCCGGCTCCGCAATTTATGCAGAGAACACCGGAAATGGCTATGCTCTTTATGGGAAGAGTTCTACTGCTTCCGGAATAGGCGTTTACGGCTTCAATTCGATGAACGGTTACGGAGTGTACGGATTAAGTGCCGGGACGGGTAATGGAGTGTACGGCAAAAGCACCGGCACCGGTTACGCCGTTTACGGTGAGAGCACCAGCGCTTCGTCCGGAAGCGCGGGCTACTTCCTTAACTCCGACGCCTCCAACGCCGCATCAGCCCTTTACGGGGTGACAAACGGCACAGGAAACGGCGTGTACGGCCAGACAGGCAGCACCGGAGCGGGCGTTTACGGATACAACGCCGGCTCAGGCAACGGCGTATATGGAGAAAGCAGCGGCGGCAACGGCGTATTCGGAGTCGTCTCCGGCGCAGGCACCGGAATTGTCGGGCAAACTAACGGAACAGGCAGCGCTGCCCTGCTCCAAGTAAACAACACAGCAAACTCCTCCAACGCGGTTTCAATAAACACAAACTCCAACACGGCGGGCGGCAATGCCCTATCCGTAAGCCACACAGGCACAGGCGGCTACGGAGCAACTTTCCAAGTCGGCAACGGGTCCAACTCCAATTACGCTCTGAAAGCCGAAACCTACGGAACGGGAGAGGCAGGACTATTCCAAGTCAGCAATACGTTAAGCACCTCAGCAGCGGTTTCAGTCACCACCGATTCAAATAGCGCAAACGGATTAGGCCTGACGGTAACCCACACCGGCACCGGAGGCAACGCAAGCAAATTCACAATCAACAATGCAAGCAATCCGTATTACCCGATATACGCCCTCACCGCCGGAACAGGCGGAGCAGGTTATTTCGAAGTGAGCAACACAAGCAATACCATTCCGGCGATAAATATCAAGACAAACTCGGGTCAGTCAACAGGACACGGCCTGTATGTGCTTCATCAAGGATCGGGAGCAAGCGCGGGCGCTAAAGTCGAGCTTTCCAACGCCACTCACACCGGCCCGGCTTTCAACATCACGAATCAAGGAACCGGCGACGGACTACAAGTCTATCAATATGGCACGGGAGGATACGGACTCAACCTGTATAATTCCGGAAGTGTAAACACTTCGCCATTACTCTACGTTTACAACCAGAACTCCGCTATAGGCGGTAATTTCTACACCAACAACACTTCCTCGACATCAGAGTCGGTCTTCATTGGGTCCAACTCGGCTCAAGCCGCCGGTTACGCACTCAACATAAGACAAGCGGGAACAGGCAGCGCCGCCGCTATCCATGTTTATATGGACGGAGGCGGCACCGGAACAATTTTCAAAGGCGATACCACAGGCACCGGAAATCTGGCGCAGTTGTCCGTAAGTTCGACAGACAAATTCGTCGTCAACAACGCGGGCGAAATCACCGTCGGCGCGAGCAACCTCAAACCGCAGAGATGGGTCGGCACAATAGGCGCGGGCTCATGGAGCGCAGCCGGTTTCAACGACATACCCAACACAACCATCAACACCACAACGAAGGGCGGCGACTTGCTGGTAACACTCAACATGTCATGTGTAAACACATCGGGTAGTTCAACAGTAGCCCAGATACAGATAATGCTCGACGGCTCGCTTTACACCGGTTCTTTGAGAAGATCAGTTATCCCCGCAAGCGGGTCAGGAACAATTACATCGACAATACTCATGACAGGTGTGTCGAGCGGTTCGCATACCATCAAGGGGCAGATCAACAACACGGGCGCGGTTGCCTCGCTGACAACAAACGCCAATGAAGGCCAGATCACAATCGTCGAGCTGCCGAACTAACACCGCCGCCAAAGGCGGAAATCAAGATCATTTGCAGGGGCGCATGAAACGCGCCCCTTTTAATGTCTGGTGTTTATGGCCATCTCGAAAAAAATGCGACAATCAAATATTACGAAGTATAATGAAGATTGTAACCCGGTCTTCACTTGATATTAACTATTCGGCCCGGACGCGGTCTGATTCAGTATCCGCGCGGGGTTGCCTACCGCCGTTGCGCCGTCGGGCACGTCCTCCACAACCACCGCGCCCGCACCAACCGTCGCAGCCTCGCCCACCGTCACCCCCGGCAGCACTATCGCCCCCGCGCCGATGAACGATTCCTTTTTCAGCAGCACAGGCGACATGTACTCCTTCTTCCGGTCGTGCGCCGCGATTATCACCCGAAACGACACAATCGCATTGTCTTCTATCGTTATCAGCTCCGAGAAATCCGAGTCGATGAAGCAGTCGTAGCCGATATAAACCTTACTGCCGACCTTGACCCCCATCATCCTGTAAAAAACAATCCGCACGCCGTTGAAAAATGCAAATCTCGCCGCTAACTGGCATGTCTTCCTGACCAGCGACTTAAAAAACCCCGGCTTCACTTTCGAGGTATATTCTTTCCATTCATATTTTTCATTCATCTAATTACCCGATTGTCTGATCTACACACAAACATATTCCAATCAAGACATTCATTTTATCATGAAACAACGATTTAACGCCAGTTGATAGAGGAGTAAAAGTGCCTTGTCTATAATTGTCAAAACATTCCCGGATCAAGGCAACAGGCAAAGAGCTCGATCAGGAGAGGCAAAAAGTAAATTAATAGGCAAAATTCAAATTCAAAAGCAGTCGTGTTATAATAAAACAACCCTTGAAACAGCACAAAAAGGCCATTTAACGGCAATAGTGATCGCTATACGGCAATATTGGGGCCGAAAATAAACGGCAATATCGATAAAGGCAAAAGAAATGGCTGGAGAACGTCAAACGGCAATAATACCGCAAAAAGAGTCCGAAATGGCGCATCTATCGGCAAAAAGACCGTTTGAAGGCAATCTTGCCGTTAGAATCGGCAAATCTTTAAAATCCGAGCGGCAAGTTGAAATATTTTTTGCAAAAATTATGTTGTTAATAAAAATCGCTTTGTTAAAGCGTTTTTTATTGTTAAAAAGTTAACATGAAAATGTTTAAACAATACTTGACATAACGAAATCGGATGCTTATCATCCTTTCAAAAGGAAAATACTTGCCGTTAGCGGGAGAGCTGAAAACCTTACGAGCTAAAACCTCAAACGGCAACATATTTAAAAGGAATAAAATATATATAGGAAGGGGCAACAAAAAAGGCCTTAAAAAGAAGGATTTATTTTGTAAATATTGAGGAGGAGAAAATGGGAACTATTAAGACAAAGGAAGATGTTAAGAAAATCGTTAAAGACAAAGGCATCCGATTTGTCCGGTTATGGTTTACCGATATCCTCGGACAGGTAAAAAGCTTCGCCATTACAGCAAACGAACTCGACAACGCGCTCGAAAGCGGTATGGGCTTCGACGGTTCTTCAATAACCGGATATCAGGACATCGAAGAGAGCGACATGATCGCAATGCCCGATCCCACAACATTCCAGATGGTGCCGTGGAGATCACAGGAAGCGCCCGTCGCGAGAATGATCTGCGACATCAAGCAGCCTTCGGGCGAACCGTACGAAGGCGATCCGCGATACGTGCTTCGCCGCGCCCTCGAACGCATGAAAAAAGCCGGTTTCGACCATTATTACGTCGGCCCGGAGCTCGAGTTCTTCTATTTCAAAAATTCAAGTTGCCCCACCCCGCTCGATATGGGCGGTTATTTCGATCTGACTGACCTTGATGTAGCAAGCGATCTGCGCCGCGACACCGTGCTCGCGCTCAACACAATGGGCGTCATCGTTGAGTACAGCCACCACGAAGTGGCTCCCAGCCAGCACGAGATCGACATGCGCTACGCGGACGCTCTGCAGATGGCGGACAACGTCATCACCTACCGCGTGGTCGTGAAGGAGATCGCGCACAAGCACGGCGTGTACGCCACGTTCATGCCGAAACCGATTTTCGGCGAAAACGGCAGCGGGATGCACGTCCACCAGTCGCTGTTCAACGGAAAGAAGAACGCGTTCTTCAGCCCGAAAGAAAAATTCAATCTGACAAAAGAAGCAAAGCAGTTCGTCGCCGGCCAGCTCAAACACGCGCCGGAGATGAGCGCCGTGTTCGCGCAGTGGGTGAACTCGTACAAGCGGCTCGTTCCGGGATATGAAGCGCCGGTTTACATCGCATGGTCAATGCGCAACCGCTCGGCTCTGATCCGCGTTCCTCTGTACCACCCGGGGAAAGAAAACGCGACGCGCTGCGAACTGCGCTGCCCGGACCCCGCCTGCAACCCGTACCTGACATTCGCGGTCATGCTGCAAGCCGGCCTCGAAGGCATCGAGAAGAAATACGAAGCGTCGGATCCGATGGAGGCCAACCTCTATCACCTCTCCGACGCGGAGCGCAAGAAACTCGGAATCAAATCGCTTCCGAGCAACCTCGGCGAGGCGGTCGCAAACCTCGAAAAGAGCGAACTGATGAAAAAAGCTCTCGGCGACCACGTGTTCAGCAGATTCGTCGAGATCAAAAAGAAACAGTGGGACGAATATCGCATACAGGTAACTCAGTACGAACTGGACAAACTGTTACCGATTCTGTGAGCAACGGGCTTTATAGCCCTTTGGCTGTCGTCGGGTGTTCGGCGCGCCCGACGGGTTCACGGCGGGGGCACGTAATGTGTCCCCGCTCTTTATCCCGTCGGAAGCCTGAAACAAACGGCGAAGCAAGTATGTGAAGGATAACAAACTTCGGAGGTGCAAAACCACAACTTAATAGACAGATGCCGAGCCGATAGCCGAGTCGGCGCTCGAAAAAGTTCGGGTACGGCATAACAGGAAACGCCGAACAAAATCGCCGAAATAAATCCGGTAAGCCCTCAGCGGATTATGAACCGGATAAATTCGGAAGGAAGAATGTTCAGGAGAATAATAGGATTACTGGGGCCGGTCTGTGCTGCGACACTGACCGGAAAAGCGGCTTATGCGGAGACGGCAAAGGCCGCGATCGACACCGGCGACACGGGTTTCGTACTAATTTCCGCGGCGCTGGTGCTTTTCATGTCTGTCGGGCTCGCGTTTTTCTACGGCGGGCTCGTGAGAAAGAAGAACGTGCTTTCCATCATAAGCCAGTGCGTGTTTATGATGGGGCTGATCAGTATCCAGTGGGTGCTCTTCGGGTACACGCTGGCGTTCGGGCCGGATAAGGGTCATATCATAGGCGGCCTCGAATGGATCGGTCTGAGAGGTGTCGGCGCGTCGCCGAACGCTGATTACGCGGCAACCATTCCGCACATGGCGTTCATGATTTATCAGGCGATGTTCGCCGTCATCACGCCGGCGCTGATCATCGGTGCTTTCGCTGAACGAATGAAGTTCAGCGCGTTCTGTGTTTTTTCCCTCCTGTGGGCGTTCCTTGTTTACGACCCGGTCTGCCATTGGGTCTGGGGCGTGGGCGGCTTCCTGAGAAACATGGGAGTTCTCGACTTCGCCGGAGGAATCGTCGTGCACATCAACGCCGGAGTAGCGGCGATTGTGTCGGTGATCGTCCTCGGACGGCGCGTCGGGTATCCCGACCGTGCGATGCCGCCTCATAATCTGCCTCTGACCGCACTGGGCGCCGGAATGCTCTGGTTCGGCTGGTTCGGGTTCAACGCCGGCAGCGCGCTTGGAGCCAACGGGCTCGCGACAAGCGCGTTCGTCGCGACGAACACCGCAGCCGCCGCGGCAACGATCACTTGGATGGGGCTCGAATGGATGAACGGAGCCGGAAAACCTACCCTTCTCGGGATGGCGACCGGCGCGGTCACCGGTCTGGTTGCGATCACGCCGGCGGCGGGTTATGTAGGCCCGGTCGCGGCGATCTTCATCGGCGCAACCGCCAGCATCATCTGCTACGTCATGGTTGCTTACGTGAAGGTGAAGCTGGGATACGACGACACGCTCGATGCGTTCGGAGTGCACGGAGTGGGCAGCGCGTGGGGAGTAATCGCCACCGGCCTGCTGGCTTCGAAAGTCGTCAATCCCGCGGGCGCGGACGGCCTGCTTCACGGAAGCGCGAAACTGATGATGGCGCAGCTTGCGGGGATCGGAGTAACTGTCGTTTATTCGTTCGTGATGACCTTCATCATCTTCAAGGCGATCGACGCGGTTATGGGTCTGCGGGCGGAAGTCGATGACGAGCGGGTCGGGCTCGATCTGTCACAGCACCACGAAGCCGGATACACGGTATTAGATTGAGAGGAGGCGCGAACAAATGAAATACATCATAGCAATGATCCAGCCGGACAGGCTGGAGGAAGTTCAGAAGGAACTCAAGTCGCGCGAGATCAATCTGATGACCGTGACGGAAGTGCTGGGCTGCGGACGTCAGGGCGGCATCACCGAAGTTTATCGCGGACGCAAGGAATCGGGCCATCTTCTCAAGAAGATCAAGCTCGAGATCGCGATAAACGAGGCGTTTGTCGAACCGACTGTCGATGCGATCGTCAAAGCCGGCCGAACGGGCAAGATAGGCGACGGAAAGATATTCATCCTCGACCTGCACGAGTGCATCCGGATACGAACCGGAGAGCGCGGCGGAGAAGCGATCGGATGACAAACGTAAACAAGAAAACGTAAACAGGAGGACAGACACTTACAACTAAATAAATGCCAAACCGATGGGCCGAATCGGCGTCCGGAAAAATCCGGGCGGGCATAACAGGAAACGCCGAGCAAACTCGCCGTACTATACCCGGAGCGTCCACCCCAGTGACGTTTATAAGCCGGGTTAAAACCGGAAGGAAATATGCTTAGGAGAACATTAAGGATTACTGGAATTGCAATCGCATTAGCGGCAGCCGGAACTGCGGCGCGGGCGGAAAGCCCCGCAACGGCGGTCAACGCTGGAGATACGGCATTCGTTTTGATGTCGGCGGCGCTGGTGCTCTTTATGACAGTCGGGCTCGCCTTTTTCTACGGCGGGCTTGTGAGAAAGAAAAACGTACTATCGGTCCTCAGCCAGTGTATTTTTCTGATGGGCATCATCAGCATACAGTGGGTGCTTTTCGGATACACGCTGGCGTTCGGGCCCGATAAAGGTCACTTTATCGGAGGCCTCGAGTGGATCGGGCTGAGAGGGGTCGGAGCAGCGCCGAACGCGGACTACGCGGGAACCATCCCGCACACCACGTTCATGATGTTTCAGGCGATGTTCGCAATCATCACCCCGGCGCTCATCATCGGCGCTTTCGCCGAACGGATGAAGTTCAGTTCATTCTGCGTCTTTTCTATCCTCTGGGCGTTTCTTGTTTACGATCCCGTCTGCCATTGGGTATGGGGGGTCGGCGGTTTCCTCAGAAACATGGGCGCGCTCGACTTCGCGGGCGGAACGGTGGTTCACATCAACGCCGGTATCGCCGCGCTCGTCTCGTCGCTCGTTCTTGGAAAGCGGGTCGGATATCCCGACCGCGCAATGCCGCCTCATAACCTGCCCTTCATGCTTCTCGGCGCGGGGATACTGTGGTTCGGCTGGTTCGGATTCAACGCCGGGAGCGCTCTAGCGGCCAACGGGCTTGCATCGAGCGCTTTCCTCGCCACAAATACGGCGGCGGCAGCGGCGGCGATCACGTGGATGGGCCTTGAATGGATGAACGGCGCCGGGAAACCGACGCTGCTCGGGATGGCCACCGGCGCGGTTGCGGGCCTCGTCGCCATCACTCCTGCGGCGGGTTTCGTCGGACCGGTCGCCGCAATGATCATCGGCATAACCGTCAGCATAGTGTGTTACGTGATGGTTGCTTATGTGAAAGCAAAGCTCGGATACGACGACACTCTCGACGCGTTCGGCGTGCACGGTATCGGCGGCGCATGGGGCGCTCTGATGACAGGGCTGTTCGCAACTAAGCTGGTAAATCCGGCCGGAGCGGATGGGCTGTTCTACGGCAACCCAAAGCAGCTTCTGATTCAGGCGGCCGGTGTCGGCGTGACTCTCGTTTATTCGTTCATAGTCACATTCATCCTTTTCAAAGTGATCGATGCGGTGATGGGACTGCGGGCTGAACCGGACGAAGAGCGGGTCGGACTGGACCTGACGCAGCATCACGAAGCCGGCTATACGGTTCTGGATTGAGGGGGGGGAAACTATGAAATATATAGTGGCGATGATTCAACCGGACCGTTTGGAGGAAGTGCAGAAAGAGCTGTTGTCGAAGGATATCAACCTGATGACCGTGACTGAAGTGCTCGGCTGCGGCCGTCAGGGCGGCATAACGGAAGTTTACCGCGGACGCAAGGAATCGGGTCATCTTCTCAAGAAGATCAAACTCGAGATCGCAGTGAACGAAGCGTATGTCGAGCCGACAGTTGAGGCCATAGTGAAGGCCGGCCGCACGGGCAAGATCGGCGACGGAAAGATATTCATTCTCGATCTGCACGAGTGCATCCGGATACGCACCGGAGAGCGCGGCGGAGAAGCGATTGGTTAGAGCTGTAACCCGCGGAATATAACATAAACACGGGTTTAATGATAAAGGGAAGCGCCCGGCTTACGGGCGCATGCCCGTATATAAGGATAAAACCTGAGCCGCAAGGCAGAGGAAAACAAAAAATGAAACTAACGGTATTTTGCTGCCATAACAGTTTGTACGGGGACAACGACCCGCGCACCGTCGGCAAGGCGGCCGTGAAGGGCGCGCACAAGATCGAAGTGGCGTGCGCGAGCCGGGTCGAGGCGATCCATATATTAAAAGCGATTGAAAACGGCGCGGACGGGGTTCTTCTTGTTGCATGCCCCGAAAGCGACTGCAAGCTGATCGAGGGGAGCATCCGCGCGGGGAAACGCGTGGATCACGCGAAGAAGCTCCTCGCCGAAATCGGTTACGAACCTGAAAGGGTGACAATAAAGCGGCCGGCACGTCCGGCCGCGGCGCAGTTGGAAGCGATCATCAAGGAAACGGAAGCCGAGATAGCGAAGCTCGGCTCCCCGCGGACGAAATGACCTAAAAAAACTGCGTACGAGGAGACCAATATGATAGTAGGAGAGAAAAAACATTTTATCGAAGTCGCCGACATGCTGAAGGGATACGGCAAGGTGTTGCTCGTCGGCTGCGGAACATGCGTGAAAGTATGTTTCGCGGGTGGGGATAAGGAAGTCGCCCTGCTCGCCTCGCAGCTCAAGATCGCCGCGAAGCGCAAGGGCGAGGAGATAGCAGTGACCGAAATCACCGTCGAGAGACAGTGCGAGCCGGAGTTCATCGAGGAGATCGCACCGCTGGCGGACAAGCACGACGTCATCGTGTCGATGGCGTGCGGCGCCGGCGTGCAGTTCCTCGCGGAACGGTTGCCGAAGAGCATCGTGCTGCCCGCGGTGAACACGACACATCTCGGAGTACTCGAGAAGCAGGGCGTGTTCGGCGAGCGGTGCCTCGGCTGCGGCGACTGCCTACTCGGCAAGTTCGGCGCCGTGTGCCCGGTGACGCGCTGCTCGAAGAGCCTGCTGAACGGGCCGTGCGGCGGCTCGAAGGACGGCAAGTGCGAAGTGGACCCCGAAATACCGTGCGGCTGGCAGCTCATTTACGACCGCCTCAAGGCGATCGGACAGCTCGACCGGCTGCGCTCGTATGAACCGCCTAAAAAATGGACCCCCGCGCGCGACGGCGGACCGCGCAAAACAGTATTGGAGGAACACATTCTCTGATGAAACCCATTACTAATCTTCAACGTACCCTCGCCGAAGGGAAATTCGCCGTAACTGCCGAATGCGGGCCGCCCAAAGGCGCGGATCCGGAAGTGATCCGCAAAAAAGGCGAACTGCTTCGCGGATGCGTGGACGCCGTCAACGTCACTGACAACCAGACGGCTATCGTCCGCATGAGCAGCCTCGCCTCCTGCGCCATTCTGAAGTCGATCGGACTCGAACCGGTGCTCCAGATGGTCACGCGCGACCGCAACCGCATCGCACTGCAGAGCGACGTGCTCGGCGCCTCCGCGCTCGGCATCCACAACATGCTCTGCCTCAGCGGCGACCACCAGAAGTTCGGCAACATGAGAGACGGCAAGAATGTTTACGACATCGACTCGATCCAGTTCGTAAAGATGGTGAGCGACATGACGAAAAAAGGCGTATTCCTCGGGGAAACCGAGCCGATGGCTGCGCCGCCCAAGATGTTCGTCGGAGCCGCGGAAAACCCCTTCGCGGACCCGTTCGAGTTCCGCGCGATCCGTCTCGCGAAAAAGGTGGACGCGGGCGCGAAGTTCATCCAGACCCAGTGCATCTTCAACCTTCCGAAGTTCAAGAAATGGATCAAGATGGTGAAGGACGAAGGACTCGCCGAAAAGGTGTACATACTCGGCGGCGTAACCCCGATAAAGAGCGCGGGCATGGCGCGCTACATGAAGAACAACGTGGCGGGCATGGACGTGCCGGACGAGCTGATAAAGCGCGTCGAGGGAGTGCCGAAAGAGAAGCAGCGGGACGAGGGCATCAAGATCGCGGCGGAGACGATCGCCAAGCTTAAGGCAATGGACGGCGTGTCCGGCGTGCACATCATGGCGATCGAGTGGGAGGAAGCGGTTCCGCGGATCGTCGAGGAGGCCGGCCTCAAAAAGAGGTGACAATCAGAACCCGTTTTCACTGGCGCTGAGAACAGCCAAGGGTAACAGCCGGAGGAAAGCAATGCCGAAAAAGTACAGCATCCACACCCGAAACGTGCCGCCGAGGTTCACCCCGGTGGGCAAGTTCGGCATAGTGGACTTCAACGAAGACTGCGCGGGCGCATGCCACAAATGCGTCAAGAAAAAATGCGTCTATAACAACTACGAGAACGAATCCAAGTTCACGAGCTCTCTCGACAGGCCGGTCGAATATATGAACGAATGCATGGCGTGCCTCTCGTGCGTGCAGAACTGCACCAAGGGGCTCATGTCGCGGACTGTCAACCCGGAGTTCAAGTGGCTCGGCGACAAGTACTGGAAGCCGGAACTGATCCTGAGCATCTGGAAACAGTCAACCAACGGCAGCATCCCGGTATCGGGCGCCGGCTACGGCGGCCCGTTCTCCGGACCGGGGTTCGACTCGATGTGGACGGACATGTCGGAGATCGTGAGGCCGACGCGCGACGGAATCCACGGGCGCGAGTACATCTCCACTTCTGTGGACGTCGGCGCGAAGCCGCCCTTCCTGCGGTTCGACCGCTCGGGACGCCTCGTCACCAAGATTCCGAAGATACTCGAGATGCCGGTTCCGTTCTTCATCGACACGCCGTCGTTCGGCGAGATGTCTGAAAACGTGTTCGAGGCGATGGCACTGGCCGCGAAACAGCTCTCGACATACTTCATTATCGACGCAAAGAACATAACGAAAAGAATAGCTAAGTATTCCGACAACCTCGTGCCGCTGATGAGCTGTTCCGAGATTGACGAATACGAAAAGATCATAAAGAAATCACACGCGGTTGAATTGCGCAACAGCAAAAATGTGATCAACTGCGTTAAGAGGGTCAAGGAGATCAATCCCGACGCGGTGGTGCTCGTGAGAGCGGATCTGACGACGGACGCGGAAGTGACGGCGATCCGGCTCGCTCACAACGGCGTCGAGGCGATCCACTTCTGCGCGGACACGCACGGCAACACGGTCGGCCGCGGCAACAAGGAGTTCATCAAGGACGTGTTCCGGCGCGTGCACAAGGCGCTCGTGAAGGACAACGTGCGCGACGCGGTAACGCTGATAGCAGGCGGCGGCATCGCGATGGCCGAGCACATGGCGAAGATGATCCTCTGCGGGGCGGACTGCGTTTCGCTCGGGCAGCCTTTCCTGATCGCGATGGAGTGCAGGATGTGCGGAAACTGCAGTCGCGGACTCAAGTGCCCTGTGGACATGGCGGGAATTCCGCCCGAGCACGGAGCGGGCCGCATAATGAACCTTTCCGCCTCTTGGCGGAATCAGCTCCTCGAAGTTCTCGGGGCAATGGGGCTGCGCGAGGTGCGCCGCCTGCGCGCCGAGTTCGGCCGTGCTATGTTCCGCGAGGACCTCGAACGCGAAACTTTCGAACGGATTTTCTCCGGCAGGATATAAGCCAAAGGACAAATAGCTATGAGAGCCGCAAAAAATAAAGGTACGAAAAAAGAAGCGCGGGAAAAAGTCTCCCGCGATGTGAAAGTGACCCCAACCCGCTTCCGGAATGCAATCGGAAAGTATAGAGTCATCCGGAGCGCGAAGTGCATCGGCTGCGGAAAGTGCGCGGAGCTCTGCCCGCACGGCGTTCATCTGCGCTACCCCGCGTACGACCGCACTCTGCGGCCGAAAGACTACAAGTGCCGCGGTTCCGAGTGCACGCGCGAGAAATATTTCTGCATCGACAAATGTCCCGTTGGCGCACTGTCGCTGAAGGTCAACCCGGCATACGAGGCGCTCGGCGATATGCGCTGGACGAACGAGCTGATTCTCAGCACGTGGGATCAGGCCGAGAACGGCCGCATCACGAACCAGTATCTCGAAGCCAACACCGGCCAGTCCGGCGGCGGCTTCGACCGCATCAGGATCAAATTCCCGAAACGCCTTTCAAAGGTCGTCAAACCGGAGGACGTGAACACGAGCGTTCTGCTGAACAGGCGTCAGGGCGACAATTCGCCGAAGATAAAGATCGACGTGCCGTGGTACGGCGGCGGCATGAGCTTCGGCTCGGTAAGCGACATGACGATGATCGGGAAAGCGCGCGCGGGCGAGGCGTGGAACACGTTCACGTGCACCGGCGAGGGCGGCTTCCCGGAATATCTGTATCCTTATGACCACAATGTAATAACGCAGGTCGCGACCGGCCTGTTCGGCGTCCGCGAGGACACCGTCCGCCGGGTGCGAATCGTCGAATTCAAGTACGCGCAGGGCGCGAAGCCGGGCCTCGGCGGCCACCTTCTCGGCGACAAGAACACGTCGGCGGTTGCGCGGATGCGCGAGGCGGTCCCGGGCACATCGCTCTTCTCGCCCTTCCCGTTCCACAGCGTCTATTCGATCGAAGACCATAAGAAGCACGTTGACTGGATCAAGGCGATGAACCCCGGAGCGCTCGTCTCCGCGAAAGTCTCAACACCGTCCGACGTCGATATGGTGGCGGTCGGCTGTTTCTACGCCGGCGTCCATATCGTCCATATCGACGGCAGCTACGGCGGCACCGGAGCGGCGCCCGACATCGCCAAGAAAAACATAGCGATGCCGATCGAGTACGCGATACCGAAGGTGCACGACTTTCTGACACAGGAAGGTGTGCGCGACGAAGTAACTCTGATCGCGAGCGGCGGCGTGCGCTGCGCGCACGACCTCGTGAAAGCGATCGCGCTCGGCGCGGACGCCTGCGTCATCGGCACCGCCGAACTCGTCGCGCTCGAATGCATCCGCTGCGGCAACTGCGAAAGCGGCCGCGGCTGCGCCCGCGGCATTGCGACGACCGACCCCGAACTTTCGAGGGACTACGATGAGAATTACTCGACTCAGCGCATCGTCAACCTCTACAATTCGTGGCTCGGCCAGATAAGGGAGATTCTTGCGAAACTGGGCGTCTCGTCCGTCGCCAAGCTGAGAGGCCGCACCGACCTGCTCTATCATCTCGACTATCCGTTCTCATACGAATCCGCATAAAGGAGCAAAGCGAAATGGTTAATACTAACAACGAAATGGTTCAGAAACTTCTCGAATCGCGCAAGGAACTGTACGCGGAAGGCTGCGAGGCCGCCGCGGCGGCGGTCGCAAAGGCGAAGGCCAAGAAGGCGTGCAAGTCGGGCGCCGGGACGCACGACAAAGGCTGATTGGCAACTACATTTAAGAAAAGCGCCGGGAGTTAATTAAAATGAAACTAAAAATGGAAGATAATATAGAAAAAATACTGTCGTCGAGGCGTGAGATGTACGACGGACTTGACGCAACCGCGCCGATCGTGGCTGAAAAGCCGGAAGAAGAAGGCGGCTGCGGCGTTACCGGTTTCATCTGTTCGGTGCCGGTGGCGGGCCGCCACATCTACGAGCCTTCGGTGCAGATGCACAACCGCGGCAACGGAAAAGGCGGCGGTATCGCGTGCGCCGGCCTCGACGCGGAGCAGCTCGGTGTGTCGCAGAAGGTGCTCGACACGCACTACATTTTGCAGATCGCCGTCCTCGAAGAGTCGGCGATCAAATCAATCGAGCGAAAATACATTTACAACAAGTTCAACGTCGCGCACGCATGCAGGCAGGAGACGATCGACAACTGGCGGGACATCAAACCGCTGCTCGTGAAACCGCCGGACGTCTATCGCTATTTCGTGCGCGTGAAACCCGAATTGCTCGACGAGTTTATCGTCCGCAACAGGCTGCAGGGCCTCGAACGCGCGGACGCCGAAGACGAATTCGTGTCGCAGAACTCGGTCAGGATCAACCGCGAATATTACGCATCGCTCGGCCACAAGAAGGCATTCGTGCTCTCGCACGGCCGCAACATCATGATCCTCAAGATCGTCGGTTACGCCGAGGAAGCGGTCGAATATTACAAACTGAACGACTTCAAGGCGCACGCGTGGATCGCCCACCAGCGCTACCCCACAAAGGGCCGCGTGTGGCATCCCGCCGGCGCGCATCCGTTCATCGGCCTCGACGAAGCGCTCGTCCACAACGGCGACTTCGCGAATTATTACTCGGTCGCGGAATACCTCGAACAGCGCAACATCCGGCCGCAGTTTCTCACGGACACCGAAGTCTCCGTGCTCGTGTTCGACCTTCTGAACCGCGTGTACGGCTACCCGCTCGAATACATCATCGAATCGCTCGCGCCGACAACCGAGCTCGACTTCGATATGCTCCCGCCCGAAAAGCAGAAAATCTACCGCGCGATTCAGGCGACGCAGATTCACGGTTCGCCGGACGGCCCGTGGTTCTTCATCATCGCGCGTACCCTGCCCCGTGAGTCGAAAATCCAGCTCCTCGGCATCACGGACACTTCGATGCTCCGCCCGCAGGTATTCGCCATTCAGAACGGCGAGGTGCAGATCGGCCTCGTCTGCTCCGAAAAACAGGCGATTGACGCCACCCTGCAGAGCCTCGCGTCCGAAGACCCGCGATTCTGTCCGGTGGCGGACAAATACTGGAACGCGCGCGGCGGCAGTTTCGACAACGGCGGCGCTTTCATTTTTACCCTCGAAAATGATCCGAACTCTCCAACGGGCAAAAAGCTCGCCTGCATGGACAAGTTCGGCAAAGCGGTCACTACACCCGAAGGGCAGAAACACGCGAACGTCACACTGCCCGTCGGCTCGAAATCCGGCCGAAACACCGTCCCGTCGGAGACGATCTGGGAGTGCATCGAGGGCAACGACCCGAAGAAGCTCACCCGCGCGGCCATCGCGAAATTCAAATCCTGCGACTACGATTCGGTGCGCCATTTCCTCAACGAAATGGTCGTCGCCGCAATGAAAAACGACAACAACAAGTCGGTCGTCATCGAGACGCTAACCCTGCTCAACGACCGCCATTACCAGACAGGCGCCAAGAAGCGGAGCTCGATGCTCCAGCTCATCCGCGGCGCTCTCGAAACCATCTTCCTCGCCACGCCGCTCATCTCCGACAACAGCCGCGGCAGAACCTACAGGCTCATAAGCTGGAGCACGCGCAAGAAACTCCGCGCGCCCAAAGGCAGCGAGGAAGTGCTGATCATCAACTCGCAGAAATTCGCGCCCGAACTCGAAGACCGCGACTCGAAGATCATCGTCGATGCCTACGCGCTCGGCTGGAAACGCTTCATCGTGTTCAACACCACCGGCCAGCGCTTCCACGGCGTCGGCCTCGGACCCGGCACTCAAGGCGTCCGCATCGATTGTTACGGCTCCCCCGGCGACTACCTCGCATCCGGAATCGACGGGCTCGAAATCCACGTGCACGCCGACGGGCAGGACCAGCTCGGCCAGATCACCAAGAGCGGCAAACTCGTCGTCCACGGCAACGTCGGCCAGACGTTCATGTACGGCGCGAAGGGCGGCGATGTTTACATTCAGGGCAACGCCGCGGGAAGGCCGCTCATCAACGCGGTCGGCAAACCGCGCGTAATCATCAACGGCACCTGCCTCGACTTTCTCGCGGAGAGCTTCATGGCTGGCGACCCGCTGAACGGCGGCGGATTCGTCATACTCAACGGCATCGAATACGACGACAGCGGCAAGCTCACCCCGCTTCCGCAGCCCTACCCCGGCGGCAACCTGTTCTCGCTCGCATCGGGCGGCGCAATCTACTTGCGCGACCCGCATAAACTGACGGACGACGAAAAGCTCAACGGCGGCCGGTTCAAGAAGTTTACCGATGAAGACTGGCAGCTCATTCTCCCCTATCTCAAGGAGAACGAGCGGCTGTTCGGCATTTCGATCGAGAAGGACCTGCTCACCGTGGACGGTGTGAAGAAGCGGCCCGACGAAGTATATCGAAAGGTCGGCGCGGCAGATTCGCACGGGCATGAAATCGCCGACACAACCGAGTAGATGCAATAAAGGCAGAATTCAAACAGGAACATAAAAAGGGCGGCCCTTCGAGGCCGCCTTTTGCATTTACCCGTTAGATAATTTTAAATTGTTGTCAGAGGCTTTCGAGCTTGTTGAGCACGTTTTCGAGACGTGTTTCTTCCTTGTAGCGGTTTTCGAGATATGTAAGCTGCTTTCGCTTGTCCGTGAATTCCTTCTTCGCCGCGGGAAAACGGGTCGTGATCGTTGCGTCGATTCCCGGCGACAGCCACGCCCAGTTCTTCATATTGATCGGGTTCATCCCATATTTGCTCAGCACTTCGTTCGCCGGTTCCTCGACCGACTTGATGGACTTCCATATCTTCGAGTTCAGGTCGAGAAACGCCGTGTCGTCCTCATGCCAAAGCGGACTGCCGCGCAGCTCGCCCACGATCCGCTCTATCTCGGGCACGAGTGCCCCGGTCATTTCATCACGCAACGCCTCGATCTGCTTGTCCTCGAGCGAATCGGCCGCTTCAGGCGACTTCCGTATCTCGCGCCTCACGTTCTCGAACACATACACCATCAGGTTTTCGGTTATGTCGTCGATGAACCCGGTCACTATTGCGTCCAGATCGAGCTGCGCCGTGTTGAACTGCCCGCGTACGGTTTCAAGTTGCTCTTTGATTTTCCTGAGAAGCAGATTCTGAGTTTCCATCGCCGGCTCACTCCACCTTAATTCCAGACGCCCATGTGCCTTTTTTCACAATCGATGATAACATATTTTCGGCATAACAGCAACTTTCATATATTCATTGTAATTAAATATCCATATTATTCATTATTAATTACATTGTATTTATGCCGGATAGGTCATGTAAAATATATCCGGAGGGGATTAGACAATGGCAATTATTCGGAAATCAGCAATCGCGGCGGCGCTCATGCTGCTCACTTTTCAGGCCACTCTTCTCGCTCAGGATACTCCGGCGGCCCCCGCATGCCCAGTACCCCTGTCCGTTTTCACGGATGAATCCGGCGCGTCGTGGTGTCTGCTCGATACCTCGGCGGTTCCAGCCGCGCAAGTCGCATCCGTCAGCCTCGCCGGGGTCAAAACACTCAAAATCAAGGGAAAGATCGCACCGGACGCCCTCGCCTCCGTCATCAACTCGCCCGCAGCCATAGATGTCGCCGCAATCGACATGAGCTGGAACTATTACGGATCGGGACCCGTCCGAATTGTCCTCAATTCAAAAAATCTCAGCGGCCTCACATATCTCGACGTTTCGTTCAACACTCTCAAAGCAGACGGCGCGGACGCGATAGCCACGGCGGCGGGCCTGCCGGCGCTCAAAAAACTGGTGCTTGACGGCAACGGTTTCGATGCCGCGGCCGTGAAAAAAATCGTTTCCTCCGGATTAATCCGGCGCTTGAATTCACTGAGCCTGACCAACAACAAATTCGGAGACGCGGGCGCGGCTGCCATCGCCGAATCGAAAAATCTTGAATCGCTCACGTCGCTCGCGATCGGACTCGCCGACATCAACGACGCGGGCGTCGCGTCGCTCGCGGCCTCGAAGTATCTCCGCGTGCTCACTTCACTCGACCTACACTACAACAACATCACCGACGAGGGCGCAAAATCACTCGCCGGGACTCGAAGCATAACAAAACTCACCGAACTCAATCTCGACTACAACTTCATCTCCGGAGAAGGCACGGGCGCGCTTGCCGACTCCGATGCGCTTACCAACCTAAAATCGCTCGCACTATGGCACAACAACGTCGGCAACGCCGGCGCGGCGGCAATCGCGTCGTCGCAAAAAATGAGAAACCTCGAAACATTGAACCTGAGATTCGACGACCTCACCGATTCCGGCATAGCGGCAATCGCGGATTCAGCCAATCTTACGAAACTCAAAACACTCGACGTGGGGAACAATACATTCGGACCCGCCGGGACCGCCTCAATAAAAAAGCTCGAATCCAGCGGAGTAAAAGTAATCCTCTCAAACGAAGAATAACTGTTAATATGAAGTGATAAACAATTATTTTTTAGTTATTCGCACGGGAGAGGATCGTGCATAGATCAGAAATATTCTTTTTCACCGCTTTGCAATTATAATTAGTATCGTAAAAGCGCCGTAAACTTTTAACCCGAATCCGTCGCTTCATTGGCGAACCCGGGTTGCATGAACCCACTGCGACAGCCGACCCAAAACAACAGGAGGCGCTTATGAAGTTGCTTATCGTCAAGAACATAACCCGCGAAGGACCGGGACTGCTCGAAGCCGTCCTCGACGAAAAGGGTATCGAATGGGAATTGTGCGATCTCGACGCCGGAGATGCGCTGCCCGACATCGAAAGCTGTTCGGCGGTGGTCGTCCTCGGCGGCCCCGACAGCGCAAACGACGATACTCCAAAAATCAGGGCCGAACTCGACTGGATACGGCGCGCGCTCCGCGCGCGGCTGCCATACCTCGGAATCTGCCTCGGGATGCAGCTTCTCGTAAAAGCCTCCGGCGGCAGTGTTTTCAGGAACGAAGTCGCCGAAATCGGCTGGCGCGGGCCGGATGGTTCACAGTTTGAATTTGAGCTTACGGACACGGGCCGTCCCGACCCGCTCTTCGGCAGCCTCGGCGACCGCCTGCCGATCTTCCAGCTTCACGGGGAAACGGTCGGCCTGACACCGGAAATGAAGCTTCTTGCGACCGGCCGATTCTGCCGCGTTCAGGCTGTACGCGTCGGCGACAACGCCTACGGCCTGCAAGGCCACTTCGAGCTGACTCCGGAGATGTTCAACGTATGGCTGCGGGAGGACGCCGACCTTGCCAAAACCGACCCGGCGCCACTGCTGCGAGACTATGAATCGGTCCGCGCGGATTATGAAACGACCGGCCGACGGCTGCTGCTGAACTTCCTCGACATCGTTTCCGGCTGACGACATTTTTGCAACATATTTAATTGATTTTATGTTGTGATATAATTAATCAGGCCTTTATAAACAACAGAAGAAGCCGAGGCGCATCTGAGGAATGAGCGAATTCGGAAGGACGAAAGGTATATCGTCCGCGACGCGCTGGTCGGTAATTCTGTCTGAACTGGCATTTTTCTATCTGCTGATATATCTTTCGATTTACTTCAAGCTATCTTATCAGGAATATCTTCGCTTCATGCTGATGATTCCGTTGTATCAGGCCGGTGTTTGGTTCGGCCTCACCGGCGGCATATTCGGAGGAATTCTCGCAACCCTGCTCTATATACCGGTGTTGTTCACAGCGCCGGAGATCACCGGCGACAAATACGGGATACCTAACGCTGTGATGCTGATCCTTGTCATGATAACGTTCGGCATCTTTATCGGCGTCGTTATCGGGCTCGGCCGTAAGACACAGACGCGTATCGGCGCGCTGTCCGAAGTAGCAATGAGAATCGCAAGGCAACCGGATGCAGCCGGTGTGCTGGAAGCGCTTTGCATAGAGGCGGCGGCGCTTTCCGAAGCGCGGATTGCAGCGGCGTTGATCGGCGACGGTAAAAGCGACTGCCGGGGAATTGAAGTCGTTTCCGGCAAAACCGCGGAGCTGCCGCCGCTCGGGTCGAACCACCCGCTTTCATGGGCGGCGAGGGAACAGGCTGAACTCGGCACGAACAGCGCGGGCGCGGACCCGCGCTTCGCGCGCGGACCGGCGGGATCCGAAATCAAGTCGCTGATCGTCCTCCCCGTTGCGGACGAGGAGACGGTGTACGGCTCGCTCCTGCTTGCCGACCGCGCCGGAGACGAGGTGTTCTCGCAGCGCGACCTCGAAGTGGCGCGCCTGCTCTCCCGCTCCGCCGCGCGTGCGATCCACAATATCAACCACGAGCGCAAACGGCAGGAGGAAAAACACCGCGAAGAGCGCATGCAGCAACTCTTTTCGCGTTTTGTTTCCTCAGCAGTAGCCGACCACGTGCTGAAAAACCCCGATCTGCTCAGTGCCCGCCGTCAGGAAGTCACAATACTCGTCTCCGACATCCGCGACTTCACGCACATATCAGAAATACTCGCGCCGCACGAAATCGTCGGGCAGCTCAACGAATACTTCACGCGGATGGTGGACATTATCTTCGAGAACAACGGCACAATAGACAAATTCATCGGCGACTGCATTATCGCGTACTGGGGCGCGCCCGCGCTCGACCCGGACCACCCAAATGACGCCGCGCGCGCGGCGATCCGCATGGCGGCGTCGCTCGACGAGCTCAACGCCTCGTGGTCTGCGTCCGGCAAGACGCCGTTCCGCGCGGGAATCGGGCTGCACACCTGCGAGGCTCTGATGGGCACTCTCGGCGACGACCGCAAACGCGCGTTCACGATCCTCGGAGAGGAAGTTGACACGGCAATGAGGATAGAATCGCTGACCAAAGAATTTGGCGCGCGCCTCATCGTTTCCGGGGCGACGGCGGCCCGTCTCGGCGGCGGTTTTAAAACGACGAAACTCGCCGGCGATAACGATATTTACAGACTCGAAACGGAGTGAAAATGCAGATACCGTTCACATCGACTCCGGAATTCCATCCCGGCTTCCAGCGCATCAGGCTGCTTGCCGATCCGCTACTTAAAAAATGCATAGCGCTTTTCATAGGGGTGGCCCTCCTCACTCTCATATTCTGCGTGAAGTACCGCGAAAAACAGGCTCAGGAAGCCATTTACATTATTACAAATCTCGCTTTCTCGATCCCGTTCGTTATATTCATGGCGGGCGGCGCGCCTCTGCGGGCGTGGCTCATCTACGTGGGGTTCGCCGTAGCCTCCGGGTTCGCCACAGTTCCCGTTTTTCTGGGCGGCCCCGGGGAATACACGCTTTTATCGATCCCGGCTTTGGCACTTCTCTACGCGTTCCACCGCAGCGCCCCCAATGTGCTCGGCGAACTGGGATACGCAGAAAAGCCTCAGCCGCTTCTGGAAACAGCTTCCGCACTGATTGCATGTTCGGTTTTCATTCTCATGACATACTATACGATGAAGGAAACGCGAGGCGCGCATTTCACATACCGAGGCGCAGGCCTCACGGCAGCTTACGCATTCAACTGCCTACTGAATTACGGCCTTTTCTACGGCGTTCTATACGGAATGCTGTCGCGGCGGCTGCTCAAGAAAAAAATAGACCTTTACCTCACGATCATCATCAACGTCGTTCTGATGTTTCTCACATGGGTTCCGCTGATAGCTCTCGACAAAGCGCCCGCGGAGGCTGCGGCGGGAACATTCGCCTTCTGCCTCGTGTCGCAGGCTGTCCTCAGCATGGCGTTCTATTTCTGCCGTTCGTCGCGGATGGTTTTCTTTGCATACCTCATCTACTACCTGTTCTATAAATCGATGAATCTGTAGAGGCGCAATGTCGGAAATTATCGAAAAAAGCGTAACCGGAGTCGCTTCCCTGAAGCTGACGGAGTCGCCCGCGCCGGGCTGGCATAAAATAAGCCTTCTCAGGCAGCCGTTCTTCATCAAGGCCGTCGTTATAATGCTTTGCTTTTCGACAACCTCTTCGCTTTTGCAGTACCTTTACCGCGTACATCTGATCGGATCGAAGATAAAAGACATGTACACAGTGTTTCTCTATATCTTCATGTTCGCGGGCGGCATGGCGCTGCTGGGAAAACTCAACTGGCGAAAGCTTGCCGTCATACTGCTCAACATCCCGTTCTTTCAGACGTGGGAATACCTGTTTTATCCGGAATATCCGAAGATGCACGTCTTCTTCGTGCTGACGATAACGTGGCCGCTGGCGCTGTTTGTCATACGGGAGCCGGAGACCATGGACGAGTTCGGCCTGCGCAAAGCCCACATTCTGAAAGACCTATCCGCCGCGGTAGTCATCGGCGCACTGATCGCCGTCTATGTCGGGGCCATCTTCCACATGAACGGTTTCGCATTCAAGCAGACCGATCCGTGGCAGATCGCCTCACACACATCCGGAATGCTCGGACAGAACATCTTTTACATGATGTTCATATTCGCGGTCTGGAACAGAATGCGGCTCATGGGAATTTCACAGATGGAGAACTTGCTGACACCAGCAGTTCTCGTAATCTGCATACAGGCGCCATTCTTCATCGCCTTCTACGCAGCCCACGTTATCAGCACCACCAACTTCGTGCTCGGGCTCGGCGGCTCGGTCCTGCTGTTCACCTTTATAATGGGAGTGACGTTCAGATTCATGCGCCATCCTCTCGCGGCGAACTTCGCGATGATCGCTATCAACGAGATTCTGGTATCGGTAGGAATACTGTGAAGAGATTGCTGACATTGATCTTCCTGACTGCGGCGAGCGTCGCGGCGGTCGCGCTTTCGCACTACTACCAGACGCCGCTGTACGAGTGGACGCGGCTGCTCGTCATATTCCCGGCCGCTTACGCCGGAATCCACTACCGCCGCACAGGATCGGTCTCAACCGCTCTTCTTATCCTTCTGTTGGAAACCCCCATACTCGTGATGCGATATCACATCGCCCCCCGGCACGGCGTCAATTTTCTTGTCGCGATCATCGCCGCCGGCGCGGCGGGCATCTTCATCGGCCACGTACTACGCCGCGAGAAGGAAAACTCCGACACAATCCGGCAGATCGGAGAACTGTCCGAGAAACTCGAAACCGGCGCGGATGCCGTCGGCCTTTACACCGCACTCGAATCGCTGTTCCGCGAGCGCGGCAAATCGGACTCAGTAACGACATACCTGTTTGATGCGGACGGCCGGCTTCGCCCGCGCGGCGAACTCGACGCCCCGCCGCTCCCCGACAAGCACCTGCTTTATACCGTCGTGGAAAGCGGCGAGTTTTTCGTCAGCAACTATACCGAAGAAGACCCACGACTTACGGTCCTTGCCGACGCGGCGGACGGCCATATTCCGTCCCAGATCGCCGCATTCCCGATCTTATACGGCGGCGAGAAGCGAGGCGTGATCGCGCTCGCGGACAGCGCGGACGACCGCTTCGGCCGCGAAACAATGTCTCTTCTCGCGAACACGAAACAGGCGGTGGAAAACCTGCTCGAACTCGTCGAAATCCGCCAGACGACCATCCAGCACGAAATGCGCAGGTTGCAGATCAGAGACACGTTCTCGTCCTACGTCTCGCGCGCCGTCGCGGAGGAGATACTCAAGGACCCGGACCGCATCGACCTCGGCGGCAACACTTGTGACGTGACGGTCATGTTCGCCGAAGTAATCAACTTCAAGGAACTCGCCGGCGAACTCGCGCCGGAGACGCTCATCTCGATGTTGAACGAATACTTCACGGCGGCGATCGACGCCGCGTTCGGCCAAAACGGCACCATCGACAAATTCATCGGCAACAGCATCATGACATTCTGGGGGGCGCCGCTGCCTCACCCGGACGCTGCAAACGCCGCGGTACGTTGCGCGCTCGACATTCAGCAGCGTGTATCGGAGTTGAACAAGAACTGGGAGAGCGCCGGCAAGCCCGCGTTCCACGTCGGGATCGGAATCAACTCCGGAAACGTCGTTGCAGGAAACATCGGCAGCATCCGCCGCATGGAGTACACGATCATCGGCGACACAGTCAACCTCGCCGCGCGGCTCAAATCGCTCACGCACGATAACGCCGCGCCCATCCTCGCCAGCCAGTCAACATTCGACCGGCTCCGGGGCGGGTTCGCTTTCGACAGGAAATTTGAAACGCACGTCAAAGGAAAATCGGAAGCCGTTACCGCCTATCAGTTGAAAACCGTCTGAAAACTTCCCGTCACTTCACGGTATAACCACGTTCGATGAACCGTACCCGCGTGAACAATGTCGTATCCATAAGGTCGGTTTCCGCAGGCGTTATCGATCTTAAAAGGAAAGACATGAACATCATTTCGAGCGTCCCGCTGGGGTTGGAGCCTATCGCGCTCTTCTTCACGGAATAAATGAGATGCTTTTTGTCCATCTCGCAAGTTCCCGAAATCTTGTCGGACATAAGCTGCATGCCCGTGAAATAATACATCGAGCACGGAGCGGACGTATTCAGCGGCGCATACAGCATTACCGCGCCCTGTTTGAGGAGAGCGTCCAGCCCCATATCGCTGCCGCTGGCCTTGTCGGGATTCAGCCACGCCGCCACGTAAATGTGCACGTTCTGCGGGTTCATCGTCCCTTCCGTAACCCCGCCGGCTGTCGATATATTGAAATATACGTTATTTTCAGAAGCACCGAACCTCGTGACTCTTAAATTAAGATCGTCAGACAGAAGCTTGTTCTCTTCGCCCTTCTTGTATTCATCCTCCGGCAGCGCCATCGGGAACATGCAGCCAACCGGCCGCCGCGACATGCACAACTCCGGATTCTTCTCCTCTTCGCATTCCAGAGTCACCTCACCCAGCGTCTTTCCCGTGTCTTCATAACAAACCGCTTCCGAATACATCTCATCGTACATATTTATCGCCTGAATTCCGTATATCACTTCCGTTCCTGACGGCATCCCCGGGATCGCGCCGGTCCAGATCCGGTCGTCGTCGGGATTCTGATCCATCGGGATCGCCGTCCACGTTTCCCCATAGTTTGTGCTGTAATATATTGTCGCATTGTCAATCGATTTCCCATCCAT
The DNA here is from genome assembly GCA_964409645.1 of uncultured bacterium. Taxonomy (GTDB): domain Bacteria; phylum UBP15; class UBA6099; order UBA6099; family UBA6099; genus CAYPEK01. Next base: position 8,205 of record CAYPEK010000032.1, on the reverse strand, counting down.
GTCGGGCCCGTTCACAATGGACGCTTTTATCTTTACTTCTTCGTTCGCCGCCGGATTGATCGGCAGCGCCGACACCATTTTCAAAATCGGCGGCGTGCGCCTTTCCAACATGTCCTTGATGTCCTGAACCGTTTCCGCTTTCAAACCCAAATCGCCCAGAACGTCATTCATCGCGCTCCAGTCCATCTCGGCGCCCACCGCGAATGCGCCGGCAAGGAAAAGCATCGCCACCGCCAGAACAACCGCTCGTATTGTTTTCATGATTGTCGTCCCCCCTGACGGTATTATACCACCATTCCTCTTTTCCGTAATTAATATTTTTTGTTTTCAGTTATCTAAAAATCCGTCATCGGCAAATTTATTGTCTCTTCCACATTGATGGATTCTTTTACTAATTCTCTCTCCACAAATTGCTGAATTGCTTCTTCAGGTCCTTCCATCCATTCTCAGTATAAAATATTATCTCCACATCATTATTCATCGACTTAATCTCATTATAAACATCTTTTCCGGTCATATCAGGCAGGTTCATGTTTAACACGACCAAATCTATAACATCATTCTTTTCATTATAGATACTTACCGCGTCCCTCCCGTTATTCGCTTCTATCATCCCGCATCCGAAGCTCTTCAATATTTCCCTGAGCATTTGCCTGATTTCATTTGCATCGTCAACAACAAGAGCCGTTTTTATCTGCTCCATTTTTTTAGGCAATTCCAGCACAGGATGCTGATTTTCAAGTAATTTTTCGTTTGCTCGTATCTGTTCAATAACCCCGCTTTCTACTTCCCCCATAAGGTCGCTCACAGTCCGCCGGGAACGAACCGCCCAACCATGAAGCGCCGTTATCCAGTTCCTTTCCATGATCACTCCTCTCTGATTTGCCCGTCTTTGCGTCCTTATGGTATCTCCAGTTTAACCCGCACGAGTTACCCTAAAATTACTCCCGATTTCCCGAACCGACTCCGCGTTCACATCCCATCGCTTGTGCAGCCAGAGCCACTGCTCGGGGTGCTTTCTGATAATTTTCTCCATGCACTCCGTATATTTATCCAAATAGTTGTCTATCTCCGCGGTATTATCCTTGTTCGTCATGCAAATCGGATCGTACATAACAACTTTGTGCGAATCATCATGGTTCCGTATGCAGAAGATAGGGATTATCACCGCGCCGGAAACAGCCGCGAAAACAGCCGGGCCGGTGAATACCGACGCCGGAACACCGAAGAAATTCCTATATATCCCCTCGGCGCCCGCGTTCTGATCCGCCAGCAGGCCGACAAGTTCGTTCCTCCCAAGCGCTTTCGTCACGGGCTTGAAAACCCCCTTCCCTTTTTTAAGGTTCTTCACTCCCGTGCTGCTCCTCAGACGAATCATCAGGCGGGTCATCCATTCATCGTGCATGTCTTTGCCGATGACGGTCAGCTCGAAGCCTTCCGCGACTACCCTCGCCCCGAGCAGTTCCCAGTTTCCGAAGTGGGCGGTTAGCATCACGGCGCCTTTGCCCGAAGCCGTGAGTTCTCTCACCCTGCTTCCGTCAAAGGAAACCATCGAGACAATGTCATCTTTTGACAAACGGGGAAAAAGAAAAAACTCGTAAAGATTTTTCACGAGATGAACGAACATACCGCGGCATACCGCGCCGCGCTCCGCTTCCGTCATCTCTTCTCCGAAAGCGAGCTTCAGATTGTCCATCGCGATCCGCCGGTACTTAGGAAGAACGCGGCAGGTTATGCCGCCAAGCAACTCACACAACCGGTATCCCCAACTCAAAGGAATGATCCAAGAAACGGAATATAGCAGGATCACCATTACCCTGCTGACTATCCTGAGGATAAGCCTTTTTGCCATACCGCGCTCCCGGCAACCATTTCTCCGACAATCATTACTCGCCTCGGGATTTCACGGGGCCGGCTTCAATTCACCATCATTCCTCGATACACAACTCCCCGTCCCTCAGTCCACCTTCAACCTCGAAAATATCTCCACTATCACGTGATTCTCGTATTCGAGATACTTTTTCAGGTCCACGGTCGTGAAATTCATGAGGCGCTTTATCCCGGTCAGCGTCTGCCTCGGCAGCCCGGCATAGTGCATCGCCGTCTTCATCGTCGCTTCATCGAGTTGCGCCGCCGGAACCACCTCGTCCACCAGCCCCATCTCCAGTGCCTGTGCCGCCGTGATATCGTCGCCGGACAGAAGTATCTCGTACGCCTTTTTCTTCCCGACTATCTGCGAGAGGAAGAACGTGGCGCCGCCCTTCGGCACCATCCCGTTATGAAAATACTCCTTCTGAATCACCGTGTCATCCGTGATTATCCTGTAGTCGCACGCGAGGCTGATGCTCAGAAACTGCGCCACCACGTTCCCGGAGTCCACCGAAAGCACGAACTTGTCCTGCGAGTAAACCTCCGCGATGAACCGGTTGTAAAAATTCAACATCTTCTGAATCTCGAGCTTGTCGGACGAGTGCGCCACATGCCTGATGAACTCCATATACTCCTTGCTGTCCTTCTTTTCGCGGACCCTCTTCACAACAATTACTTTAAGGTTGGGGTCATCGCTGCACTCTTTGAACGAACTGACAATCGGCTCCATGTCGTAGAGCTTGCCCGCATTAAAAAACGCCTTCCCCTTGAAATCGAAAACCCCCACCCTGTCATGCGTCTCGAACGTAAAAGTTTCATACTCACGTTTCTTATTTTCCATGACGTTCACCCCCTTATTTATATTTTACCCTTCCCGCAAAAAAATAACGCGCCGCCGGTTATTGTTATTTCTCCTCCACCGAAGCCACACCGCACGCCAGCGCCAGCGACGCCTTCGCCGTCTCGTAATCAAATTTTGCCTTCGCGTGGTTCAGACCCGCCCCCGTCAGATAGTGGTCCGCGTCGATCACGTCGAGCTGCGTCGCCACCCCTTCCTTGTACGAAACCGACGCGATCCGGTATCCCTCTTCCGCCGCCGCGAGAATGGACTCCGACGTCTTCAGCCGTTCGCCCGCCTCGTCCATTTCGAGATAAGCGTTCTGAACCTGTATCTTGATCCCGTTCGTCAGGTCGGTCTCCTTCAGGCCGAGATCGTTCTCCCGCAGCCGCGTCTGTGCCGTCTTCGCACGCGCAAGCGCACTGTCATAAAGCGGCACCTCGCACTGAAGCACCCCGCGCCACGAGTCCTGCCCCACAAACAACGACCCGCGCGACCGGAAATACCACATCCCCGCGAAAGCAACCACCGGCTTGTTCTTGTTCAGTTCCGTTTGAAGCCGCACAGCCTCCTTGCCCAGCCGCAACTGCCGCAGTTCCGGCCGGTTGTCCATCGCCAGTGCGATGTACGCATCGAGCGGCGACATCTCCACCATCTTGTACGCGCCCGCATCCGACACCCGGATCTCGCTGCTGAAATCATTCCCCAGCAGATTGTTCAGCATCTTACACGCGAGCTTGTAGTTCTTCTCCGCTATCGTAAGCTGTTCCTTGGCGGATTGCAGTTCCGTATCCGACCGGATTTTATCCAGTTTCGTACCAAGCCCAGCCTCGTACAGGCTTCGCACCTGAGCGACGTGCGCTTCGGCGCGCGCCACCGCCTGCTCCTGCAGCGTCACCGCTTGGGCAGCGAGAAGAACGCCGTGAAACGCCTTCTTTACATCCGACACCAGTTGTGTCCTCGACATCTCTGTTTTTGCGAGGGAGATGTCCACACCTTTTCCCGCGAGCGCCACGGCGTTCTTTCGCTTCCCAAATGTAAACAGCGGTTTAACAACATCAATCTCGCCCGTCTGCTGATAATCCGGGCTGATCTTCGCATCGACCGTCGTGACATTCGGATACGGATTCGTTATCGCAAAGTAAGTCGAGCCGCCGATGCTGACCGGCGCGACATCGTAATACGACAGCGGCAGCGTCAGCACGCTTGAATCCTCAACTCGCTGATACGTGCCCTTAGCCTTCACCGAGAACCCGAAATTCGCTCTCGTTTCGTCAACCTTCTTCGCCGCCTCCGCTTCACTCAGCACGGCGCTCTTGACCGTCCGGTTCTGGTCCAGCGCGATGCTCACCGCCCTGTCGATCGTCAGCGGCGCTTCCGAAAGCGAGACCTCACCCTCGATCGCGAACGCGGCACCATTCAGAGCGAACGCCGCCGCCATTACGGCCGCCATCACTAAATATTTAGCCTTCCCTTCTCCTCGTTCAATTTTCATATTCATTCGGGCAACTCCTTGCTGTTGTTGCTGTAAGCGCCGTCCACGCTGTCTTCGACCTCCGGCTTATCTTTTCCCGCGAAAAGATTGTAAAGAATCGGTATCACAAGTTGCGAAAGGACACCTGAGATTAATATGCCGCCGATCAGCGCGATCCCGATGTCGTTGCGTAACTCGGACCCGATCTCCCTGCTGAACGCCAGCGGCGCCATGCCGATGACCGCCGCGAGTGTAATCATCACCACGGGCCGGAACGATTCCTTGCCCGCCTCGACCATCGCGTGCTGCTTCGGCATCCCTTTTTTGCAATTGATATTGAATTGGTCCATTATCAGGATCGCGTTGCTGACCACAATGCCCGTCATCATCACTATCCCCATCGTGACAAATATCGAAAAGCTCATGTGGGCGAAGTGAAGTCCCCATATCACGCCTATCATGGCAAGCGGAATCGTCAACAGGATAATGAACGGCTGCTTGAACGATTCGAGAATGGCGGCCAGCGTCAACACGATTAATATGATCGCTATGATACCGGCTTCGCCGAGACCTCTCTGTGCTTCCATCATCACTTCGTACATCTGCCCATGTTTGATGGTATAACCCATAGGCAGAATTCCATTTTCCTTAACTTTTTCAGCAACGCCATCCGCTACCGATCCCAGCGCGGCGCCGCTTCTCAACGTCGCGGTGAACTTCGAAATCCTCTGCTTGTCCTTCCGGATGATCTGCACGGGCGCGGTCTTCTCATTGATGGTCGCCACCGATGAAATCAGAAGCGGGTGTCCCGGTGCACCGGGCAACTGGAAGGTCCTTACCTGTTCCTTTCCCGGTTCTTCAGCGAACTTCACCACTATGTCGTAGTTCCGGTCGCCCTTCTTGAACGTCGATGCCGTTATCCCTTCGAGGTTGCCCCGCAGATTCATCCCCAGCATGGCCGACGGCGCTCCGAGGTCCGCCAGTACCGCGCGTTTCGGCGTTATCCGGATTTCGGGTTTTCCTTCCCTCACTGTCGTATCCAGATTTGAGATTTCCGTGATACCGCCCGATAAATCTTTCGTTTTGAGAGCTATTTTTTCAAGCGATTTGAGATCATCGCCGTAAATCTCAAGTTCGACGTCGGAACTCTGACCGCCTATGACCAGAGGCACATATACGGATACTATACAATCCGATACCCCTTTAAGTTTCCCTCGCAGCTCTTCCGCGATAGCTTCCGTGCCTTTTTTTCTCTCTGTTTTGTCGGGAAATATTAAAAGTATTTGCGCAAGGAACACCCCTTCGGTGTTCTGCCCGACAACGCCTTCGGCTTTCCCGATAGTCACGAGAATATTTTTCAGATCGGGCGTCTCCCTTAGTATTTTTTCAACCTCAGTAACCCGCTCCTGCGTCATCTCTATGCTGTATCTAGTCGGAAACTCGAGCTTCACAACCACTTCGCCTTTGTCAAAGTTAGGAACGAAACCCATACCGAGAGTTTTTCCTATTGTCATCGTGTATGTTAATAACCCAACCGTTGCTATGATAAACATTGCGGCTGCAACGCGATATCTGCGATTGAATTCGAGATACCTTCCGTAGATACGCACAATACCGTTGAAATTCCTGTTCCAGAAGCCTTCGAGCTTGCCGAGCAGCGAGACGCGACCCTCTTTGAAAGGTTTGACTAGATACAGGCAGAGAATAGGCGTGAGTGTAAATGAAATAAAGAGAGAAACAATGGTCATAATAGCCATCGTAAGCGCCAGCGGCTTCAGAAACAGCCCCGCGCGGTTGTTCATCATCGCGATCGGGAACAGAACGACAAGATGCGTCGCCGCGCACGCCAGAACCGGAATGAACGCCTCCGCCGCGCCGTTCTTCACGGAATTTTTAACGTCCCCCGTCCGTTTCAGATGCGTGATTATCGATTCGATAACGAGTATCGAGTCCATGACGAGAATGCCGACAGACATCGCCACCGCTATCATCGTCGATATATTAAGCGTGTATCCCAAGAACTGCATGAAGAACAGGCCGATGACAATCGTCAACGGCATTGTTATAGCCACGATTATCGTAGCGGGTATGCTGTACAGAAACAGGAACAGGATCGCCGCAGTGAACACTATGCCGAGGCCCACATCCATCCATGCACTGTCCACGTTCGCCTTCGTGAACTTTTCATCGTCCGTCACCCATTCGAGATTCATCCCGCCGGGCAGTTCCCTCTTGATGCCCTCCATCGCGCCCCTGACGCCCCGGATCACTTCCACCGCGTTCGCGTCCGCTTTCTTGACCACCTTAATCACTATGCACGGTTTCCCGTTGAGCGATGCCTTCTGCCGCAGCTCCTTCGTCGTCATCTCAACTTTCGCGAAATCGCGCAGATAGCTCCTCTGCCCGTTTTCGTTCGCGATCTCGATGTTTCCTATGTCGCCGACCACCTTGAAATCCCCGTCGTACTTCACCGAATATTCCGATCCGGATTCCTTAACGCGGCCGGACGGGATTACGCCAGTCCCCTGCGCGATCGCCTGCACCACGTTCATGCTCGCCAGCCCGCGTGATGCGAGCGCCTCGCGGTCCAACAACACGTGGATCTCGCGCTGCGCGCCGCCGATAATCTGCGTCTCCGCCACTCCTTTTATAACCGTGATCCTGTCGCTCAGCTTGTTCGCCGCGTAGTCGTAAAACTCATCAAGAGGCGCGTCACCCGTCAGCGCCATCGTCAGCACCGGTGTCGAGTTTATGTCGTACTTCATTATTACCGGCTCTTTGACGGCGGCCGGAAAATCGTTCCTTATCAGCCCGATCTTCTCCCGCACGTCCACGGCAGCCGTGTCCACATCCACTCCTATATTGAACTCAAGAAATGTAAGGACAACATTGTCCGAACAAGTCGATGTAACGTGCTTTAGCCCTTCAATCGTCACAACCTTGTCCTCGATCCTCTTCGCAACATCGACTTCGAGTTCCTCCGGACTCGCTCCCGGATATATCGTCATGACCGTTATGATTGGCGCGGACATTTTGGGTAGCATCTCAAGCCCCATTTTTCGGTATGCATTGAATCCCAAAAATGTTAAACCTATTACCAAACAAAGCATTGCAATCGGCCGCCGGACTGACGAGTCGGATAGAAACATGTTATTTCGCCTCCCCGCCGATCGTTACGGGCATCCCATCGTTCAGGAAGTTTTGTCCCTCAGTTATCACTTTGTCGCCCTGTTTCATGCCGCTCTTTATTTCCGTGTATCCTTCCGATTCAATTCCCTTCTCAACTGTCCGCATCACCGCTTTCCCCCCCTCGAACACGAACACGACATCCTTACCGCCTCGCTTCTGAATGCAGCCGGACGGCACACCGACAGCGCTCTTCCGCGAGAGCACCACCCCGAAAGCCGCCATCGCTCCCGGCGCGACACCCGCTGGCGGGTTGCTGATCACCGACTTCACCTCGAACGTCCTCAGCTTCGGGTTGATCGTCGGGCTCTTGTACGACACCGGCCGACTTCCTATATCGATACCCGATACGTTAAGGTCGATCTTCGTCACGCCGACCTTCACCTTTGCATACAGCTCCGACGGCAGAAACGCCGACGCCTCGATCACCGATGTATTCTCTATCCTTATAACCGGCATCCCCGGCGCAGCCATCTCGCCGACTTCAGAGAACCGCATCGCAACACGTCCGCTGATCGGCGCGTATATCGTCGCGTCGCTCAGGTCCTTCTCGTTTATCCTCAGCGCGAGCTCCGCCTCCTTCACCCGTTCCTCAGAGAGCGACACCGCGCTCTCCGCCTGTTTCCTTCCGGCAACAACCTGATCGTAGCCTGTCTGCACCTTCTCAAGCGTATCCTTAGTCACTACTTCTTTCTCGTACAGGTTGGATATCCGTTTCAGGTCCGTCTCCGCCTTCTTCACTTGCGCATCCACGGAATCAAGTCCCGCTTCCGCGACCTTCAGCGCCTGCCGCGCGACCGCGCACTCCTGACGCCCGATCTCCACCGCTCTCTTCAGC
>CAYPEK010000031.1:0-40197 GCA_964409645.1 uncultured bacterium | reverse complement strand
CAATTTCTCAAATGCAGCCGAACCGTCATCAGCAAGGAAATCGCCACCATCCGCAGAGTTTTCAGGCGGTTTGGCCACTGATAAACTGGCTTCGATCTGTGAAAACACGCTCGCCGCGGGAGATCGAGATTCTCTATGTCGCCGCCCGTACTAAAAACGCGAAGGACTATTTCATCAACATGGCCACGCGGGAGCAGTACGAGTGTGGATACCACACGAAAATCAACATGCTCTTTGACCCTTGTGCGAGGTCCATGTTCAGCAAAATGATCGATGACCCGCTCGAGCGCAGCTACGACGCGATCAAAGAAATGAAAGTCGGGCTCGTCATGCACGACTGGGTTCAGGGAGTCCCGGTTGGCGATATCGAAGATAAATTCAACGTGTCGTCCGGCACGGTCGAACGAGTCTCCGGCGGCATAAGCTGGATCGTGGACGCCATTGCCGGATTGGCCGGTGTCATGGACGTCGACGCTCTTCAGGTGAAGCATTACGAGAAGATTTCACGGCGGCTTCTGTTCGGTGTCGTTGAAGAAGGACTTCCGTTTGCCGAGCTTCGGCAGAAAGGTCTGACGCGAAACCAAATCTCTAAGCTTGTCGGATCAGGGATTACCGATCTGGATGCACTGAAAGCGGTTCCTCTGATGAGCCTTTCACGAATTATCCCGGAACGGCTGGCCAAGGCGCTCCATGCTCGCGCACACAAAAGTGAAGAGGTGGAAGTGTCGGTGCCGGAAAAACCGGCTCAGGCAGAAACCGGTCCCGCAACTGCGATCCAATCCCCGAAGACTGAACCGATTCCGATTCAGCAGAAGTCCACATTCAAGTGCAAGGATCGCTTCCACTTCGATGGGCGCGTAGATAAGAAACGAACGCATATCGTGATAAACGGAAAGCAGACATCCATCACCAATCGGAGTTTTGAGATTCTCCTGAAGATGGGTGTCCAGATCAAGAAAGATGGACTCGGGTGGGTCAGCAAAGCCGATATCACATCCGACAACCCAGCGCAGTACATATCCCGTCTGCGCAAGGAGATTGAGCCGTTCTTGCTCGATTCCAGTGTCGACATCCTCGAAAACGACTCTTTCGGGGCTTACCGACTTTCGGTTCCGCCCGAAAATATCACGTTCGACGTGGATGTCCTACCGGACCATTGAATGCATGGCATCCGTGAACTCTCGGAGGAAATCGCCAAGTTTTCAGCGGTCAGCTGAGAACCTCATATTCAACCTTGAACACATCCGGCTGCCGGGACATCCTGGCAGCCTTTTTGTTATGTGTGAAAAAAGCTTTTATTTAAAGCGCTATTTCATTCCTTCGCACTTCCCGTTACCCCGCCGTTATCCAGCCGTTACCCCCCGGTTAACCATCCGTTACACTTCCGTTATTCCTAACACGAACTTTTTTCATTAACGTTGAGACTGTTATGAAAAACACATGGCGTCTTGGAAACAATGATTATAGGAAAAAGCTACAAGATAAAGCGTGTCAAAGAGATTGCCGGGAAAGTGGCGGAAACGAGTTTTCCAGTGCTTCTCCTTGGTGCATCCGGCACCGGGAAAGAACTGTTCGCAAGATACATCCACGAGAAAAGCCCGCGGGCGGGTCATCCGATGAACGTCATCAACTGCTCCGCGCTGGCGGACCATCTTCTCGATAGCGAGCTGTTCGGGCATTCCAGAGGGGCATTCACCGGCGCAAGTGAGCGCCGGCGGGGACTACTCGAAGCGACCCACGAAGGAACGCTGTTTCTCGATGAAATCGCGGACCTGTCACTTTCCGCACAAGCCAAGGTTCTGCGCGTCCTGGAATACGGCGATTTCAAGCGTGTCGGAGAAGACCGCATATCCCGCGCCGATGTCCGAATCATCGCGGCCACGAATAAAGACCTTGGCAAGGAAATGGCCGAGGGGCGGTTCCGCGAAGATTTGTATTATCGGCTTTCGCGCTTCGTCATTGAAATACCTCGACTCAGTGAGCGCCCGGAAGACATCGTGGAAATCGCCACGCACTACCTGAAGGAAGCGAATCCCCAACACAGATTCACTGGCTCCGCGTTGAAAAAGATGCGCGCTTATGACTGGCTGGGCAATGTTCGCGAGCTTATGAACGTGGTTATTCAGGCGTCTGTTTTACTGCCATCCAGCCGTAAGACAATCCAGTCTCAGGATTTACCGATCCGCGTTCCGGCCGCGAAATCCCAAGTCGAGAAAAAAGCTCCGGTCTCGTTCGATGAAAAGAGGAAATGCATCATGGATTTGTTCTCCCAGACCGCAAAAATCAAGAACGCCGATGTGCGCAGCGCGCTACAAGTTTCGCATACGACCGCCATTAAAATCCTGCATGAAATGGAGGGCAAAGATATTGTCGCGCACAGGAACGGAAAAGGCACATTTTACACTCGGATGGAATGTCCAAAATGAAGTTGATATTCGGGCACATCCATTTAACATACACCTGACCTATAAGGGAAAGGAGGTTTTCTAAATTGATAGAAGTCGTGAGTTATTACCGAGTATCGTCTGATGAACAGGCGCAGAAAGACATCTCGATTCCGGCGCAACAGAAAGCCATTCATCGCTTCGTGGAAAGCGACCCGGACATGAAACTGGTCTCCGAGTTCCGAGATGAAGGGGAATCTGCATACCATCCGGCAGACAAACGCCCGGGCTTTTGTGAGATGATTTCCTACTGCAAAAAGCACAAGCCGAAATTCATCCTCGTCCACAAGCTCGACCGTTTTTCCCGCAACCGTGAAGAATCCATCATCTTCAAATCGCTACTCAAGAAGAATGGTGTCACTGTCAAATCCATAACCGAAGTCTATGACCCGGAGACACCGTCTGGATTCCTTTATGAGGGCATGATCGAAGTCATCAATCAGTTTTATTCGATGAATCTCGCGCTCGAGACGATCAAAGGACTCAACGAAAATGCGAGTCGCGGATTCCAGAATGGTGGTGTCGCGCCCTATGGATACAGACGCGATAAACGCGAAGAGGGAACCGCCATCCGGCACATCCTCGTTCCTGGCGATCCGGTTCATATCCGAATTGTTCAGCGCATTTACGACATGGCCGCGAACAAAGGGCTCGGTCACATCCAGATATGCAACGCTCTGAATGAGGAGAATGTACCGGGCCCGAACGGCGCTCGGAAATGGAGTCGTTCTTCTGTCCACCACATTCTGACGAACGAGGTTTATATCGGTCGCGTTGTCTGGAACAAGATGAGCAAGGGAAAGCGGAACCCGCGGGAAAAGATGATAATCGTAGACAACGCCCACGAAGCGCTTATCGAAAAAGCCCTTTTTGATAAGGTTCGGAAAGCGGTCGAGAAGCGGAATATGACGAATTTTGACAACGATTTTCACTATGCCCGCTACCTGCTCGGCAACCTGATATTCTGCGCCGATTGCGGTTCAAAATACGTCGGTCGTAAGCAGAAAATCACGCTCCGGGGAAAGAAGACCAAGGGCGAGGAATATTACAATTACTACTACATCTGCGGCGGCTACATCCGAAACGGGAAAAAGACGTGCGACGCATTCCAAATCAAGCGTGAATTCATAGAGAATGAAGTCCTCGAAATACTCAAAAAGAACCTTTGCAACCCCGAGAAAATAGAGGAGATTCGGCTGTCGTGTGAGGCGAAGATAAAGACTCGGCGTTCGTGTTTTGGAAAGGACTCGGAATTCATCAAACGCCGCATCGGCCAGATAGAAAAGAAAATCGAGAACTACTACAACGCCATCGGTGCGGGATTGGACCCTCTGAAGTGCAAGGATTTGATAGCAAACTTGGAAAAAGAACGAACGGAACTACTCGCGGAAGTTCAATTAATAGTGCAAGACGACTATTACGACACGGTCATGCGCGAGGGCTTCGAATTGGTGAAAAGACGCGCGATGATCATATTCAAGGAGTTCAATGAATACCCGTTCGAAGACCAGCGTTCGCTCATTGAATTCTTCGTGGATCGTGTGGAAATCATCGACAGAAAGGTCGCTCGTATCCATCTCAAAGTGCCGTTCGAAGATAACTGCAAAAGAATCACGGAACTCGAGTCGGAAGTCGCGGTTTTTGCCGTTAGGGGGGGTAACGGCGATGTAACGGCAAAAGGGCTAAAACAGGTGCAAAAAGGTGCGGATGTCGCGGAGTTTTTCGACCAAAATAAAAGAATCGTGCGCGATGTGGTTTACCCACAGCGCACGATTCAACTCCCCGGGCCGGATTCGAACCAGCAACCTAACGGTTAACAGCCGTTTGCTCTACCTTTGAGCTACCGAGGATCGGCAGTCACGGTTACCACGCGGTATCTCCGCAACGTTGTTATTTTAGTTTTTTTATTCTTGATGTCAAGAGGGCGTTTTAGTAGCGAGTAGCCAGTAGCGAGGGAAAAGACGAAAAGAAGTATGCAGTATTCAATAGACAGTATTCAGCGTAAAGATAAAGACGGGAATACTAAGGCGAAAAAAGGAAAAGCGAGAATGTAGAATACAGGATACAGAATATAGCGAATAACTTAAAATACAGTATCAAGCAGCATCCACCATCTTATTCACGGTGTCGGTTAGCTTTTTGGCGGCTTACGTGTTAATCTTTCTGAAAACTTTGCGGCAGGTGCGGTATGGGTTCGGGCAGGAAGGTTGTTCTGGTCACGGGCGGCACGTCCGGTATCGGAAGGGCGATTGCCGACTATCTCCACGAGAAGGGCTACACGGTTTACGGCGCGGCGCGGAAGCCGGAGGCGGCAAAGGACGCGCGGTTTAAGGTTGTGCGGCTGGATGTGGACTCGGACGAGTCGGTGGCGGAGTGCGTGTCGCGGATTGTTGCGGCTGAGGGCGGGATCGACGTGCTGGTGAACGGCGCGGGGTTCGGGATCACCGGCCCTGTGGAAGAGAATTCGATGGATGAGGTGAAGGCGCAGTTCGAGACGAATTATTTCGGTGTGGTGAGGATGTGCCGGGCGGTGTTGCCGCACATGAGGGCGGCACGCAAGGGGCTGATTATCAACATCAGTTCGCTCGGCGGGCTGGTGTCGGTGCCGTACCATGCGCATTACTGCGCGAGCAAGTTCGCTGTTGAGGGCCTGACGGAGGGGTTGCAGCTCGAGGTGGCGCAGTTCGGTATTAAGGTGGCGATGGTCGAGCCGGGTGATTATAAGACCGGGTTCACTGCGGGGCGCAAGATGGCCTGCGCGTCGCAGGTGGAATGCGCGTATAACCCGCAGTTTGAGAATTCGCTACGCAAGATGGAGGAGTCGGAGCGGAAGGGGCCGCCGCCGACGCCGATCGCGCGGCTGGTGGCGCGGATTATCGAGACGCCGTCGCCGAAACTGCGGTATCCGATTGCTCCGCCGCCGCAGAATCTGATGCCGCCGTTCAAGCGATTGCTGCCGTGGAGTGTTATCGAGAAGATTATCGCGGGAACGTATGGGATAAAATAGTAGCGAGGATAGAGTAGCGAGTAGCGAGGGAAAAGCAAAAGCAAAAACAAGAATATAGAATACAGGATACAGAATATAGCAAAAGACAAAAAACAACCATTTTGCTATGCAGGGCGGGGTCGCTGTACCCCGCCGATCTAATAATATATGCCGCGCGCGGAAGCAAGCGGACATGTGGAAGAATGAAGAGCAAAACGAATAGAAGCAAAAAACAGGGGCCGGCAACGCGGTTTTTACGCGATGCGTGTACCGGTTTGAAGCAGCTAATGAATCAAAAATGGCTCGGATAGGAATGAACTGAGACTTTAACGGAAGGACGGGACAATATGGCAAAGGATAAGGGCAAGACGGCAATTGTGACGGGCGCGGGAGGTGGTATCGGGCGTGAGTTATGCCGTCTAATGGCGAAGCGGGGTACGCATGTTGTTGCGTGCGACCTGAAGGCGTCCGCTGCGGAGGAAACGGCGGAGTTTGTTCGGTCGGCTGGAGGTAGCGCGGAGGCGAAAGCGCTCAGTGTGACGGACTACGATGCGGTGCAGGCGCTTGCGGATGAGCTCGCCGGCCGCGGAAGCATAGATTATCTTTTCAACAACGCCGGAATCGGGATCGGCGGCGAGGCGCGCGACTTCAAGATCGAAGACTGGCGTATTGTGCTGGATGTCAACTTATACGGCGTGGTAAACGGCGTGACGGCTGTGTATCCGGTGATGGCGAAGCAGCGTTCCGGACACATCGTGAATACGGCGTCGCTCGATGGTCTGGTGCCGTTCCCTATGCACGTTTCGTACACGGCGAGCAAGTACGCGGTTGTGGGGCTGTCGCAGGCGCTGCGTATCGAGGGCGCGCCGCTTGGGGTGAAAGTGAGCGTCGCGTGTCCGGGGCGTGTGAAGACGGCGATTTTCGACACGACGCGCCTTGTTAACTCGGACCGTGAGAAGACGATGCGGATTGTCAACGCTGCTCCCGGTATCACTGCGGAGGAATGCGCGAGCCGGATTATAGCCGGGATGGACCGAAACGATGAGCTTATCCTCCCGTCGGCTTATGCGCGGTTCATGTGGCATCTCGAACGCGCGACTCCCAGCCTGACTCACGGGATAATGAGTTTTACGCAGAGGTGGGTCGGCGATCTGCGTCTGAAAGATTGACGGATCGACACTATATTTCCGCTAAATAACTAACGAGTGTCCGAAAGAGCGGTTTTTACTGTTTGCGTGTTAAATATTATGCAAAAAATGAACAATCGCTACAAAAAAAAGGTTTGAACGTGCGGTCGGCTGGGAATGTTTTAAATTAGAAGGGCAAACCGCTCGAAAGGGCGGGACGCAAAGCCGACGGACCTAAAGCAATTGCCAAGGTGGCCGGGCTGCCGCTGGGGCGGGCGTTATCGTTCATGCCCCCCGCTTGCCAACGACGACCCATAGCTGTGCTTTGCGCTGCCCGGAAACGGGAGGCGGTCATAATGAAAACATCGGCGATCCTGAAGACCATCTGTCCATTCGCCGCCGCGATGCTGATTGTCGCGGCGTTTTTATTTGTGGCCGGATGCGGCGGCCCGGGCGGACCGGCAGTATCGACTGCCTCCGTCTCCTCCGCAACGTCCGGCGGCACGGAATCGGTGTCCACTGACAAGGAAGTCTATTACGATCTCGATATTGAATCGGATGGCCGGACGGCGGGGCGCGCGGCACTCGATACGGTCTCGACTCCTACGGCGGATATCCTCGCGCTGAAATCGAAGGTCGAAAGTTTGCCGAATTCAGCATTCGTCAAAACTTCAAAAAAACAGATCGCGATGGGCGAGTTGAAGAGGCGGCGGCTGGCGCGAATCGTCGATTTTGTTGTCATGGACGTTAAGCATAACCGATACTCGCGCGCGGCGATGGTGGTTGACCGAAAGCTGATTCCTCGGCTGGACGGCTGCAACGGCGGCAAAACCAAAGACGACTACATTCTTGACTGCACGTCGAAGACGACGGCTTATAATACGGCGGTAGAGATCGAAACGCTTTTGGCGAGTTACACGGCGCCGAACCCCGGCGGGCGTCACACGCACAAGGCAGCCGCAGCGAGCATCGATACATTTAGGACAAGCGTACTCGCCAAAATAAACTCTCTCAAAACTTACATCAACGCGTTGCCTAACAGCGCTTTCTCCGGAGTGGTCACCGATCCGCGAACGGTACTTGTCGATATTCTCACAGTCGCGGCGAATGAGGCACTCGACGGCGATTTTGACGCTGCGAAGAGCGAGATCAGCGACAATTTCATTCCGTATGTTGACGGTTTGAACGGGGACGACCTGATAACGGATGCGACAGCAAAAGCGGATGTTTACAGCATCGCGACGGCGATTGTGGCGGAACTGAGCGTAACTGCGGTGAGCGTGTCGCCGTCAACAGGCGCGCGGCTCTCGATAGGCGATACATACGCATTCTCCGCTGATTGCACTTATTCCGATCAATATACGGAGGACTGCACGGACAGGGTAACGTGGACGTCGTCGGCAACGGCGGTGGGGACAATCGACTCGGTCGGCATTTTTACGGCTGTCGCGGCGGGCACGGCAGATGTGAGCGCGGCTTACGGTACGATCGCGAGCGCGGCGGCGCCGGTGGTTGTCGATTCACCGTATCTTATTGACAACTTCGACACAGGGTACATGGACGCCGAAAAATGGAACGACTTCACAAACACGGGGACGATATCTTACGGCGGCGGTGTGGTGATGATGGAGGGGCCGAAGAATCAGTACAGCGAGATCGCAACTGCTCATTACTTCAATGTTGACGCGGGCGAGGCGGTATCGTTCGAGGTGGACATAGACCTCGGGTCGAGTTACGGAGAATATTACGTCGGCGGCTTCGGGATCACGGACGGCACGTTCGAGGGGATCGCGGTCGGGCTGGCCGGCGGCACGTCGGTGAACGGAACGATGGCGTACTACTCGTCACCGCTGCGCGGCTCGGGCGGCACATTCGACGTGGGAAACGTCAGGAGCGGTAAGTTCCGTGTTGAATACCAGAACGGGATTGCGAATGTATATCTGAATGGAGTGCTGAAACAGAGTTTCGAGGCGGCGCTCGACGGAAAACGGCTTTCGTTCTTCGTGTTCTCGACAGCGGGATGGGGCAGCTCATACTACAGCATGTCATTCGACAACTTCGCAACGAACCAGCCGTATCCGGGCGACGCATACATAAAAATTGAGAATATGACAAACCCGTTCGGAGTGGATGGAAGCGGAACATTTGCAAATCAGGAGTCGTTCAAAATAACGGTGGTTGATACGCCGGGGCTCACAAACGTACAGGCCGGCATAGTTGACCCGAACGACCTCAGCAATATTGTGGCGCCGGCGGTGATGACGGAAACTTCTTCCGGTGTCTATGAACTGACCGGTACGCTGCCGATGCTGTCTTCGACACAACTCGCGGCGGTGGCGTCCGACGATGATTTCGCAGCGATAGCTCTTCACACGAGAAGGATAGATGTCGCCGGAGCGTCAGCTTCGAGGTCGGCTGCACGGCAGGCGGCGGATGGGCACTTCCTGTTAAACATCTTCCCTGCGGCCATTCTGCCGGGTGAGATCGGGGACTGACAAACAAATTAGAGAGTAAGCAACAAATAAAGCGTCGTCCAAAAGGCGGCGCTTTATTTGTATAGCAATATATTAATAACAAAATAGCTGCAACTACGCTGCAATATAGCCTAAATAATAATACGCACAAAACCATCTCCACATGTACATAACAATATGTGAATCATGATAATAACGACGAACGCTATATTATATATGGAGCTGAGAAAATAGGACTGACACAATTATAGCGAGTTCAAACAAATAATTTAAAATAAATGACGCATGAGCAACACGTTGCGCTTTAAAAAACACGATTAAGCGCAAGTGTTTGCACCGCTTATATAGGCGTAATAAATAATCAACTAATAATAAGTATATTTATGGCATTATTAAGATGCTTATAGATGGCATATAAATTGTTATACATATATGTATGTTGGGTATATACAAAGTAAGTTAATAAATAAAACGTAATAATAAGGATTAAAGATTAATAATAAAAGCAAGCCACAGAACTGAAAAAGGCGGGTGGCGGAGATGAAAACAAAACACAGACAAATAATTATAAAACTAATGCTGGCGGGAATGTTGTATGCCGTAGGGAGCGGAGCGAATGCCGCCTCGATATTCGAGGATGATTTCGATACGCTCTCGACAGGGAATCTCTGCCCCGCAACACAATGGACATGTGCCGGTACGGGAACAAACGGAACGATCACTGTCACAACCGCATGGTCGAACACAGCGCCAAATGGTATCTATATGAATTGCCTGTCGAGCTCGTGCGCTATATCGATGACTTCATCTCCATGGGGATCGGTGGACTCAAGAATAGCGATGGATTTCATGTTCCGGCCCGCGTCGGCGAACAACCGCTGGAGATACATCTATATAAGAGATTCATCGGGAACGAATGGGAATGGAATTGTATTGGTATTCGGGAATTCGGGAAAGATACAATACTTGAACAGCTTCGGAACATTGACGGATGTATGTACTACATCTACTTACTCGGCAAACACAAATTATGAAATAAGAATGATTACAGAACCGAGTCAGACGACGGACACGTTCGACATTTATATAGAGCAAAATGGAGCGTATAGATGTTCGGCAACCGGTCTGAGTTACAGAAATAATGTAGCAAATCTTAACAGCGTGCAGATACTCCCGCTCGGCAGCTCGAATGCGGACCTTTATGTTGATGATGTTCGAGTGTTCAATGTCGGTGCGTTGACGGTCACGGCGGCGGCCGGGAATCCGTCGGCGGCAACAATCTCACCGGATGCCGCGAATGTCCCAATGCTCAGAATAGGTGTAACGGAGACGGGCGGGCAAGAGGATGTTCTTATTACGCAGATTGTGTTTAACGCTTCCGGAACGGCGGACGACCGGAGTGCGGCTTCGGGCGGCGATATAAACAACAATCAAGTCTGCCTCTACAACGATGCCGGAACAACTGCCGGTGCGTGGGACGCATCCGACACGCTTATCGCTTGCACAAATTATGCCGCCGACAATGGAAGCGTTACATTTTCCGGACTGAGCGAGACAATTACCGCGGGGACGACGGAGAACTGGCTGCTCGTTTACAGACAACTCGCCGGAACCGCCTCGACCGGCGAGACTCTTGTTGCATCGATAATGCCTGCCTCCGGTATAACTGCTAACACTGTTTCGTCGAGTGCAACGAATTTCACTGTAACGCCCGCGATAACCGGTTCCGTAATCGACGGGAACACGATGACAGTTGACGGCAACCCGCCGGCCCAATCCAATTGGAGTCCCGCGAAAGACGCGATAATCTGCAACACCGATCTTAATGTAACATTGACGCTCGACGAAGCGGGCGACTGCAAGTGGTCGCTGACGGATGCGGCTTATGGTGCGATGACGGGCGACTGCATGGGTGACGGCACGACGTCGATCACGTGCGCGGTGAGCGGGCTCGCGACGGGCGCAAACACTGTCTATGTCGCCTGCCGGGATACGATCGGCAACGCAAATACCGCTGCAAACAATGAGCATATCAATTATACGGTGAGTGCAGGGGTGCCCGATCAGTCCGGCTGGAATCCCGCTGACGGCGCGACGGTTTGCTCTTCGGCACCGATTGACTTCAATCTTAATAAAGCGGGGGCCTGCAAGTGGTCTCTGACGGATGCGGCTTACGGCGCGATGGCGGGCGACTGCACGGGTGACGGGACAACATCGATCACGTGCACTACCTCCGGGTTGCCGGCAAGCGCCGCGACTGTTTACCTGTCTTGTGCGGACCTTTGCGGCAACGCCGACACTGCGGCGACGAACGATTCGCTGAGCTACACGGTGGATGACGGAGTTCCGTCGAAGTCCGGGTTTAGTCCGGCATCGGGTTCCGGAATCACGACTAATGCTCCGACAATCACATTTTCAACGAACAAGAATTCTGATTGCCGATGGTCGCTGACGGATGCGGCTTACTCATCTATGACGAACGATTGCACGGGTGACGGTACGACGTCGATTACGTGCTCGGCGAGCGGATTGCCGGAGGGCGCCGCCGTTGTCTATATCGCCTGCAGCGACGCGTGCGGAAATGTGGATACCACTACGACGAATGCCGAACTGAGTTATACGGTTGACACTCAGCCACCAACGCGCTCATCGGTCGCCCCCGCGACGGGTTCGACGGTTTACACGACGTCGCCGGTGATTGCGTTCGCGACGAATGAAAACGCATGGTGCCGGTGGTCGCTGACGGATGCGGCGTATGATGCGATGGCAAATGATTGCGCGGGCGGCGGTACGGTCTCGCAGACGTGCGCGGCGAGCGGTCTCTCATGGGGCAGCGGACAGAGTATATATATATCATGCAGAGATACTTTAAATAATAAGGACACCGCCGCGACGAACGAAAATCTGACGTACACCTGCACGAAGCCGACTGTGACGATCGCGGCGGCGAACAGTCAACCGTCCTCCGTGATGGTGGATTCCGCGAATAAACTCATGGGGGCGTTTTCATTCAAAACCGATGCAGGGACGGCGGATGTTACGTCGATAACGCTCTCCGAAGTCGGCTCGGTGGTTGCGGCAACGTATCTCAGCGGTGTGAAACTCTGGTACGACACGGACGGGACATTCGACGGAACCGAGACCCAGTTCGGCGCGGCGGCTGCGTTCAATGCGTCGGAAAAGGCGACGTTTACGGGCGCGCTTTCCGTATATTCGACTCAGACAGTTTACGTATATGTTACGCTGAATGTCGGTGGCGGCGCGATTGCCGGACGGCTCATCGATCTTGAAATCAACAGCGCGGCCGACGCGGTGTCGGCGAACGGAACAATCGCGGGGGCATTCCCTGTGAATCTTTCGGGGACTACGGTGATCGTCGGCGGGCAGGCGGTGTCGCTGACGGTGACGCCCGACACGGCCGAACTTGAAGTCGGCGCAACACTTCAGTTCTTTGTTTCCGGCAAGGATGTGTACGGCAACACGACGTCGAATCTCGGAACAGTCACATGGTCGATCGATACGCAGATCGGCGCGATGAATCCATCGACGGGGATGCTGACCGCGACTTCCGTCGGCACGGGAGTAGTGACCGCGGCGAGCAGCGTCGGCCCGACCGATTCGACCGGCGTCATCAAGGTCGTCGGCACGATACCGAACGGCAGTTATGCGTACAGGAAGCAATTGACCGTCAAGAACAGTGTCTCGACGGTGTTGCCGAAAGGCTACTCTGTCGAGTTCAATATGGACCACGCCACCTGTTACGGCAGCGGGACGGGCAAGTGTTCTTTCGCCGGCGGCAAGGACGTGCGCGTGTTCTATTACAACGGCGAGGATTATATCCCGCTGAACCGCGTTAACGAACCGGGTTGCGAGGGCGACAACGTCGGTTGCACCGGTGAGTCGGGCGGCTACACTCCTTGGAACAATTCCAACACCGAAATATGGTTCCCGACATACATAGAAATTCCCGGCGGCGGAAGCGACAGCAACTACTGGCTGTACTACGGCAACCCGGACGCCGGCGCGCCGCCCGAGGATCCGAACAGCGTTTACGTATGGCACGACGATTTCACGACCGACTCGATGAGCAGATATACCATAGGTAAATCGCTCGACATTCACGGTGATAACTCGTCGCTGATTGTCTATGACGCGACGAACGGGCGGATCACGTTCGACTGCGGTGATAACTGCGGCGCGGGCATCAGGCTCACCGGAATCGACCTCGCGGACGTGCTCGTGCAGGCTGACGAATACGTTGATAAGACGTATCCGTACTCGGGTACGACGAACTTCACGCTACGCTGGAAAAGCAACGTGTCGGCATTCTACGCGCACATGTCGAACAACCTGAGAGTAAAGTACACGAGCACGAGCGGCGACTGCACGACCGGCGCGGTGACGTGCGACGGGACGCAGGGTTATAACTCGCCGTGCATCGGACGCGCTGACCTCGCGGAGCGCAACTGTCAGGTGTCCGGCATACCGGCGGTGAAGACGTACTTCCCGCCCGCGTTCTGCGGCGACCCGCCCGTCATCCGCCGTTTCAGATACGGAATCTACCGCAGCAGTCATTATTTCTGGTATCACAAGCGGACGAACTACACCGCCGACCAGAGCGGCACGGACTGGTCGTTCACATCCGGACAGATCGGACTACAGGCCAATCAGCAACGCGGATGGTTCGACAATCTTCTCGTGCGCTATTTCGTCAGCCCTGAGCCGACCCTGACTCTCGGCACGGAGCAGACGCGCCCCGACTATAAAGTCGAGGGCATGCACCCGTATATAACTCAGGTTTCACAGGGCGAACAGAATGCGCAGATGCTGAGGCTGGCGGTTTCGACGGCGGCCCCTGAAAACCTGACGCAGATAGTGCTTAAAAGCAAAAACAGCGCGGATAGCGATGTCACCGGCGTTACGATTTATTACACCGGCACGAGCAAGTTCTTCGAGACTTCGACACCGTTCGGCACGCCTAACACTCCGTTTGCCGGCGGCGTCGCGACATTCGACGATACGCTCGCGCTCCCGTCCAACTCGGTTGTTTATTTCTTTGTCGTGTACAACATTTCTCCCGTGGCGCAGACCGGCAATGTGCTGGACTTAAGGATTGACGCTGGCGGTATCGTGACAAGCGGCGGCGCATATCCGGGAACTGTGACGATCGACCCGGCAGGGCAGAGGACCATCGCGCCGCCCCAGACACTCGGTCGTATCATAGTGGTGAACAGCACGACGGCGAACGTGCGTCCCGGAGATAAAGACCAGCAGGTGTTGAGAATCGACTTCCCGGTAAGCGGTGTCGGCTCTCCGCAGACTCTCCAAAGCATAACTATTACGTCAAAGAACATATCGGATACGGACGTTTCCGGCGTGTCGGCGTACTACACGGGCACGTTGCCGTTTTTCAACACGGGCACTCCGTTCGGCACGACGCACCAGCCGTTCGGCGGCGGCGAGGTGACGTTTACCGGTTCGCTCGATTTTGAAACGAAGAACACCACACACTCGATTTTTATAGCGTTCGACATCGCGGACACGGCGGTGAGCGGCCACACGATTGACGCACAGGTGCTCGCGAACAATATCAAGATCGAAGGCGTGCTGCGCAGCCCGGGGATCGGCGACCCGGCAGGCAGCCGCAAAATTTACCTTCCGTCGGGCGCTGTGACGGGCCTTGCCCCGTGCCACATGCTCGTTGACTCAAACCCGTCGTTCATGAGCATCTTTGTCGCGTCGTATTACTCGACGACGACGAATCAGGGCAGTTGCTCTGTGACAAACGACACGATAGGCGACCTCGCCGCGAGCGACACGAAATATGCAGGGCTTTCGATGAAGGACATAGAGAAATTCGATCCGCAGCAGGAATGGGTCGAGTTCTGGTACAACCTTTCAGCTTACGGAATCACCGGCCGCGCAATCAACTCGCTTGCATTCAACGCGGAGATGTATCTTGTCGGCGTTGAGAGCGGCAGTGCGCCCGTGACGAACCCCGCGGACTGGAACACGATATACGAATCTCGCGTGCAGTTATTCAATTTCACAACCGGGCTTTGGGAAGACATGGGGCCGCAGTTCCTGACCCCGACCGCGTCCGGCTGGCGCACGGCGGGCACGGAGGCGTACCTCTGGGATGAAACGTCCGACACGCATCCGGAAAAGCCGCTCATTAGATCGAAAACATCAAGTTTCAGCGATGCGTACATGAACAGTTCCGGGCTGCTGAAGGTACGCGTGTGGATAAAGGGCGCGCTCAACACGAACTTCGACGAGTCGTCGATGGTGTTCAATACCGCGTTGCTGAATATCAACTACGGCTCAACGCTCGAACAGGCGGATTGGCGGTGGCTCGATGCGACTGAGTCTCCGGTGGCGGTCGAGAACAAATACATCAACACGCAGAAGAATGCTCAGCTCCATCTGCGGGCGGGCGTGAGGAGCAATTTCGCGCAACGCGGCGCGCACTACCTCGGACTTCAATACGACACGGCATCCGGCTTCACGGCGCCGATGCTGATAACCGGCTCCTCGACTGCGATGCAGTACTGGAACGACACCGACCCCGACCACCTGAAGGGCGATCCGGTGGCGATACATTTTCTGAGTGCGGCGACGGACAGCGGTATATACCATGAGGACAGTCTGCCGCCCGCCGAGGCTAAAGATTCGAGCGTAATGTACGAAGAAGACTTCACGGTAAATCCTTTAAATACAGGAACGTACTACATCCGCGTGGTCGAACTGAACGCCGACGGGACTTTCAAGAGCGCGCTCGATTCCTACGCGGTGCCCGCGAAGCTGATCGTCGAATCGACGAGTGCGGCGGTCACAGCCTACAACTGGATGCAGAATACTTCTCCTTACACGGCGACGGGTGCGAACACCCCGCTCGAATTTGTCGTGAACACTAATTACATCGTCGCGGTCAGAGTGGAAGGGAAGGCGGCGACGAGCTACACGTGGCGGCTTGAATATCAGAGAAACCCTTATACAAATCCCGGCGACTGGACGCCCGTGACGCTCACTTGCGGCACGTGCGACTGGATTTCAATGAACGGTGCGTGGGGCGCGGATGAGGGGACAGTTGCAACCGGCGGATTCGTGACGGGCGCCGGGACGGGAACGGTTCTCGCAGGCCGATATGACGAAAGCGGCGCGTTCGGTAGTACGTTTGCGCTCGCGGCCAATCAGTACACGGAGTTCTGGTGGTCGGTTAAGCCGACTTCGTATGCGGCGGGCAATTCGTACCGGTTCCGAGTTACGAACGCCGGTACCACGTCGCTGATAAGCTACCAGAGTCTCCCGGAGGCGAGGCAGACAACCCGCGAGCAGGTGAGTTACAGATGGGCGGATGAGAACGAGTCGTCGGTCGCCCCGGAGAACACGGCGGCTGGCGTGGCGGTGAACCAGCCGCTCCACTTGCGTGTCGCCGTGCGCGGCAATAACAACGAATGGGCGGCGCACAGGATCGCACTTCAGTACGACACTGACAGTTCATTCCCGTCGCCTTCGCTTGTGACGGTTTCGTCGAGTCCGGTCGCCGAGTGGGACGATACGGATCATAACGCGGGGGATGTGGTCTCCGGCGCCAAGATGCTGAGCGGCAACCCTTACGACGGTGTGTATCACGAAAACAATGTGCAGACCGCGGCGCAGGATTATCTGCGCGACATAATGTACGAGGAAGATTTCACGGTTGCGGTGATCTCGGCCGGAACATATTACCTGCGCGTCGTGTCCGTGGACGCCGCGGGCGGCAATCCGCAGCCACTCGATGTTTACAGCAAAACGATCGCCGTCAATGCGGCGATACCGACCAACTACCAGACGTTCTTCGCGTGGGCGGCGGACGCGTCGAGCCCGCAGTTCCAGCCGACGAACAACCTGCTCGCGTATGCTCCCGGCAACTTGTATCTGCTCGCCGTGCAGACGCAAAATCAGGGGAGCGCGGCGTCTGTCTATAATTGGCAACTACAGTACAAGCGCACGAGCGGCACGCCCGGCGACTGGACGAACGTGACGGCGGCATCCGCCGACTGGAAAGCCGCGAACTGCACTTACGGCGTTGACGGAAAGACGATCCCGCAGACGGTGTTCGCCACGAACGGCGGGGTGGGAATCGGCGCGGCCGAAACCGGCTACTACTCCGAACGCGGCACGATCACCGACTCGCTCGGCGCGGGCAGCTACACCGAATACTGGTACTGCCTGACGCCGACGTCGCAGGCGGCGAAAAGCACGTACGATTTCAGGCTGACAAACACCGGCTCGACGTCCGGTTTCATCTATAGCGTTTACCCGCAGGCGGCGGAGCCGATGAGCGAAATGACGGCGTTCCGCTGGGCGGACGCGGGCGAGGCCGCGCTCGACGTCGAGAACGTCGGCATAATCGCCGCTTCTGGCGACAAGTTGCATGTGCGTATCGGCATCCGCGGCAATTACGGCGCGTACGCCGCCCATCGACTCGGCCTCCAGTACGACACGTCGATTGCGTTCACCGCGCCTGTGCTGTTGACTGCCTCTTCCTCCGCGCTCAAATCGTGGGACGACACGGACCACTCAAACGGCGATGAAGTTTCAGGCCTGAAAATGCTCGGCGGCGCAAGCGGCAACGGCCTCTATCATGAGGACAATACGCCGTTCGTCGAGACGGGCAGGGCGGATGTTACATACGAGGAGGATTTCACGATTCAGCCGGTTTCCTTAGGCAGCTATTACATCAGGGTGGTCGAACTCGACGACTCGGGGAATTTCCTGCGCGCGCTCGATAAGTATTCGGAAATCGCGGAGATAAACATTTCAACGCCTATCGACTATCAGACTAAATATAACTGGTCGGTGAACGCGGCGTCGCCCGCATGGAACGGCCAGAACGCGACGCTCGATTTCACGACCGAAGTGAACTACATAATCGCGGTAAAAATCGAGAACAACAGCTCGCTCAATACAAATTACGACTGGCAGTTGCAGTATCAGAGCGATCCGTACGGCACGCCGGGCGACTGGACGAACGTTACAACGACATCCGCCGGATGGAGCGCCGTGGACGGCGCATGGGGCACGGACGGCGCGGCGGTAGGAACGGGCGTGTTCGCGACGACTGGTTACACCAACTGCACGGGCTGCACCGTTGTAAACGGCGTTTATTCCGAAACGGGGAAGACGGCTTCGTTCTCGCTCGCTGCTATGAAGTACACCGAAATCTGGTACTCGGTGCGCGGTAACGCATCGACATTCGGCAACGCATACCGGTTCCGCGTGACGAACACCGGCTCGACTTACGGAATGTCTTATTTGACTTACCCGGAATGCAGAATCGTCGCGCGGCAGCAGGTTTCGTACAGATGGACGGATCAGGATGAGGCGGCGATTGAACTTGAGAACACGCCCGCGTACGCGGTTGTGAACGACACGCTCCACCTGCGCGTCGGGGTGAGGTCGCGTAACGCCGCGTGGAACGGCCACAAGCTCGCAGTGCAGTATGATACCGATGCGGCATTTTCGTCGCCTGTTCTGATGACTGATGCGACGCTCGTGCGCGGCTGGGACGACCCGGACCACACGGAAGGCGACCTGATGGCAGCCGCGCACATTCTGTCCGGCACGCCGTCCGACGGTATCTACCATGAAGACAACAACCAGCCCGCGACTCAGGATAAATACATGAACATCCTTTATGAAGAAGACTTCACCGTGCGGCCCGGCGTGACGGGCACGTATTATTTCAGGACGGTCGAAGTCGATAACGCGGGCGACAATCCGCAACCGCTGGGAATCTACACGCAGACGGCGGCGCTTTACGTCGTTGTGCCGAACAATCATCAGGCGGCGTACAACTGGAGCGAGAATCTCGTGGTTCCGGTGTTCGGCGGCGCGGGAGTGCCCGCCGGGATGACCAACGGCGTGACGTACATTCTCGCGGTGCGCGTCGAGCACACCGATCCCGCGGTCCCGTTCAACTGGAGGCTTCAGTACCAGAAAGACCCGGAGGGTACGCCGGGGCCGTGGACGGATTTGACGCTGTTCTCGACGGACTGGAAAGCAGTGGACGGCGCATGGGGCGCGGACGGCGCTACAGTGACCACGGCGGCGTTCGTAACCGGTTACACGGGCTGCGCGTCCGCGGTGAACGGCAGATACAGCGAAACCGGCCTCGTCTCGTCATATATGCTGTCCGGCGAAACATATACGGAGTTCTGGTTCTCCGTGAAGCCGCAGCCGTCCGCGATGAATTACGACTACAGGTTCCGGCTGACGAATTCGGGTCAGACAACGGGTTTCAGATACGATGTCTATCCGGAGGCGAAGCACCCGCCGACAACCGGCACGATCGCGATAACCGAACTGATGAATTGCTGTACCGAAGATACGACTCCCGAATTGACTCTCACGTGCGAAGACCCGGCGGGCACGAACTGCAACGCGGCCGACTCGATGAGGTTCTCGTGCAACAACGCGAACTGGTCGGCGTGGATGCCGTTCAGCAAAACCACATCGGCGTTCGACATCACCACCGGCGCGGGATGCGGCGCCGCCGACGGGGAGAAGACGGTTTACGTCGAATATAAGAACGAATACAACGCGATACAGACGCTCCACGCTTCGGATAAAACCGTGTTCGACACAACCGCGCCGGAGATTGTCAACGTCCCGAACGTACAGTCGATAATGGGCAACGACTGCCCGCTGCACGGCACCACCGACGGCGTTGTCTGCGGCGATCCTTCGCAGGACCCGATCTGCACGGTGTGGTATCAGAGCCGCCCGTCGTCGAGCTACTCGCTTTTCCCGGGTGCGCCGAACCAATTCACGGTCGTAGTCAACTGGACGGACAACATGCAGTCGTATGGCTCGCAATGGAAGCTGCAGGGTGACGCAGCGTTCGGCGACGCGATTCAGACGCCCGACACCGAGACCCCGTGGCAGCAGTTCTACAACATCGACGCCGGCGACGTCACGCCCGACCAGACGGTGCGCTTCACTGTATATGACAAGGTCGGTCATAATGATTACGTAAACATAAAATTCAGCAACGACAATATGAACCCGGACAACCCGACTGTTTCAGGTTTCGCCTCCTCCTCGAAGGCGATCGGCCTAACCAACGGCGACTGGTACCCCTACGACAATCCGTATTTCGAGTGGCCGGTGCCGAATGACAACCCGGTCGGCCATTCCGTCGGCATCGAGGGTTATTATGTTTCGTTCTCGACCAACCCGAGCGTGATTCCGGCCGCGTTCCAAAAGAACAATTACTTCGATTCATCCGTCGCGCTTTCGTGCGGTTCGACCTACTATCTCCGCGTCAGAACCCGCGACCACGTGTGCAACGTGCAGGACCCGGTCACGACATTCGTTTACAACTACGACAACAATAAGCCGACAATCGTCAACAACATGAGCGGCTGCCCGACGTGCGACAACACGTGGCGCAACGCCGCGGGAACCGCTTACAATGTCGATTTCACCGACACGTGCGGCGACCTGAAGAGGGCGGAATACATGGTTTACACCGGCCCCGGGCAGACCGGCACGCAGGTTCTCGGCTGGACAACTATCGCTGACAACATCAATTTCCCGACTTATACAACCGACTGGCAGATCGATTACGCGTCGCTGCCGGAGGGCGTGAATTACGTTACCATCCGCCTCACCGACGAAGCCGGAAACGTGACGACGGCAGTCGATTCGTTCTACGTCCGCAAAGACACAGTGCCCCCCGCGATTGTTTACAATACGCCGATCACGGCGGGCGGTTACACGCCGTGGTACAGTGCCAACGTCGCGAACGACATCGACCTGATCTGGACATCCGATTCGCCGCTCGCGCAGTTCGACTACAAAATCGGCGAGGGCGCGTGGACAAATATATGGACAGGCTCGCAGGCGGCTTCTTACACGACGGACTGGACAATCGCATGGGCGTCGCTGCCGCAGGGCGAGACGCGCATCGGCGTCCGCGGCCTCGATGCCGCGGGCAACTGGCGCACGGACGATTTCGCCACGGGAACCGCCGGTTTCATCTTCCGCAAGGATTCGATCCCGCCGGATAACCCGACGACACCTGTCAACGGATGGAGCGACGACGCCAAGGCCGACACGATCACGTCGGGCGGCGCGTATTCCCACGCAAGCCCGTACTTCGAGTGGGCAACTCCGAGCGACTACCCGTTGCCGGTGAACTCCGGTGTCGCCGGATATTTCGTCGGGTTCTCGACCGATCCGTCTCTCGACCCGACGGCATACCAGACGACCGCGACATACACAGCGGCGGCAATGGTCTGCAACGCCGATTACTACCTGCGCATAAAAACCCGCGACAGTGCTGTGTCGCCGAATGTCACATCCTCCGCCGCCACCGCATTCGTTTACAGGTGGGCGGGACAGATCGACGTCAGCGACAACCAGACGGGTGACGACACGTGGCGCAATGCGAACACGGGCGTGTACGACGTTGATTTCGCGGGCGGTTGCACATCGAGCCTCGACACCGTCGAATACGCACTCTGGACCGCCGAAGACGCGGACACAGGAACCGGAACGCAGGTAGTCCCGTGGACGGTGCTGATCGGCCCGAATTACGGCTCCCACGCATATACAGCCGACTGGAGCATCAGCAACGCCGCGTTCGCCGCCGCAACGGACGGCATCAACTTTGTTTCGATCCGCGTCACTGATATGAACGACCTTGTAACAATATATAAAGATGCCTTCTATATCCTTAAAGATACGCTCGCGCCGGAGATTCCCACCGCGACGGCGTTCGACTCGACCGCCAAGAGCACGGCACTGACAAGCGACAACTGGTACAACCACCCCGCGCCGTATTTCGAATGGAGCGCCGGTTCGGACCTCCCGGCGGCACCCGCGCTCAGTTCAGGTTTCAATGAGTTTGTTGTCTATTTCGGCACGGACCCGGCGGGTGTCCCGGCAAACGCGACGACGGCCCAGTCTTACGTGCCGTCAGCAGCACTCGAATCCGGCTGGACTTATTACTTGCGCATCAGCACACGAGACAACGTCGGCAACACGTCGTCGGCCTCGACGGTTTTTACCTACAGATACGACTCGACCGCTCCCGACGGCGTGACGGCGTCCGCGTTCGATTCCTCGGCGAAAAATGTAACGCTCGCATCCGGCAACTGGTACAGCTATCCGCAACCGTATTTCGAGTGGAGCGCCGCGAGCGATCTGCCCGTCACTCCCGCGAATTCCGGGCTCAAAGAATATAAGGTTTACTTCGGCACGGACCCGGCAGGCGTACCGACGGCGGCGGCAACAACTCAGAGTTACGTTCCGGCGCAGCTGCTCGTGTCCGGCTGGGAATACTACCTGCGCATCGCCGCGACCGACAACGCGGAAAATGAAGGCGCGGCGGTGACATCGTTCACGTACAGATACGACGCGAATGCGCCCGAAACGCCTGTTGTGCCTGTGCTCGGCTGGGCGTCGGACAGCAAGCTGATGCCGATCGTCAACGGCGGCAGCTACACGAGCGTACATCCGTACTTCGAATGGGCGGCGCCGTCCGATCTGCCGGGTACGCCCGCAAACGCCGGTCTCGACGGCTATTACGTCATATTCAGCACCGACCCGGCGGCGGTCCCGACGGCTTTCCAGATCGCCAACTCTTTCACAGCAACCACGCCGACATGCAACGCGACTTATACATTGCGGATCAGCACCCTCGACCTCTCGTATCCGCCGAACGTGTCCGCGCCCGTTAGCGCGTTTACATATTACAAAAGAGGCTCTGTCACAATTGTCGATAACCAACCGAATGACGACGTGTGGCACAACGCGGCGGGCGCTCTGTACGATGTCGATTTTTACACCGATTGCGACAATCTCGATTACGCGCAGTACACGTTCTGGAGCGCGGAGGGGATGAGCGCCGGCACCGGAACGGAGATAATGCCGTGGCAGACGTTCATCGGCCCGGGGGCGGGCGTTAATGTTTACACGGCTGACTGGCCGATAGCCGCCGCCGATTTCGCGGCCGCGCAGGAAGGCATCAACTGGGTTTCGATCCGCGCCGTGTGTACGTCCGGTCTGACCGAGACGCTGACCGACGCGTTTTATTTCAGAAAGGATGTTACGCCGCCGCAAGTACCGATGTCCGCGATCACCGAATCGTCCGACTACCTCTGGGTGTCGCCCGCGAACGGGAGACTGTATTACGGGGCGGGCATGAGCGGCGTCGAGCCGTTCACGGTATCAGGCACGGCATCCGACGCGCTCTCCG
Organism: uncultured bacterium; assembly: GCA_964409645.1. Taxonomy (GTDB): domain Bacteria; phylum UBP15; class UBA6099; order UBA6099; family UBA6099; genus CAYPEK01. The sequence goes on along the minus strand of CAYPEK010000031.1, from coordinate 16,915 downwards.
GCCTGAACAGGGTGACGTTCAGCGATGCATTCGGCGAATCGCCCGCGAACGCGGCCGATCCCGCGGCATGGAGCGCGACCTACGACATAGATTCGTCGAACACGACGGCTGATGTGGTGACCGTCACCGCTTACGATAACGCCGGAAACGCCACTTTCATCCAGTTCATCACTGAGCGCAACAATAAATTGAGCATACAGTATCTGACAATGACTCCCGCGTGGCTTCCGTCGTTTGTCGAGTTCAAGGTTTTCTATCCGGACGGTGTGACCGAAATGACAACGGGCGGCGCGGACGGCCTTTACACGCAAGTGACGGGTGGTGTCGATACCTCCAATTTTGTGCGAGGATACGACAGGAACGGTCTGTCGGTCGGCGCTTATGACGATCAGGCGGACTCGACGGCGGACGGTCTTGTAGTGAGCCGGCTCGAATACCTCACCGGCGCGGGCGATATGTGCGGCGCGATACCCGGCGTGGGCGCGTGGTGCCTCGAAATGTACGCCGCCGGATGTGTCTCCTCAGTCAACCCGCACTACGCGGGCGTGTTCGCGAACAATATAAGAACTGACGGTTTCTACGCGACTCTCGACGAAGAGCTGACGATCGGCGGCGACCTCGGTACGGCGGCCGCGCCGCCTGTTGCGGCAGGCACGCCCGGCTCGTTCAACGCCCGCTCCGGGCCGGATTACTTGCGTGTCGCTCCCGCGGGCGACGGTCTTATCACCGCCGACTCGACCATTGCGCAGTGGTGCGCGGCGGCGGCGTGTGCGGCCGCTTGCGCCGCGAATTACTGCTCGAACGCGGATGCGAAGATTATGGCGAAACCGGAATTCGTGAAGCTCAACACGGGCAGCGGGCCGGTTGCGCTCGAAAACGTTGCCGACGACACGATCCCGGCGGCGGGCCAGTGGTCGTGGGATTCCGCGAATAACAGGATCATGATGTACGACGACCCGAATACTGGCTCGGCGATTGTCACCGCCACGATGAACGGCCAGAGCGAAATGGTGTGCGTGCGGATCATGGACGCCTGCGATGATACGATTGAGACTGGCGTGTGGATGAGCGCGGAGGTGTCCCTCACGTTAAGCGATGCGCCGAACTCGGGCAAAACAATCGCGCGCAACGAGGCCGACACGACACGCGGTTTCGACACCCTTACGATACCCGCCACGGCGGCGCTCCTTTCCGAGGCCGACCACACTGAAATAAAAGGAAATCTTAAAAACGGAGCGGCGTGCGTGACGCTGACGGCGGCCTCGATGCCTGATGACGATCCGCAATCGCCGATCAAGATAACACCCGCATATTTCGGGACGATGCCGCTTGCGCACACGTCGGGCGACGACCGACCCGGCTTCGTACTGATCCGCCCGACGACGGGCGTTGCGCCCGGCACGACCAGCTTCGCCGGAATCACGAGCGTTCAGGACGCGTTCATATCGACACCCGAAATCGCCACGATGTCGATTGTGCTCTCACCGGTCTGGAGGCAGGACGGCGGCAAGCTGCTGTTCGTTTCGCGACAGAGCAGTCCGTGCGACGGCGCCGCCGCGACCGGTACGCAGCCCTACACCGACTTCAATCTCTATACAATGGACCTCACCGGCGACACGCTCGGTAATTGCGTGCGCCTGACCCGCAACTCGACGGACGGCATCGGCAACACCGGAGTGGCTCCATACAGCGAAGTGGCGTGGAGCACCTCGAACGACAAAGCGGTATTTGCCGCACAGGACTTGATGGGGACGGGGATAACGAAGTTGTTCTGGGTGGGCGCGACGGCGTCGGCCGGCATGTCTGTCGGCGCGCAGTACGACTATCCGCCCGCGGGGCCGGTCGCGGACAATATGACGATATATGACGATGCAACGGCGGGGCAGGACACAATCACGGTTCCGCTCAACGATTTCATGACGATGGGGCCGGGTAGCGAGGTGATTCTCTACGAGGAAGACCCGTTTGACGGCGGTATAATACGTCGCGAAACAGCAACAGTCGCGGCGATCGACAACGACGTGACGAACGCGCTGACTCTCATCAGACTGACTACTCCGCTGAAGAAGTCATTCACGGGAATGATGTCCGGCGGTTCGAGCTACATCGAGTATCCGGTCACACTGAGGCGGCTCGGCCAGAACATCGTGCCGCTGAACGACGAGGCGGAATGGTTCGATCCGCATTGGTCGGGCAACTACGCGGAGTGCGACGCGAACTTCAGAGACAAGCTGATCGCGGTGCGTGCGCCAAAGACGGGGAATGTGGAGGAAGATTATGTTTGCAACCCGGCGTGCACGACCGATACTGGCAGCACGATAAATGCGAACATTGTTTTGATCGACGGCGCGAAGGACGCAGACGGGATGTATCGCATCGACGGCAAGACATCGAACCTGAAACGGATCACGCAGTTCAGCGGCAACGCGGTGTGGCCGCTCAAGCCTCGCTGGTCGCCGGATTGCAAAATGATCGCGTTCCTCGCGTGGGACCGCACGCCGGATGTCGATTTCCCGACCGCTCCATCTAAGACCAGCGTTTACATTATCAACCTCGCCGAGACGGCAGACGGTTTCGTCACGGCATCGCTGCCGGTGACGTCGCTCGATGCGCCCGGCGTCTATAAAATCTACGACTACGCGTCGCACACGATGCCCGCGTACGTTCCGAACTGGTCGGCGGACGGCAAGCTCGTTTCGTACTCGGTGGACAAGCGCAATCGGCTTGACATACAGCAAATAAATCAGGGCATGGACAGCATAGTTGACCAGCTCTTCGGCGGCAGCGATCACGACAGCTACCTCGAATACCTCCCCGACCAGCCAAAGAGTCAGGGCGAAATCTACTCGCCGCAGATCGTGGGGCGTGTCGATTACAACGAATTGTATCTGACGCAGTGCCCGTCGCACTCCGGTTCGGTCTGCCCGAACAAGCCGAACACGCCTTACGCGCAGGTGTCGCAGATGAGCGCTGGCGCGGGGTCGTACCTGAGACTGCTGACGATTGAGAACGAGAGCGTCGTGGGGCAGGGCGGCGGCATTCTCTTTCAGGACGGCATCGTCACCGCCGTGTTCCCGCCGAATGTGATCGCGAGCGACACCGTTTTTTATAACACGAACCCGACCGCTTACTGCGGCGGCGGCTCCGGCCCGGGGCCGGACTGCCCGGCGGACCCGACGAACGAATACATCGTCAACGCAGGCGAGGCGCGCGAGTACTTCCCGGACGGCACGAACTTCAGCTCGTACATCCGCCTCATCTTCCACTACTGCGACGACGACAACGACGGAAAGGTGGATGCGGGTACGGAAAGCATTAACGCTGCAACCGGCAACGGCACGAAGTCGTTTACGTATGACGCGATCACGGGCAACTGCTACATCGACGGCGCGCCGACTTCCGGTGGCACGGTGGACGTGGACTCGCTCGGTGTTTACAACTGGGTGACGGCGTCGAACTCGTGGGTGCGGATGGACGGCGCCACCGACAAGACCGCGAAAACCATCACGATCTATTCGACGCATTTCTCACGGTACGATACGCTCGGCTTCAAGATGGGATTCGCGCCGGACGCCGTGCTGCCGCTCCAGCTCAACGATATTCACACGTACCCCAACCCGTATGTCGCGTCCGCGAACAGGATGGACGGCATCCGGTTCGCCGCATCCGGTCTGAATCAGGGCAATGTGACAATCAGCATCAAAGTTTACGATCTGCGCGGCTCGTTCGTGACGACGCTCGCGGGGGTTGTCCCGTCGGACTACGACACATCGCCCGCAATCAACGAAAACGGCGCATTCACGCTGCTGAGGTGGAACCCGGTGACGAACGCGTCCGGCAGGCCGCTCGCTTCCGGCGTCTATGTCTATTACATGGTTGCTCGCACTGCGCACGGATACGAGATAACGCACACCGGCAAGTTCTCGGTTGTGAGGTAAGAGAAACGGACGCTGTCGATGCGCCTCATCATCCCGAATCGGGTTTATTATCCCGTTGCGGAGGGTTATACTGTTACGGGCAACTGAATTCGGGGAGGGGCGGCATGAAGAAAACAATCTGCATAGCACACCGGGGCGCGATGGCTTATGCGCCGCAGAACACGATGAAATCGTTCGCGCTCGCGTGTGAGATGAAAGCGGACATGATCGAGCTCGACGTGCATCTCACGGCGGATGGCGCGGCGGTGGTCAACCACGACACCGACTTCAAACACACCGACCCGCCCGCAGGGAAAATACGCGACCTGACAATCGAGCAGATACGCGCGCTCCGTTTTCAGGGCGAGCCGATCCCTACGCTCGGCGAAGTGATCGAGTACGTCAAGCCGCGCGGCGTCGGGCTGAATATCGAGTGTAAAGTGGCCGAGGTGGTGCCGGAGGTCGTCCGGTTGCTGAAACAATACAAATTTCAGAAAATGACGATCATATCGTCGTTCAATCCGCGGGCGCTCGCGGAAGTAAAAAAACACGACGAATCGATCGAAACGGCATATCTGACCGCGCCTGTGATATATCCGCTCGGGCTGCCGAGAGCGAAAAAACTCGGCTGCGCTGCGATACATCCGAATAAGATGCAGGTAAACGCCGCCTACATGGCAATCGCGCGACGGCTCGGACTGCGCGTGAATGTATGGACCGTGAACGATGAGAAGTCCATGCGAAAATTGATTTCGCTTGGCGCGAACGGCATAATTACGAATCATCCGGATGTCCTTAATAAAATTAGCAATTAACAGCGGAATTAATCTGGAAAATTGTATTTCACACGTGCCGCGATGCGGCGCGGACTGACGTTTTGTCGTAAAAAAGTTGACATAATCCTTATAAATAGACGACGCGACATAGCCTCCGTCGAACGTTATCATTTTTACAAGGGTGTCGGGCGGGATGTGTGCCTTTCGGCAGGGCCGGCGCGGTGCAAAAATAAAGATGCGAGGCCGATATGAAAGAATTTTTCACCGATAGAATGCTCGAACAGTTGTGGGTAATCGTAAAGCTCGGCGACGAATTGTACGGGCTTCCTTCGGAGTATGCGAAGGAAATGCTTGTTGTGCCGCCGGTGACGCGTATGCCGGGCGTGCCCAAACACGTGAGAGGAATTATCAATCTGCGGGGAACACTGATGCCGATAATTGACACACGGCAACTGCTTGGGATGCCCTCGCTTGTGGGGGCCGTAACCGAGCTGGTGGACAATCTGAGTCTGCGGGAGCAGGAACACAAGAACTGGATCAACAACTTAGAGAAGTCGGTAGAGAGCAGAGCCGCTTTCACGGGCGAACTCGATCCGCATAGGTGTGCGTTCGGGAAGTGGTACGATTCGTATGAAACGGATAATGTCTTTCTCGCCCGCGTGCTGAGGCAGTTCGACGTTCCGCACAAGAGGATTCACGGAATAGCAACTGATGTCAAGGCGCTCGAAGCGCGCGGCGAATACGACGCGGCGTTGAAACTGGTTGATAGAACGCGCAGCAAGGAACTCGCCAAGCTCGTGGCGCTGTTCGAAGAGGCTCGGCAGACTGTCATTGAATACGTCAGGGAAATCGCGCTGGTTCTCTCGCAGAACGGGGCGAATATCGCGCTGACTGTTGACGAGGCGCTTTCAGTGGAACTGCTCGATCCCGCTTCTTTCGACGACATGCCGCTCGAAAACTACAATGCGGATGGAATAGTCGCGGCGACAGCAAGGCGTAAAGAATCGAACGAAGTTGTTTTGCTTCTGGATACATCAAGAGTGTTCAAAAACGAATCGCAGGCCGCAACGGTTTAAAAGCCGCATTATTTTTATTACCAATAGAATACCGACTGGACATCGGGGCGAGATTTACAAGTTCGCCCTTTTTTGTTTTCATTAAATTTATATGCAGCTTTTATTCGCCTTCGCCGAAGACTTGTGCTGTATAGACCTGAAAGCGCGTGCCTTGTCTCCATCCGTCGGGAGAGAGGCCGGCCTTCATGGCGAGGTGACTGAGCATCGTATCGCGGTCCCAGCCCTGCTCGGGCGCAACCTGCGGCAGGAACGTCGCCCGGTACGGCCCTTTTTCGAGAATCACTCCGTGTTTGCCGACGACGATGTCTTCGTATGAGTCCACGTATTTCGGCGGTGAGAGCACCGATATTTCGATGTTGATCTTCGATAGCTCGGACGGCTGGACGCGGGGGAATCTCGGGTCGCCTGTGGCGGAGGTTTCCGCCTGTTTCGCGACGCGCTGCGAGAGTGGCATGTCCTGCTCGAACCAGCCCATGCAGCCGCGCAGATCGCCGTTCTCGGTCAGCGTGACGAACACACCGCGCTTGAGGTCGAGCTGCGGATTGTCGCTCTTCGCGTCGTAATGCTTTCCGGTTTTGATATATGTTTCAAGCGCATTGCGGGCTATTCCCAGAAGCTCTTTCTCGGATTTAGCGTCCAGTTCGCCTTCGAATTTCTCGGTCATTTTTTTCTCCTTTGCCGTAGTGGGTTTGTCGGATTCCGTTTTCTTGGCGGCGGGGGTGTTTTTTCCGTTTTTCTCCAGAAGAGCCATCGCCATGTAACCGACAACGCCCTGTCCGGTGTCTCCATAAGTGTCTCCGGAAGTCGCGTGCTTAAGCAGTTCCGCCTTGTCCGCGCCGAGCGCCTGTGCCGCCCGGATCACTGCCTGAACCGCGCCGTATCCGCACAGCTTGCGGCCGCTCTGGTCGTCCCGCATCATTGTGGCGATCCCGGCGGCGTCGAGCATCTTCACGTGGCTTATCGTCTCCGCGTCGAGCTTGTTCGCCTCGTTCTGCTGCCAGTAGTGCGACATGTCGGTGCTCGCGACGAGGAGCGCGTTTTTGCCTTTCAGCACTTTTGCGAGCGCGTTTGCAAGGGCCGTGATGTTTTCCGGCGTCTGAGTCCCGAACAGGATCGGCACGAGCTTGAAGCTTCCGAGTGTTTTCTGAAGGAACGGGAGCTGGTTGTCGAGCGAATGTTCTCCGACGAACATCGACGGGTTGTTTTTGATTTTCGGGTCGGCGGCGATAAGCGCTGCAGTCGTTTCGGAATCGATGGGGATGTCGCCAAGAGGCGTGCGGAAAGCTCCTTTTTCATAGACGGCAATGCCGGGGTCGTAGTTATTGTGGACGAAGCCGACGACCACCACGGTGTCGAAAGCGAGCCCTTCGAGTTCCTTATAGGCGTATGCTGCTACGGGGGCCGAGAACTGGTATCCCGCGTGTGGCGCGATGAGCGCTATAATCCGGCCTTCGAGCTTTCGCTTCTCCGCCTTGTTGAGGTAGCCGTCGAGCTCGGAGTTGAGTTCGGTCGGGTTTGCGGGATACCAGCGGCCGGCGCTTGTGCAGGTGAAAACGGGGCCTTCCGACGGTGTGGATGATGGTTTTGCGGCGGGAATGGGAGCCGTTTTTTCGGCAGGCTTGGAGGTCTCTGTTTTCGCGCACGAACAGGCGGTTACAACCGCCACCGCGAGCACGGCTGTGAGGAAAAGATTCTTGTGTCTCAATTTCTTCACTCCGATCGTCAGCCTCGTTCGGCTTTCTTCCTCAGGCCGTTCATAAGCGATTCGTTGTTGCGCTTCATGATCCCGTCGATGATTTTTTCGATCATCGGGTTCATAAGCGGATGGTCGATCGCGTAGTCGATCTCCATCAGCATTTCGGAGCCTTTTCTGTGAGGTTTGAAGTGCCACCTTCCGCGCAGGTGTTTAAATCTGCCGGGACTGTCCTGCGCGCACGAGAAGTTACAGCACATCGTCTCGTCGTCCCAAACGTCCTCCTGAATCCAAGTCATCGTGTGCGTCTGGGTAATTAGCTTCGCGCCGGCGGTCCATTCCGCGCGGCAGAATTTGCCCTCGTCCTTTTTTTCGAGTACCTTGATCGATTTCAGGCTTGGGAACAGTTCCGTGAAGGATGCGACATCGTGGCCCATTTGATAGAGAGTCTCAACGGGCGCCGAGGAAACCACGCTCATCTTGATTTTGCCCATCGGCCGTCCTCCGCGATTATTTTCCATTATTATATCACCAATACGCACAAACAACAGGAAAAAGAACGGTTCGGGGAATATATTTGAAAAAGATTTAAACACATAGTTCACAGAGACACGGAGGAGAAGGGAGACGATATGTATATCGCCAATAAATATTTTAAACTTTGTGTTGCAAAGCGCTTTGTGCGGGTATATAATAAGCGAGGAGAATAGAGATGCAGACGGTTCACGACGCAATCTATCAGATCAGGGAAATCAGGGACAGGATCATCGAGACCCAGCGGTTCAAGGGGTACTCCGGCCGGGCGAGGTTTCTCGGCGGCGTTCTGGCGATGTCCGTAGCTCTGGTTATGAACATGAGCTGGTATCCGCACCGGGTCAGGGTTCACATCGCGGGCTGGGTAATCGTGGCTTTCATTTCGTTCGCGGGTAATTACTTGGCGTTGATAATTTGGTATGTCAGAACATACGGGAACATGCGTAACGCGAGGCAGTTGCTGCCGGCTCTGGATGCATTTCCGCCGATGATTGTCTGCGCGGTGCTGACGCTTGCGATGATGATGAACGGGACGACTCAGTATCTGGTCGGCATGTGGATGTGCCTGTACGGACTGGTGAATCTTTCATCGAAGCATGTCCTGCCGAAAAGCATCTGGCCGCTTGGCCTGTATTACATTTTGTGCGGGGCGGTCTGCCTCAGGCTGAAGGTTGATGTTACGAACCCGCTGCCGATGGGGATCGTGTTTCTGACGGGCGAGACTTGGGGCGGCTTGATTTTCTTCAAAAACAGATTCCCGAAAGCCGGGATTACCGATTTTATCATTCTTGATGACAGGGAAGGTGTATATGATGGAAAAGAAGAATAACCCTTTCGCATCGCTCGAGCGTGTGTTCCACGAGCCGGGCAGGCTCGCGATAATGTCCATGCTGATCGGCGCGAAGGACGGCCTGACATTCAACAAGCTGAAAGAGGACGGCGATTTCACCGACGGCAATCTCAGCAGGCACATCAAGACGCTCGAAGAAGCCGGCGCGGTTAAGGTAAAGAAAGAGTTTGTCGGCTCCAAGCCGTGCACGACGGTTTTCATCACCGAATCCGGCAAGGCGGGTTTTATCGAATATCTGGACGCGCTCGAAGACGTGTTGAAAATGACAGCGGCGACTCTCCCGGCGGACAAGAAGAAGGCGGGCGCCAAGGGCGACAAGCGCATGTTGAGGCTGAGTCACGCCTGACGGCGGGCCGCGGCCTGTTTTAATATAGCGAATTCAAAAGGCAGGTGATCTGTGGCGAAAGAGCATCTTTAAATGCGCCTGCGCGCGCGGGCGCCCGGACTGAAATTTTTTTAACCACGCGCTTTGCAATGCAAAGCACTTTGTTCAAAGAAAAAGGAGGAGCCATGAATAATCTATATCTGCCGAAATGTTTTAAGGAACCGCTCGCGCTCGAGTCGGCGGTCGCACGCGGACCCGTGAAACGGCGCTTTGCCTTGTTTCTCCTGCCGTTTTATGCGAAAGACCCGAACGGAAGTTTCGGCAAGCATAATCTTACGCCGAGCCTGACGTTTCAGTCGATGGCGGCTGTGACGCCGAAAGGGTGGTCGCTCAAATTCTGGGACGAGAATCTGATGCACGGCGCGCCGCCGCTGGACCCGCCGCCTCAGGTTGTCGGCATCACGGTGCATCTCACTTTTTCGAAGCGCGCGTATGAGCTTGCGGAATTGTACCGGCGGAACGGTTCGGTCGTGGTGCTCGGCGGGCCGCACGTTGCGTCGTGTCCCGACGAGGCGGCCGCACATGCGGATATCATCGCCGTCGGCAACGGAGTCGTTTTGTGGCCGCGCATACTAAAGGACATAGAAGAAGGAACCCCGATGCCGGTGTACCACGCGGATTACGTCGATGCGTTCGACGATGAGCCGGCGCCGGATCGCGGTCTGCTCGATAAACGGAATTATCTGACCGTAGCGAGCATGATAGCCACGCGCGGCTGCCACAACCGCTGTGATTTTTGCTATATGTCAACTAAAGGCGTGCGGATGCCGTATCAGATGAGGCGGCCCGAGAGTGTGGCGGCCGAATTCGCGGCGCTGCCTGGCCCGTACGGAGTGTTCATAGACAACAACCTCGGATCGAACCGCGGCTATCTGCGTGAGTTGTGCCGCGCGTTGAAGCCGGTCGGCAAGATATGGAGCGCGGCGGTGTCGATCGACGTGACGGAAGACCCGGCGCTGATCCGCGAGATGGCGGAGGCGGGCTGCAACGGTGTGTTCATAGGCATTGAAACGATCGACGAGCGGAACCTCGCGGACGCGCGTAAGAAGACGCCCCCGATGGCGGACTACGAGCGTCGGCTGGGGATGTTTCATGACAGCGGCATTAAGGTGAACGGCAGTTTTGTTCTCGGGTTCGACCACGATTATCCGGACGTTTTCGACAGGACGGTGGACTGGATCGAGTCGGTGCGGATGGAGTGCGCGACGTTTCATATTCTCACGCCGTATCCCGGCACTCCGCTGTTCGACAAGATGAATTTCGAGGGCAGGCTTCTGCACAAAGACTGGAGCTTGTACGACACGGCGCACGCCGTGTTCCAGCCGAAGAATATGAGCCCGGAAGAACTTGAGCGTGGGTACGAGCGGTGCTATCGGCGGATGTTTTCACTCGCCTCGGTACTGAAAAGGCGGCCGGTGGAGGCGTCCGAATTTCCGGCATACTTCGCGGGATATCTTATTTATAAGAAAATGAATCTCGCATGGCCGTTCATCATACGGCGCGGTCTGACGTCTGCTTTCTGGGCGCCGTTCATCGGAGTTGCGCGCAGACAACATTTCAAAAAATATGGTTCGCAGGGGACGAACGATACGGTTGGAGTGAGCGCGATACAGCAGCCGGCGCGTTAGATGCCGCTCATGCGGAAATCGATCAGCGCGCTGACGCCGACTCCCTCGACGCGGTTGAATTTCAGCGGGTTGATCGAATCGCTGGGCACGAACACTTCGACATCGAGGTTTTTCAGAGAAAATTTCGTCTCGATCTGAACCACGGCTTTCACTTTTTCGACGAGCTCTTTCGGGCCCGTGACCTGCACGGCGCCGACGCGGAACCCGGAACCTGTGGACACCACCGGCACGACTTTCGTTGCGGCTTGTTCGGGAACGCCTTTGTTGAGAGTGACGGTGTTGATGAAGTCGTCGAGCTGTTCGGCGAGAAGATCGGTGAGGGCGAACACCGCCACACCCTTAATAACATTGCCTACTTTTCCATCGAGCAGGTCTCCAAGTTTAGATGCCTTTACTGTCATTGTGGCGGTTGTGAGTATGAGAATTGCGGTTATCGCGAATAAGACTTTTTTCTTCATGGCTGCGCCTCCCTTTTATGATTAATGTCCATATTTATTATAATTCTTACACTTCATACGGAAAAATACAGTCAAAAAAACTATGGGCTGCTCTTATTTTCCGCTTGCTTGACAACTGCGGCTTGCCGAAGTGAAACTGTGGTTGAAAAGTGAGTAAATCGGACAGTCCGGACGCGCGATACAGATATGCACAGTATCTCTAAGAGTTATAAGCTGAAGGTGTGCGGGATTCTCGTGCTCGCGGCTGCATTGCGTTTGCCGGGATTTATGCACCCGCATCTTGGGATGGAAAGCATCCACATAATGTATGTACGGACGGAGTCGCTTGTGAGCATAGTGAAGAGCGCGGCCGCGTTCGAGTTGTCGCCGTTTTTCTTTGTTACGCTTGCATCGTGGTCGAAAGTCAGTGTCTTGAAGAACTGGATTGTGGCTCTGCCTATCATTCTGCATCTCATCTCGATTCTGCTCCTGTGCCGTTTCGGCAGGAAGTGGGGCGGGGAGACAGCCGGGCTGACAGCTGGTTTTCTCGCGGCGATCTCGCCGTATATGATCCACTGCTCGGTATCGCCGAGGTACGAAAATTACATAATACTTTTCAGCCTTATCAGCGTGTATAGTTGTTTCGAGCTTCTTCGGGGGAGGGGCGGCCGCAGGATGGTCGCGGTTTACATCATTTCGTCGATCTGCGCTCTATATACATATTACTATTTCATATACATTCTCGCGTTCCAAAACCTGTATTTCCTCATCCGCCGGAGACGTATCGGCGTGTGGATCGTTTCTCAAGCGGCCATAATCGCGTTTTTTGCGCCTTGGCTTCCGTTCATGATGGGGCTGAGTCACACGAAGAACATGCATTCGAAAAGCATATTTCAGGCATTGTGGTCAGTTTTTGCGGACAAAGTATATCTGAACATCATCGACATCATTGCATATTATTCCGCCGGGATGCATTTCCCGCTCCATCAGCATTCACCTCTCAGCAGACTCGTTCTCATAACCGGCTTATTGATACCTGCTGCGGCGTTTTGCGCGGCATTCGTATCGAGGCGAGCAAAGCCTGACGTATGGAAGGCTGCGGTGTATCTCACGGGCATGCTTGCTTTTTGCCTTAGCGTCGCAATATTCGGGCTCGTCTGGCTCGCGCTCGTTCTGCACCCGAAACACGCGGTCGTGTTCTCGTCGGTTTACTTTCTTCTGATGGGGATAACGATATCGGTAATCAAACTGCGGCCGATGCGCGTAGCGCTGCTTGCCGCGGCAGTGGTTTCAGCGGCGGTTAGTCTGTGTTTTTATTATCCTATGATGCTTGCGCCGAACGAGTTCGTAGAGACGATGAATTACGTGCGGGATCACGAAAAGCCCGGCGATATGATTCTTGTGGCGCCTGCTTATTATCAGAGCGCGACGCGTTATTATTACAGTGGCCGGCTGCGGATCAAGGGCTTCCCGATGGATCATGATCTAGTCAAAAACGAATTCGGTCAGGACTGGCCGCCTGAACGCACCATTGCCGCCGCAAAATCAGTGGGCGAACTCAACAGCTCTCGTATATGGCTCCTGCTGCCTCGCGGATATACGGAAGACCGCATCCCCGGGCGCGAGTCGGTGGAAGCACTAGAAGCCGCAGGCTACAAACAGATTTTGAAACACGGCTTCATAAGCGATGTTATACCGAGATACGACGGATTCATGTTACTGCTTGAGAAAAAGTAGGGATGCGCGCTTAAGAGAATAATTTTAAGCGAATAACAGTTATTTATTTCTTTTGAATAAATTCTTAAGTTTCCTGATAAACCGTTCAAGTAAATTCGGTTTGATTTCCGGAGATGCAATTTTGTCTATGAAAATTTGCGCAAGCTTAGGGTCGAGTGATGTGCCTGAAGATTTTTTAAGCATCTTGGATGCCTTGCGCGGTCCGACTCCTTTTTTCCCGGGCCTGTCTGAGCATACCGCGTCGTAAACGTCGCAAACAGTGAGCATTCTCGCGGAGGGCGGAATCGCGCCACCGGCGAGCTTGTCCGGAAAGCCTGTTCCATCCCATCGCTCGTGATGGTGGCGGACGGCAAGTTTCACAGTCATTGGAATAAATCCAAGTGTCGCAAGGCGGCTTTCTGATTCGACGTGCGCTTCGAGAGCTTTTTTTTCGGCCGCCGGGATCGATTCTCCGCGGCTGATTCTGCCGAGTATTTCATTTGGTGTGTCGAGCTTGCCGGCGTCGTGTATTAACCCGGCAACCTTCATTTGCATGATATGAGACGCCGGAAGTTTCATCGCAACCGCGAATTTTTCCATCAGGTCGCCGACGCGCTCGCTGTGCTCGCGCGTGTACGGGTCTTTCTTTCCGAGCGAGTCGAGAAATGCGGGAAGGGAATTGTTTTCAGCAGTCGCCATATCAGTTGCAGTCGGGCAGCATCCGGCCTGAGGAGGTCATTTTTTATTTTCCTCAGGCAACGGCGGAGGTGTTTCTTCCTCCAACGGGTCTGAGCAGCATCTAAAAACCTTCTTTGCGCCTCTGCACCCGGCATAAACGCAGTGCGTGCATACAGGGCTCGTGCCGGGACATGAGCAAGAGTTCGCTTCGTATGATACATTTCCGTCTTCGTCCGTCACGGGGTCCGATGTCCATTCCTGACTCCGGTACAAGTCGATCACAGTGTTCTGATCGGGACATTGGTTTTTCACCCACAAATCTTTCGGACAAGGCTTTGGTTTGTCCCAAGTGGTGCATACCTTTTCAAGCTCCTGTTTCGTGCAGAGGCGTTTTTTCCGGAGTTTGCACTCATTTGCTGCAGCGGTCCACGTCAATACTTCCTGTTTCTGTTTGGGATCGATACAGAACGCGTCTGCTTCATCGACAATCTCTCGCACGACGCCTGTTTGCGAAGCTGTTCCGGGAATAAAAACGAAAGCGCCGCCTGAATCGTAATACATGCCCGAAGGGCAGCGGCCCGGAACTGACCTGTTTTCTTTCTTCGGTTTTGTCTGGCTGAGTGTGAAATATTTCGCATAGTTGCCGCGCATATACGCGCCTTTTGTGACAGCTTCACACACTGTGACCTTGGGTTTCGTTTCCACCGCGCGGATTCTTCCCACGAATACTTCGTCATCCGCAAGCACGGTTCCCTTCATGTCGGTCACGGGGTCATTCATGTAAACATCGAGGTCTATTCCCACCGTTATTCCGTCCAGAGAGCCCTTGTCGAGGAATATTCTTGGGTTCTCGCCGGCGTCAACTTTGACTATTGTTGCTTTGTTTTCGATTACCTTGGTCGCTTGTTCAGCATCTATCATGTTCTGGGATGGCGCGGCGGGCTTTTTCTTGTCGGCAGGAGCGGTCGTTTGTGTTTTTGCTTCTGAGGAATCGGCCGGTGCGGTATTAATGGGAATCTCGACCGACGGGGTCGCTGTGTCGTTGAAGTCGATTATCGGCTTATCCTGTGCCGACGCACTTGCCCACGGGTTGACAACTGCCAACAGCGCCGCGGCCGCCAGAGATATAAGAAAATGTTTATTCGTGTTCATAATGAACATATTAATCGCGCAAGGGCCGGGTGTCAAAAGACTGTTGATAAGGATTGATAGCCGGTGCTTGCCGGTCTCCCGCGGAGTTGCGGTCAGGAGAATATCTTCCAGAGTTTGTCTTTAGAGTAACTCATGTAATAAGCGATGGCTTCAAGTTTTGTCGTCAGGTCCACCGATAGACAGCGCACTTCCTTGTCCAGCTTGATCGGTATCGGAGCGAAATTAAGGATTCCCTTTACGCCGTACTTTACTACATTGTCCGCTACGTCCTGCGCCGCGGAGTCCGGAACAGCTATGATGGCGATCTCGATCTTGTTCTCACGGATGAATTTTTCGAGCTCGCTGAGCGGGAGTACGGGAACTTTGTTGTCGCTGTTGATTTTATCCTTGTCCACGTCAAACATTGCCTTGATGTCGAATCCGCGTTTCTGGAATCCCGAATAGTGGGCGAGGGCGGTGCCGAAATTTCCGGCGCCTATCACGATTGTCGGCCACTCGCGGTCTAGTCCGAGAATGTATTTAAGTTCCTTTAAAAGATATTTCACGTCGTAACCCATACCGCGCTTGCCGAAATCACCAAAATAAGATAGGTCGCGCCGGATTTGGGACGATTTTATGTTCAACTTTGCGCCTAAAGCATCCGAAGAGACAGTGTCGATTCCCCGTTTGGACAAATCCTCGAGCGCCCGAAAGTAATATGAGAGGCGTTCGATTGTCGGTTTCGGGAATTTGTATTTTTCTTTGCGCGCCATCTGTTTTCCTCGCAGTATGTGAAACTTTTAACTTGTGTTCTCAAAAAAAATATGATTGTGGTTTGCCGACGGCCGGACTTGAACCGGCACGCGGGTATTGTCCGCACTAGCACCTCAAGCTAGCGTGTCTGCCAATTCCACCACGTCGGCGTTTTCCCGTTCCCCTCTCTCCCATTTTGCCTTGCATAATTATAGACAGCCGCCGTGGCATGTCAATGCTTTTGACAGGTAATCTGTTCTCCTTTAAAAAATTTCTTTGCCGCTTAAAGTGCAAGTTCATTTTATTAAACTGACCTTATAAAGCCTATTATATATCATATTATAGCCGCAATGTAAGGTGTTCGCCAATTTTTTTTTGTGAAAGGCGGCAGGTATGGAATAGCTGTGGCGTTTGATGCGCGCCGCCGGTGCGTTTTTTTAATATGAAAACGAGGGCTTCTTCGGCCTCATCGCCGAGTTAATTGTCAAATGGCTACTTAATATTTTGTCTGAGTCTGGTTGTTGAAAACCGTGTTTAGAATTGTGTCTATGCGTTGCCTGTAAGTATGGCGGGCGAGGACTGTTTTACGGCCGTTCTCCGCGATGCGGGCGCGTTCATCGGGCCTGCTGATGAAGTGGTCCACCTTCGCGGGCAGGCTTTTGCAGTCTTCAAATATGACGAGGTCAGTGCCCGGGGAGAACAGGCGGAAAAGGTCCTCACGGGCGTCTGTCAGCAGGAATCCGCCGCATGCGAGTATGTCGAAGATGCGTATCGGCAAAGCAGTGACGAGTTGGCTCGCCGTGAAGTTCAGATTGATTTTGGAAAGCGTGTAGATCAGCGGGCATTCCGCGCGGTTGTCTGCGTGGCCTCTGTAGTCGAGCCTGCCGGTCTGAAGCATCTGCCACCCCGCGCTTCCCCAAAGCGCAACTTCATGCTTTTCTATCGCTCCGATGCAAGAGAATCTGTAATTGCGGTCGTCGTTTCTGTCCGCGGTTCCCACGAAGCTGATGTCGGCGCTGTATTTATGCATCTGTTCCGGTGTGGCTTTGCGTGGGAAATGCACGTTCGGGTTTGTCGCCAACGGCAGATAGTACGCGCGCACATCATGAGCTTCGAGCAGTTCAACATAATGTTCGTCCCACGAGAAAGCAATGAACTTGTCGCCGAGGTTTTCCGGGCGCGGGCCTTCCTCATGTTTCTTGAACGCGAGCTGGCCGAATGGGTTGTCCATAAACCATGCCGCTATCGGCACTCCCATGCGGCCCAGCACGTCCTCGCACAGGCCGACCGCACCGATTGTAATCACGAAATCGGGCCGGCTTTCGTCCGCGGCTTTTCTTA
>CAYPEK010000030.1:0-40614 GCA_964409645.1 uncultured bacterium | reverse complement strand
GCGCGCGCGCACTCGCCGCAACTGTCGCACAGTTCTCCTTCGAACGGTTTGTCCGGTGTGAGCGGCGCGTCCGTGATAAATGCAGACATTCTGACGCGGGGCCCGAATTTCGGGTTGACGAGAAGGGAGTGCATTCCAATCTTGCCGAGGCCGGCGAGTTCGGCGGCTTTTTTTATCGGGATTGTTTTCGACGGCCTGCCCGACCTGTCGAAAGCATGAACCGCTTCCCGCTCGACGCGGGCGGTAAGGTATCCTTCGTTTTCCAGCTCGGCCCGCATGGAAGCGCATGCGCCGTCCGCTTTCATGTAACCGGGGTAGGAAAGGCGCGAATATATGTACGGGTCTTTCGCGGATGAAATGTAAGGCGGGTCGGCGACAAGCGCGATCACGATAGATTTAGCGCCAAGAAGAAATTTTTCCGCGTCCGCGTCGGGGTCTTCTTTTTTAAGAAGCGCGACGTCGCAGATGCCGACAAGGTCGGCGCCCGCATTGCAGCCGATCCGCTTCAATTCCTTGAAAACTACCTCTTTTTCCATTTTCCCGCTCCGTGTGTTCTTACAAAAACAACTATATTATAATTGAAAAAGCGGCCGGAGGCGAAACCGCAACGGAGAAGTGTTTTAAAGTTATCATTGCAGTGGTGTATCGCGCTGTTGATAGATAGTGAAAAATTAAAAAGGAAAAAGGTTTGTTCACGGGAATTATAAAAGAGGTCGGAGTGATTGAATCTGTCGCGCGCAAGGGACGCTCGCTCGTACTGAACGTGAAGTGTCCGCAGACGGCGGCCGATGCGGCGCTCGGCGACAGCATATCCGTGAGCGGGGTTTGCCTGACGGCAACGTCGATCGGCGGCGGTGTGGTGGCGATGGATGTCGGGGAGGAGACTTTCAGCAGGACGACGCTTTCCGGCCTTAAGCCTAACTCGCATGTGAATATCGAGCCCGCGCTTCGAGTAGGTGACAGAGTGGGCGGGCATTATGTGACGGGACATGTGGATTGTGTAGGCAAGATAGTATCCGTGGCAGCGGACGAGACGCAGAAGGTTTTTACTGTGCGTTTCGACAGGGAGTATGCGCCGCTGATTGCACCGAAGGGCAGCGTGGCGGTGGATGGGATAAGCCTGACGGTGGGCAGTGTGCGCGATGATACGTTCGAGGTTTACATTATTCCCCATACGATGGGAGCAACGACGCTCGCGGAGAAATCGGCGGGGGATAAAGTCAATATAGAAGCGGATGTGCTCGCTCGGTACGTTTTCTGGAGCCGAAAGACGGCGGGAGACGGCGGCGACGGGCTTCTGCGGAAATTAAAGGATCATGGATACATCGGAGAAAAGGCGTAACATCGATTTTTTTATTCTCACGGGACTGAGCGGCGCCGGTAAGACTATTGCCAATAAGTGCTTCGAAGACCTCGGCTACTACTGCGTCGATAATCTGCCGCCCGCGCTGATTCCGCATTTCGCGGAGTTATGCTCGAACTCTCAGCGGTCGATAGACCGCGTTTCGCTCGTGATCGACATTCGCGGCGGCGAGTTTTTCGACGACCTGTTCAAGGCGCTGGACGCTCTCGACAATTCAGGCTACAAGTACAAAATTATCTTTCTCGATGCGAACGACGACGTTCTGGTGCGTCGCTACAAAGAGACGCGGCGGATGCATCCGCTCGCGGGCGGCGAGGACAGGATCATCGACGGGATTCACGCCGAAAGGCTGAAACTCAAGCCGCTCAAGGACCGCGCGGATTATTACATCGACACGTCGAAGATGAATATATGGGTGCTTAAGAAGGAAATTACAGATGCGATTCTCGGGGATGAAAAGGCATCTCACGTTTCGGTCAATATCATATCATTCGGATTTAAGTACGGGCTGCCGCTGGACGCTGATCTGGTGTTCGACGTGCGCTTCCTGCCGAACCCGTATTATGAAGAGAATCTAAAGAAGCTCAGCGGGGAGAATCAGGAGGTTTACGACTACGTGATGAAGAGCCCGCTGACGCAGGAGTACATGAAGCGGATGGCGGACCTGACGCTTTTCACGCTCGACCATTCTGTGGAGGAAGGAAAGAGCAATCTCGTGGTGGCGATCGGCTGCACGGGCGGTCACCACAGATCGGTTGTGCTCGCGATCGAGCTGTTCAGGCTGCTTTCGAAAAAAGGATTCAATGTATCAATTAAGCATAGAGACATATCGGTATCGTGAAGGGGCAGGACGGAACGGCGGTCTGATATGAATCAATGGAAGTGGTTTTATCCGGGATTGAAGTTCAAGCGCTGGGTGGCGCTGGTGGTTGTAGGCGTGCTTATTCTCAGTCTCGGCGTTGTGTTCGAGCTCGGCAAGAACATTCCACGCGATTTTTATTCGTTTGTCACGAACTACGTCCGTCAGGGCGTGGTCGGGATTTCGCTGATCGTGATCGGCATTTACATGATTATATACGGCATGAAGAAACTGAATAAAAGAATCATAGGACTTTTCATGCCGGAGGCCGACAATAAGCTGGTCGATTTGCTGTTTGAGGACATGCTCCTGAGCAAGGGGTTGAAAATAGTCGTGATCGGCGGCGGAACCGGGCTGCACTCGCTTTTACGAGGACTTAAAGAATTCACGTCGAATATAACGGCGATAGTGACGGTGAGCGACGACGGCGGCAGCTCCGGTCGGCTGCGCGAGGAACTGCATATACTTCCGCCCGGCGACATAAGGCAGTGCATCGCGGCGCTTGCGGCGTCTGAAACGGCGGTTCTGGAGTTGTTCTCGAGCCGGTTCAAAGGCGAGGGGCCGCTCAACGGGCATTCGGTCGGGAATCTGCTTTTGGCCGCGATGACCGAATTGAAAGGCGGCGATTTTTACAAAGCGATTCAGGAACTAAGCAAGGTGCTCGCTGTGCGCGGTAATGTTCTGCCTTCGACGGTGGAAAATGTAACGCTGTGTGCGGAAATGTCGAACGGATTGATAATCCGCGGCGAGACGGCGATCACGCACGATCCGGCGTCGGTCAGCCGGGTGTTCCTCTCGCCGTCGAACGTGCGCGCGCTTCCGGAGGCGATCGAGGCGATACGCGATGCGGACCTGATCGTGATCGGGCCCGGTTCGCTTTATACTAGTATTGTACCGAATCTTCTCGTGCACGACATACTTGCGGCTCTGCGGAAGGCCGAAGCGCCGAAGGTTTACGTGTGCAACATAATGTCGCAGCCGGGTGAAACCGACGGTTACACGGCGTCGGATCATGCTTTGAGGATAATTAAGCTGCTTGGCCGGGACATGATTGATTATATTGTTTTAAACAATAAATATCCTTCGAGGCTGCTGGGCAAGTACGAGGCGCAGGGACAGAAGCCTGTTAAGGTTGACCGCGACAAGCTCGATAAACTGGGCATAAAGCGGATAGTGATGGAGGACCTTGTCAGCGAGCAGGAGCTGGTCAGGCACGATCCGAACAAGCTGGCGTGGTGTATTTTAAAGATAGCAAAAGAAGCCGTTCCGACGTCCGGTCCGGCTTCCCGAACGTTCGAACTGGAAAAATTACGGGAAAGGCTGACGAAGCTGGGTATTTAGCATTATAATATAAGTTCTATCTTATTTCGGCCCCTATTCGCCTTGGGGGCCAATTCTGGGGAGGTGTAACATGGCGGTAAAAGTAGGAATCAACGGATTTGGAAGAATCGGAAGGAACTTCTTGCGGCTGTCTCTGAACAACAAAGACATCGAAGTCGTTGCCATTAACGATTTGACCGACGCTGCCACTCTCGCTCACTTGCTGAAGTATGATTCCAACTATGGGATTCTCGGGGCGGATGTGAAGAGCGAACAGGCTGAAGGCGGTGGTGGAAAGATTATCGTGGGAGGCAAGGAAATTGCCATCTACGCGCAGAAGGACCCGAAGGAAATACCGTGGGAAAAACACGGCATTCAGGTCGTGATCGAATCGACGGGTCTCTTCACGAGCAAGGAAAAGGCTTCCGTGCATCTTAAAGGCTCGGTGAAGAAGGTTCTGCTCTCGGCTCCGGCAAAGGGCGAGATCGACTTCACGTGCGTCATGGGAGTGAACAGCAGCAAGTACGACGCGGCGAAGCACAACATCATTTCGAACGCTTCGTGCACGACGAACTGCCTCGCGCCGGTTGCGAAGGTGCTCTATGACAACTTCGGAATCGTGTCCGGCCTTATGTGCACGATCCACTCATACACGAACGACCAGAAGATTCTGGACCTTCCGCACAAAGACCTGAGGCGCGCCCGCGCGGCGGCTCTTTCGATCATCCCGACGACGACAGGCGCAGCGAAAGCGGTCGGCCTCGTCCTCGAAGGCGTGAAGGGCAAGCTCACAGGCTACGCGCTCCGCGTCCCGACTCCGACGGTGTCGGTTGTGGACTTCGCGGCGATCACTGAAAAACCGGTATCGGTTGAAGCGATCAACAACGCGATGAAGGCAGCAGCTTCCGAAGGCGAACTGAAGGGCATTCTCGGTTACGAGGAAGCTCCGCTCGTCTCGATGGATTTCAAGGGCTGCACGCTTTCTTCGATTTTCGATCCGGCGCTCACGCAGATGATCGGCGAAAATCACGTGAAGGTCGTTTCGTGGTACGACAACGAGATGGGATATTCCCAGCGGCTCGTCGATCTCGCGGTAATGGTCGGCAAATCTCTGTAAGCCGGTTGTCGCAGGTCGTAAATCTGGAAATGTGAATAAAGGTATCGGCGGGGGGCTGAAAAGCCCCTCGCGGATATTTATTTGAAGGAAGATTCAATAAATACGGGTTGGAAATCCCGAAAGCTGGAGGCGTTGAAATGCTGAGAAAATTAACGGTGGAAGATGTCGATCTGAAGGGTAAGAGGGTTGTGATGCGGGTGGACTTCAACGTTCCGCTGAACGAGAAGAAGGAAGTGGGAGACGATTTCAGGATCAGGGAGGCGATGCCGACTATCAATTATATTCTCACGCATGGCGCGTCTCTTGTTCTGATGAGCCATCTCGGCCGCCCGAAAGGCGAGTATAAAGCTGAGTTCAGCATGAAACCGGTGTGCGAGCACCTTCGAGGATTGCTCGAAGCGCCGGTGGATTTCGCGGATGACTGCATCGGCGATACTGTTAAAGCGATGGCGAAGGGTTTGCAGCCCGGCGAGGTTCTTCTTCTCGAAAATCTCCGATTCCACAAGGAGGAAGAGAAGGGCGATCCCGAGTTCGCGAAACAGCTCGCGTCGCTCGGCGACATCTATGCAAACGACGCGTTTGGCACTGCGCACAGGCCGCACGCATCGGTATATGGCATTACGCAGTTTGTAAAACCGGCGGTGGCGGGCCTCTTGTTTAAAAAGGAAATCGAGTATTTCGACAGCGTTCTCGCAAAGCCGGAAAAGCCGTTCATAGCCATGCTCGGCGGCGCGAAAGTTTCCGACAAGATTCTCGTTATCGAAAATCTGCTGAACCGCGTCGATGCGATTCTCATCGGCGGCGGAATGGCGTTCACGTTCTACAAGGCACAGGGCCTTGAGATCGGCGCGTCGAAATGCGAGGAAGACAGAGTCGAAGAGGCGAAACGGCTGCTCGCTCTCGCGAAGGAAAAAGGCGCGGAGATCGTGCTCCCGGTGGATGTGGTCGCGGCTGATGCTTTCAAGGAAGATGCGAATAAGCAAGTAGTATCGGCGGATGCGATTCCGGCGGGATGGATGGGCCTCGACATCGGACCGAAGACGATCGAGCTTTTCTCTGAGAAGATCAAAGCGTGCAAGACGCTCGTGTGGAACGGGCCGATGGGCGTTTTCGAAATGAAGCCTTTCGCGGAGGGGACTTTCAAAGTGGCGGAAGCCGCGGCATTCTCCGAATGCGTGTCGATCATCGGCGGCGGCGACTCGGCGAGCGCGGTTCGCAAGATGGGGCTCGCGGACAGGTTCTCGCATGTTTCCACAGGCGGCGGAGCTTCGCTCGAAATTCTCGAAGGCAAGAAACTCCCGGGCGTCGAAGCACTCACGGACAGGGCATAATCAGCAGATTAAATAGTTACGAACTATATAAACCCGTTTCGTAATATGAAGCGGGTTTTTATTTTATGGTTAGTTTCTGTCTCTGATTATCGGCTTTAGCAAGGCATACAATGACGCCGATCATGATTGCAAGACATGAAGGCCCAAGCAATAACAGCGTTCCTTTAATCGAAGCTTCTGCTGCCGTAATTATTATCCCGAGAATGAAATATACTGCGAATGTGAACGGCAGGAGTTCTCTCCATCTGGATATTCCGTATGCCGCGAAAAGACAGAGGAAAGGATACATGAGATTGTTGTGGCGTGTCTGAGAGCCCATAAAGATTACGGAAACGAAGAGTATCACCAAGACCACATAAGTTATTACAGGGAGTGCCGATTTAAGTTTGCGTTTTACCATATCATAGAAACCGGCGAATACAAACGGCATAAGCAGATACCACAAGACAGCCATATAGACTTCTACTGTATCTCTGACGTCTTTGCCCTCTCGGAACCATTGAATTGGTGTGACGAAGGTTCGCAGAAGCCCGACAGGGAAATATAGAAGCATCTGCCCTATCGAGGTGTATTTGAGTTGTGCGTAAGAAGTCACTCCTTCGTTCGAGAATTCACCTCTCGCTTCCATTAGAGTCTGCAGGACGCCTTTGCTTCCGATTTCATGAAATATGTAGTAGAAGGCAAGTCCGAAAAAGCTTGATTTCGGGAATATGACCCATAGTAAAACGAAAGAGGCCACGAACAATGCAAGTATGCCTATTGCCAGTTTCCTGCCTCTTTCCGATTTTTCACGATACCAGAATACCGAGATGAAAAGTGTGAGCAGGAGAATCGGCATCAAATAAATTCTTAGAGAAAACAAGGGTATAAGCGCAAGAATCATTAATATTACCGGTTCGATCAGTTTCCCTTTGAAAAACTTGAACATATTGTCAATGAAAAGAAGGCACAGAAAACAAGTAGCGGCTTCCTTCAAAAGAACCGTGCTGTAAAAAATGGAACGAGGGAAGAAGGCAAAGAGCATCGTTCCGGCGAGGAGTATTTTTCTGTCGTTGTCGGTCGAGTGAAAATTCCTGCAAATATTGTACAGAAGAACTGTTGAGTATGCGCTCAGAAATGTATTTGTCGGCACAATGAAAATCGGGTTCGGGTTGATCCTCATGTGTGAGGCGACAAAAACGTAAAAGCCTTGATGCCCGGAGATGTTCATCGCAGCCATCAGTTTATACATATCCATGTTCCAGTGATGGGAAAGGATTTGACCGACTCTTATGTACATCCAATGATCCGACCAATGTATGGATGTGAAATAGGGGAAGAAAATAATAGCCGCGATGAAACGAACGGTGTAGGCGGCGATGAAAACTATCATAATGTTGAGTTTTTCATCCGCGTTCCATGCTTTTTTATAAATGAGAAATGCGCCTAAACTGCAAAAGAAAAAGAAAGAGGAATAAGTTTCCGGCATTCCGTCTCCGCCGGGCCCTTTAATAAGTCTGATTAAAACGAAAATGAGTATGGAAACCACGAGGAGGGGTTTTGCCCATGCCTCGTATTTATTTTGTTTCAGCGAACCCACAAACATGTTAACCGGCCAACTCATTTTTCGATCAGTTCATGATACATTTTTTCATAAATTTCCGCTACTTTGGAGAGACTGAATCTGGAAACTATTGCGTCACGGGCGGTTTCTCCAAGGTGGCGTCTTTCGTCCTCAGGCAAGTCAATAAGTTCCAACATCGCTTCCGCGAGTTTTTCGGGATCGCGTACGGGAACCACGACGCCGCAACCACCGATGATGTCCGCTGAATCTCCGGCATCCGTGGCCGCGCACGGTATCCCGCATGACATTGCTTCACCTATCGCGAGCGGAAATGCTTCCCCCGCAGAAGATGAAACCGCGATGTCTATTCCCGAATAGAATCGAGGCATATCTTCTCTTCTTCCCATCGTAAAACATAAATCATTTAAATTCATATCCGATATGAGAGACATTAATTCGCTGTTGTTCTTGTCTATTCCTTCGCCGCACATCAAGAACCTTGCGCGAGGTTGCTTGGACGCAACAATAGCAGCGGCGGTCAAAAACGTCGCGTGGTCTTTCAGCGGATCGTAACGTGAAGGAAGTCCGATCAGAATCGTGTCGTTTCCGAGGCCGAGTTGATTCAGCATTTCCGCGCGCGCGTCATTTTGAGGGTTGAAAACATTAACGTCGATACCGTTCGGAATAAAACACATTAGTTTTTCAGGGAAGCCGATTTCCGTGTGTGTGGATATCGTTGACTGCGAACAGCAAACAATTTTCTTCGGCGCGAAACCCGTGCGTGCAATCATCGAGCCGGCTCTGGCTACCATTAACGACATAGTTTTGTTGCTGTCCGGATCGAGGTTGCTGTGATGAATGGACCAAACGAGCGGGACTTTAATTCCACCGATGGCGGCGGCGAGCGATCCGGCGAGATTCGCGTGGTACATCCAAGTTTGTATAATGTTTGGCGATATGCTTTTAAGCAACGAGGAGAGTTTGAACAGCGCGGCAGGGTTCGGTATCCCGCGTGTCATCCCTATTGCATTGACTGGTATTCCTAATTCCTTGATTTTTTCGCCGACAGGTCCGATGTTCGTTAATGAAATTACTTCCGGAATGAACGCGTCGCGGCTTGTGGCTTTCAGTAAATTGAAAAGCATATTCTCGGCGCCGCCGGTGTCCAAGTCGGTGATTATGTGAGCAATCTTAATCATTCGTTTAATTTACAGATGTTTCTCTCATTTTCTGATACAGCATTTTGTATTTTTCTCTTACAGCTTTCCTCGAAAGTATATTCATATATGAGGTGCTGACAGTTTTTCTGTTTGAAACGTCCGCGAGTTCGACTTTGCCTGATTCGTATCGGCAGAGGTTCCCGTACTTGAGCGCCATCTGGTATGAGTCCGGAACACTGTCCGACATAATCACCGGAAGTCCGGTTAGCGCAAATTCCGCGAATTTCACCGGCGATGCCGAGGTGTTTACCGGATTGTGTTTTCTGAGCATGAGGCCAAAATCGGCGGCGTTCAGATATGCGTTCATCTCTTGTGTCTTCAACGAAAATATTTTTAAGCTCTCAGCGGGCAGCGACATTGTCACCTCTTTAGCGCGTGATACCTCCGGGGTCAGAATCAGCAGCTTAAAAGCCTTGTCGGACTTGTACAGGTTCTTAAATAGTTCGATCGACTCTTCGAAGCATTGATAGCCGTGCAGACCGCCGCTGAACACAACTATGCGGTCGTTTTCCGAGTAACCCAGAGAGGCCCTATTGTCGGCTCTGAGTTTTTCATCGTAAAAGAACATTGATTCCGGAGCAGAGGAAGGAATAATAAAAAACTTATCCGGGGCCATTGTCGGCGCGGATTGCTTCCTTAGCGCATCAGTGACAAATATCGCTTTAGAACATTGTGCCGCGGCCATAGATGTATTTTTTCTGATCGACGCCATGCGGATTTGTTTAAGCAGGGTGTAAGCAATGTTTTTAGACGACCCGACTCTCATGCTGAACTCCGCAACGTCATCTCCCCGGCAGTCCCAGATGAAGTTGATATCAATTTGCTTCCTAAGTTCGGCGCAGACGGCGGCTGCGTAATCCGAGCGGGCGTGGATGAAGTCGAATGAACCTTTTACATCTTTCAGCGATTCGCTGATGAGAGTGGCGTTCTTCGCGACCGAAAGCGGCATCGCGGGCCTTGTTCCTTTGAAGAGCCGTATTTTGCAACCCGACATTTCTTCCGACTCCACGATTTTGGAAGCTGACAAGTCGTGCATCTTCGAGGACCATGCTACGCACCATATCTCAAAATCAATAATGCCGTGATCCGCCATGTCGCGAGCGTGCATCAGGACTTGCGACCTGATAACAGGGTTGTCGAGGCCTTCGAAGATCAAAAGAATCGCTTTTGACATGGGCGTAATTATACTATTTAACAAGCAAATAGAGAATTTCACCACGATGATAATAAACCACCCGCTTATTGATTTTGTGCCGATGGTTATAGAAAATCTGTATTTGGTTTTGCGTTTTTGTATAATATGGATCGGTATGTGATGGAGATATAACATTTAATAAATTAAGGCGTTGTAATTCCGGAAGTAGTATGGTTCATAGTAGGACGAAGTGAAAGCCGGTCGCCCGAAGCTGCTTGCGCGGAGATGCCAATGAGCGACAAAATAAAAATACTCCAGATGATAGCCCGATTGAATGTCGGAGGGACGGCGTTACATGTGCTGACTCTGACAAGGACGTTCAACAATGATAAATACGACACGCTTCTGCTTCACGGCAACGTCGAATCGAACGAAGAAGATATGACGAAATATGAAGGCATGAATGTTTCGCAGAAAGAGATACTGCCGGAGTTAGGCAGGAGCATTCGGCCGCTGAAAGATATTGTTACGCTGATGAAGGTTATAAAGGTCATTCGCAGGGAACGACCGGATATTGTTCACACTCATACCGCAAAAGCCGGAGCAGTCGGACGTTCCGCTGCCGCAATCTGCCGAGTGCCGGTTATCGTGCATACATATCACGGCCACGTGTTCAGCGGGTATTTCTCGCCGCTTATGTCGAATGTGTTCAGAATGATAGACAAATTTCTGGCTCGACGATCAACAAGAATAATAACTATAAGCAAGCTTCAGAAAGAAGAACTTAGTGGCCTTCTGGGGTTAAAAGAGGGCAGGGTTGAAGTTATTCCATTAGGTTTTGGAGTGGAAAAATTCGCGACCTGCCGCGAGTGCAGAGCCGGGGAGTTTCGGAAGCTGATAGGTGTTCCGGACGAGGCAAAAATAGTCAGCATTATAGGGCGGATTACCGGCATAAAGAATCACACGCTGTTTCTGGAAGCGGCAAAACTGATTGCGGAGAAGAATGACGATGCTGTTTTTGTGATAGTGGGCGACGGAGAAGACCGTGAAAAATGCGAGAGGATGGCGAAGGAGTTTGCGATCGAAAAAAGAGTGATCTTCACCGGATGGCAGGAAGACATTGAAAAAGTATATGCCGATACGGCTGTGACTGTTCTGACATCTATCAATGAAGGGACGCCGATGTGTGTGATAGAATCGCTGGCCGCGGGAGTGCCGGTGGTGGCGACGAAAGTCGGAGGTGTTGCCGATATATTTGACGACGGCGAGGGCGGTTTCATTGTAGAGCCGGGAGATGCTAAAGCTGTGGCGGAAGCGGTGTTGAAACTTTTATATGACGAAACCCTATGCCGGAAGATCGGAACCGCGGGACAGAACCGCATGATAGAAACGTATAAAGAAGAACGAATGTTAAATGATATGGAATCGCTATACGAAAAGTTGTTGGATGAAAGTAAAAAACGGTAGCGAAATAGTAATATCTCCAGAACTACTCGTAAGTTATTTGATCATGCTCTGATAAATATCCGCAAGTTTTTTCCCCTGAATTACAGCGTTGTAGTTCTCATCGATATGTTTGCGCGCCGCTGATGTAAGATTAATCCATTCGTTCGGATTCTCCGCAAGCCATACAAGGTGTTTCGAAAGTGTTTCGGCGTCTCTTTCCGGAGCGAGCAGCCCTGTTTTTTCGTCGATGATAATTTCTGGAATGTCGCAATGTTCGGAACTTACAACGGGCATGCCGCTCGCCGCCATCTCGATAATTGTCACCGGTGCGCCGCCTTCCGAATCGCCGTCGGCTGATGTGACACTTGGCGACAGAAATATGTGGTGCTTGAAAGCCTCGCCGATCATTTCATTGTGCGGCATGAATCCGACAAACCGAATATTATCCTGAAGACTGTTCCGCTCGATTGCAGCCAGTATTTTATTCTTTTCCGCAATGCTTGAGGGGTCCGCGGCAGCGTCTCCGATAATTGTTGCCTCGAAGTTAATTCGTCCTTTGATTAAACCGAGAGCTTCAACCGCGTAAGGAATTCCTTTTTTCTCTTTAAAGGTCCCCGCGATCATAACTCTTAGCGGTTCTTTGCTGTCCCATGCCCTCGGCGAGAACTTAATTTCATCCGTGTCGATTCCGATTCGCTGTACTCTGATCTTTTCTTTTTTGCATCCGAGTTTTTCGATGCTCTCAGCCATGTGCGAGCCTTCGCAGAGGACGAGGTCGGCTTCTTCAAACATCTGCGTGTATTTGTCGATCCAATGTTTATCACTGCTCGGCAGGTAACCGATGTCATAGCCGTAAAAGTTGACGATATGCACAATCCCCAATTTCTTTGCGGCAGCCAGATTGTTCCAACCCATGGGGCCGTAATGAGAGTGAAGAATTTGAGCGCCGTATTCAGCCGCGACTTCGGCGAGCAGGGAAGGGTATCTGCGGATTCCGTACTGGGAAAGCACTTTGTTTATTGTGTAAGAGAATTTCGAGTTTTCACGAAGGGAATGTACGTTAGGAAGCGGGAATTGCGACTCGTTTCTCGTCTCATTGCAAACAATGTGGCTGTCGATGCTTTCGGGAAGGTTTTTAATAATTGTGTAAAGCCATTTTTCAGTGAGGCCCAGCCAACTCGGGTGAGAGTGAATTACAGCTATTCTTTCGCGCAAATGCTAATCTCCATTACGAATTATCTGATTTTGAGAATTCCCGGGACATGACCGTCAAACCGCGTTTTGGGAATATGAGCGTTCGACATAGTCGATGAAAAAGGCAAGGAACATCCCCGCCAAGAGGGAAAGTATTCCCGATATTCCGACGATGAGCATTCTCTTAGGTCTCGTTCTCGTATCCGGCGGGACCGCATAATCGAGTATTTGAATTTCCTGAGTGTCTTGTGCCTCGGTTATCAGGGCTTTCTCGTACTCCGCAAACAGCATGGCTGTGATTTTCGATTGGAGTTCTATGTCTCTTATTATGCGCAAATATTCAGTGGAAATGCTAGGCATCTTCCTGAAACGCGCTTCGTAGTTGGAAACGATGGAGCGATAGGCTTCGAGCTTGGCGTTCAATGAAACGTAGTCGATGTCGTCGCTAAGGCTGTAGGCTCGTGCGATCGGTTTTATTTCATTGCCGAGCCGCGCTTTCAGGCCGTTTATTTCATCTTGTATATTTTTGATATTCTCGTTGCCGGGCTGGTACGTCAGTTTTGCATTTAACAGGTCAATTTCTTTTTTTGCCATATTGTTGCGGACTTCAACGACCGCCGGGTCCGCAAGTATCTGAACGGCGGAGACTTCGCCGCCGTTCTCCGTCATGCCTTTTTCATTCATGGCATTGCGGCGCGCTGTCTGTGAGTCGTATTCGGTCTGAAGTGTTTTTAGCTCGCCGATCAGCCGCGAATAAACATTAAGCTCATTTTCCATATCGACTGTCGGATCGGCGAATATATCGTTCTCTTGGAGAAAAACCGTCCTTTTTTCTTCGAACGTTTTGAGTTTGCCGCGTGAATTGTTAAGCCGCTTCTCCACGAATTTGCGGTTTCGTGTCGCGGTGGAGCTTGAGTTGTCCGCGAGAAAAGATGAAAGTTCGGCGAGATATTCATTTGCAATATCGGCGGAGAGTTTTGCTGTCGGAGCAGCCGCTTTCACTCTTATGATCGAGTCGGTGCTGTCGTCTATAATCACATTTTTCGTGAGATACTTGAACACTTTTTCGTCTTTGAGAGGGGGCTCTCCTTTTTTGTTCAGCTTATTGGGGAGATCCAGTTTTCTGCTTACTTTCAAAGCGATCTTGCGTGATTCGAGAACGGCTTTGTAATTGATTGTCGTTCCGCTGGAAAAAAGATTCATTCCGAGCAACTCCGACGCTTGGTTGAATAAAGAGTTGTAATTGCTATTTTTTGCTCCCGTGAGAATCGCGGTTGCCGTTGAAACGTACTCTTTCGGAAGTATCAGGGTTACCGGCACGGCGATTATTATCGAAACGACAAAAAGCGACACGATAAGGATTTTGTGCTTGAATAAGGAGTGGACCAGATCCGGAAGGTTGGAATTTTCGGTCGTTTTGTTTTCTCCGCCGTTATTATTGGCAGTCATATAATGCCTCAATCGTTAATTTTACTTATTGTAATAATGCTCAGGAGCATACTTAAATATCCTGTTATGCTCATTTTATCTTCTGTTGGAATTATGATCACATCGCCGGGCTGAATCTTGGGAGTTTCCGCGAAATCGTCCCCTTTGAGAATATGCCTTAGATCGACGAGTGTTTTATTCACATTATCCGGCAGTCCGCGTACTATGGTTGTTGAGCCGAGTCTCGCGTTGCTGGTTGGCCCTTTTGCGAATCCGATGTAGTCGCCGATCGTGAAGTTCCTGTCATATTTCTGAGGGCCGGGCTCTTTCACACCGCCCAATATGTACACCACGTCCGGTATTTTGCCGCAGAATATTTTATCTCCCGGCTGAAGCTCAATATTCTGCGATTTGTTTCTTTTGAAAATAACTTCCTTAATATCGAATTCAATCTTATCGGAACCGCGCTCGACATAAGTGTTGTTCAGGTCCGCGAGAAGGGTGGGGCCGCCGGCCTCGAAGATGATATCCGACAGTCTGTCTCCGGGTGCAATTTCATATACTTTCGGAGCAAAAAATTGTCCGACCACTTCAACAAGGTTTTCCTGCAGGCGGCAGTTGATTATATCGCCGCTCGTTACATACGGATCGGGCGCTCCGGGTTCCTGCAACTGGATACTTCGCAGGTTAATCGAAAGCATTTTCTCATCAGCAGATCTCGTCAGGATGATATTCTTATAAGAGCCGTTATCCAGAACGCCTCCGGCTTTCTGCACGGCTTCGGATACTCTGACCGATCCGCGGAAAGTGTACCAGCCGGGTTTCACGACCTGTCCGATTATCTGTATTTTTACGGGATGAATCTGTTTGATTATCAGCGCGGAATGAACGTTTTTAAAAGTATCGTTCACACGGCCTGAAACTTCGTTTCTGAAATTGAGCAGGGATTTTCCGGCAGCTTTGAACGTTCCGAGATCCGGAAGAAAAAATTCGCCGTCCGCCGGTATTTTCACCGCATAATTATCAGTTAGTTTTCCCCATAGCTGAAGTTCGAGATAATCACCGGGGGCAAGGATGTAATCGTCGGGAACGATCGGCGAGTCCAGAGCCTCGATTGTTTCGTTATCATTATTGGTGTTTACGGGCGTCTGTGGATTTTTAGTAGTGGGTGTGGATTCACTGGAAACGATTACCGATGTTGCTTTGTTGTCGGTTTGTGCTAATGAGCTTATACCGAAAAAAAATACAGCGGACATCAAAATAATAAGTAAAACCGCTTTTGTTCGCATTCTCTCACCTGTTAATTCATTCCAAGATAATATATTTATAAGCAGGTGTTTTGTAAATGTCTTGATGAAACAGTCGGACTGATTTTTAGATGAATCAGCACAGAAACGGTCCGAAGCTGACTTCTGCGGCAATGTCGGTGATTTCATCAACTGTGAAAAGCCTGCCTCGTCCGATACCGGGGCAAAGTTTTTTCAAGTTTTCCCAGTTATCGACATTCGAAATATTCTCCGGCCAGAAAGGAAATGAGCGGCATTGTATGGGCCGGACGGGATAAATCGAGCAGCCCTTTTCCGAAAGAAACATGCAAGGATCGTCGTCCGGGCAGTTCAGACGGTGGACGTCTCCGAAATATTTCTTGATATATTTTTTCATGAATTCATCGGTTTCCATACCGAAGAAATCCGCCATGCCGGGAATCTCTTTCTCGTGAACAAAAATGAATCCCGGAATAGCGCAGCATTTTGTGCATCCGGAAACGCATTCGAATCTTAAACCTTCTTCAGTTTTGTATCTGTTTCTTTTTTTCATTATTACTCCCGTGGTTGTGCGAAAAATCAGGATTACAGAAATAGTTTCGTCCCGGAAATAGCGAATACGTTTCCCGGTTTGTGCACGTAGTAAACCAGAAAGACGGAGCCGTCGTCGAGTTGGACTCCGCGCGCCCAGCCGCATTCGTCAGATTCGTTTTTAATATAGACTTCTCCGTAAAGATTTTCGGGCCAAGTTTTACCGCCGTCTTCGCTGATTCTATAGACCACTCCATGAGGCTCTTTAAGCGGAGAGTATGTCATCAGAATCCTGCCGTCCGAGAGCGCGATCATTGAATGGTGGTAACCGGAAAATCCGGTTGGCTGCGGCTCCGACCAGCTTTTTCCGAAGTCGTCCGATTTCAAAAAATATAAGTCCGAGTCAACTTCATGAGAAACGAGCGTGCAAACCAGTCCGCCGCCCGGAAGTTCGCGGATTACCGGCCTTTTCAGTCTCGTCATGCCGGGGTGGTCTTTTTCCGCATGAATCGTGCCGTGGAGTTGCCACGTTGCGCCGAGATCGTCGGACTTCATTATTATCGATTCCCACGGCCTGTCGTTGAGCTGCATTGCATCCGAATCGTAATCGACAGGGCAGTAAATCGATTTGCCGTCTTTCACCAGCGGGTTGTCATAGCAGGAAACCGCGGGATAATGAATGCTGGTTATCCTGCGTGGTTTTCCGAATTTAAGCATATCCCCGGACGTATCCGCAATGACAGAATAACCGCCTCTGAGCATGATGGACCAGTCGTAATAGCAGACAACCTGTATCTCCGGTTCTCCCATCCAGTTGTAAATAAACCATCTGTTGTCCGTAATTACAGCGAGGCTGTCAGATATTCTTGCTGCGCCGGGTGTTGATCCCGATCCGCTGAATCGCGGTACTATTCTTTTGGATTTAAGATCGGGTTTATACGGAGAGGAACCGGTCATCGTTCCGAGGCGCATTTTAGGATTGAATTTAGCGGGCGGTTTAAGTGACGGCGCGTCGTGGTAAAGCAGAAGGTATTTATCCGTGGAAAGCCGCGCAATGGCCGGGTTTGCGAGAAAACGGTCTTTGTTTTCGTAAATTACCGTTGTTTCTGCGGCGTTTTTTTCGCCGTTCACTGGCGTATCCTCCATCTTTCAGCCCTAATCATTGCAACTGATTCGGTTTATGATAATTCGTGAACGAGTGAGTGTCAATTTTATGGGAAGGCTCTGCAATTTTTAAGTTGTTTTTGCAAGCGGCTTGATTTTAGTTCGGAATGTGTGAATAATCGGAAGTAGCTTTAATCCGGTACGGCGATGCCGGGAAGGTGAAAATATGACTAGACGCAAAAAACATGCAAAAAGCTCCTCCTGATGGGGGAGCTTTTTTTTTGGCCTGACGGCCGGGAGGTGGTCATGGACGCAAAAAAGGTTGAAATAATGGATGTTGAGGGGATCAAGCGCTCGCTGATCAGGATCGCGCATGAGATTCTCGAGAAGAACAAGGGCGCCGGGGACCTCGCGCTTATAGGGCTCCAGACGCGCGGAGTGCCGATCGCGAACAGGCTGGCGGGTTATATCAAAGAAATCGAAGGGGTGGATGTGCCGGTCGGGGTTCTCGACATAACGCTCTATCGCGACGATCTGTCCCATCTGACGCATCAGCCGAAGGTGAAGGCGACGGAAGTTCCGTTCAACGTTGAAAACAAAAGGATCGTGATAACGGACGAGGTAATTTACACGGGGCGGACGATCCGCTCGGCTCTCGATGCGATAATGGACCTCGGGCGGCCCCAGATGATACAGTTGGCCGTGCTGATCGACAGGGGCCATCGCGAGTTGCCGATCCGCGCCGATTACGTCGGAAAGAATATCCCGACATCGAGAAATGAGTGGGTGCATGTGAAGCTGCAGGAGGTTGACGGGATTGAAGGGGTCGATCTCGGAAGCAGCGAGGACCACGTATCCGAACGATTTTGAGCGACAAATGACATTGCCCGAATAAGGAGATGAAAACTGGTTATGGATCGAAACCTGATAAGGATAAGAACGCTTGATAAGGATGATATAATAGGAATTCTGGATCAGGCAAAAATATTCCGTGAGATTCTGGACAGACCGATAAAGAAAGTTCCAGCGCTTCGGGGCAAGATAGTTGTGAATCTGTTTTTCGAGCCGAGCACGAGAACGCGGACTTCGTTCGAACTTGCGGCGAAGATGCTGAGCGCGGATGTGGTGAATATCGCGACGGCGACGAGTAGCGCGGTGAAGGGCGAGTCGATCAAGGACACGGCGCTGACGATGAAATCGCTTGGCGCGGATTTTATCGTTGTGAGGCATTCTCAGACGGGCGTGCCGGAGCTGATTGCGAAGCAGGGGAAGTTCTCGGTGATAAACGGCGGCGACGGTTTCGGAGAACACCCGACGCAAGCGCTGCTGGACATGTTCACGATCAGGCAGAAGAAGGGGCGCATCGAGGGGCTGAACGTGGTGATAATGGGAGACATTGCGCACAGCAGGGTTGCGCGGTCGAATATTTACGCGCTGAACAAGCTCGGCGCGCACGTTCATCTTGTAGCGCCGCCGACGATGATCCCTGCTTACGTCGAGGAACTCGGAGTAACGGTGCATTACAGTCCGAGGGAGGTTTACGATATTGCTGACGTCGTTTATCTGCTGCGGATACAGCTCGAACGACAGAAGGAAAGCCTGTTCCCGTCGCTCAAGGAATATGCGCGGATGTACTGCGTGACGAGCGATATGCTTTCGAATTTTAAGAATGAAGTGATGGTGATGCATCCGGGACCGATCAACCGCGGTGTCGAGATATCGCACGAGGTGGCGGACGGGGTGGATACATTTATCGAGGAGCAGGTTCGCAACGGTGTGATTGTGCGTATGGCTGTGCTTTATCTGCTCGGCGGCGGAAAGGAGGTCCAGTGATGAAACTGCTGATTAAAGGATGTGAGATTATAGACCCGGCTGGAAAGAACGGCGGCAATAAGGATATTCTGATTGAAAACGGAATCATCAGAGGAATCGGAAAAAATCTGAGTTCCGAAGGGGCTGAGGTTATCGATGCAGCGGGATTGAAAGCAGTGCCCGGCCTCATAGATATTCATGTGCATTTTCGGGACCCTGGCTACGAATACAAGGAAAACACGGAGTCCGGTCTGCGAGCGGCGGCGGCGGGCGGATTTACATCTGTTGTTTGTATGCCGAACACACGGCCCGCGATCGATAATATTTCGACCGTGAAGTATATAGTTGATAAGGCGAAGGCGCTTGGCCTCGGTAATTTGTACGTTGCGGGTGCGATTTCGAAGGGCAGGGAGGGCGAGGAACTCTCCGAAGTCGGCGATATGATGCGCGAGGGGATTGTGGCCGTCACCGACGACGGAAGCCCCGTAATGAACGCGCAACTCATGCGGCGGATATTGGAATATACAAAAATATTCGGCATTCCTGTGATGTCGCACCCGGAGGACAAGAATCTGGCGGGCGCCGGTGTTGTCCATGAAGGGCTCGTATCTACGAGAGTCGGAATGAGAGGCATTCCGGCGGCGTCGGAAACGGTGATGGTGTTGCGTGACATCGAACTGGCGGAACTGACCGGCGGGCGGCTGCACCTGACGCATATCAGCACGAAGGAATCCGTCGATGCGGTGCGCCGGGCGAAAGCGCGCGGCATTAATGTCACCTGCGATACGACTCCGCATCATTTGACGCTCACTGATGATGCAGTGATGACATTCGACACTGCGACGAAAGTTAATCCGCCGCTCAGGCCGGAGGAGCATCGCGCGGCGCTTATCGAGGGGCTTCTCGACGGGACGATAGACGCGATCGCATCGGATCACGCGCCGCACGCCGTTCATGAGAAAGAAACTTCTTACGACGCGGCGCCGTTCGGGATTATCGGGCTTGAAACAACGCTCGCGGTTCTGATGACGGACCTCGTTAAGAGCGGAAAGATGAGTCTCGATCTGCTGGTGTCAAAACTGACGGCCGGTCCGGCGGCCGCAATGCGGCTGGATGCGGGAAAAATTGAGGAAGGCGCTCAGGCCGACATCACATTGATTGATGCTGATGCGGAATGGACAATAGACGCGGGTAAATTCTTCTCGCTCGGAAGAAACTGCCCGTTCAACGGCAAAAAAGTTTGCGGCAAAGTGGCGCACACGATCGTAAAAGGGAAAAAAGTTTTCAGTCAGGGCGAGATAATTTCCTGACGTAAATAATCTTGCTCACCAGTCCGTAAGATACCTTATCGGCATGAAGCCTTCCGCGTGTTTGACTTTCCCCTGAAAGCCCCGGAATCCCGCGCAGGCAAGTGCGTTTTCCGTTATTGTCAGGTGCGGAACGCACATCTTATCGATCTGTGAAGCATGAAGGCTCAGAAGTTTTAGTTTGTCCTGAATAACGTCTCCAATATCAACGAAGAACGTCGGCTCGAAATTAACAGACGACGGAACTTCAAACGCGAGAACACCTTTTATGTAACGCGTAGCCGATATCGCGCAGAACGAGAGCGCCCTGTGATCCTGATGTGAATCCTGATCGTAATTAAAGAAGACGAGGTCGGCATCTACCTTTTTGATCGTGTTATCAATGAGACTTATCACCGAGTTATCAACGGGAATCTTAGTGTCGTTTTGATCGCCCCATACAACTTCTTCGGCGCCGATGTATTTTGCTACCGAAAGCTGTTCGGTGTAGCGAACCGCAGGATTTCCGCCGCATTCGCCGCGTGTCATAACGAGGAGAGTGATTTTGTGCCCCGCGCGGCTGAGTTTCAGCAGCGTGCCTCCGCAGCCGAATTCGATATCGTCGGGGTGAGCGCCGATCGCCAGAACGTTCATTTTGCCGCCCTCTCTTGTCTGATTATTTCCAAGCTTTTGCCGCCTTCATTGAAAATAAGGTCGGCCGCGCACATGTATGGCGCAAACTCTCCATGTTGCTGATTATATACTGGATGCTTGAAATCCTGAAATTCAAGTTTGATGCCGCTTTTCACGAACTCTTCTTCTTCGAGGTAGTCGTGCGCTCCGGCTCCCGAAAGGTATGTGTCCGCGCCCAGCGCTTTGCATATATTCACGTTTCTTATGGTTTTAGTTCCGTCAATCTCCATGTCCATAGCCATTTTCGTCTCGGTATTCATTCCCAGCATCTTCATCAATAAGTATAACATCCCGATATTTATATCCGATAGGAATTCCCACTGCTTTGACATATAAAAACTTTCGAACGATGGGTAGTAGTGATCGAAAAACGGGCTTTTTCTGTAATTGGCGGCGATCAGGTTGAGATGTCTCTTTCGCCAGTTGGAACTGTTGTCTATCATTATTTCATTGATGTTTTTTTCGCTGTTTCCTTTTATAAGGACGGGGACCGTAAGCCACGTAGGGCCGTTGGCGGTTTTAATCCTGTTCCGGTTCTGGTATTCCTGTTTTTTGTACTGGCAATTGTCGAGGATGACGAATATATCGCTGCGATCGATCTTGTCAAAGTAGCCGAGCCACGGGAGGAATTGAGGTTGATGTATGCTTACGATCAAAGTCAAACGGCCTCCGTAATTAAGTTTACGCAGGTATGGAAAACGCACAAGCAAAAAGAATATTTTGTCGTTTTTGTGGCATTTGAGTCGTGAGCGGGGTGATTTATGTGAATATTCTTTTGCACGACTCCGCAACT
This sequence comes from uncultured bacterium, assembly GCA_964409645.1. Lineage (GTDB taxonomy): Bacteria > UBP15 > UBA6099 > UBA6099 > UBA6099 > CAYPEK01. The sequence goes on along the minus strand of CAYPEK010000030.1, from coordinate 19,174 downwards.
CGCTCTACCTCCGAATCGCTCATTGCCGGATAAATCGGAATAGACAGCGTTTCGACGAAGAGCCTTTCGGAAGCGGGGAGGGAGCCGTGCGGCATTCCGCAGCGGATGTGGAGCGGGAAATCCACTCCTCCGCGTGCAATGTCGATCCCCAATGCCGCAAACTTCTCCGGGTATTTCTCGTATCCGCCGGGTACTCCGATCGGGAATCGAAAGAATATCGATCTGTCTCTGATGTGATGCGGCAGCGAAACGGGCAAATTATCCAGTTCCCTGAAGTAGTAATCGGCGATTTTTTTCCGTCTTTCGAGAAACTGGTTGTAGCGTTTGAGTTGGCTGATGCCCAATGCCGCCTGAATGTCGGATAGTGGGAATCTCTTGCGACCCTGTTCGAGAGTCGCGCCGCCGTATTTCAACTCGCGGATTGCTTCGATCAGCGATTCGTCGTTACTCAACGCAATGCCGCCTTCGCCGGTCGTCAGCGGCTTGGTTGCATAAAATGAAGCGATGCCGATGACGCCGAGTGAGCCGAGTTTCGAGCCATCGATTTCACCGCCGAATGCCGGACAGAAATCTTCGATTACAGGAAAACCCAGTTTGGAAATCTCATCTATCCCCGCCGAGATGCCGTAAGTGTGGACGAGGATGATCGAGTTTGTTTTATCCGAGATTTTCTTGCTGACGGTTTCCGCGTTTACGCACCAGTCGTCTCCGATGTCTGCGAAAACCGGCGTTGCGCCGGAATCGATTACCGCGTCGAGAACCGCCCTGCAAACGAATGTCGGCAGGATTACTTCGGACCCGGGACCGGCGCTGACCGCTTTGAGCGCATAATAAAGCGCTGTCGTTCCCGTCGATGCGGACACGCCGTTTTTAACGCCGATGTACTCGGCCGCCATGCGCTCGAATTCCGCAAAAAGTGTTACTTCTCCGACATGCGACGATTCGAGTGCGGCAGTGACCGCGGCTCTGTCTTCATCGGTGATCCACGGTTTTGAGTGTCGAATTATTTCCAACGCGTTCATCCTTAATAATGAATATATCAATAAAAATATTTATAGCAAACATGACTAAAAAACGACGCCTTATTATAACGAGAATTCCGAAACACATTCTATGTGGGCTGTGTGCGGGAACATATCCACCGGCTGAATTCGTTTCAGATTGTATCCGGCTGCAATCAACTCGACAGCGTCGCGGGCAAGAGTGGAAGGATTGCATGAAACATAGATGATTCTTTTTGGTTTTGCCGTGACGAGCGACTTAACGGCGTTCTTGTGCAGGCCGACTCTCGGCGGGTCCAATACCGCGGCGTCGGGGCTTTCTTTTTCTATAAGTCCGCTCAACACTTTTTCAACTTCATCGCGGATCATTTCAACATTTGAGATATTGTTCATTCGCAAATTTTCGTGCGCGTCGGCAACCGCGTTCGGATTGCTCTCGATGCCGATAACCTTGCCGGCTTTTCCTGCCATGAGCATCGCTATCGGCGCCATGCCGGAATACAGGTCAAACACGGTTTCACCGCCCTGCAGTTCCGCATAATTCAGCAGCACTTCATACAATTTTTCGCACTGAGTCGGATTCGTCTGAATGAACGACTCCGGAGATACTTTGAGTTTCAATCCGCCAGTTTCATCTATTATGTGGTCGTCTCCGGCCAACACCCGCCGCGATCCCTCTATCGCCATCCCGTGCATCGATCCGTTCAGATACCAAATCAAAGATTTGATTTCCGGGAAGGAAGACGTTAGAAGTTTAATAAACGCGTCGCTGTATTTTTTGAACTCTTCTTCATAAGTTGAGATGCACACCATTATCGAATTTCCGGAAGTTCTGATAACAAGATTTCTGAGCATTCCTTCGTGTTTGCGTATGATGTGCGGGGAAAGGCCGTGCGACACGCAGAAATCACGGACGGTGTTTCTGATCTCATCGCATTTCTGAGTTTGCAGAAGACATTGAGTGACATCGACGATCCGGTCGAATGTGCCGGCGATGTGGAGCCCGAGAGTCAGCTTTTCATCACTATTATATGAAAAAGTATATTCCATTTTGTTCCGGTAATGCCACGGTGTTTCCATGCCGATTATCTTTTCGACGGGAGGGTTCTTCACTCCGGCGATTCTTTCGAAATGATCGACGACCTGTTGTTCTTTCCAGCCCAATTGGTTTTTGTACAGATAGTTTTGCCATTTGCAGCCGCCGCAAAGGTTGGCGGTTGGGCCTCCAAAATGCGGGCATAGCGGTTTGGTGCGGTCTTTCGACGGGGTTTCGATTGTGAGTGCTTTTGCCTCGATAAAATCACGGCGGCGCCTTGTAACTTTTGCGGTAAGTGAATCGCCGGGGAGCCCGCCTTTTACGAATATTACCAAACCATTCTCCATTCGTGCCACACCGGCGCCGCCGAAGGCAAGACCGGTGACATTCAATTGAAGAATTTCACCGGGTTTAGGACGTCTCAAAGGTTTATCGTTTGTCATCATAACAATTGTGCTTAAAAAAAACGCTTCTGCAATTGTAGGCCTTTTGCAACAGTAATTGTAGCATTTATCCTACAAGTCTATTAATATAGAGATAACAAATAGATTATATTAACCTATTGATAAGATTTTTCCTAAATTGGATTTTAATTAAATGATCTGAAAAAAGACATTCACAAAAACAAATTTCGAGCTCATAGAGATTTTATGGCAGATAAAAAATATACTCTTATTGTTAGTTTTATATGTTGGCTCGAAATTTGAATGTAAAAAATATGTTTACATTTGGGAATAAAACAAAAAAATGAGATGTCAATAATGCAGGCACAGATTGCCAAAAATTATATAAAAAGGTGAAGAAGATGAGATTAAGCGCAAAAGCAGTTCTCATGGCGGCATTGATCCTTTTTTCACTGAATGTTGTGAACGCGTACGGAGCGAGTGCGCCGCCCGTGCTTGAGGAAGGGTGGAATCTGGTGTCCGCGCCATGTAACATCACTGTTGCGGAGATAAAAGACACACTAAGTCTGGATTCCTTGGAAGCGTTTTTATGGGATGGTGAAAAGTATAACTCGGTTGAGACGCTTGAACGGGGATACGGCTATGCCGTGAATACATCCGGCAGTTTGGATACCTCAGGACTGTGCGCTTCATCAAGTGATGAGTCGCCGGTGACGGTTGAGTTCCATGAAGGTTGGAATTTAATGGGTAATCCATACAAAGAAGAATTGTCGTTTACGGATGCGTTCGGCGACAGCGCCAGCCTAATCGCGGACATCATATTCGAATTGGACGACGGCAGATATCAACCGCTGTTGAAAACCGATAACATACAAACGTGGCAAGGCGTATGGGTGTATGCGTACAGCCCTGTTAATCTTAATTATAATTTCGATTGCGATACGCTGACGCTCAGCATAGCGGATTCGTATGACTCGGTCTTGGATATCGGTGAATATACAGCATTAAACGCGATATGCAGAATCGGTGATGTTGACTATGACCTAACCTCGCAGGTGACGTGGAGTTTAGACAATGCGGGGGTTCTTGAAAAAGTTGATGAGTATGGAAAATTCGAGGCTAAGTCAGCGGGTTCATGTAATGTTTCAGCAACATTCCAAAATGATGCAAGCAATTCTATAGTGGTAACAGTAAATGCGGAACCTGTGGTTTTGAGTTCGATATCGGTTAGCTCGGATTCATCGAAACTTACGATCGGGGACACCGCAAAGCTGGCTGTTACGGGGCTGTATTCGGACGGTTCGACGGCGGATCTCACAGAGAGTGCCGTATTCAGTGTCTCCGACGAAGCGGTCGGGACAGTTTCCGGGAATATATTTACGGCGGTTTCAGCGGGAACGGCCGATGTGAAAGCAACGTACGGCGATTTGACCAGCGATGCCATTACAATCACGGTGCTGGCGGGGCCTGAACTGAAATCGATTAATGTCTCTGTAAAGCCGGCGAAGATCGAGATATCAGAGACGGCGGTATTGAGCGTGACAGGCTATTATTCCGACGGGAGCACGGCGGACCTGACAAGCACGGCGTCCGTGCAGTTTGATTCGACGATGGGACGTCTTGAATCGAGCGGCAAGTTTTATCCCGCGAAAATCGGTAGCGTGACGTTCACGGCGGAGTACGGCGGATTCACATCTTCCGCGACACTGACTGTCACCGATAAACAACTGATATGGATCGGTCTTTATCCCGATGAACGGCCCGACCCGAGCGTTTTGACAAGTACGCCTGTAATATCTTGCCCGGTCCCGTACGCAAGCAAATCCTGCGCCACGAATTACCTTATTCCGCTGCCATGCCCGAAAGAGTACGGGGGGATGTATTGCTACAATAATAACTACATCGAACTTGGAAAAACGGGTAAATATCTGGCGACGGCATATTACAACGACGATACGTTAGAACGTGATATCACGGAAAGCCTTGAGAAATGGGAAGTTACGGATGATTCGATATTGACTATCGAATCGAATGGAATTGTGACACCCAACAAGGCGGGAAAAGTTGGGGTGAGAGTATATAAAGACGGCGTATGGAGCGAATGGTCGTGGGTTCAGGTGTTAGACAGTGACACGGATGCATTCATGCTTCTTGAATTCTCGAACAGGGAAACGATAGTGCGTAGCGGAAAGACGTTGAGGATAAATGCGACTTATTATTCGAAAATTCCGCTCGGAACACCATCCAACCCATATTATGTTAACGGGATTTCCATATCAAACGGTGGTTTCAAGGCCGAGCGCGTGACGGACAAAGCCGAATGGAACCTGAGTGACTCGGTGATAGGAAGTTACGATCCGAGCACGGCGCTATTCACAGGCTCGAAAGCCGGAACAACCACGATATCGGCGACGTATAATGATGTGACTACCAACGTGGTGGACCTTGAAGTGTGGGAGCCTGCTGATATAAGTTATTGTGACACGGTCAATCCGAACGAAGCCTCATGGACGGACAACCTCACAATCGCGCAGTTGGCGACCGACTGCAATCAATACGAATCCGGGAGTGAAGTAACAGTGAGCTTCTCGGCTTTGTTGAGTTCAGGCGCCAATCGCCGGGCTTTGGATGTCTGTCTCGACTTGTTTATTTACGATTCATCCGGAAATCTGGTGAAGACATTCAGAAACTCGAATTGCACACCGGAGGCTTTATCTAGAGCGATTGCAGGATACACGCCGGTATATGAATACACGACAAAATGGGACGGGAAGGATGATAGCGGCAATGCGGTTGCGGCCGGTGATTATACCGCCGTGGCGAGGTTTTACATACTCTATTGCCCAGTGCTTAAAATAGATTTCAAGATCAAATGAATGAAATAGCAATATTGTAAAAAAAGCGGCTTGTTAAAAGCCGTTTTTTTGTTTGGGTAGGTTTTTTTTGAAATTTGAAATCTACGGAAAAGAGTGAATAAATATTGGTGGTTTATGGCATGAATTAACAGCATTCAAAAAGTAAACAAATATGTGATTTTCTTATTAATACTATTGTAAAATTATCATTAATATTGATAAAATTGTAAAATTACGGAAATACTGATCGCAGAGGACGCAGATGATGAAGATTCGATTTTGGGGCGTGCGAGGCAGTATCCCAACACCCGGTGAAAAGACAGCCCGCTTCGGCGGGAACACGTCATGTGTTGAGATAACAACTGATGACGGGACATCATTGGTTTTTGACGCGGGAACCGGAATCAGAGAATTCGGACTTGATTATCTTAAGCGCAATAATAAATCGAACGTGTTAAACATATTTATTTCTCACGTGCACTGGGACCACATTCAGGGATTTCCGTACTTTGTGCCGGCGTTTTTAGCTGACATGGAAATAAATATATACAGCGGCCAAGAAATACAAAAGAATATGATGTCTCAGATGGACGCGCCCTATTTCCCGGTAAAAATGTCCGATCTGAATTCAAGTGTGAATTTTCATGTGATCGGAAGCGCGGGAATGGAAGTAGGGGGCGCGCTCGTAACGCCGATCAAGCTTGTGCATCCTCAGGAAGTATATGGATTCAGTGTCTGGCATAACAACAAAATGGTGGTGTATTCAAGCGATACCGAGTTTGAAGCGGGTGGAGACATAAACGGCTATGTTGAAGCAGTGAAGGGCGCCGATGTGTTGCTTTTCGATGCGCAATACACGCCTGAGGAATATTCGAACGGTCGTGTAGGATGGGGCCACAGTACGTATGAAGTTGCGGTGGAAATTTCAAAAAAGGCCGGAGTGAAAAAACTTGTTCTTTTTCATCACGAACCGACACATGACGACGCGACGGTGGAAAGCATTGAGAAAAAAGCTAAGGCGTTATTCTCGGACACTGTCGCTGCAAGGGAAGGAATGACTCTGGAAGTTTAATATTCCGGCGGTTGGGTATGGAGTTATAGAGAGGAGAATGCGGTGGTGAACTCTCACGAACGCCGGCAATCTTCAGGCTTATCCATTGTTGAGCTGATATTAATCGTTGCTTTAATAGCGATTTTGGTTTCTATGTTTGTCCCTCATTTTTCGATTCTGGCGATCCGCAAGCATCAGACGTATTCGACGGCGCACGATCTCGCGGCGGATTTGGATTATGCGAGAAGGCTGGCGTTAGGAGGCGGGCCGAGTGGGAATTCCGGAAAATCATATTGGGTTAAGCTGTACAAAATCGGATCCGCCACCGATACGTGGAAGGTGTTTGAAAGCGACAATGAGAGTTCGCCGATAAAAACAGTTACGGTTGTGGACGGAGTTTACTTGGATGAAGTATCGACGAGTTCGTTTTATTTCGATTCAAAGGGAGCCGTATCGCCGTATAACGGCGGTGCAGTAGAAGTGCATGACAATGAGAACATTTATCAATGGGATGTATCTGTGGTTCGAGGGACCGGAAGAGTTAAGCTGATCGAAAAATAACGATAAATATTATGAATATGAAAGCAAGAAAAGTTCAGGGCGGATTTACCATAGTTGAAGTGGTGGTTGTACTCATATTATTGTTGGTTGTCATATATCCGTTGGGCCGTGTTATTGCGTCGGCATTGGAATCGACGAATAATGAGCAGCATCTTACTCATTGTGCTTTTCTTGCTCAGTTAAAAGTCGAAGAAACCAGAACGAGAATGAATTGTTATACAAATCATACGATCGCAGGGGGCGTTAACTGCCCGGAAGCTGTTGGAAGCCACAACGATTTTCATAGGAATTTCGACCAGAATCCTTGTACTTTCCCATATCCGTTCACGAAATATAAATGCACGGTGGATACCGGAAATTCGGCGAATGCGAGAATGAAATATATACAGGTAAGGGTATGGTATGACTTGAACGACGACGATATATTCGATCAGGAAAACAATGAGCCTCAGGTCTTTCTGGAAACGCTGTTTACAATAAGGCCTCCGAACTGGTAATTATGGCGCGATTGAATAATAAAAACGGAGTAACGCTGGTTGAGTTGCTGGTTGTGGTAGCAGTTGTTTCGGTTTTATCCGCGGCAATGTTTCCTCTTATAAGTTCGACTTACGAATCTTGGCGAACGGCGGATAGAAGAATTGAATCTCTGCGTGTCGGCCGTACGGCAATGGATAAGATTACCAGAGAGATAAGAAAATCATACGATTTAGTGGATACCTCGAGCGCGTTGTACATCGATTTTTATCCGGATTGGGCAACAACGACAGCCTATCGTATCAATTACGATAATGCAGCGGATATGGAATTCGAGTTCGGCACGGCAACCCCGGTGTTTGTAAGAGATTCTCTCGCAGCCCCGATAGATTCTTTTACTTATACAACTTATACGAGAAGGCTTGAGAATCTCACGTCATTCAGGCAAGTCAATGCGTTCAAGTTCAAGTTTGCCGTTTCCGATGAGAGGCGGATCCTGCCGAATCAAACCGATACGAATCTGAATCCGATGACATTTTTTTCGCAGGCGCAGCTAAGGACTTCGCGCGAGGGATATTTTTTCGCGCGTACCAATGGGTACGCGACGGATACGTACACATATACGAGAAGCTCTAACGACAATATATGCATCAAAGTGTATTGCGACAGAGTTAAACCCGGCGTGGCAGCGGTGAACATAACGGTAGCGACTGTTCAGTTAGCGCTTATCGCCGGTGGTTTTTCGGTGACTTATAATCTGAATTATATAGCAGCGGGAGATTACTTCGAGCAATGTCCGGTGGCGAGCACTTTGTTCATGCAACCGGATGTTAGAATCACCATGAGGATACGAGACAACACTGGTGAAACGTGTGATTTTCAGGATGTAATAAGAGTGAATCCATGATGGCGCATAAACATGACAGATCCGGAGTGCAGAAAGGTTCAATAGTCCTTCTTGCGATATTTCTTGCGCTTTTTATCGCGGCGCTGATGATAACGGTCGAGTTGCTGAGACTGTCTGATACGGAAACCGTGACGAATCACATAGAGGACATGCAGGCGTACTATTGCGCGGAGGCGGGTATCGAGTACGAGATACTGATATTGCGGAATGCCAACGCAAATCCTACGGTGAGAGCGGCGGGGGTGGCATGCCCCTCGACAACTAGGTTGGTTGACTGTTCAAACGACAGAGGTTTTGTGGATACCGGATGGTATTTCAGATATACGGATCAGACTGATAAAGCGGATCCGAATTTTACATATTGCAATCTCTCAATAGTAACATCGACAGGGTGTAAAGGCTCATTTGCGGGGACTGCGTGCACCGGTACATTCAAGAGAAGCGTAAGAGCGGAAATAAGGCGCACTAACCGAAGTAACGATCTGAGATATGTCCAGATACTGAGGTGGAGAGAGCTTTAAACGAATTGTTTTCAGAAATGAATTTCAATGGATCAGAAACCGAAAGTTTCAATAATAATTCCATGTTACAATGAAGAGTGGCATCTAGAGCGCAATTATCAAGAGATAATTCATACAATGACAACGATTTCCTATGACTATGAGTTGATTTTCGTTGATGACGGAAGTTCAGACAGGACGCGCGAAATTATAAAAAAGATCGCGGAATATCACGACAGCGTCAGATATATATTTCACGAGCAGAACAGAGGAAGAGGCGCGGCAGTCAAAACAGGACTGGCGGCTGCGAACGGTGATATAGCGGGTTTTCTGGATATCGATCTGGAAGTTCATTCAAGATATATCCCGGCGATGATTCAGGCGGTGGAGGATGGGGCGGATGTCGTGTGTGGCGACAGAACCTATAAGATGCCGCTGAGCTTATACGATTTATTCAGGGATTTTCTAAGTTCAATGTACACTGTTCTGGTAAGGGTGTTTCTTCACTTAGGCGTGAAAGATACGGAAGCCGGATATAAGTTTTTCAATATGAAAACGGTGCGGAAACTGATTGAGTTTACGCACAACGACGGGTGGTTCTGGGATACCGAAGTTATAGCAATGGCACGAATAAGAGGATTGAATATTTCCGAGATACCTATGGTGTATGAACGGAACCCGGAAAAGATTTCAACTGTAAAACCGATCCGCGACTCTATCGGATATATGAAGGCGTTGCTGTCTTTTTGGAAGTCTAACAGGACGAGCCTTACTTACAGATCATCCGGCATATACAGCGCGTTCATTAGATTGCTTTACAGAAGGAATTACGCCGAGAGATACAAAGCGATATGCGGAGTGATCCCGGAAGGTTCCTCGGTGCTCGACGTTTGCTGCGGGGATGCAAAATTATATACCCGGTATCTAAAGGGAAAGAATGTTAAATATACAGGTCTTGATATCAACAGAAACATGGTGAAAACAGCGCAGGCGTCGGGGGTGGATGCGAGATTGTTCGATGTAGAAATAAGGAGCGACTTGCCTGAAGCCGATTACGTTGTTATCCAAGGCAGTCTGTATCAATTCATTCCAAATCACGAACTGATTCTCAGGAAAATAAGCGAAGCGGCTATAAAATTTGTAATCGTTGCCGAGCCGGTCAGAAACATGGCGTCGTCGAGTAATTCAGCGCTGAAAGCGATAGGGAATAGAATGAACAATCCCGGAACCGGACGCAAGACTGAAAGGTTTACAGAGGCTACGCTGAGTGAAGCGCTGAAGCTTTTTGCCGCGGATAAAAGGGAGAGCATCTGCGGAGGGAAAGAAATATTGTATGTTCTCAGGCCCGCGCGAATGAACTGAAGGCATTTAACAGCGCAACCTTATGACGTGATTGCCAAAGACGACTGCCATCAAAATTAAATATTGACGATTAGCGAAATACTACGCTTTTTTATCGATACGTTCTAACACATCCAGCGCCAGTTGAAGCGAGCAGGTAAGTGATTCGGGCCTGATCTTTTCCGGCGTGTCGAGTCTGGTATGATAGTTCGGTGCCAATTTGTCGCAGTTCTGACATAATATGCAAGTCGAATGAATCCCGGCGTTTGAAAATTCCGACGCGTCCGATGCGCCTAAAGGTATCATCTTAACGAGTAGTTTTTTCCCTCTTGCCGACGCGCATTCCTTTGCCATATCTATCAGTTCCGAACTGTGTTTCGCGCCGGTGCATATTTCCCGGTTGATAATCGTGAAGAAGTTTTCGTCAAATATGCCGTCGAACATCAACACGTATGTCGGTATCGCTTTCAACTCCTGCAGATGTTTTGCAATATACCTTCTCGATCCTCTCAATCCGGCTTCCTCAGCGCCGACTCCGTACAAAACGACTTCAGTATTGTCGGGGAAAAACGATCCGTCTTTTTTCGCGTCTTCGAGATACTTTCCCACTCCGGCTGCAACAGCCACGCCCGCCACGTCGTCCATCGCACCCGGGACCGCTTTATATGTATGAAATACAGAGAACAAGGCAACAATGGGGGATAGGGCTACGCAGATGATTCCGAGTGTATTCAGGACATGCGAGCTTTGTCCGCCCGTAAAAAAGACGATGTTTTTGGCGATTGTAGCGCCTACCATGAGAAGTATGGCGAGCATTCCCACGATCATTATGGGTACTGATGCGTTCTTGAAAATGTACCAGATATTGAACTCGTATGCCGAATCCATGTGGCCGCCGATTATAAGCCTTCTTTTAACTTCTCCCTTGGGTTTGATCGTTCCTGTTACGTTAATGCCTTCTTTCTTGGGGAACAGGAAATCCACGAATTCCTTATATCTCATGAATTCAAAAAACAGCATAATAAAACCGGATAGAACCAACACCAGCGCGGCCGGCGGGAAAAACCAGTACAGCGGAAGAGCGATAATGTACATCGCCACTGCAAAAGGAAGGAATCCAAGGAATGCGGCGGGACTGCATGTGAAGCTTTCGACTTCCACTTTATCGCAGATTGGTTTCCATTCCTCGGCGAGCATTTTCCCGAATTTTTTTTCTTCTTCGCCGCACGAAGGCCGCGGGCCGATTTCGTCGATTACTCTGTTGATCAGATTAAGCATATAATCCTTGTACTTCTCGGCTGCCATGACTTTCTCCATTTAAGTTATTCCGGTTATGACGCAACTGTCGGCCTAAGTTCGTCCCTGCACGGTTCTAAGGTATAATAAGCGCTAATTGTTTCTATCTCAAGAATAATTTGGAAAATTGAGATTGTTCGTGCGGGTCTGTCATGGAAACTCGTGCCTTGGTATTGATGTATGGAGTGAAAACGATTCGCTGCGTTGGGAAATTCTTTGAAAAGCAACAGTTGCGGCTTTTACGTTTGAATTCGCATAACAGTATTCACAGCCGTGCGGGCATGTATCGTATGCGCCTATGTCTCTGCTCTCGAAGCACCCGCATTCAGGCCGTGTCGGTTTCAATTTTATTGCTGTCGCTTTATCGACGGTTATGCGGCACAGCAACTCTTTATCTATGCAATGACCCTTGAATATTTCGATTCTGCTGTCATTCAGTGAGGCGAGGAGCGAGTCGTCGCAGCATGTGTGCATGGAAATTCCGCAGTCAGCCGCTATATCCGCCATTTTCCTCGTTAAGTCGGTTTTCTCTTCCGCAGTCAGATCGAAGGCAAAAAAATCGTTCAATCCGTTATGCTTCTCTACGAATTTTTCTTCGGTTTCTTTTCCGGCTCGAAAGACGATGTTCAGGCTTTTCCCTATTTCAAGCATGTTTCTTATTACTTTTCCGTAATACTGCACGAAGCTGAAATAACATCTGTGCGTTGCTCCCGACATGGCGGCGGAGATTTCCTTAAAAGTCTTCAATATCGTTTCCGGGGGTGTCACGGAAGACAGGACAATAGGATCGAATCTCCAGTTTATGTGATCCGGCGAATATCTTTCCGCTAAGAAACGAGCCGTTTTCACAGACTCGCGCCATGGCGGAACGTTTCTTTCGAACATTCCCGTGTAATTGTTTATTGTCAGATTGAAGTAGAATTTGTATCCGCGGCTGTCGAGCTCATCCAGATGCTTTATGAACGGGGCGGCGTTTTTCGACCAGAAAACAAAGGCTATCACGTCTTCAGGTCGTAGCGAAATAGTGTGGCGGCTTCCCCCGAAAGGATTTATGCAGCCGGCTTTCCCCTCTGACACACGTTTCATGAACCAGTCGCCATAAAATGCAGGGATGTCCGTACGGCGAGATACTGAAATCACATTCGGCATGAAAACATTATAATAAATGAACTGCCGTAAAAAAATCTTTAACTCTATCCTGCAATTTTGTTTCTCCACGAATATAATCAATCGGAAGTTATGACGACAATTCAGGGGTTATAAGAATGAAGAAATTTGCTTTTTTGCTCTTTACGGTGATTTTGTTCGCGACACGGCCCGCATTATCTTTGAACATTCATGAATTGAACGGTTCCGATCTTGGAATGGGCGTTGGCGCAAGGGCGATATCTATGGGGGGAGCATTTTCAGCGCTTGCTGATGATGCGTCGGCGATGTACTGGAATCCGGCGGGTCTCACGGGAATCGAGGACAGCGAAGCGATGCTGATGGTGAATGTTGACCCGACAAGGTACAGTTACAAGGCATTTGTGTACCATCCCAAGAATTGGCAAAAATCGAAGTCCAATATCGCGATAGGTATCGCGCAGACGAATAGGTTGAAATATATTGCGGATGGCAACTGGGCAGAGGGCAATGCCAGCCATTTGATAGATTTAAGTATGATTAATGTCGAGAGGAATTATGTCGGCGGATTGAATTCGAGGACAACGGATCATCGCTTCACGATTGCTGGAACGATTCCGGGCAATGAGAAGCTCTCGATAGGTCTTACGTATATTGATTTTGAGTGTGTCACGACTTTTTATTTGCAGGGTTCGGGCAGGACATGCCAGATCGTTGCCTATGAAACGTTCGACATGGGCGCGATGTATAAACTCAATGAGAATCATCAGTTCGGCATAGCGATCAGGAATCCTCTCGAGGAAACAAAGCCCAAGTATCTTACGATAGGAGCGGCGTGGATGCGTCCCGGATATCGTGTCACTCTGGATATAGAGAGGATTTTCGGGGAGTACGGAAACGATCTTCGTAAGTGCAGATTTCTGATGTTGAGGTCGGGGATGGAGAAGGATTTGAGCGACACTTTGAAAGTGAGAGCGGGAGTGATAATCCCTCTTCAGGCAAGGACGAGTTCTCTTGGCGATTTGCGCTCGAAGATTCCCGATCCGAAGGTCGATGTTACTTTGGGCGCCGGATATATGTATAAAAAATACACTTTGGATTTTGCGGTGTACGGGGATCCGGGAAAGAGTTATGTGACCTCCGACCTGAAGGTTGGCGCCGTGATGACGCTTAAGAGGACTTTCTGAAGGTAAGTGATTTTTGCGTAATGGGATGTCCGCGGCATTGTTCAAGAGTCCGAGTTAAGCTAAACTTAGAACGAATAAGTTGATATAGGGGTGATTACAATCGCTATAAAAGGGAAAGTGGTATTCATTACAGGCGGCGGCGGTTTCATAGGGAGCTCTATCGCCGAGAAACTTGCAAAGGATAACGAGGTTATTCTTTTCGATAAGGAATTCGAACGTAACTGCATAAGTTATACCGGACTAACAAAGAAAAAGAATGTGAAGCTTATCGAAGGAGACGTGCTCGATATTTCGTCGATAAGGAAATCCGTGGCCGGGGTACAATACGTGGTTCACGCGGCGGCGGTTGTAGGCGTGCAGCGCGTGATGAAGAACTCAAAAAGGACAATCGATACGAATTTCAGCGGCACGTCGAATATGTTGAATGCGGTGTCCGGATTGAAATCGCTGAAACGTTTTATTTATCTTTCCACCAGCGAGGTGTTCGGTGTCAATGCGTATCAGGTGAATGAAGACGCGCCGACGGTGTTCGGTCCGAACAAGGAGCCGCGATGGAGCTATTCCATTGCCAAAATAGCCGGCGAGCATCTGGTTCAGAGTTATAACCGTGAGGACGGAATGCCGACTGTGATTATCAGGCCGTTCAATATATTCGGGCCGCGAAGGCTCGGCGAACATGTGGTTAAAACATTTATATTGCAGGCGTTGAAAAACGAGCCGATAACTGTGAACAATAACGGTTCTCAGATACGGTCTTGGTGCTTCATAGATGATTTCACGGGAGCTGTCCTTAACGGGCTTGAAAAGAAGGCGGCGATAGGTGAAGCATTTAATATAGGAAACCCGAAGAACACAATATCTGTATATCAGCTCGCTCTGAAGATCAAAGAGCTTTGCAAAAGTTCATCCGAAGTGCGAACGATACCGATATCATTTCCCGATGTAGAATTGCGTGTTCCGGGAATATCGCTTGCCGAAAAACTGCTCGGTTACAGTCCGAAGTACGAGATGGATGAAGCGATCGGGATAACGAGGGACTGGTATAAGAAGTATCTGTCGCCCGGGACTTGCCGTTGAGATTCAGAAAATTTCATTTTTTCCGTTAGTTTTTGCGAATTGTTTATATATTATCATTGAAGATATTTGAGGGAGGAGCTTTTTATGCGCGGAAAAATGATTCTGTTCTTATTCTTCATAAGCCTTGTGCTGGTGATTGTGACCGGGGGCAGTGCATACGGATACGAATTGTACTTGGGCGGCACGCATTCACACACAAGTTATTCCGACGGGAAGGATACTCCCTCAGTAGCCTATGACACAGCACGGTATAAGGCGAATCTGGATTTCTGGGCTGTAACGGATCATTACGAACAGTTGGATTCGGTGAAGGACGCACCGGCGGATTCCCCGAAAAAAGAATGGGACGCGATGAAGAAAACGGCCGCGGAGAAAACAGAGAACGGGAAGTTTGTTGCGCTCGCAGGCTATGAATGGTTCGATCAGAGCAAGGGCCACATGAATGTTCTGAATTCAGATGCACTGGCGCCTTACGGAATGACGTACACTCTTGCGAAAATGCGTAAATGGATTGTTAAGCATCCCGATATTCTGGTGGGATTCAACCATCCCGGCGATCCCGATTTTAAGAACAAGTTCGACAACTTTGCATTCAACGCGGAAACGGCCTCTCAGACGGTATATGTAGGGGTGAACATGCTCAGCGATTTTGATAATTATTTCATGGCGTTGGATCAGGGGTGGAGAGTGGGACCTGTCGGTGAACAGGATAATCACGATGCCGATTGGGGATTGAAAAATCTTTTTACGGGAGTTTATGCGGACGAATTGACGTATGAAGGATTGATGGACGCGTTCAGGGCGAGGAGATTCTATTCAACATCGGCCCGGGAGATGACGCTCTGGTTTGATGCGGACGGGAATCCTATGGGGTCTGTTATCGGATCGACTGGGAAGGTGACGTTTAATATAGACGTTAAAAAGATAGCGGAAAGCGGATTCAGGGTTGTTGTTTATACAAACGGCGGCGAAGTTGTGAAGGAATGGCAGCCAGAGCCGGGAGAATTTAAGACCGAACTGGCCGTTGAAAACGGCGGCGCAACAAAGTGGTACGTAGTCGCTGCTCAGAACGACAAAGGCGCATATTCGATATCCGCGCCGATATGGATTAATGCAGATCGGTAATTTTTCGACTTGAAAATTTGTTAATCTGATCTCTCAGGGCCTTTCTTGCCCTGAATATCCTCGATTTTATGGTGCCTACCGGCAGTCCGAGCATGGACGCAATTTCTTCGTATTGAAGCCCTTCGAAATGATACAGTGAGAAAGGTTTCCTGAACTCGTCGGAGAGAGAATAAAGCGCTTCGGTGAGCCGTCTATCTATGTGTTTGTTGAAAAAAATCTTCTCCGGGCTTTCCCGATAGAAAGCTGCATTATCGTCCGATGATTGGTATATCGCGCGATCGTATTCGCCCGCGGAAAAGTCGCAGTGCTTTTCGTCCCGTCTCCGGTTAATATTGTTTATGTGTGTATTGAGCATGATCTTGCCTAACCACGCGCGTATGTTTGTGCCCTGATCAAAATTGTTCCATCCTTTATAAGCTTTCAACAGTGTATCCTGAAGCAGGTCTTCTGCGTCTTCTGCCTTTTTCGTCAAACCTATTGCCTGTGACCAAAGGAAGTTTTTCTCATTTTCCATGAAGCTGGTGAATTCTCCGTAAACGCTCGATTCCATTTCGCAACCTCCTTGAGATTCAATCCCATTTGCTTTTGTCGATATGTCTCTGCTTTTCTTCTTCCGCCAGCGCCTTTATTTTGTATGCGCAATCTCTCATGACTCCGAAAAGCACTCCGCATCCGTCGTCTTGCCTTAATTGATCTCCCAGATCGGATAGCTCCAAAATCTCTTTACTGATTTCAATCGATTTCTTAATTACGTCGTTGCACCCTGCCATACTGCCCTCCTACCAGTTAATAAGCATTTGGAGTGCCAAGCAGGATAATAGGCGCTCATATTTATAAGAAATCAACTTACAAAAGGAATATTCAATTTATTGCATCTGTCCGAAGCTCAGCTTCAAAATGTCTCATAATTGATACATTTAAAAATGCCAAAATATGTTTGCGGCTTAAAAAAAGGTTTTAATAAAGGATTAATTGCTAATCATTAGCAATTAACTCTACTTTTACAGTGTGTCAAAATTAAAATGATACACTTTTGTATTTTGATACAAGGTGAATGATGGGTTTTGAATAAGGCTGATTTTATATGATTGAAGCGGTTATTCTTCCACTGTGAACCATCTACCGTAGAAACCTATGGAAGAAACGTGTGTGTAATCATAATACACGCCTGCCATGGGATTCATGGCAGTAAAAGCGCCGTCAGCAGCGATCATTTTGACGTATTTGCTCGGATTGTTGCCGATTGCGACATTTTGGATTTTCATCCAAAGCCGCGAATCTTTGGCCGAGCACTCTATTCTGCTGGAATCCGTCAAAACGCTGTCTGCCGGCTTTGAAATAATCATGCACTGTTTGTAGCCGAAAGTGTCCGCCAGCGGGGCGTAAACACCAAGAAATCCCTGTGTAAGAATATCGGAAGGATTGCCTTTATTCGGGTTCATCACACCGATACCGTAAATATGCGCAAACATTGGTGTAAGCTTACCTTCAACAATCGAACCCTGAACTTTTATTTCGATATACAGGTTATCCTCGTCCACGCCTCCTTTGACTTCAAGTATGTCAAAGTCATCGGGGATAACGGAGCTGTCGTCATCGATCGGATCGTCGTCAACTGCAAGATCGAACATGCACGGGTCGCCGTCCGGTGGCCAGCTTGTCACCAAGCAAGGAGTTTCAACGTATATGTTTGTAGAAGTATCTTGCGCGCGGACGCCATAAAGCACTTCGGTTCCGGAGGGGAATGCCGGAAGCTCGGTGTTCCATTTGAATGACTCGCCTTGCTTGTCCATGTCCGCTTCTTCCCATGTGTCGCCGCCGTCCGAAGAGTAGAGAATCCACGCGTCGGTGGTTCTGTCATCCGTTTTTGAAGAATCGTTTCTGATTTCCGAGGTGATAGATGTGATCGTATCCGCCTTTGGCGGGTCTGGTGTGACTGTCAATGAATATGTCTCCGGCGGATACATTGTTTCGAGAATATCATTTATTTTTTCTTCAGTTCCGGGAGGCAGTCCTTCGATGTCGGCAAGCGAAGTAACGCTGAATAATGTCAACAAAAGAAACACGAAGAACGCGAGGCCGGTTGAGGTCTTTTTTAATGTGTTCATTATGAATTGAAAATATCATTGCTTTTGAAGGGTGTCAAGTAAGCGACATGCGGTCATGATTTATGATTGGTGAATATCCATTAATATAAATTATCACTGCTGATTGACTTAGTATCAGGGTTTACGGGTAATATATAATGAATTAATTTAAAGTGTTTGAACATTTATATGAAACTGATTTTGTTAAAAAATTGAAAAGCAACAAAATGACGGCAGGATATCGAGCATGTCGTTTTTTCACAGCATAACGAGAGAGGGTCGCCCGTTTCAAAGATACACTTTGTATCTCCTCGCGAAGTGGGTGGAGCTTCCTTTTCTGCGGGTGATGTACAAGTTGCTAAGGGGCGGCTGGCGTCGCATTGGTTCGCTTCGCGCGGTCAGGAAAGTTGCTTCGGCTCTGCTGACAAGACCTGTCGCCCGGTTCGGAGACACAGCGAAA
This sequence comes from uncultured bacterium, assembly GCA_964409645.1. Taxonomy (GTDB): domain Bacteria; phylum UBP15; class UBA6099; order UBA6099; family UBA6099; genus CAYPEK01. The sequence continues at coordinate 687 of CAYPEK010000030.1, read as the reverse complement.
CCGATCCCGTTTGACGAGTTGGTTGAACATCTTGGTGAAGTGGAGGGCGTGATTGCGGTTGGGCCGTGCAGGTGCCGGATTTCGCACGAACCGTGCGGGCATCCTTTGGATACGGACATCGTGATTCGGACCGGTACGGCGGCTTGGCTGAAGGCGTTTCCTCATGAATACAGAATCATTGAAAAAGATGAAGCGCTTGGGATAATTGAGGAATGTCATCGGCAGGGAATGTTTCACATGCTGTTTTTTCATTGTCCCGCCACCGGCTGCGCGGAGTATGTGATCTGCAACTGCTGCACTTGCGGATGTGTGCCGTATATAATTAACCGCGAGCTCGGACAGGAGAATTTCCCTCTCTTCAAAGGGGACTGGATCGCGCATACGGACAGCGACAAGTGCACATGCAGGGCGGACTGCATAGAAATATGTCCTTTCGGCGCGCGAAAGATAGTGGACGGAAAGTTGACGACGACCGGGTGTTACGGATGCGGGCTTTGTGTGGAAGCATGCCCTGAAGGGGCGATTTCCATGATGCCGATTAATAATTCGAGCGGAGATAATCAACAATGGTGATAAAGGCAGGATATGTGCCGATCGGCGTGAAAGCCGGTCCTTTGGACGATGTGAATTATCCCGCCGCTGAGGTGTATCACGGCATTTCTTACTGCGATGCGGTGAGGATAGCAT
>CAYPEK010000029.1:33061-42212 GCA_964409645.1 uncultured bacterium | reverse complement strand
CCCATCTTGTCTTCCTTGCGGCCGATAATGAGGCCGGGCGTACCCTTCTCGACAACAAACGCCGAAAGTCCGCGCCCTCGTGCCTCGCCGCCCGTGCGCGCGATCACGATTATCGCTCCCGCGTACGCGCCGTTCGTTATGAACATCTTGCGGCCGTTGATGATGTAATTGCCGCCCTTCTTCACCGCGCGCGTCGTTATGTTCGCCGCATCCGAGCCGGTATCCGGCTCCGTGATCGCGAATGCTCCGATCTGCTTGCCGGATGCGAGCGGGATGAGGAACCGTTGTTTCTGCTCCTCATTGCCGAAGTCCAGAATCGGGCCGCACGCGAGGTTGCTTACCGACATCGTGACCGCCGTCGATGCGCACGCGAACGCGACTTCCTCGAGCGCCAGCACGTACGATACCGCACTCGCACCCGCTCCGCCGTACTGCTCCGGCACCATCATTCCGAGCAGGCTCAGTTCACCCATCTTCATTATTATGTCGAGCGGGAACTTGCTCTCCTGATCATTTTTCGCGGCCACCGGCTCTATCTCTTTGCGCGCGAACTCGCGCACCATGAGCTGTATCATGTGCTGCTCTTCTGTCAATGGAATAGCCATGTCGTCTCCTCTGAGGGAATTGGAATTTGCTCGATTGCGCGGGCTTCCGCCGCCCTGCGCCTACGGCGTATAAACCATCACTATCAGCTCGGTGGCCTTCTTTCCGGGGTTGCTGAGCTTGTGCGTCTTTCCGGAGTCGAAATGTATCGACTGCCCCTTCTTCAGCACATGCATCTTCCCGTCGGCCAGAATTTCGAGCCGCCCTTCCAGCACATAGACAAACTCCTCGCCATCGTGCTTGTACTCGACACCCTCGTGCGTCTTCTCGGGTGGTATCGTGACGTGAAAGCCCTTCATGTGGCGATGCTCCGCACCGGGTGTCAGCGTCTTGTAGTAGTACGCGTTCTTGCGCTTGATGAATCCTTCCGCCTTCCGCTTGCGTGTCGTGGCATCGTCCGCTGAGAGGAACGCGCCGGAATCCACCGTCAGCGCGGTCGAAAGCTGGATGATGACTGAGACGGGCGGCGTGGCTTCATTGTTCTCGATCTTCTGGATGAAGTCGGCGTCCAGCCCCGTCTTTTTTGCGAGCGCCTCGATAGAAATGTTTCCTTTTTTGCGGAGACGTTTCATCTTGGTCGCGAAGTCCTGCGGTTGCGATTTACCTGTTGCCATAAGTAGATACCCCGTCGGCCTTTTTTAATTATTGTTTCCATGCGCGGCTAACCCGCGCCTTATTTCAGATCAAAAATCGCAATTACGGAGCAGCAGTTGCTTTATTGCAAAAAAATCAGAGTTCCGGCGGCGGCTCTCGCCGCGGTAATTCAGCCCAGTAACCCGAACGGGTCGTCGCGCCAGTTCTCCATGAAACCCATAAGGTCGGACAGTCCGGGCGTCTTGCCCGTCATCACGTAATACCCCGAGCAGCACACCCCCATCAGGAGGCACGTCTGCGGGTCCATCCCGAGCATATTGCCAAGGCAGAACGCCGCGTTGAAATGGTCGCCGGCGCCAGTCGTGATCACCGGCCGCGTCGTGTGAGGGCCATCCTGCCTGTACGTCTTTCCGTTAATCGTCGTCACCGCGAACTCGACCGGATGAACGACCATGCAGTAGATTCCGAGCTTGTCGGAGATCGCGGCGCAAACCTGCTCGACCCTGTCCGGCGCGCCTTCGGCCGTGTCTATTCCCAACGCTTGCGCGATCTGATACGACTCCCGTTCGTTCAGCCCGAATATCACCCGGTAGAACTCCGAGAAGCGCTGCACCAGCGCGAGCATCCGCTTCATATCCTCGACCGGCCGCTTCTGCGGGTCCGCGAGGTCAAAGAAAATGAACCGCTCGCGTCCCGGATCGAGCCTCGGGCAAACCTTTTCGATCATGTTGTCCCAGATGTCCGCCATGTGCGGAAGCATGGACCAGTTCACGAGCGCGAGCAGGTCAGCCGTTTCCATCAGGTACGTCAGCTTTTCGAGTCCGACCACCTGCATCAGCCTGTCCCAATTCACATCTTTCACCGGCGTCATCTTGCCGATCATAATCTTTCCGTCGTGGAACTCGATCGCGTCAGTGTGGCACGCTTCAGCGAGCGTGATCAGGTCCGCCCGCTCCTCCATCGGCTTGAACACCGGGTTTACATCCGGCCATCCGATGTTTCCGATGTACGTCGTCGGCACGTCCAGCGACGCAATCGCGTTCGCCATGATCGGTCCGTTGCCGCCGATCTTTATCCTCTGCGTCACGTACTCGATGTTCCCGCTCATCCCCGCGAAACTCTTGATGCGGTCCGCGTATTCCGACATCGAAACCAAACGCTCGTATTCCTCGTGATTTTTTCTCAAAGCCACAACGTGGACTATCTCGTCGATGAACCCATCGAGGCCGACAACCGCTTTCCTGTTGCTCGGTGTTCTCTTCTTAGTAGCTACGGTCTTGCGCAGCGCCCTCGCCAACTCAATCTCGTTTTCCCTCATGTCGCCATCCGCTCCAGCTCAAATTTCAAAAACGTACAATAGTATATAATGTTAATTTTCAGTTGTGAAGGAACAGAATTTTTGCCGGAAATTTATTATAATTCGCATGAACAACCTACGGGGGCTCCACAATGGCGAAAAGAACACTTATCCGGAACGGGCTCGTGATCGACGGGAGCGGCGCCACGGGCGCAAAAAAAGACATCCTGATCGAGAACGACCGCATCAAATCGGTCGGCGACGCCGCCACGGCCGCGGCGGGCGCGCCCGACACCGCCGAAATCGACGCCACGGGCAAAATCGTTTGTCCGGGCTTCATCGACATGCACGCCCACTCCGACTTCCTGCTCTCCGTTGACGGCTCCATGACCGCTAAACTTCGACAGGGCTTCACCACCTCCGTCATGGGCACATGCGGGTTCTCCGGCGCGCCCTCAAGCGAACGCATGAAAAAAATCTTCTATAAATTCGCGGGCGGCATGTTCGGCAAATACTGCCCGTTCGACTGGTCGTCCATGGGCGAATACCTCGAACGCATCCGCGCGAACAAACTCGGCGCGAACGTCTTCTCTCAGGTCGGCTACGGCAACCTGCGCCTGATGACGATGGGGGCGATGCCCGCGAAGGCGAACGCAAAACAGATCGAAGAGATGAAATCGCTGCTCGCGCAGTCGCTCGACGAGGGCGCTCGCGGGTTCTCCACAGGGCTCGCGTATCCGACGCAGAGCTTCTCGTTGCCGGAGGAAGTGGTCGAGCTTTGCAGGGTCGCCGCCGGGCGCGGCGCGCTCTACAGCACTCACGTCCGCAACGAGATGGACAAGGTCGAAGCCGCAATGAAAGAAGCGCTCGACGCCGCGCGCAAGACCGGCGTGTCGCTCCAGATATCGCACCACAAAGCAGTGCTGAAACGCAACTGGGGGAAAGTGAAGCGCACCCTTGCCATGCTCGAAGAGGCGCACGCGGAAGGCATCGACGTCGAGACGGACGCCTATCCTTACAACTCGTTCTCGAACATATTCCTGCCGACCCTCCTCCTCATATTCATCCAGAAGGAGCCCGACGTAGATAAGCAGATAATCTTTCTTGAACTTAAAAAATATCCCGAATTCGAGGGAAAAACACTGCGCGATTTCATGGCGGCGACAAAAAAGAGCATGGGCGCGGCGGCGCTCGAACTTGCACGCAACGAGGGTGCAACGAAAATCCCGATTGCCGGTGAAATGATGAGCGAGGACGACGTCCGCTACATCCTCTCCCACCCGCTGACGACAATCGGATCGGACGGAGTCGAAAAACGCGACGGCAAACCACACCCGCGCCTCGTCGCCACCTCCGTGCGATTCCTTGAGAAATACGCGCTGAAAGAAAAACTCCTCCCTATCGAAGGGGCCATACATAAAATGACAGGCAAGCCCGCCGCGAAACTGAAACTCAAACAGCGCGGGCTGCTCACCGAGGGCTACTTCGCGGACGTCGTCGTGTTCGACCCGGAAAAACTGCACGACCGCTCGGACTACGGAAACACGAACAAGCACCCTGTCGGATTCGACGCGGTCTTCGTAAACGGCGAAATCGCCGTCCGCAACGACGAGCAAACCGCCGCCCGCTCCGGAAACGTGTTGTGATTCTAATTATTTTGTGAAGTCTATCGGTTTCTTGTCCGTGCGGATGGCCGCGGTGGACGTGTAATCCGTGATGATTCCGTTGTCTTCGTCGTATATCATGCCCGTCGCGGCATAGACGACAAACTCACCCGCGGGTGTCGTGCGTATCACTTTGCGGGCAATTTCATACTGGATCGTATTATCGTCCTTCAGCGTGCACTTCACGGACGACGTGTCCATCGTCCACTTCGATCCGATGCGCATCAGCACTTTGCAGTCCGCCGATTTTTCGAGATACGGAGCGTAAAAAATGAACGCGCTCTTATCGAACGGGTCGGCTTCCGGCGCCTTGCCCGGTGCGTATGCAGCTATCAGATAGTAGTTCGCCTGCGGCGGCGAGAGGCGACCGGGATCTATCTTGTCGCGAACTGTCAACCTGAAGTAATACTTCCGGTCGTCCATGCCGAACGTCACTTTAATGATATCCTGCGCCGGGCTAATATCTTTCCTCTTGATGTCCTCGTAATTCTCGTCCTTCAGCAGCGGGAAATAACAAGTGTCCGTCTTCCACGGATCGCCGTCCACATTGCACGGAATCGAAATGTATGTGTCCTCAAACTGATCCCCCGCGCGTACCGCGACAAACATCTTCTTCGCGCCGGCCGGCACGTCTATCCCCGCCTCCCAATACCGGTTCGCCGGATCGAGAGACGGCACAACCGACTGCCAGTTTGCCGGTTCGTCAAACGCATATACCACCTTCGTCGAGATGAGCGTCATTTCCTCCAGTTCGGTCGAAACCGGCACAATCCGCGCGGTTACTTTCGAGCCGGGCCCGGGCTTCGCGGGATCAAGCGTAATGTCCTTCATCATCGGCGGAAGCAGCTTCACGCGCACGTTGCGGGTGAGGTAGTCGAGGCCGGTCACGAGCCGCACGTCGTCGTCGAACGGGCACAACTGGCTGCATGTGAACAGCCCTCCCGTCACCCGCTCGAAGCAGACATTTTTGCAGATATTTCGTGTCGTCATCGCGCTGACATCCGTCGATGTGCTCTCCGGCTCGTTGAAATTCTGCGCGCGCGCGACTACTGCCGCCAACATCGACAACGCAATTGCAAAAATGTATATCGCTTTTCTCACCGCAAATAGTTTAACACTATGACGCGCGGCATACAAACAGCGTAATAAAGCGTTATAATTGGTTTATGCCGTACGAGATCGTGGACCACAAGGCGGACGTCGGGCTGCACGTCAGCGGAGGCGACCTCGCGCGTCTGTTCGCGGACGCCGCCCGCGGGATGTTCGGCATAATCTCCGCGGAACCGCCGGAGGGCTGGCCGGAGTCGCACCGCGTCGAGCTCGAAGCGGACGACACGGAGCAACTCATTGTCGATTGGCTATCCGAACTCATCTATCTGTTCGAGGTGAAAAAGTTCTTCCTGCTCGACGCGGAAGTCGCGGAGATCGGCCCTAAGAAAATTGTCGCGGACGTAAGCGGGCTGCGCACGCGCGGCGCATTCGCGGGCACTGAAATAAAGGCGGTAACCCACCACCTCCTCAGCATCGACAAAACACTCAAAGGATTCGAGACAACAATATATTTCGATTTATGACGAGACGGAGAAAACATTGGCAAACTGGACGAACAACATAGAGAGAATCGACAACTGCCGGATAAGAATACCGAAGACGGCGTGCGAAGGCATGCGCGTGCCAGGCATGATTTACGCCGGGCCGAAGATTTACGAGGAGTTGCTGGATGACGACGCACCGAAGCAGGTGATGAACGTCGCCATGCTGCCGGGCATCGTGGACTATTCGATCGCGATGCCGGACATCCACTACGGCTACGGGTTCCCGATCGGGGGCGTCGCGGCGATGGCGGAGGGCGACGGGGTGATCTCGCCCGGCGGCGTCGGGTTCGACATCAACTGCGGCGTGCGGCTGATCGGGAGCGACATCGACGCGGCGGACGTGCGAGCGAAGTCGGACGCGCTCGCGGCGCAGCTTTTCCGCGATATCCCGTGCGGCGTCGGCGCCGGCGGCGACATCCGGCTCGACGACAAGAAAATGGAACAGGTGCTCCGCAAAGGCGCGCGCTGGGCCGCGAAAAACGGCTACGGCTGGGCGGAGGACATCGAGAACTGCGAGGAATACGGCGCGCTCGAAACCGACGACACCGACGGCGTGAGCCGCCGCGCGCGGGAGCGCGGGAACGACCAGCTCGGCACGCTCGGCGCGGGCAACCACTTCGTCGAGGTGCAGGAGATCGTCGAAATTTTCGACACCGACGCCGCCCGCGTGATGGGGCTCCGCAAAGGCGCCGCCGCCGTGATGATCCACTCCGGCTCGCGCGGGCTCGGCCATCAGGTCTGCGAGGATTTCATCAAAGTCATGCGCTCGGCACGGCAGAAGTACGGCATCAGCCTGCCGGACAGCCAACTTTCATGCGCGCCGCTCGGCTCGCCCGAGGGCCGCGCCTATTACAACTCGATGTGCGCCGCCGCCAACTTCGCGTGGGCGAACCGGCACTGCCTCACCCACTTCGCGCGGGGCGCGTTCGAGCGCGTGTTCGGCAAACCCGCCGAGCGGCTCGGCCTGCGCCTCGTGTACGACGTCAGCCACAACATAGCGAAATTCGAGCGCCACACCGACAGCAGCGGACGCGAGCGCACCGTCTGCGTCCACAGAAAAGGCGCGACGCGCGCGTTTCCCGCCGGACGCGAGGAGTTGCCGGAAAGATACAAAAACATCGGCCAGCCCGTGCTCGTCCCCGGCGACATGGGCCGCGCTTCGTACGTCATGCTCGGAACGGAACTGACGCTGAAAGAAACGTTCGGGTCGATCTGCCACGGCGCGGGCCGCCGCATGAGCCGCTCGGCCGCGAAGTCCGGACTCAGCGCGGACCGTGTCCTCGGCGACCTCGCCGCGCGCGGCGTAAAGATTCAGGCGAAATCGAAAAAGGCGATCCTTGAGGAAGCGCCCGACGCCTACAAAAACGTCGAGTTCGTCGTCAGCACGTGCGTCAACGCCGGCCTCGCGAAATCTGTCGCTAAACTCAAGCCGCTAATCGTCATCAAAGGCTGAAAATCGATCTCAACCGTATTTTTTTGCAATATTTGACTTGTTTCTAAACAACATATTATTATTTGATGTCGAGTGCCACTCATTATCATTTTAATTACGGCTTATAAGGATCAGAAATGAAGAAAAAGCGATTTTCTGAAAGAATGGGAATAACCGCCCCAAAAGCTATTCAGTTTAATGATATTGATAATGATTTAAGGACAGACTTATGGAACGCGTTTTACTCAGCTTTATTCGATAATAATGTTAGATTCATTGATGAGTCCTATCGTAAAGGACTGTATTCGGATCTTTGGAGTAAATTTTTAATGAGGCAATTAGATTTGATATCTGCCATTTCTATGAAAAGATATTTTGATGAAATTAAAAATTTTTTCTTCGAAGGTGAGTGGTACAGAATATATGACTTGATCGAGTTTATTTATGATCAATTCCCTGTAATGAACGAAACAGAAAAAAGACAATCAATGATCTTTATTATAGAAGCTATAAAATCATTAGAAGATAATAGCTCAGGTTATACTCTGATTAATGGCGTTGTTACACCTATCACAAATGAAAGCGAAATCAGTGAAATCGAAACTGCGATAACTGAATCGGATAAAAATAACATGGACGGGGTAAACGAACATCTGAAAACCGCTTTAAAATTAATGTCAGATAAAAAGAATCCTGATTGTCGAAATTCAATTAAAGAATCTATCTCCGCTATTGAATCAATTTGTCGAATAATCGTTGAAAAAGAAAATGCAACCCTTGGAGACGCATTAAACACAATTGAGAAAACAAAGAAAGTTGAATTGCACCCAGCACTAAAAAAAGGTTATGAGTCCATATACGGATATACCAGCGATGCAAACGGAATAAGACACGCAATTAATGATAAAGATGCATGTGACTTTGCAGATGCAAAATATATGCTAGTTTCATGTTCGGCATTTGTAAACTACTTAATTATGAAGTCTCAAAAAGCAGGAATTAATTTTAACGCTTAAAATTGTTAAGCTCTAACTATTACCTTTGCTCCATGTGGGGAAACCCCAACTGCCGGAGCGCTTCGTAAACGACTATGCCGGTCGAGGTTGCGAGGTTGAGGCTCCGGACGGCGGGCAATATCGGTATCCTATAACAGTTATCCTTATATTTATCCATCAGGTCGGCGGGCAGGCCTTTTGTTTCCGCGCCGAACACGAGGTAGTCGCCACGCTGATACTCGGCTTCCGTGTAGAGCTTTTGCGCCGATTTCGAAAACAGGAGAAACCGCGCGCCCGGCGCTTCCGCTTCGAGATCGGCGAATTCCTTGTGTCTCAGAACAGTGACGCTATGCCAGTAGTCGAGCCCTGCGCGTTTCACGGCTTTGTCGTCGATACGGAAACCGAGGCGGCCGACGAGATGGAGCGGTATTCCTGTTGCCGCGCAGAGACGCGCCGTGCTGCCGGTGTTCTGCGGAATTTCCGGGCCGACGTAAACGATGTGCAGTGGCGGGACCGCCGTTTCCATGATGAATAATTCTACCGGCGGCGCGCCCGCGTTTCAAATCCGTTCGCGCGGCTTTGGCGTGCGGGGTTTTGCCCCGGCGGGTATTTGGTTATAATGCCGGAGACGGCCGGTCGGCACAAAGCCGCTCACAGCACGGGGAGAAACAAAGATATATGTTGACAGACAGCGATGCAAAAAGACTCGGCGCGGAAGCGCTCGAACACCTCGTAAACATTTTGAAGATCGACACGACAAACCCGCCGGGGAACGAACTGGCGTGCTGCGAATACATCAAGAGCGTTCTGGACAAAGAAGGGCTGGAGAGCGAGATCATCGTGTCCGCGCCCGAGCGCGCCAACATCGTCTGCCGCCTGAAGGGCGACGGCAGCAAACGGCCGGTGACGATCGCGTCGCATATGGACGTCGTGCCCGCCGACAAAGAGAGCTGGAGCGTGGACCCGTTCGG
>CAYPEK010000029.1:0-32961 GCA_964409645.1 uncultured bacterium | reverse complement strand
CGCATATGGACGTCGTGCCCGCCGACAAAGAGAGCTGGAGCGTGGACCCGTTCGGGGGAGTGATAAAGGACGGGTACGTCTGGGGGCGCGGCGCGGTGGACATGAAGTTCACGACTGCGGTCGAGCTGGTGACGATAATCGAGATGAAGCGGCGCGGCTTCCCGCTGAAACGCGACATCATTTTCCTCGCGGTGGCGGACGAGGAGATGTCCGGCTCGTACGGCATGCACTTCATGGTGGAAAACCACTTCGACAAGATAGACTGTGAATACCAGATCAACGAGGGCGGCGGATTTGTCGTGTCGCTCGAAGGCAAAAACATATACTTCTGCCAGACGGCCGAGAAAGGCGTCTGCTGGTTCAAGGTTGTGACGAAGGGCGAGTCCGGCCACGGCGCGGTGCCGCGCGCGGACAACTCGGTGGTACAGATGTCGAAAGCGCTCGCCGCGCTCGCGGAGCCGCTGCCGATCAAACGCACCGAAATAACCTCGCGGATCATCAACGACCTCGGCACGAAGGTGCTGCCGTTCCCGAAAGGTTTTGCGCTTCGGCAAATCTTCAATCCGCTGATGACGAACACGATTCTCGGCGCCATCCGCTCGGTGAACAAGGAAGTGGCCGACACGATTTCGGCGATGATGCGCGACACGATTTCGCCGACGATCGTTCAGGGCGGTAACAAAGAAAACGTCATCCCGGAAAAATGCGAGGCGGTAATCGACTGCCGCATACTTCCCGGCCAGACCGCCGCCGAGTTCAGAAAATTCCTGCTCGAAAAAGTTAAAGTTGCCGACATCGAACTGCAACTCGAAATGGTGCCGGACCCGACGGAGAGCCCGATGGACACCGAACTTTACTCCGCCGTCGAGAAAATCGTCGCGAAGCATGACCCGGACGGCATTGTGATCCCGTTCCTGATGACCGGCGCGACCGACTCCCGCTTCCTGCGCAAAAAAGGCATCACATCCTACGGATTCATTCCGTTCAAGTCGGCCAAGCCGCCCGAGGAATACCTGACGACGATTCACAGCGTCGATGAACGGCTGCCGATAGACGGTCTCGAATTCAGCATGAAGATGTTTTTCGAGTTGATGGCGGACCTCTGCGGATGAACGAAGAGACGGACAACCTGACGCGCGAGCGGCGCGGTTCTCCGGCACGGTTCCCAGATATTTTATTTCGCTATACGCTTCTCGGCGTAATCCGCTGGGTGCGGCTGACTCTTGCCCGCAAACGCGTCTATGTCGCCGGCGAATGCCTGAAGTGCGGAAGATGCTGCCTGAACCTCAACCTCTCGAAAGGCAGCACGTGGCTGCGCACAAGAAAGATGTTCGAAAGACTCCGGGCGGAACGGCCGGAGTACAACCGCTTTCACATAATTAAAGAATCCGGCGGCACCGACCTGCTATGGTTCAGATGCGACTGCGCGACGGAAGAAGGCCTGTGCGGCGACTACGAAAACCGGCCCGACTTCTGCCGCACGTACCCGGACGAAGACCTTTATTACATGGGCGGCGAACTGCCGGCCCACTGCGGTTTCCGGTTCGAGATCGTACCCGCGTTCGACAAAATGCTGAAAAAGGAGTTTGCCCGCGCACTGCGCGCCGAGGAGTCCGGCGGAGGGCGTGATATAAAAGAAGAAGAATAGTTTGTAATAAACCGTAAAATCGTTGTTTTTCAGAAAAACAAAAACGGGTCGGCTATAATTCCGCCGCCCGCTTTTTTTTATCCCAGATTAATACGCTCCGTTAATGCCGGAAGTGCTGCTCTAAGATTAATTTTTTTATTTCCCTTTTGGTCTGGGTTTCGGAGCCGGTCGCCAATCTGCCCTCATGGTATCACCTCCGGGTTTTTCTATATTAATTTTATACACTCTTTTAAATAGAGTCAAACATTTGGTTGTTGTTTTCTTGTTAAACTTTTTCTGTCGTTCGAAAAAACACCTGTTTAAAAGCCCTTTTTAAATACTTAATTTAGTGCGCCGTATCTATCGCGGCCTGCTGCCGATCCCGGTAATACACCTCGATCTGCTGCATGTTGTTCCAGCCGTAGCCCTTCAGCAGATTCATCACATTCACCGCGAATAGTTCCTGATTCGGCGAGTAGCGCGGATACTCGTCATACGCATTGCCGGCAGTATAGTCGGGCGTGTCCTCGATCCCGACTAGTATATAAATATATCCGAGAAGCTCGTTGTTGAGTGTGGTGTAACCGGTATCGCCGGGCGCAGCGGAGGTATATTCCACATTCGAGATATACTTCGTGATCGCCGCCGTTGTCCGGTTGATCGTGTAGAAACGGTCGCCGTCGCCGGTCCGGTTGACCTTCATCGTGACCACGCCCGGCTGAGTCGAATCGTTCCTCGCGATCTCAAGGTAGAGATACGGCGAGACAGCCCCTTCCTTGTAAAAAAAACGCTTGATGAAATTTTCCGACGGGTCGAGCGTGGACATCGCGCCCGACAGCGGGCCGCCGCCCATGTAGTAATCCAGATATGCCGACGCGAGAAAATACGGAATCCCGGCGACGATGCCACCCTCGTCGTTCCTCAGGTGAATCCACTTCAACTGGTCGAGATCTCCCCACAGAGAATAAGCGCCGCTCTCGTCGATATACAAATCGCCGTTCGACGCCACTTTAAATATCCGATCTCCGCTCTCGATGCACTTCAGATTGCAATAGACCGATATCTTCACCACCGACAGCGCGCCGAGCTCACTGTCGGTCTCGCTGTATGTTTTCACCGCGTATTTATAGTCTTCCTTCGTGTGCATGTCGCCGAAAACAGTTGACGCCGGTGTCTCGAGGTTGCGCACACGGTTCAATCCATACGGACTCGAATGCGAGAGTTCCGCGCAGATCGCCCCTTTTCCGTAGTCGGCGCTGCTCGCGACCACCTGATCGAGCCCTTCTCCGGTGACAATCGTCAACTCATCCGGATCGTCGTCGATGTTGTCGAACGAAATGCAGAGCTTCGTCCCCGACCGGAACGCCAGCCCGTCCGGCTTAATGTCGTAAATCTTTCCAACAACACCCTCCGGCCGTCCCGAAGTGTAGAACCGCTCGCTGATCGTTACGTTCGTCGTCTCGGCGAGCGATGCGGACAGCGTTGCGTCGCCTGTCGAGACCGTCGAGGTCGCCGTGCCGATGTCGCGGGAAGCGGGTGATATGAGCGAATACACGCCCTGACTCTGCGTCGATGTGACTTGCGTCGCGCCGCCGCCCCCGCCGCCGCATCCAGTGAGCGTTGCCGCCAAAAACAAAGCGAACGCGCACACCGCGCCCGCTCCGATTCTTCTCACTTTGCAATTCATGCCGATAATTTTACCATAAACATGTCAATCTGAAATCCGCCCGCGCTCGTTTAAATTTCAATCGAGGTTTGCTTCAAAAATTTAAACACAGAGACACAAAGAGAAAAGCCCTCGCCGAATTCACGCGGGGGCTTTTTTTAATCCATGTTTATCTGTGTTAATCCGTGTTTCTAATTATTTGCTCCTCGAATGCTCGTACGCGGCCCTTACGAAACTCTCGAACAACGGGTGCGGGCGCGTCGGCCGCGACTTGAACTCAGGATGGAACTGCACCGCGACGAAGTGCCGCAGCTTCGGTATCTCGACGATCTCAACTAGGTTGCCGTCCGGCGACAAGCCTGTGAACTCCATCCCCTTCGCGGCGAACTGCTCGCGGTACTTGTTGTTGAACTCGTATCTGTGCCGGTGGCGCTCCTCGACCGATTTCTTCTTGTAACTCTGTCCGGCTATGCTCTTCGCGACGAGGTTGCACGGGTAGTTACCGAGCCGCATCGTGCCGCCCATGTCCGAAATCCCGCGCTGGTCCAGCATGAGGTCAATCACCGGATGCGGCGACTTTTCATCGAACTCGGAGCTGTTCGCATTCTTCAGCCCGCAGACGTTGCGCGCAAACTCAATCACCGCACTCTGCATACCGAGGCAGATCCCGAAGTACGGCACATTGTTCTCGCGCGCGTATTGGATCGACCTTATTTTTCCCTCGATACCGCGATAGCCGAAACCGCCCGGCACAAGTATCCCGTCCACTTTTTCGAGCACACGCCAGCCGCCGCTCTTCTCTATCTTCCCGGCGTCGATCAACACCGAATCGACCTCGACCTGATTGCCGATCCCGCCGTGCTTGATCGCTTCAAGTATGCTCAGATACGAGTCGCGTATTTGAATGTATTTGCCGATAACGCCGATCTTCACTTTCCCTTTCGGATTTTTCAGGCGGTCGAGCATGTTCGTCCATTCGGAAAGGTCGTGCTCGTCGGTCATCAGGCCGAGGCGCTTGATTATGATGTCGGCCATCCCCGAGCTCTCGAAGTTCATCGGCACTTCATAAATTTCCGAGACGTCCGGCGCCGCGATGACGCATTCCTTCGGCACGTCGCAGAAAAGCGATATCTTCGCCTTCACGTCATCCTTCAACGGGTACTTCGTGCGGCAGACGATTATGTCCGGCTGGATGCCGATCCCGCGGAGTTCCTTCACGCTGTGCTGCGTGAGTTTCGTCTTCAACTCGCTCGCCGCGCCGAGGAACGGCACCAGCGTGAGATGGATGTTCAGCGCGTACTCGCGGCCGACATCGTTGCGGTACTGGCGGATCGCTTCGAGATACGGCTGGCCTTCGATGTCGCCGACCGTGCCGCCGATCTCGACGAGCAGAACGTCCGCCTTGCTCTCCCGCGCCGCCTGCCGGATTCGGCTCTTGATTTCGTTCGTGATGTGCGGGATCACCTGCACGCAGCCGCCGAGGTATTTGCCCTCGCGCTCGTTCCGTATCACCGCGTCGTAAATCTGTCCGGTCGTTACGTTGTTTCGCTGCGTCAGGTCGATGTCGATGAACCGCTCGTAGTGGCCGAGGTCGAGGTCGGTCTCCGCCCCGTCGCCCGTCACGTAAACCTCGCCGTGCTGATACGGATTCATAGTACCGGCATCGACATTCAGATACGGATCGATCTTGATAACGGACACACTGATGCCGCGGCTCTTCAGCAGCCGCCCGATGGACGCGGAGGTTATCCCCTTGCCCAGTGATGAAACATTTCCACCCGTGATAAAAATGTAGCGAGTCATAGCACACCCTCTTCTATATATGATTTTTTATTTTGATTCTTGGTTTTAGGGGGAGAATCGCCCCTGACGGTGGAGAAGCCTCCCCATCCGCGGGGTACAAACAAGTTGTTAATCAGCCAATTTTGCTTCATTTTCCGGCGCCGCCGCTGCGCCTTTCTTCATGCAATCGAGTTCGAGCAGGCCGCCGAGGTCCTCGACGACGTAATCGGGTTTCAGATCGCCGGAAAGCGTTTCCGCTTCCTGTGCCGACGTCACCCCCGTGAGCACGAGGCAGGTCTCCACGCCCGCGCGCCGGCCCGTCACCATGTCCGCCGACGGCCTGTCGCCTATCAGCAACACATCGCCGCGCGCCGCGCCCGCCTCCTCCATCATGTGCAGAATCCCAAGCGGGTTCGGTTTTCCCGCCACATACGGATCGCGGCCCCAGAACTCCGCGAGCGCCGCGACAACCGTGCCGCCTCCGGGCAGCAGGTATCCGTTCGGCATCGGATATGTAGCATCCCGGTTCGTAGCAATCAGCTCCGCGCCGGCCATCAGCGCGTCCGTCGCGTAATTGAGTTTCTGATAAGTGAATTCACGGTCCATGCCGACCACCACATAGTCCGCCGTCTCGCGTTCCTCCGGCCCGACTATCGTGAAAAAGCCCTCCAGCTCGTCGTTAATCCCACACTCGCCCACAATGTACACCCGCGCCCCGTTCGGCGCGAGCCCCTGAAGGTATATCCGCGTCGCGAGACTCGACGACATTATTTCGTCCGTCTCGCAACGGACTCCCATCCCACGCATCTTGTCGCGGTAGAACTCGCGGCTGCGCGTCGAGTTGTTCGTCAGAAATCTGATACCGATACCGCGGTCGCGAAGCGCGTTTACCGACTCCGCCGCCCGGGGGATCACAACGTCCCCCCTGTATATCACTCCGTCCAGATCGAATATCGCAAGTTTTTTCATTTTCCGCGGGCGGCCCCCGTCCGCCACGCCGCTCGGCTCAAAGTATCGAGCCGAGCCCCGCGTTCTTCCAGTCTTTCATGAACAAATCTATCCCCTTGTCCGTCAGCGGGTGCTTGAACAGCGCCATCAGCGTTGCGTACGGCACCGTCGCTATGTGCGCACCGCAGCGGATCGATTCCACAATGTGCGGCAGGCCGCGTATGCTCGCCGCGATTATCTCGGATTTGAATTCGAAATCGCGGCACATGTCCACGCAGTCCGCCACCAGATCCATTCCGTCCTGCCCGATGTCGTCCAGCCGCCCTATGAACGGGCTTATGAACGCCGCGCCCGCCTTCGCAGCGATCAGCGCCTGCGGCAGCGAGAACACCAGCGTCACGTTTACCTTGATCCCATCCGCCGCGAGCGCCTTCGTTGCCTTCATCCCGTCCGGCGTCATCGGAATCTTCACGGCGATGTTCGGCGCCCAGCCCGCGACGTGCCGCGCTTCCTTCATCATCCCCTCATAGTCGAGCGCGATCACCTCCGCGCTCACCGGCCTGTCTTTCACAATCGAGCAGATTTCCTCGACCGTTTCCCTGAACCCGCGTTTTTCCTTCGCGATCAGGCTCGGATTTGTCGTCACCCCGTCGAGAAGCCCGAGGTCGTTCGCTTCTTTAATCTGCGCAACATTCGCGGTGTCGATGAAAAATTTCATAGCGCCCTCCTTATTTTTGGGGTACTACGGCCATCGATGCTGTTTTTTGCAGGAAAAAGACTCGAGCTGTAATGAAAAATCCCCTCTCGGGGATCGTCGTACTCCGTCGATTTGATAACCAGTCACTCCGGTTTTTTTGTATTATACCACCCGCCGCTTTTATGTCAAATCCGGCTATGAAAAATGGCGAAAAAAGAAGCGCCGCGCCGTGTCCATGTTCCGCTCAAACAAAACCGTTAATCGCGAAAAACTTGAATCCCCCTTCTTTATCCTTAAAATATTTATCGGTTGATTTAGGCGTACGAGGGAGGCGATGAATAGTGGCCGGGCACACTACCCCTGTGTTTAAAAACGTTTTGGAAATGGTTGACGAGACTATCGCGCGCGTGGGCAACGACATCGTGATGTTCATGCCGATAGCGATCGGGAAGCCGTTGCACATCGCAAACGCTTTCTACAAGCGCGCGAAGGAAAACCCCTCGCTCAAACTAACGATATATAGCGGGCTGACGTTGCACACACCCGTTCCGAACAGCGATATCGAGCGCAGGTTTCTCGAACCGATCGTCGAGCGGCTGTATCCGGATTACCCTAATCCCGCCTACGTTGCCGACGCACATGCGGAAACTCTGCCGTCCAATGTCGAACTGCGGGAGCTCTACATGCCCGCGGGCGCCTTCCTCGGCAACCAGAATTTCCAAGAGGGCTACACATCCAGCAACTACACGAGCATTCCCCGCGACGTGCTGGCGGCAGGCTGCAACGTCATCGCCGCCGCCATAGCGAAAAGGCCCGTCGGGCGAGGCTTCAAATACTGCCTCGGCGCGAGCGTGGACGCGGTGATCAATATACTCCGCGGCCTGCAGGAGAAACGCGCCGCCGGAGCCGAGGTCGGCATCCTTGGTCAGGTCAATTCAAACATGCCATACATGTACGGGACCGGCGAACTCACCGCCGAGGACTTCACGGGAATTCTCGACGACGAGAAGTACTATCACAAGCTGTTCGTCGCGCCTAAAGAACCCCTCGGCAACACGGATTACATGATCGGGCTGAACGTTTCGACGCTGATACCCGATGGCGGCACACTCCAGATCGGCATCGGCTCTCTCGCCGACGCGCTGGTCTATTCGCTCGAACTTCGCCACCAGCACAACGCGGACTACCGTGGGGTAATCACCGCCGCCGGCATAGACAGCCTCAACAGCGCCCTCATAGAGAAAACCGGCAGCCTCGATGCTTTTGAAAAGGGAATCTACGGCTGCTCCGAGATGATCTCGGACGGATTCATCCACCTTCTCAACAGCGGAATTATGAAACGCCGCGTCTATGACAACGCGGGCCTGCAGCGCCTGATCAACGAAGGCAAAATCGGAGAAAAGCCGTCTCCGGACATGGCTCTCGCACTCCGAGACGCGGGGCTCATTTCCGAAAAACTCACAGAAAAGGATTTCGATTTCCTCACCGAGTACGGAATCCTCGGCGACGACCTCCGATGGGACGACGGCACGATCATCACGGAGGAAGCCGAACTCGTCCCGGCCGATCTGACGCTCAACTGGGCGCGCGAAAAACTCTTCGAGCTCTGCCTCGGCAAAGCCCTCAGAAAAGGTATCGCGCTCCACGCCGGCTTTTTCATCGGCACTCAGTTCCTCTATGACTCGCTTATGAACATGGACGAAGCGCAGCTCTCAATCATAGAGATGCGCGACATCAAATACATCAATTCGCTATACGGCAACGAAGAGCTGAAAAGCCTTCAGCGCGCAAAAGCCCGGCTCGTCAACACAACCATGATGGCGACGCTGCTCGGCGGCGCGGCTTCCGAAACCCTCGAATCGGGGCAGGTGGTAAGCGGCGTCGGCGGCCAGTTCGACTTCGTTTCCATGGGGCACCTACTCCCGGACGGCCGCTCGATTCTGATGCTGAGAAGCACCCGCGACACCGGCGGGTTCCCGGCCTCCAACATCGTCTGGTCCGCCGGACACCTCACCATTCCGCGACATCTCCGCGACATCTTTATCACGGAATACGGAATCGCGGACCTGCGCGGCAGAACAGACCGCGACTCGATCATCGAAATGCTGAAAATCACAGACTCGCGTTTCCAAACCGAGCTGCTGAACAAAGCGAAGGAATACAAAAAAATACCGCGCGACTACAGGCTTCCGGAAGCATTCACAAACAACCGGCCGGAGCGACTGCAGGAAACACTCGCACCGTTCAGACAACGCGGACTGTTCGGCACTTTCCCTTACGGCGCATCCTTCACGGAAGAAGAGATGACGCTCAAGCGCGCACTCGTATCGATGAAGAAAAAAACTCTCAGAAAAATCGTGGATATGAAAAATGCGGATGCGGACGACATCCCCGAAGCGGCGCTCCCATACCTCCGCAGAATGAAACTCGATTCGCCTTCAACAAAAGAAGAAACAGACTTGCGGAAACATCTCGTTTACGCCCTCAAGTCAGAAGGCATCGCCTGACAGTGCAATAAGTACCGATAAATTTGTGAGTAACACATCACAACTAATCTTTATCTATTGATTAATTTTTTATCTTTTTCCTCGATACTCGCTACCGGCTACTCGCTGTTGTTTTTGCTCTTTTCCAGCGTTTCAAATATCGTTTCGAGCCGCGATTTTCGCGGCCTTCCGAACGCCGTCTCTATTTCCGCTTCCGTGTAATTCTCCGACACAAAGACCTCGAGGTCAAACTTGCCGCCCCAGCACTCGGCAAGCCGTCCGCACGGGAGCATTTCCGTCCCCGATTTTCTGCAGTGCCTGAACGGGACCGGCCCGCCAAGCATCGGACATCTCCATATCGTCATCTCGTCGTATTGTTCGATGTTTCCCATATCCTTACCTCTTTATCCCGCGCTGTGTTGCTAAGCAGCAATCACGTCCGGCGCAGTATCTTTCCCGCCCCGGCGCCTGCCGCTATCTTACCGTTCTCAACGGTGTGGGCGCCGTTGATGAACACGTGCTCGATACCCGAAGGCTCACCTTTAGGCGACACGAACGAGCAGTTCGGCGCCATCGTATCGAGGTCGAACACTAGCACGTCCGCAAACCAGCCCTTCTTAAGATTACCGCGCTCCTTCAGCTTGAAATGCTCCGCCGGAAGCCCAGTCATCTTGCGAACTCCCGTCTCGAGCGACATCATCTTTTTGTCTCTCACGTATCTCGATATGAACTTCGGGTATGCGCCGTAGAAAAGATACGACGGCTTGCCGAAACCGAGCAGAATCGTGTCCGTGCTGATCGACACCTCGGGATGCTTCAGCGCCCCGTACATCGAGCGCTCCGTTAAATTGTCCTCCGGCTCGCCCATCGACTCGAACACCAACACACGCCCGTTCTCTTCGAGCAGAAGATCGCACGCCATGTCGAACGGGTGTTTGCCCTGTTGCTTCGCCAGCACCGCGAGGTTCATTCCTTCGTAAGGTTTATTCTTCTCCGAAATCACGGACATTATCCGTGCGCACTCCCACCCCATTATCTTGAACAGGTTCAGCGACCACGTGTTCTTTCCCGTATGCGGCCAGATCAGCTTGCCGCCGACAATGTCCGCGACCATTTCCTTCCTCTTCTCAGGGCTCGCCAGCCGTTCGAGGATTTCATCCTTTCCGCCTTCGAGCGCCCACGGCGGGAAAAACGCCATCAGGTGCGTGAACCCGGTTGTCGTCGGCATCACGTCCATACCGACATTCACGCCCTGCGTGCGCAGCGCATCCAGTTTTTTTAACTGCTTCACAACCTCTGTGTCGAGCGGTATCGGCAACGTCCAGTACTTCGACATCTTTATGAGACCTCGGAGGAGCCAACGCATCGGCCTGCCTATGAACCCCATGTCCGGCACCCAGAATATGTGCGACACCTGCGCGCGGATGTCGTTCGTCTTCGCAACCTCGACCACCTCGTCGATCGCCTGCGGCAGAGTATTCATATAGCTGCGCAAATGGCTCGTGAAGATGCCGTCGTACTTCTTAAGCACCTTGCCGAGTTCCACCAGTTCGCGCGTCTCGCTCTGCGAGCCGGGCATGTACTGCAGGCCCGTCGAAAGCCCCACCGCGCCCTGTTCGAGACACTCCTCCAGCTTCCGTGTCATATTCCCGATCTCGTCGTCGGTTGCGTATCGGCAATCAAGACCCATCGCGCCGATTCGGATCAACCCGTGCGGCGCGAGTAGCGCAGCATTCATCAGCATGCCGCCCTTCTCCGCCTTCTCCATGAAACTCGCCGTTCCGCCCCAGCTTACGGACGTATCGAAATCCGCTCCTGTGAAAGCCTCGATATAGTCCTTCAGCGGCTTCTTGTGGTTCTCGCCGATCGGCGAAAGCGACATCCCGCAGTTGCCCCCTACGAATGTCGTGATCCCCTGCTTCACGAGCGGCTCGAGTATCTTAATATGATCGTCGCGGATCAGCGTCATGTCCGCGTGCGAATGCGGGTCCACTATCCCCGGGCACACATACTTGCCGGCCGCGTCTATCACCTTGCAGCCCCGCGCCTCGATTTTGGGCTCGATCGCCTCGATGCGGTCACCCGTGATTGCCACGTCGGCGGCGAACCCAGCGGTGCCCGTTCCGTCTATTACCGTTCCGTTCTTGATCACAACATCCGGCATTTTAGGCCTCCAATATCGTTGTCTGCCAAGCTGCTTTATTTAACGCCTCTCTATAATATCCTTTAAATTTAAATATGCATAACAAAATTTCAAAATCCGCGCCCGGCCGCCCGGCCTCCGCCGGAACTTTTTCAGCAGCCACTTTTCTGGTAATATTTATTCCGTGACCGGCACACAGGATAACAGCGCGGCGCGGGAGAAGCAGCTCGGCGGATTCGCCGCCGCTTTCGCAATCCTCTTTTTCGCGGCCGCTCTCGCCTGCTCGCTTCGCATCCCGGTCTGGCTCAACTCCGACGAACCGTTCCACTTCATATACATCAGCACAATCCTGAACGAGCGTCGGATGCCGACCCATCAGGAGACCTATCAGGCCGCCCATCCGCCCGCCTACTTCCTCGCCGCCGCCGCGTGGGATTTGCCGTTCCGCAACAAGAGCAAAAGCGCGCAGGACCACTGGGTCCGCGTTCTCTCCGCCCTCATGGGCGCCGTCACGATATACCTGCTCTTCCTGATCGGAAAAAACGGACTCGGAAGCGCCGCGCTCGGCGCCGCAATGGCAGCTTTCGCGGCTCTGTCACCGGCATTCCTAGTCATGAACTCAGTGGTAAACAACGACCCCGCGGCTATCCTCGCCTGCACAGCCGCAATCTATCTGATATTGAAATTGACCCGCGAGAAGGCCGGGTTTCGCGCTGCCGCCCTTTGCGGAGCCGCCGCCGGCGCTTGCTGCCTCGTCAAAATAAATGCAAACTTCCTACCCGTCTTCTTCGTCGTCTTTTATTTCTTCCATCCGGCGAACAGCGGAAAGCCCCGCGTCCGCGTCGTCGCGGAAATCGCCGTCTTCTGCGCAGTGTTCCTTGCGGTCGCAACGCCGTGGTACATTGCGGGTTACTTGCGTATCGGCAATAAAATACTGTTCAATCCGGTGACGGCCCTCAAGCCGAACCCGCTCTACGTACCGGCGAACCTGTTCTGGTTTCTTAAAACCCACGCGTTGAACTTCTGGCTGCCGAACGACTATCTTCGCGGAAATCCCATGGGCCTGCCCACTGCGATTAAAATCGCATACCTTTCCCTCTCCGCCGTCTGCGCCGCGCTCGCCGTCGCCGGAATCGTCGCCGCAGTCGGGTTGAAGGATAAACTCCGAAGGCACATCCTTCTTTCATTCGGCTTCTGCACGCTTATCTATCTTGCGCAACAGGCATCGCTCAACATGCAGATGCCCGTCGCGCAGGCACGCTATGCGTTCATCATGATCGCACCCATGGCGGCGCTCGTTATGAGTCCGTTCACAAAACTCAAACCGGCTTCTTTCGAGAAAATAGTATATGCCTCGGCCGCGACAGCGCTGCTTCTTCAGGCCGTCTGGTTGTTAATCTTCCTCGCCGGCCTTACCCCTCCGCCGTTTAACTTCTAACTATTCACCACGAAGACACAAAGACACAAAAAGCTTCAAACAGTTGCAGCTTTTTGAAGCTGCAACCATTTCCCACTTCTTATATCTTTTCTTGGTGCCTTTGTGTCTTTGTGGCGAAATTTTTCAGGCTTTAGGTAGTGTGCCGCGGGTGAGTTCGAGAGGAACGAGGAAACTGGCACGGGTGAGGCCGTTCGCGCGTTCGATACCGATGCGGCCGCCGTGCTTGAGAATCACACGGCGCGTCAGCGTCAGCCCCAGCCCCATGCTGCCGGGTTTGCTGCCGTAGAACGGCTCGAAGAAATGCGAGGTCTCCGCCGGGTCGTACTCCGGCCCGTTGTCGAGCACCTCGAATATGACCACCGGCGCGCCCTCCACATCCGCCTGATACGAGCGGACAAGAATCTCTCCCGTCTCCTCATTCTGCGACGCGGCCTGAACCGCGTTCAGCGTAAGGTGCCAAATGGCCATCTTAAGCAGGTCCGCGTCCGCGTTCAGTGGCGGACAGAACCTGTCGGGTTGCAGTTCTATATGGACGGTCTGCGGAATCATCCCCTTGCTCGCGAGTGTCGCGACGGTATCCTTTATTATCTGGTCCACGCTGCACGCCGAAAGCTGCACCGGATTGTCAACCGAATACATCGTAAGCGAATTCGCCGCGAGCGATAGGTCCTTGCACGACTTGAGAATGTTCTCCCATATCGCGCGCGTTTCGGGCGCGAATATGTTGCCGCCAAGCTCCTTCACTTCAGCGGTGAGCGGTTCGAGAATACTCTCGAAGCGGTCCGCGATCGTGCGTGCCATCCGCGTGCGTGTGCGCGCTTCGAGCTTACGGGCCTCGCGTGCGTTCGACTCGCGCTCCCGCCCGATCTCTCGCACCGAAAATATGAAACCGCCGTTTCCGTTGCTGTTCCGCACAGCCGCGCCGTGCACCTCGGCGTGGAACGTCTTCCCGCGCAGGGTCCGCATCATCGTTTCCTTACGCAGGAACCCCTGCCGTTCGAGGATCGCCATGTCCATCACCGGCCCGCCGCCCGCCGTGAGCGTGTCGAACTTCTTGCCGATGAAGACCTCCCGCTGCTCCTCGAACCGCCGCGAGAACGCCGAGTTGACCATCAGCACCTGCCCCTGATCGCCCGTCACCGCAACCTCGTCCGGCAGCGACTCGAACACCGCCGCGAGAAACTTTATCTTCTTTTCGAGCAGCGGCTTGTCCGCAAGCGCCGCACGTTCCAGCCCGCGGATGCTCTCCACGCGCCGCAGCGTAATCGCGTACTTCACCGCGCCCGCGCTCAGCCGTATCACACCCGCCACAACCTCCGCGTCGAGCGACTGCTCGCCGACCGTCACGCCGATCTCCATCGGCGCAAACTGAGTGCCGCCCTCCGCCGCCACGCGAAGCGCCTCGAAGAATGCGCCGCGCGACTGCGCGTCAACACAACCGCTCCAGTCCGTGCCGAGAAAATCGTCGTTAGCGTCCAGCAGATGCGCCGCCGCCGGGTTCATCCATTCGGCCTTGTAATCCTGATCGAGCACGATCAGCGCATCGCCAGCGCCGGTCGTCACCGCCCGGTAGAACGCCTCCGATTCGCGCACCTTCTCGTGCCGCGACACGAACTCGCTCACCTCACGGCCGTAGAACACCGCGCCGCCGCCGCCGGTCGTCAGCGGATATATGCGGAAATCGAATATCGCGGCGTCACAGCCCTCCATCGGCGGGAAATTCACCGTGCTCACGGAGACAACCTGCATCGTCTCGATCGCCTTCTTCGCCGCCTCGGTGACCCTGCTCTGGCCCCAGCCCTGACCGAGCGTTCCGAGTGCCCGGCCCACGCTCGGCCTCATCCCCGCCGGCATGTACGACTCCGATTTCTCATTAGCAACCGTCACAACCTGAAAACGGTCCACAACAACAAACAAATCCCTGATGCTCGAAAGTATGCCCTGATTGAAGCGCGCGGTCTCGCGCACGCCGTCGAGTTCGTTCCCGAAATCCTTCTGCCGTTCCTCCATCGCCGCGATCATCCGGTTGAACGCCGCCGTGAGTCCCGCGAAACCTTTTGTCTCTCCGGGCCCGATCACCGCATCCGTGTGCCCGTGCGCAATGTCGTCCATCCGCGTGCTGAGGAAAAACAG
This sequence comes from uncultured bacterium, assembly GCA_964409645.1. Classification (GTDB taxonomy): domain Bacteria; phylum UBP15; class UBA6099; order UBA6099; family UBA6099; genus CAYPEK01. The sequence goes on along the minus strand of CAYPEK010000029.1, from coordinate 18,041 downwards.
GAACCGCGTGACCGCTTGCACTTGAAAAACCGCGAGCCCGCCCGCGGCGACCACCGCGATCACAAGGAAAAGAAACAGCAGCTTGAACAGCGACCCCGATCCGAGGCCCGCCTCATTCGACGGCCTCTGCGCCACAAAACCCCAGCCCCACGGCTCGACAGGCGAGAACGACGCAAGCATCGATTCCCGCCCGTAGCGGTAAACAACCGAACCGTTCTGATTCGCCAGCGCCGCCTTCACAGGTTCGAGCCGCGCCACTTCGCGCACCGCGTCATCGTGCGACGAGTCGCCCGTCACGACGAGCCGCCCCTTGCTGTCAACGAGAAATGAAAAACCCTTTTCGCCCGGGTTGATGCCGACCACTATCGAATTGAAACTTTTGTCTTCGAGGTCCATCTCGGCTGCGACGATGCGGATCACGCTGCCCGTCGTGTCGTAAACCGGCACGAAAATATACGCGCGGCGCTCGCCGCCGTCCAGCTTAATCATCGGTGTGAAACACCGCGTGTCTCCGCCGGAGACCTTCGCGTAACACGGGTCGTCCAGAAGCGTGGCCGACATCCCGTCGCCGTCTTTAGACGAAGCGAGCAGATTCCCTTTTTTGCTGAAAAGATACAACGCCGTGATGCGGCCGTTGAGCGCCGCCTGCGATTTCAGCAGTATCCTCACCGACGTGAGGTCCTGCCCCTTCGCTATGCTCGACTGCGCGATCGACTCCGCGAACTTCAGCGCGGACTCCGCGTACGCGCCGATCGCCTGCGCGCCCGCGCGCGCCTGCGTGAGCTGCTCGCTCTTAACGCGGTCGATCAGCAGAAACCGGCCTTTGAAGCCGAGCGCGAGCCCGGTGATCAGCACCGCCGCGAACACACACGCCACATACGGCGCCACGTGCCGCGACTGCAAGTGCCTCAGTCCGGTTTCCGATTTTTCCGGGGTTTCTTCAAACAAAAGATCCGACTGCATAATGACTTGCCGGACTCTCCTTATAATACGATTGCGCGGCGGAACCGCCGAGCGCGACCCGCCGCCATCGTTGTTTCGTCATACTTCGTGCCGTCAGTTCACCGCCACGCCGACTATCGCCGCGAGGCCGATGCCAAGCCACATCGTTGACTGCGCCTTCTTGCGGTCCGACCGCTCCTTGTCCAGCGCCGCCCTTACGTCGTTGAGCTGATTGTTCAGGTCTTCGCTCAGCGCATTGAGGTCCTTCCTCAACTGTTCGTTCTCGGCCGCCAACTTGTCATACTTGTCGCGGAACTCGACCGTCGCCTTCGATATATCCGTCTGGATTACGACCTTGCCGGACTCGATGTCCGACACGCGCTTTTCGAGCGAGCCCATCTTGCTTTCGTAATCCGCGATCTCGGCTCTGAACTCGTCGCTGAGCTTCTTCACCTGCGCCATGTCCGCGCCGCCGATCTTCAGGTCACCGCGCTGTATCTGGTCGATCAGCTTCGCAAGCGCCGCCGCGAACACCGTCCGGCTCAGCGGCTGATCGCCGCGGAACGTGCCGTCCTCATAAAGCGCGAGATATCCTTTGTCAACGAGCATCTTGATGCTCTTGTAAGCCCAGTCCGACGGGTCAACATCCTTGATTTCCTTTTCCGCCGCGAACGCGTTCATACCCGCGAACATCGCCAGCGCCGTCGCGATCACGATCATCCTGAACAGCTTCATAATCCTCGTCTCCTTTTCTTTTAATCGATTCAACCGGACCGTCCGCACGAGTTGCCGGACGGCGTTTTATTTAACCGTTATCTTCGCCGGATCGAACTGATAGTCGATCCGGTTCCCGCTCATGTCCGTCATCATCAGGTCCGAAATATCGATCTTGCTTTCTCCCGGCCCCAGCGCGCGGAAGTGGATCAGCACAAGCGAGCCTTCCGTGTTGTCGATCGGCGACGTGCGCCGGCCCTTTATCCCGGTCACCATTCCCGCCTTCGAGTCGATCTGAGGCTCGTCCCACGGAAGCGGCTGCCCGTTCTCCACGAACAGCGTACCCTGCGAAACGCGCACAACCTGCAGCACCTTCGGGTCGTACTTCACCGAGAATTCCGCATCGCCGAGACTCTTGATATCCGTGACGAAAAGCTCGGCCGTGAAGAACATGTTCTTCGCCGCGCTCTCCGGTACTCCGCTCCAGCCGATCGCCACCGGCAGCGGATCCACGGTTATCGGCTTCTCGATATATTTGTCCTCGGTGCTGTCAGATATGATCTTGAACCCGAGCTTCATGTCGCCGGACCTCTCGCCCGTCGCATTCACCTTCCACGAGAATACGACTTCTTGATGGCCCTCCAGCCGGCTGTACACCTGATCCGGCTTCTGGATGTGCGGGAACTCCAACCCCTGCGGCAGCACAAGCTCCACCATCAGGTTGTCAATCGGCGAACCGCCGTTGTTCTTGCATTTGATCTGCACCTGAAACGGAGGCCCGTACGGCCCGAACGCACGCGTCGCAGCCTTCTTCACCTGCTCCGGCGACTCGATCTTGGCGTCGATACCCGGCGGAGACAGAAGCGTCACGTTCGTCTTGAGCACAACCTGTTCCGCAACTTCCTTCGCGGTGCCGACGATCTTTATCTCCTTCTCGCCGCCGGCCGCGATCTTCGGCTGCACCACCCAGCCCACCGTCTGCTCCTGACCGGGTACGAGCTTTCCGAGCGAGCGCACTCCGTTGTCGTCGCCCGCGAGCTCGATACCGTCCGGCAGATCGAGCGAAATCGTCACATCCGTCAGGTCGATCTTCGATGTGTCGGATACATAAGCATAAAGCGTGTACGGGCGTATCTGATTCTTTGCCGTCGGCCACTCGCCGAGATTCCTCAGCGCGCCTATGCTCAGCACATCGCCCGTCACGTTCAGATATTCGATACCATACAGAGTTGTAAAATTAAGCTCGCCCTGCGGCGAGATCGAATTCTCATTCCAGTAGAGCGCCGTCGCGCTGTCCATCGAGCTCTCGCCCTCGCGCTGGAACGGCGTGCCCGGCACAACCGTGAAATCCCACAGGCTGTCCGCCAGCTTCCCCCAATTCGTGAACACAACGCGATCCGGCGTGTCCAACCCGGGCCCGCGAAGAGTTCCGCGCGCGACCACGCCCGGGTCTTCGAGCGAGTCGTACGCAATCCAATAGTCCAGTATATCCGCGCCGCTCAACTCCGTCTCCGACGTGATGCTGCGGTCGCCCACTTTGAACGGCGAGGCGTCGTTGCTTCCGAGCAACGTATCGATCACAACCCGCATTCCCACCGTGTGGGACTGCCCCGTCGTGTTCTTCACCGAATAGGAAATTTTCACCGTGTCGTACAGCTTTGAAACCGGGCCGCCCGCGATGCTCAGCGTCTGCGTAACGTCGAGCCCGGCGATGCTGCACCGCGTCACCACCGAGTTGCCCACGATGTGCGGCTGTTCCGTCACTTCGCCGTACAGCGCGTCGCGACCCGCGCGCCGCTTTGTCTTGCCGCCGAACACGTAGTTCTGTCCGTCCACGCGGATCGTCGTGTACGAAGTCCACGGCTGCGCCCCGCCGTATATCAGTATCTTATTGTCATCCGTGTCACGCGTCGGGTCGCCCTTCACCGTGCGCACGAGAAACCGCCCCGTGTCAACCGGCATTGTATTCACGATTATCTTCACGAAGTCGTTGGTGGCATCGATTTCCTTCGGGCCAGTGTATTCCGGCTCATCCGACTGTTCTTCCGCAGGCTGCATCGGCACGGGTTCTTCGCCGGCAGTCTGTCCTTCCGCGGGCGCCGCGGCCGGCGAAGGAGCAGACTCAGACTGCGATGTCGGCTCCGTTTTCTTTATTTCGACCTCGGACGCCGCGAAAATCCGTGCGCCGGCTGTCGCCAGCGCCAGCAACATCACAAGAACGATCAAACTCCGGAAAATCGGTTTTTTCGTTTTTTTCATCATCATTTGACCAGCCAGCATTTCGGGTCCGATCCGCAACGGCACCGTATCGCCCCTTTGTAAATCTTATTGTTGTCGTTCAACTTTTCCGGCGAGAAATCCCTCATAATCATCCTTCTCGTCTGCTCGATCGTCGCCGGGTCCGCCTGCACCGTGCCGCCGGAGAACACAACCTGAAAATCGCCGCCCTTGTACGTGACGTCGTAACTGAATTTCAGGCTGTCGTTATCCGCGTCGTCCTTCTTGCAGTCCGGAACACTGTCGAGATTGAAAACGCCGAACGGGAACGGACCCGTGCCCGTTCCGACACCGGCTGACGAACTATTGCCGCTGCCGTCGCCCAACCCGTTGTCGGGACTTCTCTCGTTGCCGCCGGAGCCGCCGGTTCCGCCGCCCTGCCCGGGCGTCTGAGCGCCCGACTTAGGCCCTTCGCCCGGCTGCTCGGTCCGCTGCGAAAGCGCTATCGGCTTCGTCTTAACAACCTGCTCCTGCTCGTTCCGTTCCTTCTTATCTTTTTTGTCCTTCACCACGACCGGCGAATCTTCCGACGTCACGACATTCCTGTTGTCGATTGACGACTCGGTCGTTCTCGAACTCGACGTCGAAACCGGCACCTTCCTGCCCTGCGCCGGCTCTCCGGGATTGCGGACAACCCCTATCGGAACGAGATTCGACCCTTCGATACCGCCGCTCGCCACGCCGCCGCCGCCGCCGAACAACAACCCGAACAGCAGAAACAGCAAAGCGTGAAACAGCAACGACAGAAAGTACGCTGCCGCGGTCCTTTTCTGCTCGTCCTTCTTTTTATCTCTCGGCTTCTTTTTCATTGCCCTTCCGGTTCAACTGCAGCGCAATCTTGGTGGCGCCCGCCTCGTTCGCTATGTCCACAACCTTAATCACGTTGTCGTAAACGACCTCCGGTTCGGCTGCCACCACAAACGACGCTTCAGGATTTTTTACCAGCTCGTTCTTTATCATGTCGCCAAGCGTTTCTTCCTGAACCTGCATGTCCTTGAAAAACACGCTGTATCCCGCGTCCCCGCGTTTCACCGATATCTGCACGTACTTCGGCAGGTCTTCCACCTGAGACTTCTTCGGCAGGTTGATCTTCATCCCGGTGTACGCGGTGATCATCGTCGTCGTCACGGCGAAGAATATGATCAGAGTGAACGCGCAGTCGATCAGCGGCGTGAAATCCACGAAAGGCCGCAGTCTTGATGTGCGCTTGAATTTAAACATCTTTCCGATCCTCCGTCCGGATGAAATTCAGCAACTCAGTCACCGACTTCTCCATCTGGTTGAGTATCCGGTCCACCCTCGTCGAAAGAAGGTTGTGTATCACCATGAACGTGATCGCGATTATCAGGCCGGTTGCCGTCGTGATCAGCGCCTCGGCGATCCCCGACGACAGCTTCTCGCTGTTGCCGATCTCGCCGCCCGCGATGATGTTGAACAGCTTCATCAGGCCCGTGATCGTCCCGAGCAGCCCCAGCAGCGGCGACACCGTGATCAGCGTTGACAGCGTCGGAAGCCCCCGTTCGAGACGCGGCGTCTCCGAAAGAACCGTCTCATTGACGCCCTCTCTCACTTCCTCGACCGGCAGCTCTCTGAGGTCGATCACCGTCGCGAGCACATTGGCCACCGGGCCGGGCGTCGCGTCGCAGTAGCCGATCGCTACGCGGAAATCGCGCTTCCTCACCGCCTCCTTAACCTTGTCCATCAGCTTCTTCGGATCAGTGTTCGCGCGGGTCAGGCTGTACAACCTCTCGATGGAAATCGCCAGTGCTACTACCGAGCATAGCAATAGCGGGTACATTACCGGGCCGCCCTTTTGGATGATTTCGAGAAACGCCTTCATCTTCACCCTCCGTCATTTTGATATGTTGTTTTTTTGGTCAAAAGTTTCCAAAAGTTTTTTATTATTTTACAAAATGCTAAAAAGTGCCCTTCAAATTTTCTGTATTTTATTATGGTGAAAAGATAAAATCAAGTCTAATATAAAAATACTTAAATATACTCATAATAAAATTTTGTGCCCTTTTATTTTCTATGTTTTTTCATTGCCTAATCTGACACCTGAAATCAAATTATGTTCAATCGGTTTCGATTTTTATGGATTTTTGTGCTTGAACATGCTTCAAAATACTAAATAAGGCGTCTGAATTCGTGAAAACTTATTGTTGTCGCTTATAGTGCGTAAATATGGCTATTTGTGATGTCTTTTTTGTCGATTGATTTTTGCTTTATCTTGATTTCAAAACGATTAATTCATTGCGGAACAGCAACAGGAGAATTCTTGCGCTCGGTCGTCAGGCTGATGGCGTGCAGCCCCGCCGCCTCTATCTGATCTATTATGTCCACCACCGTCGCAACGTCGGTCTTCTTGTCGGCATAGATCACCGCGCTGTCCGGCTTCTGATCCATCAGCGCCGCCACATGGTCTCTCAGCGTTCCCGGCGCGACCGGTTCGTTGTTCAGAAGCACCGTCCCGTCACGCTTGATCGTGACAACCACGCTCTTCGTCGGGAGTTGCTTCGAGGAGGCCGACTTTGGCAACTGCACCTGTATCGACTTCAGCAGCATGACCGGCGTGATTATCATGAAAATGATAAGCAGCACGAGCGCTACGTCGATAAACGGGATCATGTTGATCTCGGCGAGGAAAGGCGTGTCGTCAGAGTTGCCGATGTTCATCATTATTTCCTCGACCTGTGAATAATAAGAGTCGAAACACGCTCAAGTTCGATGCTGAGCCTGCGCGCTTTTTTAAGGAAAAAATTGTAGGCGACAACCGCCGGGATGGCGACGAACAGCCCCGCCGCCGTCGAGATCAGCGCCTCCGAAATCCCGCTCGCCACCGCCGTCGGGCCGCCGCCCTCGAGCGCGATCGAGTGGAACGCCCGGATAACTCCGATCACCGTGCCGAACAACCCGACAAACGGCGCTATGTTTGCTATCGTGCCAAGCGCGGCGAGCCGCTGCTCCGCCTCCCAGCGTAACCCTTTTGCCTCTTCGCCGAGAAGCGCAATCAGCGTCTCCGTCGGCTTCATGATGTGCTTCATTCCCTCGCGGATGAGCAGCCTGTGCGGCGTGTTCTTCGCCGCCGCGAACGATTCGAGGTCCTTATCCTGTTTCTTTTCGTCTTCGAGAAAACGATACAGTCCGCGCACGTCTTCCTTCCTTGTGATCAGATAGTGCGCCTGCCCCAGCATTATCGCTATCGAATATATCGACATGAGGGCAAGAACGATAAATGTCGGACTTTTGAAATATAAACTCAATTCCGTTCCTATGGCGATCACCTGCTTCCGGCGCACTGTCTGCCGCCGCGTTTTCAGGCATTATACCACCTCGAACCCGTATGGCAAATAAAGTTGCGGATTGCTGCTGTTTATTTTCGGAAAACCGATGCGCGACGCTCAAACTTCTTCCATCTCTAATCGTCGCGGCTTTCCTCCGGCACTATAATTTAAACTGTTGTCGGTTTATAATATCGGTTTGCGCAAGGCTGCGGATATCGGGCCGCGCTGAAACAGGGACATCATATTATGAATAAGAAAATTCTAAAGGCGGTTTCGTTCGGAGCTGAAATTCTGCCGGTTCTGGCGCTCATTCTCATTTTAGCAACACCGGCCTGCGCGCGGCCTCTCGACCCGATCCTTCCTCTCGCAAAAGTAAAACCGGGAATGACCGGATACGCGAAAACCGTTTTTTCCGGGCTGAAAGTTCAGAAGTTTCCGATCGTCGTGAAAAGCATACTCCCCGGCGCGGGCATGTCGGGCGAAGCGTTGATTCTCATTGAGCTCACCGGCACGGAGACCGACAAATGCGGCGGTGTCGCGATGGGCATGAGCGGCTCGCCCGTGTATATCAACGACAAACTCATCGGCGCGCTCGCGCTCACTTTCCCGAACACCGACCACAAACTCGGCGGCGTGACGCCAATCGAGATAATGCTGAAAATCACCGACCGCGACAAGCAGAAAACAAGCGTGGTTCCCCTCGAAAAAACATTCGAATACAAAGGAAAGAAATACGACCGGATAAACTACGGCCGCGCGCCCGCCGGACCCGGCGCTCTCGAAGCCCACTTCGCGCTCGCGCCGATCGCCGTCCGCGGAATCTCCGCCCGCACGTTCCCGCTCGTCAGGAAATTCTTCGAGGAGAGCGGCATCGAAGTTGCGCCGATAGAAGGGCTGAACTCCGGCGGCGCTCCGCTTGCGCCTTCGATCAGGCCGGCATCGCTCGAACCGGGAAGCTCGGTTTCCGTCCAGCTCGTGCGCGGCGACATCGACATCTCCGCCGCCGGTACGCTCACCGCGGTGGACGGCGACAACGTCCTCATGTTCGGACACCCGTTCTTCCGCAAGGGCGCCGTCAACTACCTGCTCGCCGACGCCTACGTTCACACAATCGTCAACAGCGCCGAGATGCCTTACAAGCTGGTGTCCACAGCGGGAATGCGGGGCGAAGTGCTTCAGGACCGCGGCAGTGCGCTGTTCGGCAAACTCAACATCTTCCCGGAGATGATCCCGCTCAAAGTCACCGTCACCGACCGCGACATCGACAAGACAAAATCGTTCAGCTTCGAGGTCGTCAAGGACAACGACATCCTGATAAACCTGATCGTGATGGCGGTGTTGCAAAGCCTCGACAACACGATCGACCGCATCGGGAGCGGAACGTCCGAAGTCTCGTTCACAATCAATTGCGAAGGCTGCGCGGAAACCGTGAAGCGCGACAACATCTACTTCGACAAGTACGACATCTCCGCCCGCTCGCTTACGGAACTGATCGGCGGACTCTCGATCGTTCAGGACAATATGTTCACGGAATCATCCGTGACGAAACTCGACATAAGTTTGACAGTTGACAACTCGAACAAATTCGCGGCGATCGAGGACGCGGACCTGATACAGAAAAAAGAACCGGCCGCCGGACTCGGAAGCTCGCTGAAGCCGGAAGCCTCCTCTGTTGATGAGGACACCACAACAGACGAGGACTCCGCCGGTGAAGAGGACGTGCCCGAAATCGAACCCTCAGCGGAAGACGCCGAACCCGCGACAGGAACAGTTGCGCCGGACTCGGCCACGGACACGGAATACATTCCCGACGACAGTGAATCGGACAACAGCGACAACGAAGACTCATATCCCGACGTGCAATTTAAAATCGACACGGGAGACGGCGACGCACCCGATGCTGGAGAATCACCCGACAACGGAAATGCCCCCGAAGACGAAACGGCGCCCGACGGCGGCGCGCGGGACGATCAGTCCGCGCCCGGAGACAGCACGCCCGGCGGCGACTCCGCGAAAGACAAAAACAATGACCGCCCGGAGACGTCAAAAAGCGCCGATAAGCAAAAGCTGCCCGGCGCGGCGCAGACCGGCAAATCGAAGAAGCCTGTTCCGACCGTCAGGCCCGGCGAAAAGCTCGCCATCAAAGTTCAGCTCCGGCCGTACAGGCAGAATCTCATCGACGAAACAATTTTTCTCAAAGTGCCGGACGACATCCCGCCGGGCAACGGCGTGATCGACATTTACTCCGGAACGAAACAGCGCGAAGCGTTCACGCTCGGCGATTTCCTCATCAAGCTCGACGAAGGCTCGTCGAAAGTTCCGCGCGATCAGGAGGACGGCGAAGACTCGGATAACGCCAAAGAAAAGGAAAAAAGCTTCGCCGAGCTGATAAAGAAATTCAACGAACGCGACCACAACAACGAACTCGTAGCGACAATCTCATCCTTCGGCTATTCGTTCAGTTCCGACCGCGAAGGCGAAGACAATCAGGACATCGGCGCCGACGACGACAGCAAAAACAAAGCGAAGAAGCAGACAGGCTGGTTCCTTCAGGGATCGACTTCGATCAAGGTGAAGATCGCCGGAAAGGAACAGCCCACAGACGCTTTCAAGTCGCGGACGGTAAGGAAATCGAAAATCAACAAGCTGCAGGACAAAAATGGCGGCGACACCGGTAAAGACAAAAACACAAGGCCGGAAGGAGAAAAGTAATGGCAAAGAAAAAAACAGCGGGCGTCCCGGTTGCGGTCGTCATGGGCAGCGACTCCGACCTGAGGGAAATGTCGGCGTGTCTCGACACGCTCGAAGAACTCGGAATCGATTTCGTCGCGGCGATAGCCTCGGCGCACCGGACGCACGAATATCTTAAGAAGACAATCGGCGACTTTGAGAAGAACGGCGGCAAGGTAGTGATCGCGGCGGCCGGCGGCGCGGCGCATCTGCCGGGAGTCGTCGCGGCGCTTACCGCGATGCCGGTGATCGGCGTGCCGATGGGGTCGAAGATGCTCGGCATCGACTCCCTGCTGTCGATCGCGCAGATGCCCGCCGGAATGCCGGTGGCGACGGTTGCCGTGGGCGGCACGAAAAACGCGGCGCTTCTCGCCGCGCAGATTCTTGCCGTATCCGATACGCAACTCAAAAACAGATACGCGGCATTTCGCTTGAGGCAGTCGGCGGCGGTGATCGCAAAATCCAAACGGCTTCAGGCAAAAGGCCACAAAGGGTACTTCGAGAAATAACGGCGGGCGGCGGCACGCCGGCAAACGCAGATTAAGTTGACAAGGAGCTCCGTATTATGATCGACCGTTACACTTACGAAGCAATGGGGAAAATCTGGGAAGAGGAAAACAAATTTCAGAAATGGCTGGACGTCGAGATCGCCGCGTGCGAGGCGTGGACAGCCAAGGGAAAGATACCGAAAAAATCTCTCGCGGTTATAAAAAAGAAGGCCGCGTTCAAGGTTTCGCGCATAGATGAGATCGAGAAGACGACGGACCACGACGTGATCGCATTCCTGACGAACGTAGCGGAGAATGTAGGCCCCGATTCGCGGTTCATACACATGGGAATGACGTCGTCCGACGTGCTGGACACCGCGCAGGCGTTGCGGATGCGCGAATCGGCGGACGTGCTTCTCGACGAACTGAAACAGATAGTCGTCATCCTCAAACGGCGCGCTCTCGAACACAAGCACACGGTAATGGTCGGCCGCACGCACGGCATCCACGCCGAGCCGATGACATTCGGCATGAAGATGCTGAACTGGTATTCGGAAATGAACAGGAACATCGAGCGGATCGAGCGCGCGAAGGAAACGATTTCATACGGCAAAATTTCCGGCGCGGTGGGCACTTACTCGAACCTGCCTCCGGATATCGAGCGTGACACGATGAAGCGGCTCGGGCTGAAAGCCGCCGCTATCTCGAATCAGGTCATCCAGCGGGACCGCCACGCGGAATTTCTTTCGATGCTCGCGGTGACGGGCGGCACGGTTGAAAAAATCGCCACCGAGATACGCGGACTTCAGCGCACGGACATCCGCGAGGCCGAAGAGTTCTTCAAGGCGGGCCAGAAAGGCTCGTCCGCGATGCCGCACAAACGAAACCCGATCACGGCGGAACGGCTCGCCGGGCTGGCGCGCATCCTCCGCGCGAACGCACACGCCGCGATGGAGAACATCGCACTCTGGCACGAGCGCGACATCACTCACTCGTCGGTCGAACGCGTGATTATTCCCGATAGCTGCATCCTGCTCCACTACATGCTCGTGCGCCTCAAGAATCTGCTCGACAGGCTGCTCGTGTATCCGGATGCGATGCTCGCCAACCTGAACAAGACGCGCGGCCTGATTTTCTCGCAGCGCGTCATGCTTGCGCTCGTCGGAAAAGGCACCACGCGCGAGCAGGCGTACGCGATCGTGCAGCGAAACGCGATGGAGGTGTGGAAAGGCAGCAACACCTTCAAATCGCTCCTCGAAGCCGACCCGGAAGTGAAGAAATATCTGACGAAAAAAGACCTCGAAGTCTGCTTCGATGTAAATTACTTCTTGCGCCATCTGGACGAAATATATAAAAATGTACTCGGGACGGGAACGCGGTCAGCCTCCGGTAAAGCAAAGAAAAAACCTGCAAAGAAGGCGAAATGATAAAGGGCGCGGAAATTTACGTCGGGCCGGAGAAACGGCTCTATTCCACGGGCGATGCCAATGTGCTGATATACGAGTTCCTCGGCGGCGCCGCGCCGTACGACGGAGAGGAAATCCCGGCCGTGCCGACGAAACCCGTGCGGAATGCGAAGATCGCCGCCGCCGTTTTTTCGTTGCTCGAAAGCAAAGGCGTGCCGACGCACTTCCTGCGCTCGGCGGGCGAGACCGCGATGGAGATACGCGCGACGAAGGGCTTTCCGATGACTATCGCCTGCCGGAATATCGCCGCTGGCGGTTTCGCAAAAAGGCTCGGAATGCCCGAAGGCGAAGTGCTGCCCGTGCCCGTGGTCGAGTTCCGTCTCGACAAGAAGCCGGACAGGAGGCGGTATCCGGCAGGCCTTTTCACGGAAATAACGGACGGCGACGTCAAGATGATTCAAACGAAGTCGGTTGTGGTTGCTAAAACACTATTCGCGTTTTTCGGCGCGCACGGCCTCTCGCTGGCGGACTTCTCGCTCGAATTCGGGCGGGACGCCGAAGGCTGGACACGCGTATGCGGCGCGATCACTCCCGACACGTGCCGGCTATGGCACAAAGACGTCCACGAGAAGATCGACCGCGACAGATTCCGACGCACGCTGCGCGGAACGGAAGCCGATTATATCGATGTGCTTCACAGGATAACATCGAAAGTGTAGAATTCACAACCGGGCGCGGGACGCGCCGGCCAATACAACAAGGAATTTTGCTAATGAGCATCCAACTGCCTTCGCTTGAGGAACAAATACCACCGAAAGAAAGACTCAACGCCTACCTGAGATACATGGCGGAAAACAACGGATCGGACGTCCACTTCAAGGCGAACAGCCCGGTTTTCATCCGCGTCGACGGCAGGCTGAAACCCATCGATCCGCGGCAAATCCTGTCGCCGGAGATGCTCGAGCAGATGGTCTTCTCCACCATGGCCGAACGCCACATCAAGGAGTTCCGCGCATCAAACGAGTGTGACCTCTCTTACAGCCTGCCGGGTGTCTCGCGGTTCCGTGTGAACGTGTTCCGCCAGAGCGATTTCACAGGCGCGGTCTTCCGCACCATACCGCTCAAGATCATGAGTATCAAGGAACTTAACCTGCCGCCGGTCATCGAACAGCTCGCGGACCGACCGAAAGGCCTCATTCTCGTCACCGGCCCCACCGGCTCAGGCAAATCCACAACCCTCGCCGCCATGATAGATCACATAAACGTGAAGCGGACCGACCACATCCTCACCATCGAGGACCCGATCGAGTTCCTGCACCGCGATAAGAACTGCTCCGTGTGCCAGCGCGAAGTCGGGCAGGACACGAAATCGTTCGACCGCGCGCTCCGCTCCGCGCTCCGCGAAGACCCCGACGTCATCCTCGTCGGCGAGCTCCGCACTCTCGAAACCATCTCGATGGCGATCACCACGGCGGAAACCGGACATCTCGTTTTTGCAACACTGCACACCACCGGCGCGGTGCCCACAATCAACCGCATCATCGACGTGTTCCCGCCGCACCAGCAGCAGCAGATACGGATGCAGCTCTCCGTTGTGCTGCAAAGCGTGATCTCACAGACTCTCGTGCCGCTCGCCCACCGAAAGGGCCGTGTCGTCGCCTACGAGATCATGGTCATCACATCGGCCATCGCCAGCCTCATTCGCGAAAACAAGGTTTTCATGATCCACCAGTCGATTCAGGCCGGTAGGGAACTCGGCATGAACTCGCTCGACCAGAACCTCGCAGAGCTTTACATGAAAAGGCTAATCAACTACGAGGACGCGCTCGCGAAATGCCAGAACCCGGTCGAGTTCAAGAAACAGATCGGCAAAGGTTAATCAGCCATGCACATAAACGAACTACTCGAAGTACTGCTCAAATTCGATGCCTCCGACCTTCATATCAAAGTCGGCAACCACCCGATGCTGCGTATCGACGGCCGCATAGTTTTTCAGACAAACATGCCGCGGCTCACTCCGGACCTCGTAGATCAGGCAATCGCCTCCATGCTCGACGAATACCACGCGAAAATCTACGAAGAGGAGTGGGAGACCGACTTCGCCTACGAGTTCAGCGAAAAGGCGCGCTTCCGCGTCAATGTTTTCAGGCAGCGCGGCACGAAAGCCGCCGTCCTCCGCGTCATCCCGACGCGCCTGCGCACGATGGAGGAGCTCCAACTCCCGCCGATCATAAAAACGTTCTGCGAACGGCCACGCGGACTCATCCTCGTCACAGGCCCCACCGGGTCAGGTAAATCCACAACCCTCGCCGCCATGATCGACCACATCAACAACACGCGCGAGGAACACATCATCACCATCGAAGACCCGATCGAATTCGTGCACAAAAATAAAAAGAGCCTCGTTAACCAGCGGCAGGTCGGCACCGATACCGATTCGTTCTCACAAGCGCTCAAGAGCGCGCTCCGGCAGGACCCAGATGTGGTGCTGATCGGCGAAATGCGCGACCTTGAAACAATCTCCACCGCCATCACCACCGCCGAAACCGGACACCTTGTGCTCGCCACCCTCCACACCACAGGCGCCGCGCAGACCATCGACCGCATCATCGACGTCTTTCCACCCGAGCAGCAGCAACAGATACGAATGCAGGTCGGCAGCAACATCGAGGGCATCGTCTCGCAGACGCTCATCCCGCGCGCCGCCGGCCGCGGCCGCGTAGCCGCTTACGAAATACTCGTCCCGACAAACGCCATGCGCACTCTCATCCGCGACGGCAAGACACACCAGATGCCCGCCGCTATCCAGACCGGCAAAAACCTCGGCATGATGACTCTCGAACAGTCGCTCGCCGAGCTCGTCAAAAAGAACATCATCACAAAAGAGGCCGCGTTCACAAAAGCGATGGACCGCGACCAGCTCAACGAAATCATCACCGGCGTCAAGAAACCGCCGGAACGGCGCGTAACATGACCGCGGGCGCATCCCGCCGTCTCAGCGCGACACGGCATCGGGGTTAATTACTTTGCCCGAAGCAGACCGCATAACCGTCATCATACCGAACTGGAACGGCGAACGCTTCATAAGCGAATGCCTCGGCTCGCTCTCCGTTCAAACCGCGGGCCGCCCCGCTATAATCGTCGTCGATAACGGCTCCCGCGACCGATCGTGCGAGATTATCAAATCCGATTTTCCACACGTGCATCTCATAGAAAACAACACCAACGAGGGTTTCGCGCGAGCAGTCAACCGCGGCATCAACGCCTCGCAAACCGAGTTCGCGGCCCTGCTAAACAACGACGCAGTGCCTGACCCGGAATGGCTCGAACGGCTCCTCGACGCCGCCCGTGAAAATCCCGATGCGGACTCTTTCGCATGCAAAATCGTGTTCCACGAAAACCCCGGCACTATAGACTCCGCTGGCGACGCTTATACGCCTTGGGGAATGACTTCAAACCGCGGACACGGCGAACCCGACACGGGCGGTTTTGACAAACCGCAACATGTTTTCGGCCCGTGCGGCGCCGCAGCGTTCTACAGAAAATCCTTTTTCGATACAGTCGGCCTGTTCGACGAAAACTTTTTCGCTTACTACGAAGACACCGACCTGAGCATGCGCGGACTGCTCGCCGGAAAGAAGTGCCTTTACGTTCCCGCCGCACGCGTCCGCCACCACTACTCGGCCAGTTCGTCGGGTAAAAAATCCAAGCTCGGAACCGAGGAAGTTTATATCCACCTCACCGGAGTTCTCGTCAAAAACATGCCCGGCGCAATAATAGCAAAACACATAATTTCAATTACCATGTGTCATTCCGCGATTCTTTTCTTCTGGCTCGTCGCACGGCTGCGCCGCAAAAACAGGCTGCCACGCGTCCCGCTTCTTCGCTTCTTCTCCGCAATGCTCCGGCAGAGAGAAAAGATAGCGGCAGCGCGTGCCGTTGCTGTAGATAAACTCGTTTCTGATTTTGTTTACGGAAGTTTTTTCGAATATCTTAAAAAGCGATATTAGAACACCAATGCGGGCAGCCCGGCCACCGGCGTTTACTCTGCTTCCCTCAACGCCTCAGCCATTTTTTTGTCCGTCATCCTGATATGGTCAATCAGCCAGTTCACTAGTTTTTTGTTCAGCCTCACGATCGTGTCAACTCCGATCCCTGCCTTGTCCGCCTCTTTCTTCATCTCCCCCATCTCTTGCCTGAATTTCGCATGAATAGAAAGATGACTCAGAAGGCGTGAATAACCTCTGCTCTTCATAAACGCCTCTTCCGACTCGAAATGTTCCTCGCAGTAATCCTGAACATACTCGAGCATTTCCCGTGCGTCTTCAAAGCCGGCTCCATTTCTGCACGCTATAAATAACTCTTCAATTTTCTTTATGAGAAGCTTATGCTGAGCGTCTATTTCTTCTATTCCCGTTCTTAAATCTTCCGACCATTGAATCGACATGTGCTCCATCCGCCAAAACCTTTCTCCCAATTATAAAAATCAATCCTATTTTTTCTTGGAGTTTAAAAAAACAGTGAGCGCTTTATTGAACTCGACCGGTTTTTCCTCCTGCGGAAGGTGCCCGCACTTAGGGATGAAAACCAGTTCAGCCCCCTTGATTCTGCTGTGGAATACATTCGCCACTGCGGGGTTTATCACCTTGTCCTGTTCGCCCCATATCAGCAGCGTCGGCGCCGCAATCTTCTTAAGTTCCGTATCCGGGAAATCAAATTTGTTGCCTTTAAGCGTCTTCTGCGAAGCGTCGAATGATCCGCGCGTCCTCAAGGGCGCAAAGTACGATTCCGCCTTCTCGGCAGTCACCTTTTTCGGGTCGTAAAACATCATTCCGCCGATGATCGCTTTCATCGTGCCGGGCGTCAGAGTGCTCGACATAAACCGATTCAGCCCCGGAACGGTAAGTAGTTTGAAAAGCGTGTTCGGCCCGTGCCTCACGCCCGAACTGTCCACGAGCACGAGCTTTTTCACGCGGCCGGGATTGTCTATGGCGAACCGTATCGAAACGCCACCGCCCATCGAGTTGCCGACAAGCGAAACACGGCCGATTTTCTTAGCATCGAGTAACTGCTTCATCGTATCCGAAAATGTTTTGTAGTTGTATTCGATGCCGGACGGTTTGTCCGAAAAACCGTAACCGGGCAGATCGGGAGCGATCACGTGATAACCCGCCGCCGCGAGCGCGGGAATGTTGTCCTTCCAAGTATAACCGTACGAGAGAAACCCATGGATGAGCAGCAGCGGCTCCCCCTCGCCGGCCTCGTAGTAATGCAGAGTTATGCCGTTGTCGAGCGTGATGAATTTGCCGTCCTTCGCCGCCTCTCGCTGCGTCATCGTTTCGAGAGGTCTTGCCAGCGGAAACACGATTATGAAAACGATCAGCGCCGCCACGGCGATCATAAACATCTTGAAATATCGTTTCGCCTTCATCGCGCCGCTCGCGGCCGCGGCTTTCGCCTTGCCGCCGCCTTTGCTGCTTTTGCCCTTCTTCCCTGCCGCTTTTTTCGCCGCCTTCTTCGCCATTCGTCACCTTCCGTTTCGAGATCGATCCAATCGCCTTATTTTAAAAGATTTAAACACAGAGACATAGAGAGAAAAGAAGAGAACAGCTCCGCCGATTTCAGGCAGTCCAGCTTTTTTATCCGTGTTTATCAGTGTCCATCCGTGGTTCTAACTATCTTTTTTCGCTCATCACAGCTTCAGCAGCGAAATCTGCACGAGGTGAAAAATGAAGATCGCGCCGATCACATACATCAGCCAGTGCACCTTGCGCCAGCTTCCCGAGAACACCATCAATATGCAGTACATGACAAAACCGAGCGCCATGCCGTCCGCGATGCTCATCGTGAACGGAATGCCGAGCGCGATGAGAAACGACGGTATAGCGAGTTTGTAGTTCTCCCACTCGATATGCGCGGCGCTGCCGGAAATCATCACGCCGACCATAATCAGCGCAGGCGCCGTGATCGCCGGGCAGCCCGTGATCATCTTCATCAGCGGCTCGATGAACATTCCCAGCAGGAACAATACGCCGACCACAAGCGCGGTTAGTCCCGTGCGGCCACCCTGCTCGATCCCGGCCGCGCTTTCGACGTAACTCGTCACTGTCGATGTGCCGAGCAGCGCCCCCATCGTCGTGCCGATTGAGTCCGCGAGCAGCGCCCGTCCCACGCGTTTGATCTTCCCGTTTTCATCTATC
>CAYPEK010000028.1:0-42764 GCA_964409645.1 uncultured bacterium | reverse complement strand
TCGTAAGAGTTGCGGAATATAGAGGCATCGAGAAAAAAACCGGCGATTCTCTTCTATCCGACAAATACTCCGCCAATCGCGATACTATATCCTCCCTTTTCAATTGGAGAGACAAGAATTCCGATCTTTTTGACGGAGTATTCCCCGTATCGAAAACATCTATTTTGTTTTCATCAGAAATTTTGGATATAAAGCCTTATCCTTATATAAAATATTTCTATTCAATTTTACAAACACTTACCGAGATACAAATCCCGGTCAATGTGATATACGCCGATGAGAAAAACATTGATTCTTTGAGCTATTCTCATATATTGATAATTCCCGAAGCAGGCCTGCTCAGACCTGAAGCCGTGAATTCCATAAAGCAACTCACTGCCAATAGAACAATCATTTATACCGGTGAATGTCCGTCGTGGCTTAACAACAGCAATTCGATCAGCCTTAACACTTTTTTCAAGGACGAGGCCCATTCACATCAAAAAAGTTACAAAACCGGTTCACTTGCGAAGCGTATCGCCAACAGAATAAACAGAGGTGGACGGTTTTCATTCGGCGGCTTTCCCATCAGTTCGAGAGCAGGCCTTCCCGTTCCTATCCTTTCATCTTACGACTCCGTGAACTACGAGTTCCTGCCGCCGGAAAATTGGAAGGTGCTTCAGGACATTGTAAGAGAAGCCTTACGCAAGTACCCCGAAGATTATATATTCGAAGCTCCGCCCTACATCCACATAAATGAATGGAAAAAAGGCCACGATGCCATCTTCCATATAGTGAATTTGATTCCGGATTTCCCCGGACCGTCACAAGCCGCGCTCAAATTCACTTCCCCTGTCAACGCGAGAGTAATTGAAGTGGGAAAAAATAAAATAACGTATCTCTCAAACGAAAGTACAATCGTGGCAGGCCCGCAACCCTATACATTGATTGAAGTAAAAAATAGATATAAAAACAGATGAATCAAGCCTTTTTGTGCTGCGCTTCGTCAAGCGATACTTTCGCAGGCTCAAGATGAATAAATATCTTCGCGTTATGATACAGTTCCGAAATATCCTCTTCAAGATGATCGCATAGTGAGTGCGCCTCATCGACCGTCTGATCGCCGGATACAACGAGATGAATGTCGATGTACCGCACCGCGCCCGACCTGCGCGTTCTCATCTTATGATATTCGATAAATTTATCGGCATGTTCGTCTATCAAACTTCGTATCTTGACCTCTTCTTCTTCGGGCAGCTTGTGGTCGATCAAATCGACAAAAGACTTAAGCATCACTTTGCCGCCGATCCATATAATCAGGGCGGCCACTCCTAAAGCAACTATTGGGTCAAGCCATTGATAATGCGTTAGTTTTACCAGCAACAACCCAAGAAAAACGCCAAGAGATGTCAACACATCCGTTGATAAATGATGCGCATCCGCTTCGAGCGCTTGCGATTCGTGTTTTTTTGCTGATTTGAAAAGTATTCTCGAAACTATAATGTTCATTACAACCGAGAACAGCATTATGACTAGGCCAATATTTACGTGGCTAACCTCGCCGCCCCGTTGGAGCTTATGCACGGCTTCCTTGATTATCAGCGCGCCGGCAATGATAATCAGAATCGCCTCGACAGTTCCGCTGACGTTCTCAATCTTTCCGTGGCCGTAAGGATGTTCTGCATCGTCCGGTTGCGACGAGAGGGAAACACTGAAAAACGCAATTATCGCCGCAACTAGGTCCAACCCGCTATGGATGCCTTCGGATAAAATCGAAACGCTTCCGCTTAAAATACCCGCGGTGATTTTAGATACTACCAGCAACGTATTTGATATAACAGAAATCAACGCCGCCGTTCGAGGAGATTTATATAAGAAATCAGCCATAACAAATCACTCGAATGAATTGTACTATTTGAAGCAATAAAATCAATTTATACGTTTTGATTAAAGCCGCAATATACTCAACTATTGCATTACCGTGCACGACTCGAATATCCGTTCGAGTTCGGTTTTCCTGCTCATAAGCGCTCTCTGGCGTTCCTGAGCAACTCTTAACTCAGCGTTATCTGATACGTCGCCCCATTCACGAGCGGTCTTGACGTCGTTCGTCGCCTCGATAAGTTTATTTTCTATAATTTCTTTATATTCCTGCTTAAATTGTTCGTACGTTTCTCTCGTCAGTTGAATAGCTTCTTCTTCCTCGCGGTGTCTGTCTTCGATTATCTGAATACCCGGGAATTTTTCCATCGCTTTCTTTACGAATTCTTCCCGTTTTTCGATCTCAAGCGCCGTACACTCGAAATATTGTGATACGAAAATCTCCGTAATCATTTTCGTCTGTTTCGAAAGGAATAAGAACATCTTCTTGTTGTCGCGCAATAACTTAACAAGTTCGTCTTCTTCTTTTGTAATGCTGATCTCTTCCGACCGTTTCGAGAACACGGACGTCATGTGCATGTTGTTCAGTATCTTGAACATCGAGCGAATAACTTCCGCGGCGCCGGGGCCGACCGACTCAAGCGCTTCCCTGTTGTCGAGCAGCTTCTTGAACATCCACACGAAAGGTTGTTTGTTTGTAGCGATGTCAGCCATCGTGTTTTCAATCATCGTCTTTATATAAGTCTTGTCTTCATAACCGAGGAGCGTGTCGAGCGTCCAATCTCTCTGGAGCTTCTTGAAGCGCTTTGTCAGCATCGACGTAATATCGATGAAATCTGTCGGCCGGATATCCTTGATGATGTCGAGCAGTTCTTTTCTGATATTTGCATCCTGAACTTCAGAAACAGCTTCCGCCGCGCTCTCGTCCGTCAGGTCTCTGATTTCACCGTAAAGCTGATCCTTCAACATCTCGAACTGATACGGATCAAGCTCCTTCAAAAAAATAAGCGCCTCAAGTCGGGCGCCCATTTTATTGGTCTTGCTCATCGTGGTTCCGGTAAAGAATGAGATCGCTGCTTCCCTCATATCCTCAACCGGAACCCCTTTCTGTTCCAATTGCAGCATTTCCTTGACGATACGCTGCTTTTCCTTTATCGAAAGGGCTTGCTTGAACCGTGCCAATATATCTCCGGCGATATCTCCGACGTCGCCTTTGAATACAATCTTATCGTTCTTTTCAACTTCGAATCTCGCGTCGTTCTTCACCGCCTGAATCAACGACTTAACCCATGCGTTCCATTCTTCGGCCGGAACCAAATCGGGAACCGCAACATTCTTTATTTCTTCAGGAGTTATTTCGTTAACACTGTCATTCAGGAATGCATTGATCGCTTCTATCGGAGTATCTTTTATCTGTTTCGAAAAAGCTTCCTTATCGTCTCTTTTCCTCAACATGAAACCGTCAGCGCTAAGAGCATAGAACGGAAGTTTCTTCTTCTGCCCTAACTCATATATCTCCTCTTTCCCTCCGTCAAACTCAACCAATATCTCGCTTTCAGTACTTAACCCGATACGACCCACACCCATTTTTTTATGCCATACAAAATCGCCTTCGCTGAAATTCACACTCATTTCAAGTCTCCCCAAAGCGCAGAACTGCTATACCGTTCCGCTCCAAATAGGTGATTTTATTATGATGATAGTATCAAGTCAAGGAAATCAGGAAATGAATATAATGAATGAAACACAAAAACATGTCTTACGAATATTCCGCACTGCCCGTTTATTCGTATCTTGTCCTTAAATGCTTGTATATCACCTTAAGCATCGCAGCAACCGGCGTGGCAAGAAACATACCCAGCACGCCGCCCGTTTTCTCTCCGACAACCAGAGCCAGCAAAATCGCTAACGGACTCAAATCCACGTACTTCGAAAAAAACAGCGGCATCACAAATTTCGATTTCAACAGTTGTATTATTGTAAAAATGATAATCACCCAAATTGCCAACTCCGTTGATGTCGAGAGAGCAACGAACGCGGCTGGAATCGAAGCAAAAATCACTCCGACTACAGGTATCATTACACTTATACCCGTAATCAAGCCGAGCAATAAAGGCGCTTTCACGCCAAGTATCGCTAACCCGATCGCCATGAAAATGGTCATAAATATGCTCAAAAACATCTGGGCGTATATGTAACCTCTGAGCGTCCTGCTCGATTCGCCGACAACCTGCCCTATTTCCTGCTGATACCTTTTCGGGAAAAAAGATATGATGGTTTTTTTCATATCATATTTTTCGACGAGCATGTAATATGTTAAAAACGGAATCATAAAGATCAGGATTATCTGTGAAAAAAAGTGCCCCATACCGGTCATTGCGCCTTTTACAAAATTCGACGAGCCCGAAACCATTCTATCGACACTTTTCGTCACACTTTCCTGAACGCTGGGGGGAAGCTGCATCCTGTGATATTTTTGCTGGATCGCCGTGAATGCTTCTTCCGCCTTTTGTGTATAAACAGGTATGTTTTCACCAAACCTTTCCACTTGTTCGTAGATAGCCGGTATCAACAGGATCAACAACACACTTATAATCAAAACACCTATCAGAAGCGCCAACGATGACGCCGTAAATCTTGATATCACTACCTTTTTCCCGATTCGTTTCCCCGTCAAAAAACAGGCTATCGGATCGAGCAGATAAAAGAAAAACACAGCTATTGTCAGAGATGCAAAAACTTCTTTCATCTTTATCGCCAGCGCCACTACTCCAGCCAGCGCCGCAACAAACATAACTATCCTGTATGGTTCATACTTTTTCGTGTTTGCTTCCGGTTTCATCTAAAGCCTCTGGTTAACTAATAGTTCCAAAACACATCGTTTCAATAAGATATATTAGCATCTTCAGATTTATATACAATGACGATTAATTTCCGATTCGGTTAATTCCCAAGCTTTTCCTTGAGCAGCTTATTAACAACACCCGGGTTGGCTTTGCCCTTGGACAGTCTCATCACCTGCCCGACAAGAAAACCGAATGCCTTTTCTTTTCCGTTTTTGAAATCCTGCACCGGACCCGGATTGTCGGCAATCACTTTTTCTATGATAGACAGCAGTTCGCCTTCGTCGCTGACCTGCACGAGGTCTTTTTCCTTTATGATGTCACTCGGCGATTTGCCAGTTTCGAACATCTCCTTGAACACTTCTTTCGCACTTCGGGCATTAATCGTGTCGGATTTCAATAGATCAAGAAGCTGCCCGAACTTCTCCGGGGCGATCGGACATTCTTTTATCGATATTCCGCGTTCGTTGAGGCTTCCCAGCAACTCGGTCATTATCCAGTTAGACACAAGTTTTGCATCCGGGATCGCCGCCACAACGCTTTCATAATAGTCGGCAAGCGGCTTCGTCGCTGTCAGGACGTCCGCATCATATTCCGGAAGTCCATACTGCTCGATGAAGCGCCCCATTCTATCGGTCGGCAGCTCCGGAAGTTCCGATTTCAGACTATCGACCATTTCTCCGGTGATTTCCACCGGAACCAGATCCGGATCGGGGAAATATCTGTAGTCGTGCGCCTTCTCTTTCGAGCGCATGGACTGCGTCGTCTGCGTCGCATCATCCCAGCGCCGAGTTTCCTGAACCACTTTCCCGTCGTTCTCAATAAGGTCTATCTGCCTCGATATCTCGAAATCTATCCCGCGGTGTACTGCCTTGAACGAATTCAGATTCTTTATCTCGGTTTTCGTTCCCCATTCGGTCGAGCCTACCGGCATTACCGACACGTTGGGCTCGCACCGCATCTCGCCCTTTTCCATGTTGCCTTCACACACCCCGATGTACTGAAGAATCGTGTGAAGCCGCGTGAGGTATGCAACCGCCTCTTCGGACGACTTAACATCCGCCTCGCTGACTATCTCCATCAATGGAATCCCGCCTCGGTTGTAATCCACGAATGTGCCGTCGCCGCCTTCTTCGTGCACGAGTTTCCCGGCGTCTTCTTCAAGATGGATGCGGTGTATCCGAATCTTCTTCCACTTGCCGCCGACCTGTATTTCGAGATAACCGTTCACTCCGAGCGGAAGCTCATACTGGGATATCTGATACGCTTTCGGCAGATCGGGATAGTAATAATTCTTTCTCGCGAACCGGCTCAGTGCCGGCACTTCGCAATGAAGCGCGAGGCAAGTCTTTATGACATATTCGATCGCCTTTTTATTAATGACCGGGAGCACACCGGGAAAACCGAGGCAGACCGGACATACGTGATGATTCGGCTCCGCCGCGAAACCTGTCCCGCATGAGCAAAACAATTTTGAGTTAGTATTCAACTGGGCGTGTACTTCGAGCCCGATGACCGCCTCGAAATCCATTTTCATTACCCTCGATGTTTCATTTATTATTGATTCACAACATGCACTTAATCGGCTCTGAATGCAGCTCGTACGCATAAGCCGCCCGGAAAATGCTTTCCTCTCCCAGTGTTCTCCCGATAAGCTGCATTCCGACCGGAAGGCCTTCACTAAGGCCGCACGGTATCGAAATGCCCGGCAAACCAGCCAGATTCACAGGAATTGTGCATATATCGGACAGGTACATTCCCAGAGGATCGTCTGTCTTCTCCCCGATTTTGAACGCCGTCGTGGGAGCCGTCGGCGAAAGAAGCACATCACATTCCTTGAACAGCCGCTCGAACTCGCGGACTATCATCGTCCGGACTTTCAACGCCCTTAGATAATATGCGTCGTAATAACCTGCGCTCAGCGCATACGTGCCGAGCATTATCCTTCTCTTCACCTCATCGCCGAAACCTTCGCTCCGGGTCTTGCAGTACATACTGATGATGTCCCCGGCTTTCACTCTGAGCCCGTATTGGACGCCATCGTATCTCGCAAGATTCGAGCTAGCCTCGGCGGGCGCCAGCAAATAGTAAACAGGGAGCGCGTATTTTATCAGCGGGAATTCAACATACTTGATTTCCGCTCCGAGCTTTTTGTAAACATCTATGGCACTCTCGATTTTTGCCTTCACTCCATCTTCGATACCATCGCCCAACAGGTCTTTAATAACGCCTATCTTCATCCCCTTCACGCCGCCTTCGAGCGACTTAGCGTAATCAGTTTTGAGATGATTAATCGAAGTGGAGTCGGCCGGATCGTACCCGGCCAGAGTATTCAAGAACAGAGTGCTGTCTGTTACATCTTTTGTAAAAGGCCCTATCTGGTCCAATGACGATGCAAATGCAACGAGGCCGAATCGCGACACCAGCCCGTACGTCGGCTTAAGGCCTACAACTCCCGAAAACGAAGCCGGCTGCCGGATGGAACCGCCCGTATCGGAGCCTGTTGACATAATGCATTCGCCGGCGGCTACCGCCGCGGCGGAACCGCCACTCGAACCGCCCGGCACGCGTTCGAGGTCCCACGGGTTATGAGTCGGGAAAAATCCGGAGTGCTCGCACGACGACCCCATCGCGAATTCATCCATATTCGTTTTGCCTATGATGATGGCGCCGGCTTCTTTGATCTTCCTGACAATCGTCGCATCATACGGAGGTTTGTACGGTATCAATATCTTCGAACCGCAGGATGTCTGAATGCCCTCCGTGCACATATTATCTTTTATGGCGACAGGTATCCCGTACAACGGGAGATTCCGGTCCGCATTTTTCAGTTCGCGTGCTTTTTCATACGCCTGTTCTTCCAACAATGTCAGGAACGCTTTTACATTTCCTTCCTGCTTCTTAATCTGCCCTAACACCGATGAAACAATATCTTCCGGGTCTATCTCACCGGCCCTTAAGAGGCTTAACAACTCGTGTGCGGTTTTTCTGAACAGTTCCACTTTTTTCACCTTGAATAAATCCGAACGCTCTGCGTTTCGAATGTTTTAGTGACCTTCTCCCTCGTCGATTACTCTCGGAACCTTGAAGAAGTTTCCGTGCGGCTCCGGCGCGTTCGCGAGCACTTTCTCTATCGGATATGATTCCTTTTCAATATCCTCGCGGAAAACATTTTTCATCGGAATTACATGCGATGTAGGCTCAACATTTTCGATATCGAGTTCATCAAGCATGGATGCATACTCCAAAATCTGGCTCAACTGGCCGGTGAACATATCCAATTCTTTTTCGGACATCTCCAACCTTGCCAAAAATGCCACATCCGCAACTTCTTTTCTCGTTAAAGCCATATCTACATTCCTTTCAAATTCGTCCTGCGCTTATCTTTTCTGATATCGGTACGAAACTCGGCGTGTCACATACCCTTAAACCAGCGGCTTCTCAAATATTAATCTAAAACAATTTCAATTACTAACATTTTATTCCGGCCATAAACAGACTCAAAGTATAACATTATTGACCGCGCCATAAAACACAGATTATGAAAAAAGCGAAACAGCCAGATACAAAAAAAGCCCGCCTTTAGCGGCGGGCTTAACAGGGGATGTCAGGATAACCAGTTTAATGGCTCCTGTCTATGCCGATTTTGTGTGAAGCTTGTCAGACAGTTCGTAAGCGACTTTCCATACGTCGCCCGCTCCGAGCGTGATAACGAAATCATCGCTCGTTGCGAAATTCATAAGGAATTCCGGGATCTCTTTTACTTCCGGAATGTAGGTTACATGCTCGTGTCCGTATTTTTTCAGAGTGGAAGCTATCAGCTTGCCGTTAATTTCGGGAATCGGCTTCTCGCCGGCCGCATACACGTCCGTCACGATTACGTGATCGGAATTGAAGAACGATCTGCCGTAGAGATCGTAGAAATACTGCGTGCGGGAGAACCTGTGCGGTTGAAAAACAGCAATTATGCGCCCACCGCGGTGCATCTTTCTCGCCGCGCTTAGCGTGGCCATGATCTCCGTCGGATGGTGCGCGTAATCATCCACAACCACCATTCCGCCGTGGTTTGATATCGTCTGGAATCTCCTCTTTGCGCCTTTGAACTCGAGAAGCGTATCCTGAATTACATCCTGATCGATTCCGAGTTCGAGGCCGAGGCCGATCGCTGCGAGCGCGTTATAAATGTTGTGCGTGCCGGGAACATTCAATCTGTATCTTCCGAGTTCGAGCCCTCTGTTGATTACAACGAAATTCGAGCCCATTCCCGAATAATCTATCTGCACCGCTTTCAGATATGCGCCGTTATTCAGTCCATACGTCAGTTTCTTTCCGTGATACACTTCGGAAACCCTTTTCACGTTCTGATCGTCGGTGCACATAATCGCGAGGCCGTCTTCAGGAAGCTTACTGAGGAACTTCGCGAATGTGTTCTTTATCTGTGTGATATCCGAGTAGTAATCCATGTGATCGGCTTCGATGTTCGTAACAATCGCGATGTT
This sequence comes from uncultured bacterium, assembly GCA_964409645.1. GTDB lineage: Bacteria > UBP15 > UBA6099 > UBA6099 > UBA6099 > CAYPEK01. The sequence goes on along the minus strand of CAYPEK010000028.1, from coordinate 33,562 downwards.
CGGGGACAACCGGACAAGAGAGCCGTCGCTTTCGTCCGCTTCGGCAACCACATATTCGCCTTTTCCAAGTTTCGCATTGCTCTTGAACTGTTCGAGGATGCCGCCAATTATGACTGTCGGGTCCATCCCGGCTCTCTCCAGCAACAAGGCTATCATCGATGTCGTTGTCGTTTTGCCGTGTGTTCCTGAAACTGCTATGCCCTTGCCCTGTTTCATAAGCAATGCAAGCATTTCAGACCTGTGGAGAATCGGAACTCCTCTTCTTATCGCTGCCTTTACTTCCGGATTATTTATTGATATTGCTGAAGAAACGATTGCTACATCCTGCCCGTTCAGATTCTGCGCCGCATGCCCAACCTTTATTTTCGCCCCCAACTCTTCGAGCCTGATGACCTGACTTGACCTCGAAACGTCCGACCCCGATACATCATATCCCTTTTCAAGAAGAATCTGTGCGAGAGCGCTCATCCCTATCCCGCCGATTCCTACGAAGTGAAAACTTTTATATTCCATTTCATTGCCTCACAAAAGTTGTTCGTCTTATTTAAACACAAAATGCGTGCCAACCATTCTTTCCAGAACCAATTACCATGAATGCGGGATTTTAAATATCTAAATAAGCCTTTATTTAAAATATTTTTCTTCCAAATTTTACAGTGATACTTTATTTCTTTGTGATTTTGAGAAAATCTCTTTAATCGAATAACTCTGAGATATTTTTAACAATATGTTGTGTTGCGCCTAAAAATAACAACTAAATGATGGGCACTTAGTCAGAAATGGCAAGTCAAATGTCTTTAAAGCTCGAAAAAGTATCAAAATATGCGTTTTTTTCACAAATCTGTGTCAAATCGGACACAATTGTTGAAAATTCGACACAATTACAATTTAAATTTAAACTGAGAATTAGTTTAGCTTAAAACCGTTTATATCATTGAATATCCATTGATTTCAGATATTGTGACCGGTGTTTATCAAAAACGATCACCTTAATTTAACTAATGAATTTCCATCAGAATTATAGTTGTTATTATTAAGTAAAAGCATATCCATGATAGTTGCGAATACATCATATATCACCGGTTTTTCTTTTTTAATAATCCGGCCTCTTATGAAAAGTGAAGCATCCCAATCCGTATGCATGCCTTGCATAATATCTTTTATAAATAATGAAGGAGCATCAAAATTGCCCTTCAAATCATAACCGTCATTGGGAACAGCGATCATATCCGCCGCTTGCTCCATAAGCGGGCCTTGGTATATTTGTTCTTTTCTGAACGTTTGTTTAATTATCGGACTCCCGTCTTCGGGGTCGGTCAAACCGGTCAAATATTCCGTTAAATCCGAAATCACACGATCATAATCTCCAGCGGCTACCGAACCGTTCTTTTCCCTTCCCTTCAGGTTTACATAGAAACGCCCCGGTATCATGCTGTAAGCGAAGGCACCGGGGGAAATATCTTTAAGACTTTTTGCATTCGGTCCGGAAAGAGACAGGAAGCCTGCCTCAGATAGTCCTTTGTTAATATATACTTCCTTCTTCAGCTTGCAGAATCCATGATCGGATAAAACAATAAATTCAGTATCTTCACCGACCCTTTCGGAAACATCCCTGATGAAATCGGATATCAGTTCAAACAGCTCAATCCCACGCTCACCGTACATCGATTTATTATCGAGAAAATCTTCCCAGAAAAAGTGGGCAAATCTGTCCGTCTCCATGATGTGGCACATAAAAAAATCCCACGGCTCATTTTCCAAAAGATACAATGCGGTTTCTATTCTCTTCTTTAAAGCGTGAAAAATGTCATCGAGAAAAGAATCCCTGTTCTGCCTTGCCTTCCACGGATCGACATCTATCACATATCCCATATCCTTAAGGAGACTCGCATATTCCTTCGGATATACTCCCTTTTCTATGTTCGATGCTAAAAAGCAAGAGATCAGTATTCCATTCACCTTCATCGGCGGGTACGAACACGGCACGTTCATCTGAATCACCCGCATGCCGTTGTCACTCAATATTTCGGCAATCGTGCGCGCTCTGAGGTCGTTTTGAGTAGGGATTTTAATATCCATCGTGAGCGGGTCTCTGTCTATAAAACCGAATATTCCGTGTTTCGCCGAGTTCACTCCTGTCTGAAAACTCGCCCACGCAACCGATGATATCGGCGGAAGAACCGTTGACATCTGTTTTAGTTCTCCTTCAATCTCGGAGAACGACTTCATCCTGCCTTTTGAGAACTGTTCCTTTAGAAATGTATAAGGCACGCCGTCGATTCCAATAACACACACGCGCGGAGTGCCGCGTTTCCCGATATTTGCTTGATTTTTCATATTGGAAAAGAAAGCCTTTCGGAACAGACCGGAGATCAACTAAAAAAAAGACTTTTCGCGTTAATCTTCTTGATTCTCAACAGCGACCTGATTCCCGGCCTCATACATTTCGAGAACGGATTCTATCTTGTCCCTCAGTGCATCTTCTTTAAATGGCTTAAGCAAATAGCCTGCTGCTCCATCTTTAAAAGCAGCAATAACTTTTTCCTTTTTGCCGACAGCCGTAAGCATAATCACCGGAATATTCTTCGTGTTTTCGTTCTCCTTGAGCAGCATAAGAGTGGAAAAACCGTCGAATCCCGGCATCATAATGTCCAACAGAATCAGGTCTATATCGTGATCGTTAGCGAGCTCAATAGCTTCATGCCCATCGTGCGCCATAAGCAGGTTGTAGTCCGAAGAAAACGCCTCATGTATAGCCGCGAGCACCACTTTGTCATCGTCACAAGCCAGTATCGTCTTTCTTGCCATAATTGCCCCGGAATTTATATTTTATCCCCCGACCCAAACAATAATACGCCAAATCACACGCCGAGGAAAGTACCATCTCAATTTACATTTTCCACACGTATTTCATACCGATTGACTCAAACTTTATCCGATTATATCATGGACCAAGACAAATAATGCGGGAGAAGCAATTGTGAAAAAATCGCTATTCATAAGCCTCATTCTTTTAGTCTTGTTCTGCGGCATTGGATCATCCGAACCTGCAAAGAAAAACGACCAGCTCGCCGCCAAGTACAAAAATGTGCTGAGAATAAGCGCATTTGTCACCGCCGGCGACGTGATGAAATACCTCGACACAAAAGAGAAACTCGAGAAGGCATCACAAATAATGAAATCCCTCGGCGTGACAAGAGTCTTTTTGGACGTGTACAGAGGAATAATCCCTGACAGAAAAGTTCTCGAACAGGCACGCGATTTCTTCAGAAGCAAAGGATTTGACGTAGGCGCGGGAATAACCACGGTACAAGGTAAAGAATTCGGAATCCCATCCCCGAATCACAGATATTTTCTATGCTACGACAACGACAAAACACGCGCCGACATGAAAATGATCTCAGAGTACGCTGCATCGATGTTCGACACAATAATAGTGGATGATTTTTTCGCCACCCAATGCAAATGCGAAGAGTGCGGGATAAATAAGGGCAACCGTGCGTGGGATCAGTATTTCCGCGACGTACTCGTAGGAATCTCACAGGATCAGGTAGTCGGCGCCGCACACGCAAAGAATAAGAACGCGAAAGTCATCATTAAATACCCGCAGTGGTACGACCGGTTTCACGTGTTCGGATACGACCTTTCGCGGCAACCTGAAATCTTCGATCTTGTCTGGGCGGGCACGGAGACGCGCGATCCGGACAAAGAGAATGTCCAGCAGTACGAAGCATTTGTAAACTACTCTTGGATTAAGTCGATAGCCGGCAAGAAAATGCGCGGCGCATGGTTCGATCAGCTAAACACATCGCCGGATACATACGCCGAACAGGCGTATCAGAGCGTTCTCGCGGGTGCACAGGAAATCACGCTCTTCGGCTTCACGCCTCAGCTCTTCACGAACAGCGACGCACAGAAGTTTGCAGACACACTTCCGTATCTGTTCAAAGTCGCAACCGCAATTAAAGGAGTAAATCCGGTGGGTGTCCCCGCCTACAAACCGATAAACAGCAACGGCGGCAGCGAAAACTATGTTTTTGATTATCTCGGCATGTTCGGCATTCCGCTGGTTCCGACAGCCACATATCCGGCATACGCGAAAACATTGATCCTGACTGAATACGCGGCAGCCGATCCGGATATAGCTGAGAAAATCAAATCGTCGCTGAACTCCGGCGCAACAATAATGATGTCGTCGGGTTTGATCGAAAAGCTAAAGAAGAACGAAGAAATCCTGAGCCTCGCCGGGATCGACTCGGGAGTAAAGAAGATGAAAGGGAAATATTCAAATTCATTCATAACCGACAACGGTGAAGTATCGGGGATAGGATATATCGAAATCGGGGTGAAAATTCCGGTTGCGGGAGCGAAAATAATCGCAGTTGCAGACATTGACGGAGAAAAATATCCGATTCTCACAGTGAAGGAACATCAGAATAAAGGTAAAATTGTGGTGTTCAACGCAACAACTTTCAGCTTCCCCGAAATGAACGACGGACTGACAGTTCCGTTTAAAGTCCTTTATATGAATCTTGCGGATAAAATTGCCAAGATGATGCGCGATCTCGCAACACAACCCATCGGTTTGATCATAAGCTCACCAACAAAGACAGCTTTTTATAATTACGGATACAAATATTTTGCGATCGACAACTTCAACGATTTTCCGTCGGATGTTTTTTTCAAGATCGACAAGAGCGCAACCGGATGCGACGTAAAGTATTTTAAGGATATCTATGATGACGGGAAATCATATCCGCAGAACGACGGGACAATGAAACTGAAAATCCCGGAGAGATCAATGCATATCTTTGAAATACAGTATCAAAACGGCTGCATGCCCCGCGAAATAAAAAATTAGCGGAATATTGCCCATTTCGTGTCAACAGCACTATTATCTTGCGAAGTCCGGCGGCCCCATTGTACGCCGGGCGAATCGGTTATAAAATAGTAGTTTAATATTTTGGTTGGCGCTCAGAGCGTTGGAAAGGGAGGGTAAGATGTTCGGAAACATCGAAGAACTGAAAAGCTTTTTGAAAGGGAAATGCGAGATTCAAGGCGATTCGATAAAAATCGTCGATGAAAAAGCATTCAGAGCGGCAGCAAGGGAACTTGCTGAAAATTCATCGGTCAACGCCGATGAGGCAGTGCGCGATGCTTGCCGATGGGTGATTGTGGAGGGCGGACAGGAACTCGGAATTATCGTTGCATCGATCCACGATTTCTACATGGCGGCCGGAAAAGGCGAAGTGAAGGGAATCTCCGTGCCGGCTATCAACATACGTGGCTTCACTTTCGACACCGCACTGGCAGTTTTCGAGAGCTGCAAAAACAAGAACAACACCGCAGTCATTTTCGAGATTGCACGCAGCGAGATGGAATACACGTTCCAGAGACCGCCGGAGTACACAAGCTCCGTGATGGCCGCGGCGATTTTCGCGGGATACGTGGGCCCGCTATTCATGCAGGGCGACCACTTCCAGCTTCGCCGCTCAAGATTCCTGAAGGACAAGAGCTCCGAAATGCAGGCGGTTCGCGACCTTATTAAGGAAGCTGTTACCGGCGGCTATTTCAACATCGACATCGATGCGTCCACACTCGTCGATATCGACCAGCCGACACTGTACGAAGAACAGCGCAACAATTACGAAATGACAGTAGCGATGACCGAGTATATCCGCGAGATCCAGCCCGCCGGAGTTACGATTTCAGTCGGCGGCGAAATCGGCGAAGTCGGAAACCGCAACAGCACCATCGAAGACCTCGAAGCCTACATGAAGGGCATCAAGGACAACGCAAAAGAAGGCACGATCGGGCTGAGCAAAGTCAGCGTTCAGACCGGAACGACCCACGGCGGCGTGCCGCTGCCCGACGGATCGATCGCGGACGTCAATCTCGATTTCGACGTGCTCGAAAAGCTTTCGGCGGAAGCAAGAGAAAAATGGGGAATGGGCGGCGCGGTTCAGCACGGCGCATCCACTCTTCCGGACGAAATGTTCCACAAGTTCCCGCAGACCGGATGCATCGAAATCCATCTCGCGACGGGCTTCCAGAACATCGTTCTCGATTCGAAGGCGTTCCCCGCCGACATCAAGAGCAAGATGTATTCATGGATGGATGAGAACCTCGCGAACGAACGCAAGGCCGACATGACTGACGAACAGTTCTATTACAAGAGCAGAAAGAAAGTCTGGGGCCAGTTCAAACAGGACGTCTGGGGAATTCCCGAGGACATTCGCAAAACGCTAAGGGGCGAACTTACCGCGAAGCTCGATTTCCTTTTCGATCAGCTCGGCGCCGTCAACACGAAAGACACGATGGCGAAGTTCGTGAAACCCGCGCGGACTAAGTGGCCGGTGAGACCTGCCGCATTATAAATTGAACTGCGGAGCGGACTCCGCGTTCAAAAAAACCGATGCTCAATATTGCCGTTATCGGATACGGTTATTGGGGACCGAATCTGGTCCGGAATTTTGCGTCCTTTACGGATGTGACAATCAAAACAGTATGTGACACGGATGAGGACGCCCTCAGGCGTCTTCATTCGCGTTACCCCAATATTGAGGTCACCACAGATTCGGACGACATATTTCGGGATGAGTCCATAAATGCCGTTGTGATCGCCCTGCCCGCCGAACTGCACGGCGAGTATGCAAAGCAAGCCCTGATATCCGGCAAACATGTGTTTGTGGAGAAACCTCTCGCGCTTACCGTATCGGAAGCAGAGGACATTCACCAATTGGCAACACAGACAGGCCAGATTCTGATGGTCGGCCACCTGCTGCTTTACCATCCGGCTGTTGAAAAGCTGAAACAGCTCATAGATATCGGAGAGCTTGGGCCAATATATTATCTCTACGCACAACGGCTCAATCTCGGTCTCGTCAGGACACGTGAAAACGCGCTGTGGAGCCTCGCGCCGCATGATGTTTCGATCATGCTGTATCTGCTCGATGAGAATCCGCAATCGGTTTCGGCGACAGGCGCTTCTTATCTTCAGGAAAGCATTGAAGACACCGTGTTCGTCCACATGAAGTTCAGCGAGAAGAAGATGGCCCACGTGCACGTGAGTTGGCTCGACCCGCAGCGCGTACGAAAGATAACGGTTGTCGGCAGCAAGAAGATGGCGGTTTTCGACGACGTCGAACCGATCGAGAAGATTAAGATTTTCGACCGCACGGTTGAGCCGCCCGCTTCGTATTCGAATTACGGAGATGCGTTGTCCATAAGATTCGGAGACATTTACATTCCACACGTCGAAATGAACGAGCCGCTGAGACTCGAATGCAGACATTTTATTGATTGCATTGTCAACGGAAAGCAACCGCTGACAAACTCGGAGCAAGGGCTGAAAGTCGTGCGTGTTCTCGACGCGGCACACAGATCGCTCAAAGACGGCGGCATTGAAATTTCGACTCTCGAAACGGGGCACGACTATGGCGATTGAAATCCATCCGACCGCCGTAGTCCATCCGGACGCTGTGATTGCGGATGGATGCGTGATCGGCCCGTACGTAGTTGTGGAGCAAGGAACGGTTCTTGGAAAAGAAGTGTGCGTGGGCTCCCATTCAATTGTTGGGAGATCGCCGCAACTGGGAGCAGCGAGCACTGCAAAACAGGACTCTCCCCTGCCCGCTCTCGAGATCGGAGAAAGGGCCCGCATCGGCTCAAATGCAGTCGTATGCCGAGGAACGAAGATAGGAAAGGATTCGATTGTCGGGGACGGCGCACTGGTCAGAGAGCGCACGGCAATCGGCGACAATGTCGTTATAGGTTCGCATGTGGTCGTTGAAAATGATGTGAAGATAGGCGACCGGACAAAGATTCAGACGAAAGCGTACATTACGGCGCTGACAAATATCGATTCTGATGTTTTCATCGCGCCGTGTGTGGTTACAACCAACGATAATTTCATGGGGCGCACGAAAGAGAGATTCAAATTGAAGGGCGGACCGAAAATCGAGCGCGGCGCGCGAGTAGGCGCCGGGACCGTGATTCTGCCGAATATAGTCATCGGCGAAGAAGCATTCATCGCGGCCGGTTCGGTTGTAACGCGGAATGCGCAGGCAAAAACTCTCTCGATGGGCGCGCCGGCAAAACCAGTGAGACAAGTAAACGAAAAGGAGCTTCTCGAAAACCAATGAAAGTACCATTCCTCGATCTGAAAGCAAGTTTTCATCCTCTCAACGAACAAATCATCGAAGAGCTGAAGGGAGTGTTCGACAGGTGCGACTTCGTGCTTGGCGGCGCCGTTAAGCAACTCGAAAAGGAAGTATGCGAATACACGGGAGCGAAATATGCTCTCGGAGTCGCAAACGGCACAGACGCGATCACAATCGCGTTGAGGGCCGCGGGCGTCGAGAAAGGCGATGAAGTAATCACAACGCCTTTCACTTTCTTCGCCACCACAGAATCCGTCTGTGAAATCGGAGCGAGGCCGATATTCTGCGACATCTCTCCCGCATCGTACAACCTCGATCCGGTGCTTGTCCGCGAGTTCCTCGAAAATTACTGCGAACAGACGGACAAAGGCGTCATCAACAGGGCCACTGGCGGAAGAGTCAAAGCGATACTTCCGGTCCACCTGTACGGGCTGATGGCGGACATGCAGGTGTTCCGGCTGATTCAGGAAAAATACGACATTCAACTGATAGAAGACGCGGCGCAGGCATTCGGCGCGGCGGCAAATGTGGACGGCCGGGAAAAAGCGCAGGCGGGATCGGTCGGGGATGCGGGCTGCTTCTCGTTCTACCCGAGCAAAAACCTCGGCGGCGCCGGAGACGGCGGAATGATAATAACGAACCGGGAAGACGTGATCGAAAAAGCGAGAATGCTTCACGTCCACGGCAGCAAGGAACGGTATTACTATATTGATTTCGGATATAACAGCCGCCTCGATACGATTCAGGCCGCGGTTCTCTCGATCAAACTCGCACAGCTACCGAAATGGATGGAGATGCGTGTTGCAAACGGCAAGTTGTACAATTCGTTGCTGAAGGAAAAACTCGAAGCTGTGGGTATAGACGTGCTGATGTCGGACGAGTTGAATCCGGGCGGTGAGCGGCCGGATAACGCGGTGATTCTGCCCGCGGAACCGAAAGGCCTCTACCACACATACAACAGTTACGAAATACGAGTTCCCGACAGGGATAATGTGATGAAGGCTCTGAACGAAAAGGGCATCGGGACGATGATTTATTATCCGCTCCCGCTTCACCTTCAGGATGTATTTGAGTATCTCAAACTCGGCGAAGGCGATCTTCCGATTTCAGAGAGAATAGGCAACGACATACTCGCCCTGCCCCAGTATCCGGAACTCGGTCAGGATTCCATCGAGTATGTGGCGGACACTCTCGCAGGCATTCTGAACAAATGACCTGAGCATGATCTCAATCGGCGACATCACCGAGCATGATAAATTTCGGATAGTGCCTAATTGAGCGACATAACCGAACCAGTAGTAATGAGCGTTGTCGGTGCACGCCCTCAATTTATAAAAGCGTGGCCGCTCAGCCGGGCGTTGCGGTTCAGCAATACCATTAATGAGATTTTTGTGCACACGGGACAGCATTATGACGACCTGATGTCGGACGTATTCTTCCGTGATCTCGATCTACCCAAACCGGACTTCAATCTTGGCGTAGGGTCTGGGAAGCACGGTGCTCAAACCGGCCTGATGCTCGAAAAACTGGAAGAATTGATGGCCGAAATCAAACCGGCGATTGTTATTGTGTTCGGGGATACAAACTCGACGCTCGCCGGAGCGCTTGCCGCCGCAAAACTCCAAATCCCGATAGCTCACGTCGAGGCCGGAATGCGCTGCGGCGACAGATTCATGCCCGAAGAAATAAATCGAATCGCAACAGACAGACTTACCTCTCTTTTCTTTTGCCCTACGGAAAATGCGGTTGAAAATCTTAGTTCGGAAGGCATAAGAACAAACGTGCATTTCACCGGCGACCTGATGGCCGACAGTTTTCATGAAATCCGGGAAAACGCGATGCGAAATTCCGAGATTCTGAAATCAAGCGGGCTGCAACTTAAAAATTACATTCTCCTCACCATCCATCGCGCAGAAAACACCGATTCGATTGAGAAATTGGAATCAATATTTGCAGGGTGTCGAGTTGCTGATAAAAAAATAGTGTTTCCGGCCCATCCAAGGACGAGAAAAGCATTAACTTCGCTCCGACTACCGGCAAATTTCGATCTCATTGATCCGGTTTCATATTCCGACATGGTCGCGCTTGAATCATCCGCGTACAGAATAATCACCGACTCGGGAGGCGTTCAGAAAGAGGCATATCTCGCCGGTGTGCCCTGCCTGACACTGCGGGACAAAACCGAGTGGCCTGAAACGGTCGAAAGCGGCTGGAATCTCCTCGTAGGCTCGGATGAAAAACAAATCCGTAATGGGATAAATAATTTCAGCCCATCGGGCGAACGGAAAGACATATTCGGCCCGGGTGGCGCCGCAGAAAGAATTTCGAGCATAATTCTCGATTTTTTAGGCGTTTGTTAAAGGAGAATATACACTTCGAAACAGGTATTGATATATAACTTGAGTTATGGATATAATGGTCGGGTTATTTATTTGTATTGGAATAATTAATATGAAAATTTATACCAATGGAAGGAAATAATAAAATGAGCAATATGGAATTAAAGCTGAGTCAGGTTGATCCTCAGGTGGCAAAAATACTGGAAGGCGAATACGACCGCCAGACGAAAATGCTTATGATGATCGCCTCCGAAAACTATGCGAGCCGCGCAGTGATGCAGGCAAGCGGCAGCATTATGACCAACAAATATGCGGAAGGATACCCCAACGGGAGATACTACAACGGCTGCGCATACTATGATATGGTCGAAAATCTTGCGCGCGACCGTGCGAAAAAACTCTTCAAGGCCGGTCACGTAAATGTGCAGTTGAATTCAGGTGCATCAGCAAACATGGCCGCATATTACGCGCTTCTCGAGATCGGCGACTCGGTTCTCGGAATGTCAACCGACAACGGCGGCCATCTTACCCATGGAAAAGATCTTAATTTTTCGGGGAGATGGTACAAATTTCATTCATACGGCGTGAGCAGTAAAGACGAAAGACTCGATTACGACGAGATCCGCGACATCGCATTGAAAGTTAAACCTAAACTCATAGTGTGCGGCGCGAGCGCGTATCCGCGCATCATAGATTTCGAGAAATTCAAAAGCATCGCGGACGAAGCCGGCGCACTTCTGATGGCGGACATCGCCCACATCATCGGGCTCGTCGTGGGCGGAGTGCATCCCGATCCGATTCCGTACGCGGATGTTGTGACTTCCACAACGCACAAAACACTCCGCGGACCGCGCGGCGCCATTATCATGTGCAAACAGGAATATGCGAAACAAATCGACCGTGCGGTATTCCCGGGAGTTCAGGCAGGTCCGCTGATGAATCAGGTCACAGCGAAAGCAGTTGCGTTCAAAGAGGCACAGTCGCTCAGCTTCAAAGAATATCAGAAACAGATATTGAGCAATGCTGCGGTTCTCGCGGAAGTACTGCTCGGAGCGGGATTCAGGCTCGTCACCGGCGGCACGGACAACCATCTGATGCTCGTCGATCTTTCCGACAAAGGGATTACCGGACGCGACGCGGCGGACGTTCTTGAAGAAGCAGGCATCTGCTGCAATAAAAACAGCATTCCGAACGACAAACGGCCTCCGATGGTCACGAGCGGCGTAAGATTCGGAACGCCCGCTTTGACAACACGCGGAATGAAGGAAGATGAGATGCGCCTCATCGGCTCATGGATCATAGACATACTTGGAAATCCGGGCGATGAGGGACTTCGCGTGAAGATCCGAAGTCAGGTCGAAGAACTTTGTGAGAAGTTTCCGATCTATCAGGACCTTATGAACTGGTAATCGTGGAACAAGCCGGAAGCAATATGAGGGAAAAGATATGAGATGTCCGTATTGCGGGAGTCAGGAAGATAAAGTCATTGACTCCCGCACAATCAAAGACGGCGCTGAAGTACGAAGGCGTCGGCAATGTGTCTCTTGCGGCGCACGATTCACCTCGTACGAAAAAGTCGAAGACATCGAGTTGAGAGTTATCAAGAAAGACGGAAGGCGCGAAGGGTTCGACCGCAACAAGATTCGCATAGGCATTCAAAAAGCCTGCGAGAAGCGTCCGATCGCTTCGGAGCAGATCGACTTGGTCGTCGAACGAATTGAAGAGAGTTTTTCACAGGATAGAAAAGAGATTCCAACCCGCGAAATCGGCGAAGCAGTCATTAGAGAACTTTCCGGATTGGACGAAGTTGCGTACGTAAGATTCGCTTCAGTTTACCGCGAGTTCAAAGATATCAACGAATTCATGGACGAGCTTAAGGGGCTGCTGATCGATAACAACCGGAAAGAAGTAAGTACAGAAGATAAGACAAAAAAAGAGCCACCCAAGAAACCCAAAGTCAAATCGGATAACGAAGAGCAGTAGTCGAGACCAGTATATTCAACCCACATTGAAATTATCGAAAGGCACACGGCATGGTTTTCTCTTGTCGTAAAGCGTCAACTCAGAGAAGCCGGCACCACTCAGTGCTTTTAATCCTTTATCTAAATCTTTCCCGATAAATTCTGTCTTGTGCGCATCCGAGCCGATCGTAATCGGGTCAATTTCATACCGTTTCAGCACAGTGAGAAACTCGTCACTCGGATATTGCGATCCTGCGGCATGCCCGAAACCGCGGCAGTTAACTTCGAACCCCGTTCCGGAATTCTTAAGCGCCTTCGCGAGACTCTCGGCCGCGTCGGAGTATTTGCCAAACGGAAGAGGGCCTTCGGGATCGTCATAAAACTTTCTGATTATATCCAGATGGGCTATTACATCGAACAGCCCCGAATCCGCCGCTCTTTCGGCAGATTCGAGCGCCTTTTTAAATGCCTTAACCGGCCCGTTATCTTTAATGAATTTTCTTGCTACATCCTCGTTCGCGATCGGCAGTCTCCCGACAAAATGAGCGGACCCCATGACAAAATCGAAATCGAATGAATTTATAAACGCTTTAATCTCGGACACGTAATCCGGCATATAATCGACTTCTGAACCAACGAGGACCTTGATTCCGAATCGTTCGAACGCTTCCTTTGCGTCCGCTCTGTGCTTATTCAATACTTCAAGAGTTACTTTATAATTATCGTCAACTTCAATGTAATGGTCGGTGATAACAATTTCTTCAAGTCCGCGCGACGCCGCAGCTTCGGCTATTTCCAAGACCGAGTTATTGCCGTCCTCGGTGGCAAAGGTGTGCAAATGATAATCCGGCAGTGAACGCATCGATTACCTGTCCAGAGGATTAACCCCACCGGCAGGCCCGGAGTAGAAAATCAATACACTTATAAACGTATCACTCTGAACAACATGCTTTTCCTCAAGCACCGCAAAAGGATTCGCCTGTATCCAAGCAGTAATTTTTGTGCCGAGTTCGTCCTTGCTCACGTTTGTCCCGGTCTCGGCCGAAAAAACAACACACCCCGCTATCTTTGCCATGTTTATCTCCCGATGGTTCTTATTTGGCTGATTCAACCTTCGCCCTGATTTTTACCTGCACCGCTCCCGCTGCGTCCTTACCCTGCCCCGCCGCATACGCTTTTACATAATATATCATCTTCGGTAGCCAGTCGGGAATCATCACTTCGGCCTTGAATTCGCCGTTTCTCAACTCGGCTTTACCCGACCACGCGGTTTTATTATTCGCATTCACGTAATTCTTGGCTATCGTTTCGTTCAACTCATCTCCGCTCAGATTGTCAATCGGCAATATCGGATATATCGTGTTTACCATCGGGCATTCGAGAGCTATTTCAACTTCGCCTTCCGTCACACCTTCCGCTTTCCCAGTGACGATGATCTTGTCTCCCGCGGTAGCAATTTCGGGCACGGTCATCTCGATATTTCCCGCTGGATATGCTATCTTCGTCGCCGGATCGCCGATCAGGTTGTACATGAAGACAGCCTCTATCATGTGCCTTTGGATATCTTCCGGTTTGGTCAGAGTCGCGGTAAACCTATCCAACAGCTTGCGGTCTTCGTCTTTCTCGCCTTTCACAATCCCTATCTGCGCGGCGCTGAAGGCGCTACCTATTCTTTCGGTTTTATTTTTGAAAATCGCCGTTGCGAGCTCTTTCGAGAGAATGCCGTTGAATGTCGGCTGAGACACCACAGACGCCGAAATTATGCCGACCGGCCCGTTTTCCTTTTTCATAATCAGCTCGGAAATACTTTCACGTCCCATCGCGTCGTAATTACCCGTCAGGCACGCAATGATGATTAGAAACGGACTTCTGCCGCCAGTGTCCAGTTTCGCGACATCCTTCGCTTCGAGTATCGGATATCGCTTGTCTTTCCAGTAAACATCGTCGAGGCCGGCAGTCGTTCCATGTCCGATATAATTCAGCACGAGCGAGCCTTCATTAATCCTATCTATCACTTTGTCGTTAAATTTTTCCGGAATATAAAAATAAGGCATTTCAGGATTGGCATACGTCATGCTCAGATCGAAAACCGGGCTGATGTTATTTCGCACCATCGATTTGAATATTTTCTCAATCAGCTTATCGATCGATCCGAAATGGCCTTCGCTGGCAAAAAAGTTTATTCGCGTTTTCCATCTGCCCGCCGGAGGATTCTTTTCGTAATTAAGTATCTTAGTCACCATCGACGTGACTTCGGCCGGTGTGTCCGCCGGGAGCCTACCGACTGCAATTTCGGGCAGCCCGTCGCCATCCATATCCGCATAAACAGAATCGGACGCGATCATCTCCTGTTCCGATTTCGGGATTTGTTTCTTTCCCCTCCATTTCTTAACATCGTTTCCCGGTTGTTCATAGATCGATGGATACAGTCCGGTCGGAATCTGAATATCCGAAGTTGTCGTAGCCGACTGTTCCTGAGCATCCCCAACAAGAAGCAAATACTCCGGCGCGGGCTTTTTCCAGTGGAAATATGCATATTTGACGAAACTGCGTATCGGCTCCGGTCCCGACCCATATATTTCGAACTCCTTTTGGATGTCCGACAGCGTAACCATCGCCACTTTGAAGCCCTCTTCGGCCCTGTAATCGAGTAAAGGATACAAAGTTTCGGCAAAATTGTCGGGAATAATTGCTATATAATCCGCCTGATTTTCGGTATTTTTCAGTTCGACCGGCCTGAAATTATCTCTACCGCCACCGGTCGCAGCTTCACATTTTGTCGCAACAGAAACAGCAAAAAACAATACAATCCCCCAAAATACCACAAAAAAACATCTGTTTTTCATATTTTTTCCTTTAATCGCCATAAACTCCCCTGAATTATATTTATTGAATGATTTAATTCAATATTCCATTTTTGTTAATGTAAAAAATGTTGAAAATATATTTGATAACAATCATGCCTAAATGTAAAATCAAATGAGTCTGAATAAGATTGCATTTTATATTTAATGATGCTGACAAAAAAATTTGGCTACTTAACTCTATCTCCGATTTTATTATTGATGTTTATATTCATTGCAGGTATAGCACATGCAAAACAAGAAGACCCATTTGATCTCGATATAATCGACGACACTAAATACATAAGCAATCTGGAAGCAGTACAGCCGATCCAGCCACTTTCGAAAGAAGACCCGGACGGATATATCGATGTGCAACCCGATCATTGGGCATACAGAGCCGTGAAGTATCTTACGGATATCGGCTTGCTTGGCGGGTATGAAGACGGTATGTTCCGTGGAGACAGACCGATAACTAGGTATGAGCTTTCATTAATAATCGCAAAGCTCGTGCAAAACTATAACGATTACATTCAAACCGGTAAGTTCGGAGAACCCCTTCCTATTCCACTGCCGCAAAATCAAGTGATAGCTGAGATTCCGGTTCAGCAGGCGTCTAGTCAGCCCCTTGAGCTTACCTCTATAAAAAAAGCCAACACTGTTTCAAATCAAAATACAACTAATAACCAAAATGAAGCAGGCCAGTTCAAACATGGCAAAATGAAGCTATTAGGGTCACCATCGGATAAAAAAGAAACAGGCGCAAAACCGGCCGAAACACCACCTAAAGAGGAAAAGAAACCTGTAGATAAGCAATTTGAAAAAAAGAAGGCAACCGTAACGAAAGAACTTAAATTAGACAAAAAGCTTGAACTGACAGACAAAGATGTGGAAATACTGAATGCGTTAATAGAATACCTTGGAAAAGACTACAAAAAACAAGTAACTAAAGACCTCGAAGATAAATTACGAAAAATAGACAGACTCAATCAGCAAAACAAACGCGATATTGAACAACTCGAACAGGACATAGACCGGTTCAAGATAAGCGGCGGCGGCTACGCCCAATACACATCGACGGATTACAGCAATTCATCGAACAGCGCATCTGTGGACTACAGTTCTTGGTGGAGCTGGACAAGCAAGCCGAGAAAATACGAAGATATGACGCTTTCTTCAGGAAGTGAGTTGCATTATACAAACTACAAAGCCTCCCGTGATGTGAACAGGAACTTCAAAATACGCACTTTATACGGCGGGCCCAACTCTTACGGCGTCCTTGTAACTCCTCTCATTACAACAGGCTTGGACTACTACGGATTCAAAACGGAAGTCGCGCTGAACAAATACACAATTGTATCCAGCCTCGGAAGAATCAGCAGCAATAACTATTTAAACGGAAGTTCTCTCCAATTCAGCCTGTTTAACGAACCTAGGTCTCTTTGCTATTTATCGCACATACAGTCATGGGAGGACGCCGACAAAGTTTCAAATGCAAAGAAAAATTCCGCGACAAGCCTTTCCATCAGATATCCGCTTCCGTTACAAGGTTTGTTTTTCACAGGGGAGTATGCTCACAGCACCTACCACAGACCCGAAGTAAAATATGCGTTCCCGGATAAATCGCCCGACTACGATGAAGAAGACCAATTCCTTGAATGGATACGCCTCCCCGAGCAGACATATCAGGATGACGCCTTTTTTGTCTTTCTCGATTACAACAAAGGCCCGTGGACCATTTTCCCTGCAGGCTACCTGCGAATCGGCCCCAAATATTACAGCCGGTATTTAGGGCTGCCGGGCATGAGCCTTAGCAATTTCGGCGTTTCTTTTCTCCCAATATCGCTTCAAAGCCTCGAACTATGGGCCTTGATAGGCAGCTACAAAAGAGTAGAGAAAAAATACGAAGACAGCTACATATTCGCCATGGCAAAAGAGATTAAGCCGATGTTCTTCGATACCTCGGCCTTGAGCAGCTCCGGCAGCGATATGGATACTCTTGTTTCATTGAACCTGTTCGCAAGACTTAACAATCGAGGCGAAGACGGTCTTATCAAACTACAGTATATACAGAACAAACTAACATTTTATCAATCCGATAAGATCACATATTCATGGACATGGTCAACAGCAAAAGGAGGCTTAGGGCCAACCTGCATCGACGGCAATTATACATACGTTTACGACGATCAGAGAAACGTTATCGACGCGTTCATCGGAAACGGAAGAGCAAATTGCGACCTTACCTCGCCTCAATACGACGATTCCGATCTCGAAATTATGTTGAGATTTCTGATGCGTTCCAACGATTTTAATATTTTCTGGCGCACTTCGAACAGAAGCGAGCTTTCAATCGATTACGGTTTCGACGACATGCGTCTGAATGCGACATCAAATGTCGCGGCTATTCAAGACGCAGTTACCAACCTTGTGAGCCAAGGTCGAACGTACTCGATGGGAACCAATCTTAAATATCGTCTCACTGATGTATCGGATGTGAATATATGGTACAAAACATATAACATGCCTCGCGGCATCGATCTTCAGGATTCCAGCAAACATCTGTATAACACTGTCGGGGCGAAAATCAGCATGTCGTTCTGATGTGAAGCGACACTTTATCCTTCAACAACAATTTCATCTCCGGGTTTTAAGATTCCCGATGTCAGCGACTTCACGAATATTCCCTCTCTCGGCATAACGCAATCGCCTACCTGCTGAAATATTGCGCATCTGTCCTTGCATTCCTTGCCTATCTTCGTAACTTCAAGCAAAACCTCTCCAACCTTCAATAGTGTGCCGATCGGCAATGTATATACTTCGAGGCCTTCCACTGTAATGTTTTCTCCGAAATCCCCCTGCCGCACATCCAAGCCTTTTTCACGAATTTTCCCTATGCTTTCCATCGAGAGTATGCTTATCTCCCTTATCGGATCGCAACCCGCATGCGCATCACCTTCAATTCCATGCCCCGTAATAATCCTGACTTCGCTTACATTTCGTTTCTTTTCGCCTTTTCGGTCACTTATGTTAACCGATACTATTCTTCCGGATTTCGACACAGTCATTTCATCCTCCTATCGAATGCATCGCCCTCGATGCGCTGTCGAAAGCTCCCTCCCTGCCTTTGGAAGCCACCGCCTTCCTTATCGCTTCAGCAATCTCATCATTTCCTGCGCCCGACCTTAACAACAGCCCCACATCAACCCCGTCCGAGGCCATAAGACATGCAAGCAGCTTGCCGTCAGGAGTCAGCCTCATCCTGTTGCACATCGAGCAGAATCCATGAGAGACCGGGCTGATAAACCCCACCTTTTTTCCCGTACCCTTCAAATCGAAATACTTTGCCGGATCGTGAGTACTATTCGCCTCGCCGCCGGTCGTCTCAATGCGGTCCGACACACCTCCCAGCATTTCCTCACGGGATACATACAGTTTTTCCCATTCTCCGTTGCGTTTGATCGGCATGTATTCGATGAATCTTATAATTACATCTTCTCTAAGACCGAAATCGATGAAGTCAGATATCTCAGTATCATTTTTCCCTCTTAGAACGACCACATTAATCTTCACCGGGCGGATTCCGGATTTATTCGCGGCGCGTATTCCGTCAATTACCTTTTCAACCGCACCGGCACGGCATATCTTTTTGTATTTCTCCGAATCAAGCGTGTCCAGACTGACATTCACCCGCTTCAATCCGGCATCAGCGAGGCTCTGCGCATTTTCAGCCAACGCTAACCCGTTAGTTGTCAGAGTAATATCATCCAACTCTTTCATCCCGGAAAGACGTTTTACGAGATAAGTGATGTTTTCTCTTGCAAGCGGCTCGCCACCTGTGATGCGGACTTTTTTTATTCCCTCCGGTATGCTTACCTTCACAATTCTCTCGATTTCGTCATACGTAAGAATCTTCTCATGAGGTAAAAATGTAGCATTGTCGGGCATGCAATATACGCATCTGAGATTGCACCTGTCGGTGACAGATACACGGAGATACGTAATTCTACGATCGTGATTATCCCTCAGCCCGTCATGCCCTGACATGTTATCCACTTTCTCCCACACTTCGTTATTATCATAATAATAAAAAGGTTTTTCAAATGATATATTCCATTCTTAATATAAATTCTCTCACACAAAAAACATCCGCCGAAGTGTATAATTCATTTCATGAATTCGCATGAAATTGATTATTACTGAGGTTCTTATAAAATCATATAACAAATAAAGTGAGTTTTTTAACTTTTTGCCTGTAACTGAGTCAAATTGAATGAGCGCCGGATATGCTGGTTAGAAACGATGAAAAACTGCTGGAGCTCATAAAGTCTGGAAGCCGGGAGGCATTCGATGAGCTCGTGCTGAAATATCACAGGGAAATTTACTTTCTCACATTGAGGATGTCCAAAAAAAACGAGGATGCGGAGGAACTTACACAACAAATATTCATAAAGGCTTTCGAGAAACTCGATACTTTCCGCGGAGAATCAGGCTTCAAAACATGGCTTTATCAGGTAGCCATCAACCAGTGCCGGTCGTTCTTCAGAAGCAAGAAAGACACGTGCGAACTTACCGAAGCCGCCGACAATATATCAGCCCACGAAGAAAATCCGTCGGAAAAAGCACTAAAAAACGAGGCATCGTCAGCAGCGCTCGAAGCCGTTTCGGATCTTCCGGAGAAACAAAAATCAGCCGTGATACTGCGAATATATCACGAGATGAGTTACGAGGAAATCGGAAAAATCATCGGCTGCTCGGAGCAAACAGCCAAAGTGAACTTTCATTACGGGATAGAAAACCTGAGAAAGAAGCTGAAATCAAATGGAATCATGTGAAAAATATAGAATGTTAATTACACAACTCGTCGAAAGCGGCTCTCAGATTACCGATCCGTCAGTATTAAACCATATAAACAACTGCGAGTCCTGCAGGACGGTTTATGAGGAAACAAAATCCCTGATCGGCATTCTTAAAAATGTCGAATTGAGGGAACCGCCCGCGGACTTTGCACAAAAAATTTCCGATGAATCATATTCGGCGTTCACCAGTGCGAAAAAACAGCGTCAAACAGTGATAACTCGCCTGCGCAGACTTACAATTCCGGCAACCGCTGCGGCAGTCATTTTTTTAGCTGTTTTTATCAGCACAACTATTAACCACAACCAGAGCAGCAACATACTGTCCCGCGCAAAAACTTTTTCTGTGACTCCTGAAGATGTTGCTCTTGCGACCTTTACTGATGAAACACTTTTTTCCGAAAAAAACAATAAGACAACGTATCTCTCCGAGACAAAAGAATCAGGCGAATCGCAATCCAGCATTAGCGATATCGAATGGGTTGAGACGCAACTGCCTGAGATGATTCCATCTTCCTCGAAAACCGACTTGTTTTACCTTGTGGAATCGCTATCAGCGGAAGAAGCCGAATCATTGTATATATCTCTGGGAGGAACTGATTCATGAATATTCGGTTAGGACAAGGAGACGGCAAATGAAAGCAAAAGCTGTATTCATACTGTTGGCAGCGCTCATCATCAGTTGGCCGGCGGTTGCCCAGCAGGGTAATAACAAATCTATGAAACCCGGCCCAAATCCGGAAATGGCGCGACAGAGGCTTCACGAAAGAGTTTTCAGAATGATCGCGTGGGAACTATCCGATGAAATGGACCTGCCTCCTGAGACCGAAGCAAAATTTCTCGATATACTGCACGAACATTTCAACGAACGTCGCGATCTTGTCATGGAACAGATGTCGGTATTGAAACAACTTAAGACTTTATCCGCCAAACCTAAGGATCAAAACAGTGAAAAGGAACTGCAGGAAACCCTGAAGAAGCTCGACGATATCAAAGTAAGACAGCAGAAAAGCGACGATAACCTTAGAGAGAAAATGAAAAGCATACTAACTGTCGATCAACAGGCTAAATTCGAGCTTGCATGGATCAAAGTTCAGGAAAAAATTAAGAACAAACTTATAAACGAACGACAGAAACAAAATATGCAGATGAAACAAAAACAAAAAGGCAAAAAGATGCAGAATAAAAAACAGTGACCGAATTCTATCAACTGTTTTTATTGTCTATCCTTTTACAGTTCTGCCTTTATCGACTTTACCAGAGAATCCGCTTCTTCCTCTGTCAGCTTTAACTGTTGAAACGTCATCACCACCGAATCGTTTTCATACCGCGGCAGAATGTGGAAATGAGCGTGCATGATTTTCTGCCCCGCGGCCTCCCCGAGATTGTTTACAAAATTAATACCGTCGCAACCTGTCGCCTTTTTTACTGCACTCCCTACATCCCGCATCAATTTCGCCACATCGCTCAACTCCGCATCAGTCATATCGACCAGCGTCTCCTTGTGATCCCTCGTAACGATCAACACGTGCCCTTTTGTCGCGGGAAACGCATCCAACACGACGATGCAGTTCTCCGTCTCCATGACTGACTTCGAAGGGATAATTCCATCCACTATTTTGCAAAAAATACAATTTTCATCTTTTCCCATATCAAACACTCCTTATCTCGAATTGATTGATATTATATCAAAACAAACGTTTTATGCCTCCGTCGAATACCCGTTGTTGAAATACATGCCCTTCTCAATCTAAAATCATTACATGGGAAGTTATTTGATTCTTCCATAATATAATGGGTGGCAAAGTGGAACAAAAAGAAACAACAGTCATGCACACCGCAAGCAACGATTCAACTTCAAACGTCTGTCCGGCCTGCTCTTCGCCTAAATGCAGAACCGCTTTCGACATGAAGACATATAAAGTAATCGCCTGCGTAAACTGCGGCCTTCATTTTGTTGACGTTCCTTATGACGAAACCTCAATCATCGACAGCGATTACTACTGGGCGGAAGACACATATAACGATGAAGTGGCAGAGATCCGCCGTTGGTGCAACGCGGAACTCGACAAGATAGAAAAACTAATTTTGCCGGGTAAGATGCTCGACGTAGGATGCAGTTTCGGCTACATGCTCGAAGTGGCCCACTCGCGCGGCTGGAAAGTCCGGGGTGTGGAGATAAGCAAAAAAGTTTACGAGAAGTATCTCGGGGATAAAGCAAAAACTCTCAATGTTTTCAACGGACGGCTCGAGGACGCAAAATACGATTCCGAATTCTTCGATCTGGTAACAATGTTCGACATTATAGAACACCTCGCGGATCCGGCTTCGACTGTGTGCGAGGCTGGACGCGTTCTTCGAACCGGTGGTTACATCGTGATCGAAACTCCCAGACAGGAGTCGCTTTTCAAAAGAACCGCTCACTTTTTGTACCGAATCACGGGCGGACGTGCATCATCCCTCATTCGAGGCGCATACAATCCGCATCCCGGCGGCCACCGGCTCGGTTTCACAAAACGTTCTCTGGAACTTCTTCTCAACAAGTACGGTATGGAGCCCGTAAAATACGAAAAAAGAATGATGCCGCTCAATATGTTTTACAGAACAGCTCTAAGGAACAAAGGCAGTTTTTTCAAAAGATATGGATTTATATGCGCATCGTTGGCGCTTTGGTGGCTGTCCGTGATTCTGAGAATGCAAAACCGTATAGTTGTGTATGCAAAGAAAACGGAGCACATAGTTGGCCGGTAAAGTCCTTTACCTCTCTAATTACGGCGATGTGGTCGGAGGCGGCGAAATCAGCCTCAGCCTGCTGATACGCGGGCTCGACAGATCGAGATACGATCCGATCCTCGTACTTCCGGAAAAAGGCAACCTCGAACAAAAAGCTGTGGATTTGAATGTTCCCGTTTTTGTATCTAATATTTTCCCCCTCAACACAATCAGTGCGCCGATTAAGTTGCTTTCAGGAGTCAACAATCTGCTCGACATAATTAACAATGAAAAAATCGATATTGTTCACTCGAACGCTACAGCACGCGGCGCTCTGTATTCGGGCGCGGCGGCTTTGAGGTCCGGTGTGCCTGCCGTGTGGCACGTCAGGGTCCTGGATAAAGAACCGTTGTCGGACAATCTGCTCGTCAGAATGTACAAAAAAATCATCACGAATTCTGAATCCGTAGCGGGAAGATTTAAAAATATTTCAAACGCCGCGAATAAAGTTATCACGGTTTACAACCCTGTTGACCTTGAATCCTACAAACCATCTCCGCCGGACGCAAAAATACGAGAGTCGTTCGGAGCCTCCGACGAGGATATAATCGTGGCGAATGTTGGACGGCTCGTTGACTACAAAGGCATCAACTATTTCATCGAAGCCGCCGAGATAATTGCTGCATCAGATCATCCCGTTGCAAAAAAGATTAAGTTTACTGTGGTCGGCGACGGACCGATGAGAAACGATCTGAAAAGTCAGGCCGACAATTCCAAAGCACACAGCAAGATTTTTTTTACCGGCCACAGAGAAGATATCCCGGCGATTTTGAACTCGACCGATATTTTTGTGCTTTCCAGCAATGCGGAGCATTTCGGCCGAGTTCTTATAGAAGCAATGGCATGCCGCAAACCCGTCATCGGAACAAAGGCCGGCGGTGTTCCCGAGATTATCGAACACGATGTTACGGGGCTTCTGATCCCGCCGCGCAATCCATCCGAAATGGCAAAAGCAATTATGTCACTCGCATCAGACAAGGAAAAAGCGGAAAAAATCGCTTCCGCGGGCGAGGATAAGGCACGCAGATGTTTTTCGATTGAGAAGCATGCGGAAAAGGTCATGAACATATACGACGAAATATTGAAGACGGGAGCATGAACATTCGAATCGGAATCGACGGCCGCGAATTTCTCAAGAACGGATATACCGGTATCGGGCGCTATCTGAGCGACTTCATATCATGGGCTTCCGTCAATGCGCCTTCGGCTGCGATTTACGTTTTCACAAACCAATTCTGCGAGTTCCGCTCACAGGGAAAAAACGTCGAGACAATTACGATTAATGAATCCGTTACGCAAATCTGGGATCAATTTCTTTTTCCCCGCGCCGCAGAAAAGCATAACATCGACGTTTTGCTTTCACCTTATGTTAAGATGCCGATGTTTTCGAATATTCCGGTGGTCCTTATTGTCAACGACCTCATTCCAATGAATTCCTCTCCGGATATTTCCGGTTCGAGCGCCGTCGAAAAGTTGTATTTCAAAATCGCCGCTGGTTTGTCCCTTAGAAAAGCAAGCGCGGTTATTTCAATCTCCGAATTCACGAAGAAGGATATTTTAATGACATTCGGAGGGAATCCGGACAGAATCACCGTTGTTCCGCTTGGAATCAGAGACATTTTCAAACCCGTTAAAGATACAGAGCTTATTCAATCGACAATATCAAATTACGGGCTGAAGCAACCGTTCATTTTATATGCGGGCAAGTTCAGACCGACTAAAAATGTATCCTCTCTCATAAGAGCTTATTCTTTATTAGTCGATAAGCTGAAGAGCGGATATAAGCTCGTTATCGCGGGAAGCAAAGACGGTGAATATCACAAATTGACAGAGTTGGCCGAAAAACTCGGTCTCGCGGAAAAAATTATCTTCCCCGGAAGCATAACCGATGACTTCTTGCCGCCGTTGATGAGCGCCGCTGAAGTATTCGTCTATCCTTCCCTCTATGAAGGTTTCGGCCTGCCTCCGCTTGAAGCGATGGCTTGCGGCACACCCGTTATTTCATCTTCCGCGACCTCGCTAAAAGAAATTATCGGCGACGGCGCCTGCGCAGTCGGCAATCCCACACCCGAAAATCTTGCCGACGCAATATCCAAAGTGCTCTTCGATGATGAGCTGAGAAATTCCTTATCCCGAAAAGGTCTCGAACAATCAAGCCGTTTCACGGTTGAAAAAATGTCCCTAGGCTTCTTGGAAGTAATAAACAATGTCGCTCGCGATCGTTCCTGACTACAAGTTACGCATTCATTTTTCCATATCTATATCGAAACAAATCAATGCGCGCGTCTGATAATATAGATAGCGACTGATGATGAAGAGATGAAAAAAGGAAAGAAAAAAGCAAAGGGCAAGGCACCGCAACAAAGCATCGATATTTCGTCGAAAAAACTAATCGTTGTTGCGGCGGCTATTTTTGCGTCGATTTGCTTTGTTTACTCTCTCGAAGGGTTGATCGGCAAAGGCAGCCTCATAAAATACGCTTCCGCAGTGGCGACAGGTTTGCTTACAGGCTTCTCCGGAAATCCGTCATGGGTGATACTTCTGCCTGAAACAGCATCGAAAATATCGCCGGATACATTTAAAAGTTTATTGCTGTTAAATAACGGCAATACGATTATGGCAATGTCTGCGGCCGCTTCCATAATGTTCCTCTTCGGCCTTTATAACGGAATCAAGCACAAATCATTCAGATACCAGCCGGCTGTAATCATACCCACGCTCGGAATACCGGCAATGATAGTCGCGACCGGTTACAGAACCGCGTCCGAATCATCGCTTATGATTCTCAGCGATTTCTTTAACGATCGCTACCTCGCAATATTTCTTCATCTGATGATACTAATATTGCTATCTATAAAATGGATACTATCAAAACACGGTTACAGCAGCAGACATTGGCTGTTCAGCATAATCGCGGGGCCGCTCGCCGGTTTCATAATCGGATACATGAACGCGCTATGGATACTATCTCTTTTCGCGGTCATGTATTTTTTTATTGTTATGCTTCTCAACGAGGATATTTCGGGAGCGCTTCTTTTGACGCCCGTCGCCTCGTTTCCGCTGATCGCGACTAAACTCATATATCAACAACACCCACACATAAGCCTTAATTGTGCGTACGGCAAACCTGAAATAATGTTTATATTGTTGCTGTTCGCCGGCTTTATTTCCGCATACTACCTATCAACACGGATTATTCAAAGCGTAACCGGATCGCGAAAAAACACTCTGTTTTTTTCGTTTTCGCTTTTGACCTTTTTCCTTTCACTTCTTCATATCCTTTTTCATTAGAATAGTTTTCCTCGCCAGATGTTTATCGTTACAATATGAGAACGTTGAAGGGGTAATTGTATGAATATTCCACTATCAGGCACATGGCGCGGCACTCCGGATCCAAAACAGATCGGTGTAAAATCAAATTGGTATTGCAACACCTTCGACTCATCCTCATGGGAAGAGATACAGATACCTTCATGCTGGAACACGATACCTCGATATGAAAGATACGAAGGTATTTTCTGGTTCGCCACCGACTTCGACATACCTGAACTCGATAATTCACCGGATACCGAATATTTATTAAGATTCAATGCTGTTAATTATTTGTGCAGGATATGGGTTAACGAATGCGAATTAAGTTCCCACGAAGGCGGCTACCTTCCATTTGAAGTGCCCATACCCGCGAAAGCTCTCATCAAAAACGGAAACCATCTGGTTGTAATGGTCGAAAATTTCCGCTCCAAACAGAGGATTCCCGGCGAATTATTCGACTGGTTTAATTACGGCGGCATAGTGCGCGATGTTTGGCTTGTTGCACGTACAAAACGTCACTTCAAATCTGTCCGCGTTAATACGGAAATAAACGCCGATCAATCCGCCACGATAACAGTTGATTACAAATGCAAAGAACCATTTCATTTTATCTGGACCGTCAGCTTCAATGAGGAGCCGATATTGTCGGGAATCGAAGAATCTGAAATCAACAACGGCAGGCTTTCTTTCAATCTCAAAAATGCTCATCTATGGTCGCCGGATGACCCCGCTCTGTACAAGCTCTCCCTCATTCCCTCACCGGATGAAACCGCAGAACCGTATTCGGTCAAATTCGGTGTAAGGGATATAAACATATCCGGCACTCGCATATTGCTCAACGGCAAACCCATAAAACTGAAAGGCGTCAGTCTGCACGAAGAGCTCGTCCCCTACGGACGCGCTATACCGCGCGAACTTCGTTTCAAAGATGTGGCAGATATAAAAAGCTTAGGTTTCAATTCGCTTCGCACCGCTCATTACTCACATGACGAGGCTCTGATCGAAGCAGCAGACGAAATCGGCTTGCTAGTTCTCGAAGAAATTCCGGTATATTGGTATATCGATTACAAAGATGAATCGGTTTACGAAAAAGCGGAAGAAATGATAAGAACGCTGATCGAACGCGACTTCAATCATCCGTCAGTGATTATGTGGTCAGTGGGAAATGAGGTGCCAGTCGAAGACGAAGACTGCGACCTCTTCATAAGGCGGCTCATGGCTGAAGCGCGCTCGATAGACCCCACACGGCTTGTGTCTTATGTCTCTTCAAGGTTCGTCATAGATAAAACGCGTGAGGCGTCCGACGTTTGTTGTCTCAACTGCTACATCGGCTGGTACTTCGGCGACGAGAAAGACTTATTCGGTTTGCTGTCCGCCTCACGCGAAACAGCGCCCGGAAAACCGTGGATGATAACAGAGTTCGGAGCGTGCGCTAAACATGGATTCAAATCCTCCAAGTTCCGATCCAAATATTCAGAGGATCGTCAGGCGGAATTCCTTGAGCACTATATCAGGACAATCAATTCAATGGACTGGATTTCCGGATGGTTCATTTGGATATATCGCGATTTCAGAAGCCCGATCCGAACCAATAAATACCAGTCCGGTTTCAACAGAAAAGGCATCGTTGACGAGTCGCTGAATAAGAAGCTGATTTGCGACAAGCTGCCTGAGATATTGGACGGAAGAAAACGGCTTGATTATTCGCTCGCGATTAACCTTTTAAAACCCGGTTTGAAAAACTTGGAAGAGTTCGCATGGAAGCACGTGCAGCCGATGGTAAACAAGAAAGCCAAATCCGACTACGACTCATATTTTTCAGGAATTCGAGATAAAAAAGACGGTCAATAATCACCGAGATAATTCAACAGCTTTTCGGCCGGAATATTGCCCGGGTCCAATTCCAAAACATGCTTGCAAGTTATACGCGCTGAATCTTTATCTTCAGCCAGATATTGCGCGTAAGCAAGGCTTACAAAGCACTGCACATTTTCCGGATTCAGTTCACACGACTTTCCAATCGCTTTCGCCGCGTCCTTATAACGATTCATTTTTATAAGAGCGGTGCCCATGTAAAAATACGATCTGTAAAATCGCGGCTCTTCTTTTACCGACTTGCGAAACGCTGATACAGACGCTTCCGGATTCCCATTTTGATTCAATTCGACGCCGATATAGAAATCGGCAAGATACTTCTTCTCAATTCGGTCATTCAGTCCAACCGCGGCATATACGATAACATAAACCGAAGCAATAACGCAGGCAATAACTGCATTTGTCCACTTGCTTTTCGATTTTGTACGCACACAAAACAATGAGAAGGCTAAAAGCAAAATTATTACGAAAACCGAAATCGAAACTATTGCCGTCTGACCTGATAACACACCGATATTTACAGGTTTGTATCCCAACTCAAGCAATCTGATGCCGTATTGCATAAGCGGTGATGTAAACACCTGAGGAACATGCGGTTCTAAAGCATTCAACGCAGTATTAACCACCACCGATCCGAGACATAAACCCGCCATGAGTAGTTTTATTGCTCTGCCGCTTCTGCTCCATAACGCGCCTCCCGCAATTATCAGAAAAGGCAACGCAGGCACAATAAACCTCGGCCCCGGAGTGAAGCCGCCCATGTAATCGTAGTAAGACGAATTTATCAGATATCGCGCCAAGACCGCAGTCAGACAAACTATCCCCAATCCCCTGTCCTTTTTAATCAGATGACGGAAACCAAATACCGCGAGCAGCAGAAACGGCGAACTCCAGAACAGCCCTCTCTGCGGCGATAACAATAATGCGGCCATTGCCTTAATGCTCGGATATGTGACACCTCCTATTCCCTTCGACATCTGCTCGTTGAAATAAGGATGCGCTTCATGAAAATATCCTATGGAAAAAACACTTCCGAAAGAGATGTAATTGTAATAAGCGAGAAGAGCAACAGGGATCGCGCCGCCCAAGACAATCAAAAATATTCTCGTTTTACTTTTCAGTTTCGTTATCAGATATACGCCGACTATAACCGCTGTGACGGCGGACGTGTATTCGGATATCACGGCATAAGAAAGCAGAAATGAGGCGATGATAACTCTGGCGGAACTTATATCCTTATTCTCTTTTGCGCCGGTCAAAATAAGATACACCGCCGCGAGAATGAGAATGGACGCGAATTGATGATCGTAAAAATGAGTCGAATATGTGAAGGAGATAGTTCCGAGAACCCATGCGACCGACAGTATAAACGAACCTGAGATACCGGCGCCGATGTAGAACAATATCTCAAACAAAAGCAACGATGCCGCCGCCGTCGTTAGCCCTAAAAATATTGCTGACAGTAGATAATGCAGCCATTTGAAACCTGCGGGCGAACACAATTCCGTCGAAAACAATCTCGCTCCGGCCTGCAAGACCGGCATAACGGCTGAGGCGGCAAGAGACAACCCCGGCGCTTTATCACAATAGTAATGACCATTAAAGAAAGCTTTATCCTCGGTCCTGTCCGCGTATGGATCTATGATGGTCGTTCCGTCTTTATAAATCGAACACGCGAGCGACATCCTAGTCGTCTGATTATCGTACAGTACCGGGTGAAAGAAATACGTATTCGCGAATGCAACGACAAAGAAAAGCAATGCTTTCAACGCCCTGACATTTCTTCGCTCGTCATCGAATATCTTATTCATCTGTTGGCAGATCGATCAGAAATAAATGCGTTACTTTTGCGTGCCTTCCGCCGCGTCAATCAACTGCTTTTCAAGTCTTTTCTGGCAGATGATATTCGCGAGGTCTCCGCGCGTCCTTTCAATAATGCTTCTGAACGCATCCTGTTTTCTCCGCAGAGGAAGAACCGCGTCCGTATGATCGAACTTCATAATCATGCCGAATATCTCATCCATCAAATCCATATAATAATTTGCTTCTTCTAATTTTCCTTTTGTAAGCAGGCCGAGTATATGCCTTCGCAATTCGCCGATCGCATCCGCGAGGCCAAGCATGTATCCGCGTTCGGTCGTTTTTAATTCCTCCTGCGTAGGCGGGTCTTCCTTTAATAAAAAAGAAAGTGTCAATGCGGCTTCAACATACTCCTGCTGCGCCTCTTCCGCGAACCCGAACCTGTTCCCGCACTCATATAATTCACCTGCGGTTTTTCTGGCGTTCGAAAGCAGACTCCTCGCCTCATCAAACCTTTTCCTGTGCATATCCCTTACCGCCTGCACAGAATCCCGTCGCATTTCCCTAGCGAGCACGTATGCTTTCTCGCGTTCCTTGTCGATCCCGTCGAAATAATTCTTCAGCCTCTCGATTTCCTGATTGAATTTCTCCATGACAGTCCTTTCTCTTTCAGCCGGGTGCGATTTAACGCCTGTTTCCCCAGCAGTTTTATACGATTATACACGACTAAAAGGAAAAATATATCCGCAACATCCAATTCGAATCAAAATCTATCGGATCAAACCATTTTCAGTTTCTTCAATTCGGCCCTGATTGCTTCCTTTTCGCGAGCGTCAACTTCGAAAAGCGGCGGCCGCATAATCGCTGAATCTATGACACCTATTTCAACGAGCGCGGCTTTCATCCGCGCACGATAATCCCTTACCGGCACCGCAAATATAGCCTCTTCCAGCGGCCGAATCCGCTCCCAGATTTGCTGTCCCTCCGTCGGCTTCCTTTCCATTGCCATCCTGTGCATATCGATCTGTTCCTGAATGCAAATCGTTCCGAAACCGATCAGGGCGCCTTCCGCCCCAAGCAAAAATGATTCATAAATAAAATTGTCGTTTCCGGTCAGCAACATAACCTTACGGCCCGCCTTCCTCATAATCTCCGCCGTTTTAACAAAAGTCACTGCGTCAAACGAAGCCTCTTTCAGCGCGACGGCATTTTCAATTTCCAACAAAGCCAGCAATGTTTCCTCGTTAAAAATCGCGCCCGCGAGCGCCGGTTGAAGTTGAAACAAAACAAGAGGCAGCCCCGAAGCCGCCGCAATCGCCTTGTGGTATTCCACCGGTATTTTCGGGCTTAAAGCAGCGCCGGCAAACACAGGCGGCGGAAACACAACCAGCGCGTCGGCGCCGCTCTCAGCAGCAGCCTTGGCCTGCTCGTGCGCCTCACGTGTTGACCTGCCGCTTATTCCGGCGAGAATCGCCATCGAGCCACCCAAGCTCTTCTTGAACGTCTTAATCATCAACGCCTTTTCCTCATCCGTAAGATGCGGCCCCTCGCCCGTATCCATATTCACCGCCAATCCTTTGAGCCCCTTAAATTCCGAAAGCCAGTCCATATATTTGCTCAATTGTTTCAAATCTATCTCGCCGTCGGCGTCCATCGGCGTTACAGTAGCCGGAATAATGCCTTTAAGGTCTATCATGGTTCGCTCCTTAGCAATACTTTTACCGCCGCACACGCGGCAAGACCGCCTATTTAATCTGTTTCAGTTGCTTCTTATAGTAATCGTCGAACACAACGCAGCCGACTTCCTTGTTGCTTCTCAGCAGCGTTGCGCATCCGTTGCGCTTACAGCACCTGCACCACCTGATCGACTCCTCGTCGCCGCCGAACAGCTTCTTCGGGAAAAGCGGG
The DNA here is from genome assembly GCA_964409645.1 of uncultured bacterium. Taxonomy (GTDB): domain Bacteria; phylum UBP15; class UBA6099; order UBA6099; family UBA6099; genus CAYPEK01. Next base: position 1,734 of record CAYPEK010000028.1, on the reverse strand, counting down.
TCCGCGAAACTCTGGCGCCCCATTCCTTTTATATCCGCCGCGGTCTGAAGCTCCGCCCACAACCTGAACATGTGGCCGTAGGAAGTATATGCGGAACCGATAACCATGATATCGTCGTCCGCTCCGCGCACAAATTCGTTCAGGCGCCCGAAATAGTTAAGCACGTCACTTTTATTCTTCTGGCCTGCGTATGGCCGCACGAACTCCGGGTTGAAATACGGCACTCCCATCGTAATGCAGATGAACGCAGCCCCGTAACTCTTCAATTTAAAAACAATATCATTCACCGCCGCGCGGTCTATCTCGATACCTTCCGGCCCGATGGAACCAATGCCACCCGGAAAATGCTCATGAAGTGAAACGCGCGCTCCGAACATCGTTCCGAAATCACGTTCAGCCTCCGCCGCCGCTTCAAGCAAAGCATTGAAAAAACGAAACCGGTTTTCATCCGAGCCTCCATATTTGTCCTGCCGGTTGTTCATCGGCCTCAACAACTCCGCGGCGAGATAGCCGTGGCAGCATTTCACATCTATCGCATCAGCGCCCGTCTGCGCAGCCAACCGTATTGCATTGGCCATTCGGGCCGCTTCCGCGTCGAGTTCATCAGCCGTTGCCGGAGTAATATCCCCCACCCCGTGCCACGACGGATCGAGAACCTCCGAATGATACGCAATCATTGGAGCAAGGCCATATCTTCCGGCATGATTGATCTGAAGAATAACGAACGGAGGCGGATCGGACGACACTTTAATCTCATCGACCAGCCTCTTGAAACTATCAAGGTTTTCTTCCGACATCACCATCTGCCGCTTGCGGGCTTTCCCGTTTGCGCTCGGGGCTATCGCCTCGACATATACGATCCCCCATTCACCTGCGGACAAATTCTTGTAACGCATGATCGTCTGTTCAGTCGGTCTGCCGTCCTCGCCGGCATCATTCGCCTCCATCGGAAGCGCGCATAAGCGATTCTTAATCTCGCTGTCGCGGAAGTAATAAGGCATTGCAAGTTTATCGAACATTCATTAACCCTCTAAAGGAATCACTAACTATCATAACAACGCAAATCCCGCTGTTGCACTCAGCTACCATTCCCATTCCAGTCGTTTATACAATTCGTACGGCAGTCCGCATGTCATGTGCTCCGGTTTGTTCAAGCCCCATGCAATGCCGCCTGTGCAAAAATATGAAACATTGCCTTTCCCGGTTACGAAAGGTATAGCCGTTGAATTCCTGCATATCGACATATTCGCGAGGAACCTGTCGAGAAGCAGATCGAAAATGTAAGTTGTCCACTCTCTGTTGAAAACCCACTTCACAAAATCGCGCCACTGCGCATTTCTGTTTAAATTCGCCAACAACTCATTTACAAACCTGATTTTCTTCTTTTCAGACTCTGCGCCCGCGGATGAAAACACCGCCAAAGCCGACCGGTCCAATTTTGCGCCCGATAGATCGACCGTGAAGTTTTCGGGCTTCAGTTCGTCGTACACCTTTTTCAATTCTTCCATCGTCGCCCTTACAAGAACAACATCCGGTGGGAACCCGTCCTTATACATATCGACCGGGGCGAGCAAAACATTTTCCGTCGGATAGGGAAACTGATAAGCAACCTTCAGATCGAACTGGGCATCCGGCTGCTTAAGGCCGAGAACAACCGGCGACCACCTGCAAACCTCGATCGAATCTTTGCCGATCAACAACGGCTTCCCTTTCCCTTCGGATGCTGTCCTCACC
>CAYPEK010000027.1:0-42897 GCA_964409645.1 uncultured bacterium | reverse complement strand
GAAACTTGAAAGTATCGGCAATCTCGCGGGAGGAATAGCGCACGATTTCAATAATATGCTGACCGTCATTAATAACTATGCCGAGTTCGTGATTTCGGAGCTAAGGCCCGGCGATCCGCTGCTTGCCGACATGAAAGAGATTCTGAAGGCCGGGGAGCGGTCGGCGGCATTGACCAAACAGCTTCTCGCTTTCAGCCGCAGGCAGGTGCTCGCTCCGGAAGTGCTGAACCTGAATAAGGTGCTGATAAGCATCGAGCCGATGTTGAGGCGCCTTATAGGCGAAGACATTACTCTGTCGGTCCGCACAGTGGACGATCTCGGAAATGTGAAGGCGGACCCGGGGCAGATCGAACAGGTGATATTGAATCTGGCCGTGAATTCGCGGGATGCCATGCCCAAGGGCGGCAACCTCACTATCGAGACGGCAAATGTGGAACTCGACGACGAGTATATGGACCGCCGTGCCGAGGTCACGCCCGGCCAGTATGTGATGCTGTCGGTGACTGATACCGGCAGCGGTATGGATGAAGAAACGAAGTCGCGCATGTTTGAGCCGTTTTTCACTACTAAGGAAAAGGGAAAAGGCACCGGGCTTGGCCTATCGACTGTTTACGGCATTGTTAAACAGAGCGGCGGCCATATATGGGTTTACAGCGAGCCCGGATCGGGCACGACGATGAAGGTCTATCTCGCCCGCGAATTCTCGGACGCCGGGGTTAAGGAAAGCGAAAAAAAGCGGGCTAAGTCGGCAAAGGGGACTGAGACAATTCTGGTTGTGGAGGATGAGCCGGGAGTGCTCAGTCTGATTAAACGGGTTCTGGAGGTGTCGGGGTATGTGGTGCATACCGCCGCGAACGGCGGCGAAGCGCTGCTTATCTGCGAGCGGGAAGGAGTTTCGATACGGCTCATTATCACTGATATGGTTATGCCCGAGATGAGCGGACGCGAACTCACGGAAAGGTTATCGAAAATCTGCCCGAACTTGAAAGTGTTGTATATGTCGGGATATACGGAGGAAGCCGCGGTAAATCACGGGATTCTCGATCACGGGATGCATTTCATCTCAAAACCGTTTTCGTTGACTGATTTAACTGCCAAGGTGCGCGAGGTTCTGGATAGTTGACAATCGGCATGCTGATTTCCGCGAAAGTATTGAAATTGAAGTATCTTATGCCCGAGTTGCCGCCGTGGCCGGAAAGTTCTTTTAAATAATGTTTTTAAAATCAGTGGAATTGTTCTATATTATTAATAAGGTGTAGGCGGACCGGGGAGAAGCGGCAGGGTGGAGCAGGCGATTGAAAATTTCACTGACAACAGTTGTGAATTGAAGCCATGCTTCGCAGCGGTATTTGAGGCTGTTCGAGAGTGTGTCTGACGCGTCCCGAAGCCTCCCGGCAGTCGGGTAAAAAAATGATTGAAAAACGAATGACAATTTGTTGAGAATCGTATATTGTAAGTGGATTGTAAGAGGGAGTATTAGTTAAATATCTTCGCAAGGAGAATTGCGATGGGTGACAGCGAACAGAGAGATTTAGTCAAGTCGTACATTTACCTCAATGCCGTTCTGCCGCAGCTCGAAGAGATTGTGGCGTTCGACAAGGAGGCGCAGGAACTGGTGAAGGGCTGGAAATGCACGATCCAGATGAGTTGTTCCGGCGGACCCGGCGTGGCGCTGACGTTCAAGGACGGCAAGTGCACGGCGAAGCTGGGCACGGTGTCGCTGCCGACGATCGGGCTGTGGTTCTCAAGCCCGACGAAGGTGTGCAACATGTTCGAGAAGAAGGGCAAGGTTGTGCCCCTTCCGTGGATGGGCGTGTGGCATCTCGGCATCCTCGGCAAGTTCACGAAGCTGACGGAAATCATGGAGAAGTACCTGAAGCCGACTGAAGAGATGCTGAAGGACCGGAAGATTTTCGAGTTCCACACGAAACTGCAGCTTATGGTCGCGACGTACGCGCTGAAAGCGGTCGGCGAGCACGACGCGAAAGCGGCGGCGGTTGTGAAGAAGACGATAGACGGCATCATGGAAATCAAGGTTGTGCCGGACGGACCCGCTTCTTACATAATTAAGAAGGGTGGGGAGATCACCCCGATGAAGGGGCCGGCCGGGGAGTTCATGGTGTCCATGCAGATAAAGGGAATCGACCTGACGTACGAAATGCTGAACGGGAGAGTGGATTTCATGGAGGCGCTCGGGCTCTGCAAGATCGAGCTTCACGGGCTGATCGGCATGGCGGAGAACATGGCTGTAGTGCTCGAAAAAATCGCAAAGTATGTCGAGGAGTAATCGAACAAAAGAAAACGAAGCGGAGGCGCTTTTATGGGTTTCACACTTGAAAAATCATTCGGATTGTTTGAGAGAGCGTGCAAGGTAATCCCGGGTGGCATCATAGGCCATAAACACCCGGCATTCACCGTGCCCGGTTCGTATCCATACTTCGCCGAGCGCGGCGAAGGCTCCCACTACTGGGACCCGGACGGCAACGAGTACATCGATTGGATGTGCGGCTTCGGCCCGATGATCCTCGGTTACAAGAACCCGGTCGTGGACGCGGCGGCGGCGAAATCTAGAGAAAATGGCGACGGACTCAGCCATCCCAGTTCGTTAAGTATCGAGTTCGCCGAGACGTTCGTAAAGCAAATCAAGGGAGCGGACTGGGTAGTATATGGGAAGAACGGCGCAGACGTCACAACGTGGTGCACGCGCGTCGCCCGCGAGTACACCGGACGCAAGAAAATCCTGATGGTCACCGGCGCATATCACGGCGCGCAGGCGTGGTGCACGCCCAGCCACGGCGGCATCATCGAAGAGGACCGCGCTCACGTACACTTCTTCAATTGGAACAACCTCGATTCGTTCACGGCGCTCGTCGAGCAGTACAAGGGACAGATCGCCTGTGTCATCATGACTCCGTATCACCACTGCCTGTACGCCGACCAGCAGATGCCGGCGCCCGGCTGGTGGGAGAGCATCCAGAAGATATGCCGGCAGGAAGGCATCCTGATTATCTCGGATGACGTCCGCGCCGCTTTAAGGCTCGATCTCCATGGTTCGCACGCCTATTTCGGCTACGACCCGGATTTTGTCTGCTTCTCGAAGGCGATTGCGAATTGCTATCCGATTTCGGCGGCGGTCGGCAAAAACGAATATAAGATGGTCGCCGGCGAGGTACTCTTCACCGGCACGTTCTTCAGCTGCATGGAACCGATGGCGGCGTCGATCGCGACTTTGAATGAGTTGAACAGGATCAACGGAGTCGAATACATGATGAAGATCGGGAAGATGCTGGCGGACGGTCTTGTCGAACGCGGAAAAGCATACGGAATCGAGGTCATCATGAGCGGCCCGTACACGATCCCGTTCATGCGCATCGGCAACGACGCCAACTTCCTTAAGAAGCAGTGCTTCAGCGGCGTGTGCGCGAAGCGCGGCGTAATTTTCCACCCGCATCACAACTGGTTCACTTCTTGCGCCCACACGGAAGAAGATGTGAAAAAGTCGCTCGAAGTGGCGGAAGAAGGCTTCCAAGCGGTAAAGAAGGAATTTAAGCTCTGATCGCAGTGCCGACAGAGACTTTGAAGTGAAAACAATGCCCGGTTTCTATCATTGGAAACCGGGCTTATTCATAAGTTGTAGTGGCTTATTTAATTCATTCATTACAACGGGGCCGGCCGTCGTGTTTCCGAGAGGCCGGAGGAGAGGGAAAGTTCGCGGAAAGGGTTTCGCGGGCGGGTTTTCGGGTTTCGTTTTATTGGGAATACGGGTTTAACAAATCGTATTTGCCGATATATATTAATCGGCAAATCGAAACGGGAAGGTGGCGAATATGAAAGATCCTAATGTGCAGTCGTACATCTATCTGCACGCCGTGCTGCCTCTTCTTGAGGAGATCGTCCGGCACGACAAGCAGGCGCAGGATCTGGCTAAAGGGTGGAAGTGCTCGATTATGCTCCACGTGAGCAATGGGCCGGCGGTGACGCTGAAGTTCCGCGGCGGCGAGTGTGAGGCGGTTCGTAAATCCGTCGCACTGCCCACCGTGGCGATGTGGTTCAGCACGCCGGAAAAGCTGAACGCGATGTTCGAAGGCGCGAAGGTGATGCCGGTCATCTGGAAAGGTATCTGGCATCCGGGAATACTAAAGAATTTTATCGCGCTCACGAAGCGGCTCGATTATTACATGAACCACCGCGACGAGGTGGTTAAGAACCCGGCGGAGTTGCCGTTTGTCGTTTCGCTTCTGGCCTACACCGCTGTTTACGGCGCGAAGGCCGTCGCGGACAACGACGAGCGCGCAAAGAAGTTTCTGGTTCCGTCGCTCCAGAACGGGGTCGTTCAGATCGATGTAAAAGGTGGAGGCCCGAAGGCGTTCTTTATCAAGGACGAAACGGGGATCACGGTTGGGAAGGGCGCTGCGCCGAAAGCGCCTGACGCATTCATGGAAATCAAGGACGTCGGTCTCGCGTACGATGTGTTCACGGGCAAGGCGGACGTTATGGCGTCGCTCGGCAGACGCGACATATTAATTCACGGCCACATCCCGCTTGTGGACGGCATGAACGGGCTGCTGGACCGGCTTTCGCAGTATGTCGGATCGTGACGGGGAGGGTAAAATGGGACTCTATAAATTCGACAAATCAATAGACATGTTTACCCGCGCGACGAAGGTCATTCCGGGCGGAATCTACGGACATGTAAGCCCGGCGCTTGCAGTGCCCGGTGAGTTTCCCTATTACGCCGCGCGTGCCGAAGGTTCCCACTACTGGGACATCGACGGCAATGAATACATTGACTATATGTGCGCCTACGGGCCGATGGTGATCGGATACAACCACCCGGAGGTCGAGGAGGCCGTGCGCGAGCAGCGCGAACTCGGCAACTGCCTCAACCACCCCGGCGAGATCATGGTCGAGCTCGCGGAACTGATGGTGGGCACGATACTGTTCGCGCAGTGGGCGGTGTTCGCGAAGAACGGCTCGGACGTAACAACGTGGGCGGTTCAGGTTGCCAGAGAGCACACGCAGAAGCGCAAGATACTCATGGCTCGCGGAACGTACCACGGCGCGCACGCGTGGTGCACGCCCGGCCACGGCGGTCTCATCGATGAAGACCGCGCGCAGGTCAAATACTTCAAATTCAACGACCTCGACAGTTTTTATAAAGCGATCGAGGAGCACCGAGGCGACATCGCCGGTGTGATTATGACGCCGTACAACCACCCGACTTTTGCCGATCAGCAGTTGCCGATCGACGGCTGGTGGCAGGCGGTTCGCAAAACGTGCACCGAGGAAGGGATCGTACTCATTCTCGACGATGTCCGCGCCGGGTTCCGCATGGACATCCGTGGCTCGAACGAATACTTCGGATTCCAGCCCGATCTCGCGTGCTACTGCAAGGCGCTCGGCAACGGCTATCCCATCAGCGCCTGCCTCGGCAAAGACTATCTCAAAGGCGCCGCTTCGCGCGTGTTCCTCACGGGAAGCTACTGGAACAGCTCGGTACCGATGATGGCGGCAAAAAAGGTCATCGAAGTTCTCAAGAAAACGGACGGCATAAAGAGAATGTGGGACTTCGGGACGAAACTCGGCAAAGGCCTCGTCGATCTCGCGGCGAGTCATGGCCTGCAGTACAAATTCACCGGCCCGCCGACAATCCCGTTCCCGAGTTTCGCGAACGAGAAGAACTTCTTCCGCAATCAGCTTTTCTGTGCGGAGATAACGAAACGCGGCTCTTTCTTCCATCCGAGCCACAACTGGTTCGTTTCCGCCGCGCACACCGAGGAAGACCTGCAAAAGACGCTCAAGGCGGCGGACGAGGCGTTCGCGATTGTGAAAAAGGAATTCGGTTCCTGATCGCCGCATTCATAAAGTGAAATCGAAAACCGGGGTGTTTTTCAGCCCCGGTTTTTTTATGTATTTGTAATATGTGCCGATATGACTTCAACAAGATAATTGCTATAATAATGGTCAGCGGCCCGAAAGGGCGAGAGACTAAAGATGCCGATTCCGTATTCTGTAACTAATCCGAGAAAGAATTATCCTTTCGTCACTGTCTGCCTGATTCTGATAAATATTGTCCTTTACGTGCTGATGATGGCGAGCGGGCGGCCGGCGGAGGTTGTGCACTCGTTCGGGTTTCCCGTGGCGGGGTTCAGCCTGATCGGCTTGTTCACGCATCAGTTCCTGCACGGCGGGATAATGCACCTCGTCGGCAATATGTGGTTCTTGTGGCTGTTCGGGGCGAACCTCGAAGACCTGATGGGTCGCGTCGGCTACATCGTTTATTATCTATTGGGCGGTGTTGTGGCGGCGTTAGCGTTCAGGCTGGTGGTCAGCGCGGCGCCGGGCGACCCAACGCGGCTGATAGGCGCTTCGGGAGCGATCTCAGCCGTCATGGGCGGTTATTTTCTTCTGTTTCCGAAGTCGCAGGTCAACTGCATTTTTCTGCTCGGTTGGCTGCCGATCCCGTTCAAAACGCCGGCGGTTTTTTTCCTCGGCCTGTATTTTATCATGCAGTTCACTTTCATGAGACTGATGCACTATGCGAATATTGCGTATGCGGCGCACGTGGGCGGCTTCGCGTTCGGCGCGGGGGTGCTGTATCTGCTGCTGGCAACGCGCGCGGTAATCGTACCGAATAGGGACCACGTGGCGCGCGGTGAGTATGCGCTTGTCAGTCCTGAGGACGAATTTCTCGGAAGGTTGAAGGCGGCGTTCGAGAAGCAGCGCTTCGAGGCAATCCCGGCGCTGTATCGGAACCTGCTCATTCATTCGCCGAATGTGGTATTTACGCCTGATGTGCAGATGCGTGTCGCGCAGGCGTTGCTGAAAGGCGACGACCCGGAGATGGCGGTGGACGCTTACCGGCGGCTGATGACCGCCGCGCCGGGACATTCGCTGTCGCACCGGGCGGGCATAGAAACGGCAAAAGTTATCATGTCGGTGTACCGGGACAGAAACGCGGCGCTCGCGTATCTGAACTGGGTCTTGCAGGCTACCGGCGCCGCCGGGCCGCTCGCGGTCGAGGCGCGCGCGATAATGCAGCGGCTGTCTTCGCAACAATAATTTCTCTGACAATGAAATAGTGTTTTATTTCCCTGCGATGAAGGCCGTCTGTTCCTTGAGCCACCCGCGGTTCGTGTATGTATCGACGTATTCCTTGCTCAGCTTGAACGCGTTTTCGTCGAACGGCACGAAATGCCCGTCGATGATTGTGAATATGAACTGGAAGGTGCCGAAGTCTTTGTCTTTGTGTGCGTTCAGGAGTATGTTCCGGATCTGTACCATTTTCTCCTTCGACATGTTTTCCTTGTTGAACGCGATCATGTGTGTCGAACGGTACGGCACGCACAGAACCGGTTTGACTACTGCATATTTCTTGGTATCGCGGGTGCGGCCCATCAGTTCCTCTTCGAGCGCGCCGGTGAAAGCGTCGGTCTTTCCCTCGACGAGCATGTCCGCCGAGTTCACCCAGAAGTCGTCCGGTTCGAGCACGGTTTTGCCGAAGAATTTCTTCAGCGGCATGTCAACTCCGTTCTTATAAAGTATGTAACGCGTGCCCATGTAATAGTAACTCCCCGCCCACGTTTTGCCTTTTAGGTCCTGAACTGTTTTTATGTTGTCTGTCGAGCGAGCGTATATGCATATCTGGTCGGCTGTTTTTTTCTTGAAGCTGATTTGCACCGCCGGAATTGTCTTATCGTAGCCGGATGCCGTCAGCGCGTAGTAGTCGTTTCCGCTTATGTACATCGCCGCGTAATTTTTATTTTCGATCGCTTGAATATATTTTTTGGTATTGGCGGGCGAGAGCATTGCATCGTTCGGTTTGTTGACAACGGCGCATTCGGCGTCGTCGCCCGTCTTCTTTTTAATGATGTCGCAGATTCGCTGCAGAAATGACGAGGCGTTGTCCGTTACGCCCGCTTTGGCGCCGTCCGCGGGTTTTGATGTCACCATCATCGGGACCACAAAAACGAGTTTATCCGCAAGCGCAGTCAGGCTTATCGACAAACATATCACGACGAACAGCAGAACAGCTATTTTCTTTACCGGCCTTTTTTTCATTTAGAGATCCTCTCCCTTCGAGTACATCTTGTTCGGAGTCACACTCTGATTTTATTTAATATTGCAGCGCTGCGCAACCTGTGACCGGAAAGGGAAAATAAGAAAAGCAGCAACGAAAAACAAATATGTGATGGAGGGAGAAGTTTATTCGATGGTAACAGCGGCTGCGGCGATGGTGTTTGCGCGCTGCTCCTTGATGTTTTTCATGTGCGTTTGCCAGCGTCCTTTGCGGTACAGATGATAGAGCATCGCAAGGCTGATGACCGATCCGACCGGCATGGAAACCCATACGCCGAGGAGTCCCATTCCTGCGAGTTTCGGCAGTGTGTAAGCGAGCCCGACAAGCACCACGGCGCGCAACCCGGCGGCGATCATCGGCATCGTGTTGTCGCCCGCGCCGCTGAACGTGCTGTTGAACATGATGTTAATGCCGATGAGCACCTGATTTGTGGCCAGCACGCGCAGTATCAGCCGGCAGTAAACTATGATCTCCGGAGACTTTGTGAAAAAGCTCATGAAAAAATCCGGGAAGATGGCGATCAGCAGCGCCGGTCCGGCCGCCACCGCGGCGCCTGATATCACTCCGTACTTGTGCGCTTCCTTCGCACGCTCGATTTTTCCCGCGCCGAGGTTCTGTCCGACGAGTGTTGATACCGCCGCGCCTAGCCCCATCACCGGCACCGTTGCGAACTGCAACAGCCTCCACGATGTGCCGAGCGCAGCCACAGGCTTCATTCCGTACCACGCCACTGCCTTCATTACGAGCATCACGCTGAAACTTATGAACGCGAACTGTATCCCTGCGGGCACTCCGATCTTCAACGTTTCGGCGATGTTCCGCCAGTCCGGCTTGAAGCGGAGTGTGAACGGCACATGAAGGAGCGTGCGGCCTGAGATCGTCACGAATGCCAGATACAACGTCGCGATAGATATCGAGATAAGTGTTGCCCAGCCTGCGCCCGCTACTCCGAGCTTCGGGAATCCCCACCAGCCGTATATCAGAAACGGATCGAGCACCATGTTGAGGATCGTCGAAACGAACAAGATCATCATCGATGTGCGCATGTCGCCGCTACCGCGCTGCGCGAACATCAGCACGTAACCGGTCATCTGAAAGAAGAACCCTACGCCGAACGGCTCGAGGTATGCCGCGCCGAGCGCGATCACTTCGTCCTTGCCGCCGAGCAGCTTCATCACCTCGGGCGCCCATAGCAGACATATAACCGACAGCGCTGCTCCCCACAACGAAGCGACGAACATCACGTTGCGCACTGTGTGCACCGCGTGCTCTCTGTCTCCGCGCCCGTAGTCGTTCGCGACGATCGCCAGCGTGCCCGCGCCGAGCATCTGTGAGAACGAAAAGAAAATGAAGAACAACATTCCGGCGAGAGATACCGCCGCGATCGCGTCCGGCCCGAGACGTCCCACCCACATCAGGTCAACCAGCGCGTACACCTGTTGCAGCCCCATGCCGAGCATCACGGGCACGCCGAGTGTGAAAGTGTACCGCCGGATGCTTCCCGTTGTTAAATCTTTTTCCTTGCCGAACGCCATCTCATTTTCTCCGGGCGGCAAACCTGCGGCCCGCCGAATAGTATAGTCCCGCGAAATACAATTAACATTATTTTCGCATACATCCTGTCACTGGGGCATGCGGTCGTGAATCTCGTTTGTTGACCGCGTGCGCGCGGGGCAATAGAATTAAAAGAAATACGGAAGGGCACAGCCGTTGCTCGTAATCAAAAGCGATTGCAAATATTACATCGGCGAAAAGCCGTGCGCGCATAACCGCCTCTGCGCGGACTGTCCGCACTATTCGCCGTGGGGCGCGTTCATTCTCGTCATAAAAACCGCCGCGCTCGGCGACGTGCTGAGAACGACTTCCATACTTCCCGCACTTAAGGAAAAGTGGCCGGGCACGAAAGTCACATGGCTCACGAGTCCGGCTGCGGCGCCTCTCCTTCGACGGAATCCTTATATCGATGAGATAGTTGTCGCGGATGGGCGCGAGTTTGCAGCGCTTCTGCCGCGAAAGTTCGATCTTGTCGTTTCTCTCGACAAAACGCCTCACGAGGCGGGACTTGCTTCTCTTCTAAACGCAAAAAACAAAGTCGGCGTCGGGCTCTCCGAATCCGGTGCGCCGGTACCTCTCAATAAGGAATCCGAATACTATTTCTCGCTCGGGCTTTCGGATGAACTCAAATTCCGTCGCAATGAGAAGACGTATGGCACGATGATACTCGAAGCGTGCGGGTTGCCCGCGGCGTTTCTTTCGCCGCCCGTTTTTAACCTTGGAGCTGATGAGGTTGAGTTTGCCAAGAGTCATCTCACGTCGGCGGGCGTGTCGTTCGACTCGCGGCGGATCGGGCTTGTCGTGGGTGCGGGAGGTGCATTCGCGAACAAAACCCCATCACCGGCAAAATGGGCGTCGATTATTCGTGCTTTTACGGAAGCGCTTCCAAAGGATTGTCGTTTTTTGTTGCTCGGTGGTCCGGAAGACGAGAAAAAACTTCGGACGGTCGCTAATGAGGCAGGCGGTGAGGTGACAGTAATTCCGCCGCTCGCAAACGTGCGCGAATATGCGGCCGTGCTTGTTTTCATGAATGTGATTATCTGCGGCGATACGCTTGCAATGCACATCGCCGCTGCACTGCGCGTGCCGTCTGTCGTTCTGTTCGGCCCGACGTGCGCACAAGAGATCGACACATTCGGAATTTCCATGAAAATCATAACGGAGGCAGATTGCGCGCCGTGCTATAAGAACGTCTGCGATGGTCGGACCGATTGCATGGACGCGGTGCCCGAAAGCGCGGTTGCGGAGGCTGCCGGAAGAATACTCGGCTGCCGATAATTATCGGTATTGGTAAAAACGATGAATTCCCCGGATACAAATAATGGAGTCGAAAAGTTCCCGGCGGCATTTGCCGTTGTGTTTTTCATGTTCTGGTTTTGCCTGTTTGCTCTGACGTTGCGAGGCGTCCCGTCGAACGGCGATCCGGTGAACTATTTCGTTGTTGCGCAAGGCATTGCGGACAAAGGATCGGTTGCGCTTGAGCAAAACAAGTATGTGCCGCTCGTGCGCGGTGTCGGTGGCGCGTATTATTCCAAATTCGGAATCGGACAGTCGCTCGCGGAGGTTCCGTTTTACGGCCTTGCAAAAATGTTATTCCCGATCGGCGGCGACCGGAACGCGGCGCTCATCGGCAGATATTTCATCACCGAGTTTAGCCAGCCTTTTATATGCGCGATGATCTGCGTGCTGTTTGCTTTTACGGCTCTGCGGCTCGGTTTCAGGCGACGCGCGTGTGTCGCGGGCGCTTTTCTGCTCGGTCTCGCAACCCTGATATGGCCTTACTCGAAGATTGGATTCAGCGAGCCGCTTCAGGCGTTGACTCTTCTCGCCTCGTTTCATTTTGCGATCCCGAGGCGCGGCGTGGCGGATGCGGCTTCTGCGGCGATGTCGGGGTTCTTTTTCGGATGCCTTATTCTCACGAAGGCTGTCAATCTTTCACTCGCTCCGCTTTTTTTGATATATATTGCGGCGACCGGAACCGGCGCGAAGGGCAGGGCCGCGAGGGTGGGGGCGTTCCTTCTGCAAATCGCGGTATTCTTTTCATTGCTCCTTTTGTACAACAAGTTGCGATTCGGCTCTCTCATGGATTTCGGCTACAGGTCGGGAAACGACGCGATGTTCGGGTTCTCAGGCCCGATCACGGCGGGTCTGTACGGATTACTGTTCAGTCCGGGGAAGAGCGTATTCATATACGCGCCGGTCCTGTTTGTATCGCTCTTCGGCGCCGCGCGGTTTCACCGGGCGCGCACGAAGGAAAGCCTGCTTCTGTGGACGGTCTGCGGGGCGGTTCTTGTTCTTTACTCCTGTTGGTGGGCGTGGCACGGCGACTGGTGCTGGGGGCCGCGCTTCCTTGTGCCGGTGGTCCCGCTCGCGATGCTCCCGGCGCTTATTGTCGTCGATTCATTCCGCCGCCTCAGGCTTGCAGCGAAAGTAGCGCTTGTTCTTGTCGTTGCTGTTTCGCTTTTCGTTCAAGTGCTCGGCGTGACGGTGAGTTTTTATGAATACATAATGCTCACGAGGCATCAGGAGCCGTACAACATGTTCTATATTCCCTCGGGCGTGAGCGTAAAGGACGACCAGCTCAATACCCATTACATTCCGGAATTTTCACCTGTTGCCGGGCACGCGTGGCTGCTTAAACATGAGGTATTCGACAGAGGATTGCCGCCGGAAAAATTGCGGGAGCGCATGCGCGCGGATTTTCCGTGGAGGAGCCTGATGCGCTACGCACCGCCGAATAACCCCGAGCGAGCGGTGATGTTCGACGTCTGGTGGCGCTATCTGCCCCGGTTTGTTGATGTGTGGGCGGGCTGGGTGAAAGTGCTTGTCGGAATATTTTGCGCGGTCGGTATGGCTTCTCTCGGAATGACTGCCTATTATTGTAAGAGCTTTCGTGCGCCGGAGTGAATAAAGCGCGCGCCGGAGGATGGATGAAAAGGTTTGTTTGCTTGTTGCTTGCGGCGGCTGTGGTCGCCGCTTATGGGATAGATGTAATGGCTTCTCAGACTACGAAGAAAACTCTGAAAAGAAAAACCGATCCGATCGTGATTAAAGGCGCGCAGCTCGAAAAGCTGCTCGGTACGCCTATAGAAAAAATCCGGGTTTTCGCGGCGGGTGCGGACGGCAAACATGTTGCCATACCGTTTCAGATTGATGAGCGCGACTCCGGCGGCGATCTCGTTTTTCCATTCGGGCCGAAGAAAAATGCCGACCCGGAACCCGACTTCGACGCCAACGACGAACTCGTTTTCATGGCGAAGGACGCGGGAGCGAAAGCGCCACGCGCCGCATGGCCTAAGAACGCCGACGCAGCACTCGAGATCGAAATAACCGATCCGCTCAATGGCACGAAGGGCTGGGCGTATGCAATGTCGTTTGCCGCGCCGCCGCCGAAATCGAGTGTGGACTACGTCAACATCTCGAAAGACGGATCGAAGATTTCAACCGCGCGGTACTCGACTTCATTCTGCCGTGAAGCGCCGATCGCGTTCGGCAGCATCGCGCTCACGAAAGAGGGCGGCGGCGACGGCATGAACTACATCGATCGGCTGAAAATCCGAGCTACAGTTGTTCCACACATGGTGAACCTGCGTCTGAACAAATCCGAAAACGATTTCACATCCGAACTAATCGCATTCATCGACGGCCCGGTGCGCGTCATCCGCCGCACGAACAACAAAATGATGCTGTTCTGGAAAATCCCGTCGCCCGGCTCGATTGTCGATAACGTCTATTACTACGACCAGTTCATCTTTCCGACCGAAGTGAACGTACCGTTCGACATCGGCGCCATGCTGAAGGAAATGAGCTTCCGTGTGACGACAGATCATAACAAGCGTGCAAAGGGTATGCGATTTGTCAACTCAAACAACCCGAAAGGCGCGTCGATCGACGGCCGGATGACACCCGACGAAAAGAACCTCAACCTCGACCCGTATTCGTGGATGGTGATCCACGGAACAAAGCCCGGCAGGCGAGGCGGCTGGCTCAACCGCATCGAATTCGATAAGGAGATAAAGGCGCAGCCGTACCTCTTTTACATGGACGACGAGAAAGCTCTCGACCCGCCCGAGTCCGACCCCGGTCAGATCGGCAATATCGGCTACGACATAAGATACATGGAGACGCTCAAGAAGGGTATTTGGCGGCTCACGTCGTACATGTACAACGTCACCGACTTCCACGCGGGCGACGAAAAGCAGTACCTCGAAATCCTCGACCACCCACTGGAAATTTCAGTAAAATAGTAAGTGCTATTTATTTGTTTCGATGTATCGCAGCCCGATTGCGACGGCGGCGTATGCGTCGAGTGCGCGCGGGTTGCCGAACAGCCACCTCGGGAAAAACTTCAGCGGCCACGGAAGCGGATGGTCTTTCTCATACAGTTTCCGCGCTTCGAGTGTTGTGTTCTTTTCGCCGATTTTCTCGATGCTGCGAGGCAGGGCGGGTTCCGCTTGCAGCTTGGCGATTACTTCCGCGCTGCCGGTTCCGTTGCCGATCACTATAAGTTCCGTCTCGTGCATGGCGGCGAGTTCCGCCGCCGCCGCCGCGACGCCGTCGAACGGGACGGATGTCTTCGCGAGCACCGTTCCATCCGATACGATCGCCGCGAGGCCGCATTTAACTCTTCCGGGATCAACAGCGAGTAATTTGTATGTTTCGCTCATGATCTTCTCGCAATCGTCAGAATGTAAACCTTGTCCGCGCCCGCCGCTTTCAGAATCCGCGAGCATTCTCGGACTGTAGCGCCGGATGTCATCACGTCGTCCACAAGAATTATTTTCTTTCCTTTAACGTCCGCATTTTTCCTGACGGCGAACGCGCCTTTAACATTCTTTACGCGCTCCTTCAGCGGGAGCAGCGACTGTGGCCGTGTGTGCCGCCGCCGCGCGAGGCAGTTTGATACCTTAATATCCCAGTACCTGCCGAATCCTTCCGCTATGTAATCCGACTGGTTGAATCCTCTGCTCACGCGTCGTATCGGGTGCAGCGGCACCGGCGCCAGAAAATCCGCTCCGCCGTAATCCGGCAGGTAGGCAGGGTTGCCGGCGAGCGACGCAATCGCGTTCTCTACGAGCCACCGTCCGGCGGTGTAATTACGCCTGAACTTGAAGCGTTTCACGAGTTCGTTCACCGGCGGAGAGTACAGAAAAAACGAGCGGCACAGATCAAACGGTATCTTTGCGTCGCGGCACTCGCGGCAGTCCGATGTATCGCGGACGCCTGTCGGAAGCTGTCTGCCGCAAACTTTGCAATACGGTTCGGCGATCTGTCCCACGCGCTTTTCGCAGTCGGGGCAGATGAACCTGTCGCTTAGTTTGCCGCAGCCCGGACATTCATAGGGAATCAGCAGCGCCGCGCCCCGCGCGAATGCACCGGTGATGTTTTTAAGGATGCCCAATTTTCTAATTGGCGCGGCGTGTGTCAGCGGCCGCACCGTTCATTCTCGGCGATCGATTCGATGATGTTGCTGCTGGAGAAGCCCGGCATCGTCGGAATTACAACAAGCCGTCCGCCGTCTGCCTCGACTTCCGCTCGCCCGACTATCGTCTCAGATTCGTAGTCGCCGCCTTTGACAAGCACGTGCGGCCGCACCTTGATGACGAGCTCCAGCGGCGTGTCTTGGCTGAACAGCACCACATTGTCCACGAAGAAAAACGATGCCAGCAACTCCGCTCGCTCGTCCTGCGAGAACACCGGCCTTGTCGGGCCTTTCAGCCGTCGCACGGATGCGTCGTTGTTCAGCCCGACCACAAGCAGGTCACCTTCGAGCCGCGCCTTGTACAGGCAGTAAATGTGGCCGGGGTGTATCACGTCGAAACATCCGTTCGTGAACACAATCTTTTTCCCCTGCGCGCGGTATCCCGCGCAAATCTCGTCGATCCCGTCCCACGGAACTATCTTCATGCCGATTTCCTCTTGATGAAATCCGCCAGTTCGTCGGCGGATACTGTCGCTGTTCCGCGCTTCCTTACTACAATCCCGGCCGCGAAGTTCGCGAGCCGCACCGCGTCCTGTATGCTGTGGCCGCAGCTCATGCTCGCCGCCACCGTCGCCAGAACCGTGTCGCCTGCGCCCGTCACGTCGTAAACCTGCGTGCTCAGCGCCGGGATCAGCGTCATTCCTCTTCCCTCTGTAAACAGCGCCATGCCGCCTTCGCCGAGTGTCACCAGCACGTTCGTCACTCCCATCCGTGCCTGAATTGCGCGTCCCGCTTCGTAAAGCGTCTCTTTGTCCACTATGTTGATGCCCGAAAGCTGCGACGCTTCGAGCCGGTTCGGCTTCACGACAGTCACCCCTTTGAACCACTCGACATTCTGCGGTTTCAAGTCGGCGACAATTATCTTCCCCTTTTCCTTCGCGATATTGATGAGGTGGCTCATAACCTGCGGCCCGACCACGCCCTTGTTGTAGTCCGAAACCGCGATCCCGTTGATGTTGCAGGCAAGGCTGTCTATCCGGCGTGTTAGCTTTTTAGCAACATCGTCTCCCACCGCCGATGCGTTCTCCTGATCCGCGCGCATGACCTGTTGCCCCTGCGCGAGAACGCGCATTTTGTACGTTGTCGGCCTGCCGGGGTCGGTGATAATGTGTTTCGTGCTGATCCCGGCATCCTTCAGAATTTTCTTAAGCAGTTCGCCGTTCTGGTCCGAGCCGGTCACTCCCATCAGAGTCGCTTCAGAGCCGAGCGCGATTATGTTAGTCAGCGTGTTCGCGGCGCCGCCCGCGTTGAACGTACGGCTCTTTATTTCCACGACCGGCACCGGCGCCTCCGGTGATATACGCGACGCTGAGCCCCACACGTACTCATCCAGCATAATGTCGCCGACCACCAGCACGCGGCTCTTCTTCAGGTCGTCTATCATGCGGAGATATTTCTTTATCTCCGTTTCCAGCTTCTTTGATTTTGCCATCTTGTTCTCCATAATTGCTTATTGTCAAATGCATCTGTATTTTTATCAGCAGTCAACCAGTCTCGCGCCCTTGGACGCCGCGGTCGGATAAATCTTCAGCTCGCGGCCCGTGCGTTCCCTGTAGCCCGCCGTGAGCAGTTCGCGCGCGTGTGTCTCCGCGTCCCTCTTAACAAGCGCCACCGAACAGCCGCCGAAGCCCGCGCCCGTCATCCGCTCGCCCACGATTCCTTCGATCCCGCGCGCTGTCTCGTTGATCGCGTCCAGTTCCGCGCAGCTCACTTCGTAGTCGTCACGCAGGCTGTCGTGAGACGCCCACATCAGCTCGCCGAATTTCACGAGGTCGCCTTTCTTCAGGCATTCCACACTCTCGAGAACGCGGTTGTTCTCGCTTATGATGTGCCGGCAGCGCTTTCGCACTTCATCGGGCAGCCTGTCCTCGTACTGTGCGAACTGTTCCGGCGTAACGTCGCGCAGCGCCCGCACGCCTGTGATCCAGTTGCTGAACAGCTTCACGCCTTCCTCGCATGCGCGCCGCCGTTCGTTATATGCCGAGTCCACGAGCCCGCGCGATTTACCCGAGTCGAGAATCAGAATCAACTCGTCCTTCATCACCAGTGGAACCTGATCGAACTCAAGGCTACGGCAATCGAGAAACAGCGCGGAGTCCGCGGAGCAGAGGCACGACGCGAACTGGTCCATAATGCCGCACCGCACGCCGAGATAATTGTTCTCCGCCTTCTGTCCGAAAAGCGCTATGTCAACACGGCTCGCGCCGAGCGAGTAAAGCTCATTCATCATGAAGCCGGTCGCAACCTCGAGCGCCGCCGATGAACTCAACCCTGAACCCTGCGGCACGTCGCCCGTCATCACAGCGTCGAAACCCTTCAGTTCGGAATCGATCTCTTCCTCAAACGTTCTCACCACGCCGTCGATGTAGAGGCTCCAGCGCTGATCCCTTTTCTCGAACGGCGCCGAGAGGTCTATCGTCACTTCCTCGTTATAATCGACTGAAAAGATGCGCAGCTTACGGTCGTCCCGCGCGCGGCCCACCATCGTTATCCCGTGGTCGATCGCCATCGGCAGCACGAAACCGTCGTTATAATCCGTGTGCTCGCCGATAAGGTTTACCCGCCCCGGCGCGCGCACCGTCGCGATTCTCCCTTCGTTTCCGTAACGACCTGTAAAAATATCTTTAATCTTTCCAGCCGCTGTTCCCAAGCATAAACTCCGTGTCGAATATTATTCCGGCCATACATGTAACTTTATAAAAATACACCGAACGGGGCATAAATTTCCACACCGGCCGAATGATTTTGAGATTCTTTCCGATATTGACATGTTTTTTTATTCACACTAAAATTATCAATTCGTGCGCTTAAAGCGGCGGCAACTATTTGATAAGGATGTGTTTTTATGGCTAATAAATGTGAAATCTGCGGAAAGAGTTCCGTATCCGGAAATAATGTGAGTCACTCCAACCGGAAAACCCGCAAGACAATCAAACCGAACCTGTGCACGGTGCACGTTGTCGAGAACGGTGTGAAAAAGACGAAGAAAGTCTGCACTCGCTGTCTGCGCTCGAATAAGGTTACCAAAGTTATGAAGCAGTCGAAAATGGTCGCGCAATAACGCAAACACCTGCGGGCTCCTTAAATCATTCGTATAAATCAATCCGGATTTGATATAATTTATTTATTGCAGATTATTCCACGGTAAAATTCAGCTTTGTGGTTATTCTTGTCCGCTCTTCGGCTCCGGTCCTATGTATTTTCCGAATTTACTTCTTCCGGACGCCTCCGCTAAATATACCGTTGCCGCGCAAAGAATGCCCGAAATAACCGCCACAAGCACCACATCCAGCCTGTGAGCCGCTTCCGACCTTATCGGCAGTGCGGAAGCCGCCGCGATGAAAAAACCGCCTATCGAGCCGATCACCGCACCCAGAAACAGCCCCAGATCGCTCTTTCCGATCGCTATGGCCGCCGAGAGCAGTACGCCGATTACAGCGCCGACGAAAACTTTCTTCACCAGCAGAAGAATCAGCGCTCCCGCGCCGACTTCTCCTATCGCTCCGCCGATCAGCAGCCTGACAAGGAAGAAAACCGGCGCCCATACCGCGCACATAAGCACTGCGGCCGGCAGGGAAGCGATCCCTCTTTTTACTGCCTGCTTTGCCAGATAGTCGTCGTAGTCGGTCAGCTTTCCGCCGCATTTAGGGCATTTATCAATGTTTTCATTTTTTGCCATTAATCTCACCCGTCCGCCCGCGAACTCATTCCGCCGGGCAATCTAAGAATAATTTAAATCATTTTTCCGGATTTGAGGCGTTTTTTATAAAATTTTCCAGAGTCTGCCGGTCGATCTCGTTGAATCTGACCCGTTTTTGACGCGATTTTTCGCCCGAAATAATCTCGACCGCTGCCGCAGGAACTTTCAGTGCTTTCGACAGCAATTTTATCAACTCTTTGTTCGCTTTGCCGTCCTCGGGCGGCGACAGCAATCTGATTTTCAGCGCTCCGGCCTGTTCGCCGGCTGTTCCGCTCCGGCCGGCGCTCGGCTGAACGCGTACCTCGATCACTAATCCGTTTTTTGTCTCCTGTATCTCAATCGACATTCTGAATCACTATTTTATCTTCCGGCTCATGGAGAGCCTTAAGGCGGCTCTTAAATGCTTCGAGGAGCGCCTCGAACTCGATCTCGAACTCGTGCTTCGCCGATTTGACGTTCGAAAATCTATCCTCGATCTTTTTTCCTTGCAGTTTCGCTTCTTCCACTATGAGAATCGCCTGTCTTTTCGCCGAATCGATAACCTCTTCCTTCGTCTGTTGCGCGAGCATGAGCGTTTCCTTGATCTTGTCTTCGAGGTCGTGATACCGTGCAAGGCTGTTCTTCACCGCTTCGAGTTCTCCCGACAGCGCCGCTTTCTCCTGCATTACCTTTCCCAGCTCGCGCGAGACATCTTCCAGAAACTCCCGCACCTCGACCGGGTCATAACCTCGCATGGTTTTGTGGAATTCTTTCGATGTTATTTCAATCGGTATGATCGACATAAGGCCTCCAGTAAGTATTTCAAAGTCGCTGCAAAACAATCATCACTGCGGTCCTGACAATCGACAGAAAAAACAGCGCAATAACGGGTGAGAGATCGATCGGCACTCTTCGGGGATCCATCCCAGCGAATCGCATGATCGAATGCATAAGCTCCCTGCATGGCCGTAAAACCGGCTCCGTAAGCATGTCGATGTATCTTTTCAGGTCCGAGCCTTGCGGTTGTGATGTCCAAGACAGCACAGCACCGATGATAATTAACATCCCGTATAAACTAAATATCCATGAAACGATCTGAATGATTGCCGCAGGCATCAAATAAATCCCCGCTCGGAAGTCGATTTAAGTTGCTGAAAATCGTATTTCAGCAGGTCGAGCAATTGACGTCTGTAAAGCACAGCCGCGGGGTGGTACATCGGCAGAAAAAGCTTTCCTTCCCAGCGGATCAGTTTTCCATGCTCTTTTGATATGCTTATGTCCGGTCTCACGAGCGTATGAAGAGAGTGCCTTCCGAGTGTGCAGATGATTTTCGGGTTGATATAAGCGATCTGAGCGAACAGGTATTCCCTACAGCACTCGATCTCCTCCGGTCTAGGATCGCGGTTTCCCGGCGGCCGGCATTTAACAATATTTGCGATGAACACCAGCTTGCGGTTCAGGCCTATCTGGGCGAGCATTTCGTCCAACAGCTTTCCCGCGCTTCCGACAAAAGGCCGGCCCTGACGGTCTTCTTCCTGTCCGGGGCCTTCACCCACGAACATTATGTTGGTGTTCGGGTCTCCTTCTCCGATAAACCGCCTGTGTGCGTTCCCGATGCAGCTCACATTTTGTGCAAGATAACACCTGATCTTTAAGTTGGTCCCACACGTTCATTTTTGCCTCCGGCGGCTGTCCTGCCGCCCCGGTTATTTCTCACCCGTTTTTGAGCCGTCATCGTCCTCGTGAGTTTTCTTTTTTTGCACGGCTTTTGAAGGCTTTTTTACCTCTTCGAAGATATTATATTTACAGCCGGTTTCATTAAAAATCAACTCGGTTTTACCGTCGTAATTCAAGTCCGCCGAAAGCCCGAATCTGGTTGTCATCGACAATGGGCCGATTGTCAGTATCGTGTCTCCTGATACAGTATCTGCCGCCCGGAGCGAAAGCTGCCCGGCTCTCGATTCTAGTATGAAAAACGCGTTCTTGTTGTTCTGCTCAATTTTTCCCGGCCAGATCGAAACAATTCTTTTATTCTCATCGAGAACTATCGTATCGCCTAAAGAAACACCTTCTTCGTTGAACTCGAGCTTGACGAGTCTGTATTTCGGTTTCCCGCCCTTCATATAAAGGAAACACGCGTCTCCTTCAGGAGTTTCCGCCGCGACTATCTCAGCCGGTTTTGTGGAAATCGGCGCCGGATAACCCGAGAAGAAGTTGAGTTTGTTTTTTCGCCACTCGAAAGTCAGAATGTATATCCTTTTTTTCGATTCGGCAAGAGCCACTATCTCTTTTTTGTAGTCGTCATCGACGTCCGCCGCCGCGATCGAGAAAATCTTGTATTGTTTGCGGAGGTCCGAGAGGCAGTCCGTGCATAACATTTCGAAAGATGCCGCTTCTGATCCCCAGACATTTACCGTTCCGTCCGAGAGAAGAAGCACGGTGATGTCGCTGCCGTCGCCTTTGAGATCTGCCGCGACTGCTTTTATTAAATGCTTAGGAGCGACAGGTTTGGTGGTTATCCATTCCTCGTCCATTCTGCTGCCGTTCCAACGGATTATGTGGCCGTATCCTTCCTCATCGATCGAGGCGATTTCTTCCCCTCCGCCGGGAAGAAAGTTGCCTTTCAGCAACGCGCTTGTCATGTAGTAACACTCGCCGGTTATCGCGCCTTTCCATTCCGGAGCGTACGTTCTCTCCTGAGGCTTTGCCGGAGAGGCGAGTGAAGCGGCCGCACTGAACAAGGCTGCGGCTGTGATAATTAAAAATGATTTTGTTCTCTGCACGGATCCGGCCCGCTTTGAAACTTTAAAGAAAATCTCGACTTTTCAACGCGTGCGGCCTCGGCTCGTTCAGGCCACCGTGAATCTGATTATATCACCGATGAAATAGCCGATCAAATACTATCATGTTGTTTTTTCGTGATGTGTGTCGCCAAACGTAAAAAGGCGGGCATGCGGCCCGCCTTTGACTGCGCTTTTAGAACCGTTGAATCCGGCGGCTGTTACGCTTTTTTGTTGAGCTTAACCATGAGACGCGATTTTTTCCGGCTCGCGAGATTGTCGTGAATGATGCCTTTCTGCGCTGTTGAATCGAGCACCTTGCAGGCCTTCTTCAGTTCGGCTTTAGCTTCTTCCACGGTTCCGGTTTCGATCGCTTTTTCAGCTTTCTTTATCGCCGTTCTCATAGCAGCTTTTGTTGTTCTGTTTCGTTCGCGGCGTTTCTCGTTCTGTCTCAGCCTTTTCTCGGCGGATTTTACATTTGGCATATACCTTCTCCTGTCTCCATCCTACTTTATAATATATCACAAATGAAATAATATAGAACTTTGTCTCAAATAAATCAAGGGTTTTTAAGATTCATCTGCCGAACTTCACAACGCCGTAAAGAGGAGCGTGGGTTGAAGTGAATTAGAAAACGTATATCACAAAAAGTCCGGTCAAAAAATTATTTAGCCGCGGGTTTAGTCTGCACCGGCGCTGTTTTTTCTTTTGCGGGCGCGTTGTTTTTCTGCGCCGCGGCTTTCTGAACTTTAGATATATCTTCTTGCAGTATTTCAAGGCCTTTTTTCGCCTGCGTGTTCTGCGGGTTCAGTTCGATCGCTTTCTGGTATTCTTCGAGCGCTTCTTTGAATTTGCCCATCTTATGGTAACACATCGCCATGTTATTCTTAAGAAGGCTGTTTTTCGGGTTTTCGTTTGAGAGCTGCTCGAATATTGCCAGCGCCTCTGCATATTTTCCCATCTGATAAAGCACGAATCCCTTATTATTCATTGCGAGGAAACTGTTCTTCGGCGCCAATTTTATCGCCTTATCGTATTCTTCCAGTGCTTTTTCATATTGTTTTAGTTCGGTGTATTGATATGCGAGATTGATGTGGGCGGAAGCATCGTTGGGGTTTTTCTTAGCCTTTTCTTTGTAAAGGTCGAGCGCGGTTTTTGAACAGCCGGCCGCCAAAATTGCAGAGAAAATCAAAACCGCAATAAGTTTCGTTGTATTTCTGCTCTTCATAATTTTTATCACCTCAAACATATTATCACAAAAAAACACTTTTTTTTCACTCCGGTCGCCTGAAATCAGACAATAAGGCCAAGAAAATCTGTTTTTAAAGATTTAATACCACTATCTAATTTTATATATCCTTATTTTCCAAGAATCAAATGAAAAACTAAATTTTAAAGCCTAATAACAAGGATTTTTTTTACGATTCCAGTCCCCCACACATAGTTTGACGCGCTTGACCAGTCATATTCTTCCGCTTTTTTTACGATCTTTTTATTAATCGGATTATTGTGAATTTTAACAATCTTGTCGGCCATATCTTTTTCATCTATTAACTGCTCGTCGAAAAAACGCCGGCGCCACACTTTATTAGTGAATCCGCCCATGGCTTTAACTTTCGCGCCTGTATAGGTCTTATAATTGTTTACAAATTCCGGAATGGTCCATTCCGCCGGGCTTGCAATGATATGCAGATGATTCGGCATGACGACATAAGCCGCTGCTGTTATGTGATTGTTTTCCAAATGATATGAAAGCGCTTCGCATACAATACTGTTCACCGATTCGTTTATGAATACGTTTCTTTTCCTGTAGGTTGTCAGAGTAATAAAAGAAAAGTCTTCCGGAATCAACGTTGCAAGGTCAATATTATTCATATATATATTATACTATTATAAATGAACGCAGTCCAACGAAAAAATAAAGGGGGCATTGGCACGGTTGATTAAAACATTATAATCAATGTACTGAATATTTTATGGAATTATTGATACGGAGATTAATAATATTAATTGAAAGATGAGGAGGCAGTCGGGGCTCCGACTGTTGCGATATGCCAGATCCGGTGGAACACCTGATAGAAAAACTTAAATCAAGTGACAGAGATGTAGTTAAATCGAGTGTGATTGAGGACCTTGGGAGGAGCGGCGACCACAGGGCGATCAAGCCGCTGATATCCACGCTTAACGACTCCGACATGCTGGTGCGATGGAATGCGATTCAGGCGCTGGCGAAATTCGGCGCGGATTCACTGCCCGCGCTGATGAAGGCGCTTGAAAGCGACGATAAATTCGCGCGGCGGAACGTGGTGCAGGCTCTCGGGGAGGTCGGCGGCGAAGAGACGGTCGATAAATTGATTAAGATGCTCATGTTCGACGAGTCCGACAGCACGGTGCTGATCGAGATAATACGCGCTCTTCAGAAACTGAAACCTGAAAGAGCTGTAGGGCCGCTGATTACGATTTTGAAGATGAACGATTGGGAAATGAAATGGCGCGCAATCCACACGCTCGGCCAGATCGGGGACACGGCTGCGATGGAACCGCTTCTGGTTGTGATGAACGACGAAGACCCTGACATCCGCTGGGCTGCTTCGGTTGCGATTGAAAACATAAAGAAGAAAACATTAAGCGGAGCGGACGCGGGATCGTCGAAAGCCTCCTCACCGCTTGCCGCGCCGCCGCCTGTTCCGTCCGTGCCGGCGGAACTTAACATGACCACTAATGTCAAAGGCGCAGAAATAACTGTCTGCATTAGTGGCGATATCAACTATACGAACGCAGCGAATTTCAGGAGCTATGTCGAGGGCGTAAGTTCTGCATCGGCGGGCACTATAATTCTTGATCTCTCGGACTGCCACTTCGTCGATTCTTTCGGGCTCAGCCAGTTCAACACGATAAGAAAAAAATTGAAAACGAAAAACAGAGTATTAAAGATTACCGGGATGGACCCGAATCTGCGCCTGACTTTCGAGGCGACGAAGCTGGACGAGCTTTTTGTTATCGGAGACTGATCCAAAAAGGGGCTCATTTGCAGATGTGTTGAAAATCGGCAACCATTTTTTGTTTGATCGAATAATCACCCAAAAAATGAAAAAAAATCGACTAAAAATAGATTTAAAATTTTGAAAAATACAAAAAACCGAGAAAAACCGAGAAAAATCGAGATATTATAGTGTTTGAGTGGTGTTATTTTCTCACAGTTGGCTGAAAGGTAGGATATTTGTTGGATTACAGTCCCGAATAATGTGTGAACTCATTGAAAGTTTTTTAAAATGCTGCGGATAATATTTTTAGATTGGTCTGAACGGAGCAATCTGGGATGAACTTTGAAAACTGATTTGTAAGGCCGGCGAAAAGCCGGCAACTAATAAAGGTTAAATGGACGACGGCCAATTTGTTACGAAAGGAGGTGCCAAGAACTTGGAACGGTCCCCGAAACCAAAGTGGAACGAAGAGGAAACATGGACACTCTGCGGGAAACGGCGGAAGAGAGGATCGACAAAGAACACGGCTGTCAAGTCCGAATTCTCAATTTCGTCAATTTCCAAGGAGGTAATAATGAAGAAATTAATCGGATTACTAGCAGCGACATTCGCGATGGGCATTGCCCTCCCGGTTCTCGCGGCAGATTCACAGCCTGAACTGAACATGAACGTCCGCTTTATGCAGACGGATATCGGAACACAGGCTGAAAACCGCATGCAGCTTCACGTAGTAGAGATTTCAGCGGCCCAGCAGATCGACAACATCGGCGGGTCCGTCCTGTACCGCATCGGCGATTCCTCGAATGCCGGAATCGGCACACCGAAGGAAAGCTATCCCGTCGAAGCGAAGGCCTTCTATCAGGCCGGTTCTTTCAAGTTCACGGGCGGTCTGCAGTTCGTTCCGTTCGCAATTTACAAATGGAACAACATGTACAACCCGTTCCTCGACATCCCCGGACAGAATGGCCAGTCATGGGACTCCGACTGGGGTTATCTGTTGAGCTACGACTCGAAGCCCCTGCTCATCGACCTCGGCTGGTGGGATGGCGCCGGTGAATTTATCGTCGCCGGCCGCGAGTCTGCTGAGAAGAACACCTTCACAGGCAGAATCGGCTATGACATTCTCTCCAACCTCAACCTCGGCTTCTCTTATATGAACGGCAAGGTTGACACAGATGGCGACAGCTTGGCGCTTGCGAAGAAGAAATTGTGGGCAGTTGACACAACTTGGGGAATCGTCCCGAACCTTCAGCTCGAAGCTGAATATATGGACTACGACATCAGCAGCCCGGCTGCGATCGAGAACGCCGATATGGACGGCAACATCGGCCTCATTCAGCTGAAATACGACATCGTGAAGGTCCCGGCTCCGTTCAACAAGATCAGCCCCGTGCTTCAGTACTCATGGAATGATCCGAAGGGTGGAGTAAAGACGAAGAATTATCAGGAAGAACTGTGGATTAAGGCCGGAAAGAATCTCGACATTTTCTGGCAGAACGTGCAGGAGAAGGTTCCGGGCACGGACACAGATAAAGGTTACGTTCTCGCGGTCAAATACAGCTTCAAATAAGCTGGTCTGACACGGGATACGGATCGGAGAAAGATACTGAAAAAGTAATCTGTCGCGATAACCGGGAGAGCGGTCACAGCACCTGCCTCCTTTCGCGGAACGATCCGGTTTCCTTACAAGGAAAAAGAAAAAGGCCCTCTCAGCAGGGCCTTTTTTAGTTTCCGGCTTTTTTATTAATCCTCAAAAAAATTTTTTATACTCCCGCAGCGGGGAATATCCATGTATAATGATCCGGATGCCGCAGGAACTGACACTCGAAGAAGAGCAGCGTTTGCTCGATCGTGCTCGCGAAGGTGATGGCGAGGCGTTCGGCTCAATATACGACGCTTTTAAAAATCCTCTTTATAAAACGGTTATTTTCCCAAAAGTAAAAAATGAAACA
This sequence comes from uncultured bacterium, assembly GCA_964409645.1. Taxonomy (GTDB): domain Bacteria; phylum UBP15; class UBA6099; order UBA6099; family UBA6099; genus CAYPEK01. Next base: position 16,386 of record CAYPEK010000027.1, on the reverse strand, counting down.
ATCGCTGAAGAGATTCTTCAGGATACTTTCATGCTCGCGGTCGAAAAGCTCGCCGATTTTGAATGGCAGGGCAAAAGCATCTTTTTCTGGCTTCGCATGATCGCAATTAATAAAATTCGGGAGTGGATCGCCGGCAAAGCACGGGCGCAGATGGTGGACAGCAGCGTTCTGGACTATCAACCTGACAATAGGTATCTACCGGAAGATCAGGTTGTGCTTGAAGATTTTCAGGCGGACCTTAATCGGAAAATTCTTGAAACACTGGACGACGTCAATGAACGCTACCGGGATGCCATACGGCTGCGGCTCCTTGAGAAAAAAACGAGGGAGGAATGCGCGGCTGCGCTTCAGGTTACGGTGGAGACGTTCGATGTTGTTTTCTTCAGAGCATGTAAGGCATTTAAAAAAGAATACATAAACAAGTACGGGGAATTGTAGGTTTTGAATATGAACGATAAAGAAAAAAACAACGCCGAACGCCTGAGCGAACTCGCCGGCGGGTCGATTCCGGCTGGGAACGAGCCCCCGGAAGTCCTCGACGCTGCGGACGCGTTGTTTGCAATACGCGGAGCCACAGGCGATTCGCCGGAGCTGAATCCGGCGTTTTCCGACACGCTGCGGGCGCGTCTTGTGAGGGAGGTAGAAAAAAAGAGCGCGGCTACTGTGGAGAAAACCGCCGAAAAATCGGCGCCCGTGCGCACCCGAAGCAGCGGAATGTCGAGGAGGAAATGGATACAATACGCTGTGGCGGCATGCTTTTTCATCTTTTTCCTGCCCACGGTTTTCCTGATGCGCGATATTCAAGTTAGATACAAGATGGCAATGGTGGCAAAATATGATAAAATGTATGTGCCTTATTCGAAACAACTCGATAAAAGGCACTATCTGGAAAAGAAGCTCGAACCGTTCGGAGGCGAACGGCAGGTTGGATCGGTGACAACAGATACTTTTGAAGTGCGGGAATCGAGGGCGGACGACTTTTTCAGTAAGTACAGGAACAAAAGAGGGAGATGAAGGGAGATGAAAAAGAAACTGGCCAAAGGTTGCGTACTAATATTAATCGCGGCTGTGGCGGCGGCAATGACCTTTTCGGCATATTCAGCGGATTCAAAGAAAAAACTTTCTGATGAAGACGAAAAGAAATACGATCTAGCGTACGAATCAGCGTTGGCACACTATGAAAAAGCCAATCTACTCTACAAGAAAGACAAACTGGATGAAACGGTGAAAGAACTCCAGATAATTGTCGATCTCAATTTTCCGAAAGGGACTGAAGATCGTGAAGGATTCCTTCTCCAACTCGACACCCGGTCTTTTCTTGCGGAACTATTGCTCAAGAAAGGGCAGCCCGAAAAAGCTGTGGATGTCCTCAAGCCCGGAATAAAGGCGGCGCCCGATGTCAGCCAGCAGACATATCAGTTGTATATGACTCTCGGACATGTCTATAAAGAGATGAAGAAAACGGACGAGGCACTTACCGCGTTTGAAAAGGCATCGAAGATAAACGAGACTCTTCGAAAGCAGAAGGAAGCTGAAGACAAGAAAAAATCGGGTAAATAACGGGTCAGAACGACTGCATAGACATTGAACGGGCTTGCACGAGCCGAAATTCTATATAAACAGGTTAGAAACGGGCTGAAAGGCCCTTTTTTGTTGCCATAAATAGGCTCACCCACAATAAGTTTGGGATGGTACAAAATTTTGTTGTACAATAGAGAATCTGCATATCAAATTTAACGCTTTAAAAACGGGTAAGAGGCTTGAGTTTTCAGGAGGGTTTCCGATTTTGCCGAAAAATCAGGCTGGCTGCTGTCATTGCAGCGATCGGGCCGAGAGTATCCATTGCGAGGTCTATAAGCTGAAAAGCCCGGTTTGCGACGAACAACTGGTGAATTTCGTCCGAGAGGCCGTAAAGAGCGCAGAAAATTATAGCTGCAACAGCGGCGCGTTTTTTCAGAAACATTGAATTTTCGTTACGGAAGTCGAACCACACGACAACCGACAGACCTGCGTAAAGAAAAAAATGGGCGAAGATATTGGGCTCAGGCAGCCACGCAGGCCACCACTGATTAACTTCCGGGAATTCGCTTCTGGACGAAAGATAGAAGATAAACGCGCAATAGGCGAGGACGGCAACCCGCCTGAAGAGGGTCGCGCGATTCATTATTTGGGGCTCCCTGTGAATCGTTCGAGATCGATTTTGGCCTCGTTCAGCATCTCAACCGCGAGTTTATCCGGGTAGTCGCCCTCAAATATGATTTTGACGATTCCGGCGTTGATTATCATTTTCGCGCAGGTGATGCATGGCTGAGTAGTCGAGTAGATCATTGCGCCTGTGATGGAAAATCCGTACTGAGAGGCTTGGATAATAGCGTTTTGCTCGGCGTGGAGGCCGCGGCAGATTTCCTGCCGCTCGCCGGAAGGGATTCCAAGCTCGTTTCGCAGGCAGCCGCGGTCCGCGCAGTGGCCGATGCCCGACGGCACGCCGTTGTAGCCGGTGGCGAGTATGCGTTTATTGCTGACGATGATTGCGCCGACACGGCGGCGGATGCATGTCGAGCGCTCCGCAACGTCGTGCGTGATTTTCATGAAGTATTCGTCCCAAGAAGGCCTGTTTTCGGACATTTTTCTTACCGCTTTCTTTGTGTGGCTCGTGCCATTAATTAATGTATCCCATGAGAGCTTAATTTTCTATTGTGCCTCAAAAAAACGTGGTTTAATTTCCGACCGGCCTCATTTTCTTTATCTCACGGTCGAGTATTCCGTGGCGGAGGTCACAGAGGGATGTCAGCATTGTGTCAATGTTCAATACTTCGAATGCGGCGTCGAGGATTGCGATTCCGGCGTGTATGATGTCGGCGCGCAGCGGCTCCATGCCGGGGATCGCGCGGCGCTGTTCGGTTGTCATTCTCAGAAGTTCTTTTGTCACGCTTGCTGTTTTTTCCCTATGAAGAATATGGCCGTGGACTTTTGCAGAATCGAATTTTTCGAGGCCGAGGTCGATCATGGCGAGCGTGGATACGGTGCCGGCGACGCCGGTGAATCGAACGCCCTCCGGTACGTGCGGCGCGATGCGCGTTTTTATTTCGCCACATATAAAATCGTGGAAGTTTTTTATTTCATCCTCGGCTGCCGGGTCGTGGTTGAAGTATTTTTCGGTGGCGACGACTGCGCCCATCGGGATGCTTTCCGCGCGGATAAGACCTTCGCGGCCGCCGAGGGCGAATTCGGAGCTTCCGCCGCCGATGTCGATCACCATCAGGCGATCCGGCGGCTCGGTCATGCCGGAAAGGACGCCTCGGAATGAGAGTTCCGCTTCGATCTCGCCGGGTATGATTTCAATGTCGATTCCGATGCCGCGCGCCATGCTCACGAAGTCGGCCGAGTTGGAGGCGGCGCGCATGGCGGCGGTGCCTGTGGCGACGATGCGGTCCGCGCCCGCGCTTGCCGCCTCTTTTTTGTATCCGGCGAGCATGTCGAGGGTACGCCGCATGGGTTCGTCTCCGAGGCGGCCTGTCTGCCTGAGGTTTTCACCGATCCTAGTGATGTTGTCCTGTTCGAGGATGATTTTCGCGTCCCCGGCGCTTGTGCATCCGGTGATGTCGAACACGGCGATCCGCGTGTTGTTTGTTCCGATGTCGATTATTGCTACGTTCATTTCGGGCTTAATTATAATGACGAAGCGCTGCTTAAGGGGAACTTTTGAAAAAGTTCCCCTTAAGAATCCCCTCAAAACTTTTCGCTCCGCAATTCCTGCTTCGCATTTTGGAATTATTTCGGCAAATATAGAATAGTAGGGGCACGTGCAACGTGCCCCTACAAATAGAGTGAACAGACTATATCTAACTGAGCAGTGTTGAAGTAAGAATTAAAGTTGTATTGGAAATCCATATCGAATGAAAACGCGATCAGGTTGAAAGGGGAGCGGCGGTATAATATAATTTGAAGCCCGTCATAAGAGATGGCGGAATGTAAGCGGGAAGTGAGGCGCGGCGGCCGGAGTGAAATCCGGGTGTCGCGAACGCGAAGAAGAGAAACGGGCCGTGCTAGATGGGGAGATAGCGGTTCCCTGTAGCCCGCAATCCGCTCCAGCGGGGTTGAATCCCGGGGCGAGGTCGTTTCTGGTTGGTCTGCCCGCGGTAAGTGGTGTTGAGGATCGGGCCCTGCGCAAGGTGCGCCTGTGAACCCCGTCAGGACCGGAAGGTAGCAGCGGTAAGCAGATACGCGCCTGTGCCGCAGACAAGCCTGATCTGAGCTAACTGCCGTGGTTAGCGCGGGTGGAAACCGATCGGACTTCGGTGCACGGTCCATTCCTCCTCTTCGCGCCGCTTCTCCGGTTCCGCCGGAAAAGGTTATCCGCAGCATGAGCTATGTATCGCTATATCGCAAGTACAGATCATCAACATTCGATGATCTCGTGGGGCAGTCGCACATAACGACGACGCTGAAGAACGCGATCGAGCGCGGCCGCATTTCGCATGCGTATCTGTTCAGCGGCCCGCGCGGCACGGGCAAAACGAGCACGGCGCGAATTCTCGCGAAGTCGCTCAATTGCGAGAAAGGGCCCGCGCCGATTCCCTGCAACGAGTGTGAGAACTGCACGGCTATCTCGAAGGACGCGCTGTTCGACGTGATCGAGATCGACGCGGCGTCCAACCGCGGGATCGACGACATCCGCGACCTGCGCGACAAGGTGCGCATGCCGCCGGTTCAGGCGCGCTACAAAATTTATATCATAGACGAAGTCCACATGCTGACGCGCGAGGCGTCGAACGCGCTGCTCAAGACGCTCGAAGAACCGCCCAAGCACGTTGTTTTCATCATGGCCACAACCGAGCCGCAGAAGATGCTCGCGACGATTCTCTCGCGATGCCAGCGGTTCGATTTCCGGCGGCTGTCGGACTCCGAGATCGGCAACCATATCAGCGCGATATCAAAGAAGGAAAACTTCACGATCGAGGATGACGCGCTCGCGACGATCGTCAAAACAGCCGACGGTTCGCTTCGCGACGCGATCAGCATTCTCGACCAGCTTGTTTCTTTCAGCGAGGGCAATATCACCGCGGCGGATGTGAATCAGGTGTTCGGGCTGCCGGAGCGTCGCGAGATCGCGAAGCTGATGGACGCGGTTTTCGGCGGCGACCTGAATCGCACGTTCGAGTTGTTTAACGAATTTTTCAGCGCGGGAAAGAGCTTCAATCTCTTCGTGCGCTTCCTCATGGAATATTTCAGGGACCTCTATCTGGTAAAGCAGGGCGTGCGCCCGGCGGCGGAAGTTTACACGGACGAAGAGCTCGCGCCGCTGAAGCTGCAGGCGGGCGCGGTGACGCGCGAAAAGCTCGTAACAATGCTCGACGAGATAGCACGAGTCGAGGACCGCATCCGGTGGGAGACTTACCCGCGGATAGTGCTCGAGATAATGATGATACGGCTAGTGGACATGATCGGCGGCTCCGGGCTGATTGCGGAAACGCAAACAACGTCGTATGCGCAGGCTGAAGCTCCCGCGCCGAAGCGAGCCCCGAGCCCCGCGCCCGAGAAAGCGGCTGCCGATCCGCAACCTCGTAAGAGGGCTGCGAAGGCTGTCCCCGAGTACGAGGAACCGCCGGACGAGGAAGAACCGCCGATGGAGGTTTACGAGAGGGAAGTATCGTCCTCGGCGGCTGTTGCCGAACGGCCTCCGGCCCCCGCGCCGGAACCGGTCGCGCCGCCGGTTGTGCGAGAACCCGATCCGCCGTCGCCTGAGACGCTCGCTGAGAAGGCAATGTTCGACAATCCGACTTACGAGCTCGCAGGAGATCCGGATTTGCAATCGATCCGCGCGGCGTGGCCAGCAGTGCTCGACGAAGTCAGGAACGAGAGCCTGCCGGTGTATTTTCTTGCGGTGTCGGGTGTGCCCGCGGCGATAGACAACGGCACGATTTATGTGGAATTCGACTCGAAACACGAGTTCAACATGGATAAGATGAGCGACTCAAAGAATGTGGGAATGCTAGCAGCGGGAGCTAAGAAGGTGCTAGGGCGCGATCTTGTTGTGCGGATAAGGAAAGCGACAGGCGCGACGCCCGTGGAAGAAGTGCAGCCCGCAATGAAATCTTCTGCTCCGGCGGCGGCTGTCGAAGCTGAATCGCCGGAAAGTTCGCCCGCGCCGGAAACCAAGCAGTCGAAGAACTTGTCGCTTTTCGATGCGTTTGCGGCAGAGTTTCCGGAAGGCCGCGAGGTGAAATAGAGGCGTTGCGAAACGGCCCCGAATTTAAGGATTGAAGGGAGAAAACGAGATGTCTTTCAATATGAGTCAGATGGGCGGCATGCTGAAGAAGATGCAGGACGACATGGCGCGTGTGCAGAAGGAGCTCGAAGAGGCGGAAATCTGGGGGGAAGACCCGAGCGGAAAGATTAAGTGCAAAGTGAACGGGCGGCACGATGTGCTGGAGATAAAGATCGACCCGGCTGCGGCGGACCCGAGCGACGTCGAGATGCTCGAAGATCTCGTACTGTTCGCGGTGCGAGACGCGATGAAGAAGGCCGAAGAGTTTTCCACGACGAAAATGGGAGAGATCACAAAGGGACTGCCGCAGATCCCCGGATTGCAGCTTCCATTTTAATGCGGCCAGCAACAGCAGCCGCGGGTAGCAGATGAAAAGACCCCAGTCATTAGACGATCTCATAACATCGCTGCAGAATCTGCCGGGTGTCGGCCCGCGTTCGGCGCAGCGGATGGCGGAGTCTATTCTGAAAATGGACTATGAGCTTGCGCGAGAGCTTGCGCGCTCGATTGTGCGGGCGAGGAAGAGCATTCACCCGTGTTCGATCTGTTTCAACCACACGGAGCAGGACCCGTGCGAGGTGTGCGCGGACGAGGACCGCGACCGCGCGTTCATCTGCGTCGTGGAGGCGTCAGCGGATGTTGTTGCTTTTGAGAAATCGAAAGCGCACCCCGGCGTGTATCACGTTCTGGGCGGGACGATCAATCTCGGAAAGGGATTCGGCCCCGAAAGAATACGAATTAAGGAATTGATAGGCAGGGTATCGAAAGGAGGGATAAGAGAGATATTAATCGCCACGAATCCAACGCTTGAGGGAGAGACGACGGCGTCTTATATCATCCAGCAGCTTGCGTCGAGCGGAGTGCTGCTGACGCGGCCCGCGCGCGGGCTGCCGAGGGGCGCCGACCTCGATTATCTGGACAGCGATACAATCTCGCATGCGTATCAGGAGAGGCGGGAAATCAAACCGGAAGGGCAATAAATCGAAAGAGCATGACAGGGGCTCGGCAAGGCATTGAAATGGCCCCGCAATTCAACGACGGCAATTCAATGAAACGTGAAAACAGGAATGAAAAAAAGACTAAGGAGTCTAAAATAATGGCACTCAAAGCGCAGCGTGTCGGCGTTTTTGTCGATGTGCAAAACGTGTTCTATTCTGCGAAATACCAGCATCGGGCAAAAGTCGATTTTGCGAAACTTCTGAATATATGCCTGCAGAACAGGCAACTAATCCGGGCGATTGCGTATGTGGTTCAGACGCCGGACATTGACCAGAAAAACTTCTTGAACATACTCACCAACATCGGATACGAAATAAAGTCGAAGGACCTCAAGGTGCGGCCGGACGGCACGGCGAAGGGCGATTGGGACATGGGCATCGCGATCGATATGATAGCGATGGCGGATAGGCTCGATGTAGCCGTACTCGTGTCCGGCGACGGCGACTTCTGTGATCTCGTGCACATGATAAAAGCTAAGGGCGTGGTCGCCGAGGTCGCGTCGTTCCCGAGCAACACCGCTGAAGAACTCAAGAAAGCGGCGACGCTGTACACCCCGCTCGAGAAGAGCGTGCTGATTCACGGCTCGAAGTAACGGCCCGGTTTGTATTTCCGCTGTCGCGAAAATAATTGATTCTTGTCCGTGAGGTTCCTATAATTCTTTTCCGCACGCGTGGGAAACACGCAACTGGAGGGGAAAGTCATGTCGGAATGCCTGCCGCCGAACTGCGACGCGAAATGCTGTCGCTATGTGGCAATCGTAATTGATACGCCGCGATCGAAACACGACTTCGAAAATATACGCTGGTTCGTTTCGCACGAAAATGTATTGGTCTATAAGGACAAGGACGGCGATTGGCTCGTCGAGTTCACAACACCGTGCAAGCATCTGGACGGCTGCATGTGCTCGATCTACGAGAAGCGCCCGCAGATATGCAGGGACTACGACCCCGAAAGTTGCGAGAAGAAATACGACTCGCCGGAGATAGAGTTCAGTTGCATCGAGGACGTTGATAAGTTCATCGAGAAGCGCTGGAATAAACAGTCTCGGAACAAAAAGAAAAAACGCAAATAAGCCCATAACTATAATTTTAAAGAATATCGGATAGCTCAGTTTGAAGTTTCGCCTGATATGGGAAGCACGAACCCGCTCACTGGTTCGCCTTCCTGTAGGTCTTTGATAAGGCGTTTCTTGCGGATGTCGAAAAGCGCGCGGTCGAGAGTTCCTTTTTTCAGGCCGAGCTTTTCGCCGGGAATGTCGGTGTCCGGATCGTCGATAAGCTCCGTTCCGCCGGCATCGACTATGTCGTTGACCATTTTCTTCACGGCGTCTTTGTTTTCCTCGTCCACCCGCATCCCTACCGCCACAACTGCCTTTTGAACCGCCTCTTCGGTCGGGACGAACCTCGCGGGCAGCCCGCCTTTGTTGCTTTTTGCAGACATGAAAATGTTGTGGCCGTAGAAGCGGGAGACTCGCCTGCTGCCGCAATGCGGGCATTTCGGCTTCTGTGCGGACTCCGCGGCATGTGTGTCAACATACTCGACCTCGAACGTGCGCGCCGCCGTGTCTCCTTCGCACTTGTTGCATATATACATCAGCGTAATCATGGCCGGACTCCGTTTCCCCCGTCAATTTAAGAGTAACATCGGGAGTATTCACCGTCAACAAATAAGTGAGCGCGGAAATAGAAGTCGGGACGTGAAACAAATATAATAGGCTGATGTGGGGTTTGTGAGCATGTCGGGAATATTGCGGCCGTGTCCTAGGTGTTATCATACGATGCCCGCCGATCGGGTGAGTTGTCCTCGTTGCGGATGTCTCGCGCAACCGTCTCTCGAAGAAAAGAAGCATCACGCGGTCGAGGTACTGTACAAGGTCATTGTGATTTTGTGCGTGGTGGCGGCAGGAGTGCTCTTGGTTGTCCGCGACTATCAATACAAAAAACTCGATTACTATTACAAGTACATCTACCCGGTTAAAGTTTACATGAACGAGAAAGTGCCCGTGCGGATCGGTTCTTACAAACACTGCCCGATAAACGGCGAGAATTACGACATGCGCGTCAGGACGATAAAAGTGCCGCGTAAGAAAAAAGGCTTGTATCGAGTCAAAGTGTTTAAAATGTGCAGGCCGGAGGTATTCGCGGGCAGGCGGCTGTCGAGCCTGTCGGACCTGAACAACAAACTGCTCGATCGCTCGAAAATAACCGGCGACCGGCGCACGGAGATGATAAAGAAACTGTATCCGGAAATGAGCTGGCAGGCATCGTGGTACATGGCGCGCGGGCGGCTCGCGGTGGGCATGTCGCGCGACGAAGTGCTGATGACGTGGGGTGAACCGGCGGAGAAACTTTACTTCGAACGCAACGGCATTAACATTGAGAGGTGGAGATACAAGGACCCGGTTTACGGGCTTGAGGTGACGAACCGCTACGCCGATTTCGAGTCGAACGAACTGGCGAAGTATTCCGAAGGATTCTTTCCGATAACGCTTAAGACCGGCACTCCCGAATCGACTCAGGAAGTCCATTCGCCGAGGCCGGAAGTTGAGATAGAATCGATTCGCTGAAATGTGATTCGGCGATTATTTATTTTTCTCGTAAAACTTTTCGAATGCTTCGCGGTTGGGCAGCGAGGGCTGCGCGCCGAGGCGTGTCGTGCTCAGGGCGGCGACGTAGTTGGCCAGCCGGATCGCCTCCTGTATCGGTTTGCCTTCCGAGATGAATACCGCGAGGCTGCCTGTGAACGAATCGCCGGCCGCCGTGGTGTCCACAACATCAACTTTCGTGACGGGGAAATGCTCGACTTTGTTGTCTTTGAGCAACAGCACGCCGTTGCCGCCGAGTGTGATGATGACCGTCTGGACGCCGCGCGCGGCAATCTCTCTCGCCGCCTCCTCCGCGCTCGATACGTCGGTGACGTCTATCCCGCTCAGGATCTGCGCTTCCGTCTCATTCGGTTTCATTATCGAAACGTTCTTGTAGTAGAAGTCTTCGAGTGCGCATGCGGGCGCCGGGTCCATCACCACCGGTACTCCGTGCTTGCGGGCGATCTTCACCGTGCGTTCGTTCACCCGCATCGGGATCTCGAGCTGAAGCAGCAGCATTCCCGCGTCTTTGATTATCTCCTCGGCCGTGTCGATGTCTTCCGGGCGGCACTCCATATTCGAGCGCGGCACCATCACGATGCTGTTGTCGCCGGTTTCGTCGAGAATGATCCCGGAGCAGCCGGTGCCCGCGTGGTCGCGCTTCACATAGTCGCAGTTCACGCCCGCTCCGGTGAGGCTCGTAAGTATCTGGTCGCCGAAAATGTCGTCGCCGATGCGGCCCACCATATAGACTTCCGCGCCGAGTAGGGCGGCCTGCATTGCCTGATTCGCGCCTTTTCCGCCCGGCGCCATGCTGAACGCCTTCCCGATTATGCTCTCGCCTTTCAGAGGTCTCCTCGGTGTCTCGAATATGAAATCCATCACGAAGCTGCCCACAACGACTATCTTCATTTTCGACGCCTCCGCCTTAGTTACCAACGGCATTATTATATCACTCCAGTGAAATGCCGTTCAATCCGTGGGGTTAGGCTGTTGGCGTAGCGTTGAAAAGAATTAAACGCAGAGGCACAGAGGAAATAATCTTAATTTGTAATTTTTATGATTGCTTTTGTCTTAAGCCATATTCCGGATTAATTTTTGTATTATGTTTTTCCTCGCTACCCGCTACTCGATCCTCACTACTATTCATGATGACCGGTGTGGAGGTGATGCGAGTGCTCGTGAGCGTGCCAGCCGTCCTTGTGGCGGTGACGATGCGTGTGAGCGAGGTTCCACTCGCGGAGCTTTTCTTCGTTGCCGAGGATTTCCGCGGCACTACCTTCCGCGACGATCCGCTTGTCTTCGCCGAACACATAGGCACGGTCGGCGAGCTCGGATACAAAATGCAGATCGTGTGTTGCGGAAACAACGGTTTTTCCTTTTTCGGAGGAGTCGATGACGAAATCCATCACGTCGCGGCAGCTTCGCGGGTCGAGTCCGGCAGTCGGCTCGTCGAGCAGAATCACGTCCGGGTCGAGTGCGACGATGCAGGCGATTGCGGCGCGTTTTTTCTCGCCGATACTCAATTCGTGCGGAGCGCGGTCGCGAAGATGGCTGATTCGCAATGTTTCAAACGCAGCCTCGCCGCGCCGTCCGATTTCCTCCCGCGGTAGTCCGAGCTGCTCCGGTCCGAAAATCACGTCGTCCCACACGGTTGGAGAAAAAAGCTGTGCATCGGGGTTCTGGAAGAGCAGCCCCACCTTGCTCCTGAAGAAACGGTTCGCCTCGCCGCGCAGGTTGTCATCCGACAACTCGCGCCCGAGGAACCTCACCGAGCCGGAGTCCGGGAATATAAGGCCGTCCATCAGGCGCATCAGAGTGGATTTGCCGCAGCCGTTAGGTCCGAGGAACGCCACCTTGTCGCCTTTGCCTATTGTGAATGACACATCCTTAACCGCCGGGAAACGGCCCGAGTATGAATATGATATGTGATCTACTTCGTAAAGATTCATCTGAAACCGCCTGTAAAATAGATTGCCGCAAACGCGCCCGACACCGCCAGCGACCAGAGTAAATCCGGCAAGCCGGGTCTCGCGACGCCCGTGAATTTCGTGTCGCCCGTGAACCCGCGCGACGCCATCGCCTCGTAAACCTCTTCGCTCATCCGCATCGTGCGCGACATCGTCGTTCCGATCCTGCCCGCAACCCATTTGCGACCGCCCGACGCTCCGGTGGGAATAAGCGTTCTGCTGCGGCGGCCGGCATAAAGCTCCTCGATGAAGTTCAGCATGTAAAAGAGGTAGCGGTAGCTGACGGCGACGATGAAGACAAACATGTGCGGAACCCGCAGCGTCGCGAGCGCCCGCAGAAGGGCGTTCCATTTTGTCGTGAGCGTGAGAAGAACGACGAACGAGACCGACGCGGCGACGCGTAGGATAAAAATCAGCGCCGATTCCGCGCCCTGTCTGGTAATTACGATGTCATGCGATGCGACTTTAGCCACGTGGACAAGCGGCGTGCCGGGAACGATAAATAGGGCGGGGATCGCGATTGCCGCCGAAAAAAGCGGAATGAAAAACCAGACGCGCTTGATAAAAAATCCCGCGGGAATTCGCGACAGCAAAGCGAGAATGAGTGTTGCCGCATAGAGCGCCGCAAGTTCCTCCGCTCGCCTGCACAAGCTGACGGCGACCACCAGCGCAACAATCGTTACCGCTTTAACGGCGGGGTCCAGCCGCTGAAGAAGCCCCTCCGCACCCGCGTATTCCTGCGAGAAAATAATTTGCTTCGTAAGGTTTGCGATCGCGCGGACGGACCTGTCGGTGAACTTTTCTCTCCGACTGCCGCCGGACTGTTCCGGCCATGTGTCGATATATTCTAAGTTTCTTTGATTTTGCGACATTCAGTTTTATCCGGCCTATTCGGATGCCGTGTTAGTGTTTCTTCCCACAAGCAGCTTTGAAAGCGCGAAAATCGCCGCCCCGGTCACGGCGACACCTATGGCGGCGGATATTATGTATGCCGCAATCGCGCCTGCCGTCCCCGAAAGACCGGGGATTGTGTAATCGGGAAAAACAGCGTTCCAAAGGCCGCCGATTTTTTCGAGTCCGGCGGGGATGAATCCGAGAGTATCTCCTATCTCGTCGGCTGCCCATTCGCCCCATGCAGTGCCGGAAGCGATGAGGCCGATCGGCGACAGAATTACGAGCGCGCCGAGTCCGTACCACAGCGCGCGGGCCGGTGATTTCGCCCGGACGGGCGCTGGAGTTGTTTCTGCCGCTCTCCGTATCCCAAGAAGCGATGGCTCCGCTTTCGCGAGCCAGCCTACTACAAGCCCCGTCACCGCTGCCTCTATGAATCCGAAAATCAACGCGTGTTCGATCATCATCGCGGGGACTGCCACGCCGAGCGGGTAGGGCGCGTAAAGCGGAGTGCCGTTTGCCGTGTGCGCGATGGCCGGCTGGATTCCGAACTCGACGGCGGTTGCAAGTGCCGCGAGGTTGAGAGAGACATAACCCGCAAGTCCGGCTGCTAAGGCGCGCCTTTTATCGTTCGCCGCGTCGCCGCCAGATAAGAGTCTATATATCGCGAACGCCGTAAACGGCATGACGACCGCCATATTGAAACAGTTTGCTCCGATCGCGGTGATTCCTCCGTCGCCGAAAAGCAACGCCTGCACCACGAGCGCGGCGGAGATCGACAGCATCGCCGCCCACGGACCGAGCACGATCGCGATCAGCGCGCCGCCGACCGCGTGGCCGGTCGAGCCGCCCGGTGCGGGCACGTTGAACATCATTATCACGAACGAGAACACCGCGCCGAGTGCAAGAAGCGGCGCCTGCCGCGCCTTCAGCGTCTTGCGCACCTTCCGTGCCGCCGCAATCCAGAAAGGCGTCATCACGCCGTACATCGTCACGTACGTCTGCGGGCCGAGATATCCGTCTGGTATGTGCATCTTAATGCCTCCTTTAGAATTCGATTGCAAACTGAGTTTTCAACGAATTGCGTGTGCGCAACAAAGAGGTCCCGGCGGCGGGCGCGAATCCGTTGCCGTATTTCCCGTGCAGGAACTCCACCGAAAACGTAACTCCCTCGCCGACTTTCCAACTGTTATCAATACCGAATTGTGTTCTAGGGAAGCCCGCGAATTCGCTGCTTCCTTCGAGCTTGAGCGCGGTCTCGATCCTTTCGCTGTGGGTGTAGGCGAGTTCAATATTCCACGCGCTCGGCTTGTCGCCGGCAGCGTCGCCGTTCGTATCGAGGTTCGCCGGATCGAAGCCGGACATTGCGCCGATGTATTCCATTTCGAGATTCCATTTACCGTCCGTCAGTCCGAAATCGAGACCGAGACCGCCGACGCGTTTCAGCAGAACGTATTTCGACGGGAGCGACGCGGTTCCGAGTATATCGGCATCCGTGTCTGCGATATCCGAGAAGTACTGCGCGCCGAATGTAAGCGAATCAACGCCGCTGACTTTCGGGTTGGTGTCCAACCGCAGGCAGAAATCGTTAATCTTCGCACCGCGCGTCGTGTTCATCTCGACCTCGCCGTCGGCTATCGAGGCGGACATGTCGAAAATTTCCGACGGAGCATAATGGAACATAACAGCGCTCCGCTGTATCTCGCCTAATTCGAGAGTCAGCGGGTAGCTGATGAAATGCGTGTTGTATGTGCCGAACGGCGGGTAGAACTTGCCGACTGTTATATCAAAGTTGTCGTCTTTCCATTTGAGGCTGCCTTCGTCCACGTAGAGCGGGTCTCCGGTTTCTTCTTCGTAGAGCAGCACGAAATTTCCTTCAGCGACATCGCCGATCGTTGCGTGCAGGCCGAACTGGCCCGTGCGCAGCCACAGGTGCGAGTTTGTTTCCTTCCATCCGTCTGTCGCCTTGTCCGCCTGCGTCCACGTTTCGGCTTCAAGGAGGCCGTTGAATTCGAGTTGTTTGCCAACGCGTGTTTTACGGCCGGCGCGGCGTTTCTCCGCCGGAGTATGGTAAAACTCCGCCGACCCTGTCGATGCGGCGGTTGTTGTCTGCTCTGGTTGTTCGCCCGGTTGTGCCGCAGCCTCGGGAATCTGAATCCCTGCTTTCTTCAGCGCCTCTTCAAGCAGCCGCACACGCTCCTCGAGTGCTTTGTACTGTTCCGCCGTCACTTCCTGACACACCGCCGGCTTCGCGCAGCCCAGAACCGCGGCGATCACTACAGCAATGATTGCAGTAAAGACAAATTTCAAGGTAAAACAGCCAGAGCGCATTCGTAGAGATTGTCTTTTCATAATCGTTGCCCTCTTCCTGAGAATTTCTTGCCCTGTAGTAGCACATCTTAAGCATTCGTAACACTTTTTCAAGCTCGCTGCATATTTTAAATAGTTCCGGAGGGAAACCCTGAATAAAAATACATTTAATCCAAACCCGCCATCAGGATTTGGTAGTGTTAAAATGGTCATGAAATATATACAATAGAACATGAATTGATGGGAACGAAAGGGGCCCCCTGATGAATTATCACCGTGAATTTAGACGGAAGCTCGACCTGTTTCCGATCGGGCTGCCCGAGACGGACGAGACGATGCGCGTGCTTGAGTTGCTGTTCAGCGAACAAGAGGCGCGGGTGGCGGCGCACGTTCCGATGCCGCCGCTCATGTTCACGGCGGACAGAATCGCGCGCAAGGCTGGCATGAAGAAAGCGGAGGCCGCCCGGCTGCTCGCGGGGCTGGCGTCGCGGAACCTCATCATCGAGGTGGACGCGCTCGGCGTGAAACGCTACATGCTGATGCCGGCGGTGCCGGGATTCTTCGAGATGCAGTTCATGAAGACAGGCGAGGGGCGCGGGGAGCTGCGCGAAGTGGGCCGTCTGTGGCATGAAGCGATCAAGGGGCCGCTCGGAGAGGAAAACTACGGCTATTCAACAAGCGGCGTGCGAGTGCTGCCGATAAGGAAAACCATCGACGCCACGCAGACGATATTCAGCTACGAGGAAGTCGGAAAAATAATCAAGGCGTCCGGCGGCGTGGCGCTGACGGAATGCGCGTGCAGGAAATCCGCGCGGAAGTGCGATGCGCCGCTCGACGTGTGCATGATGTTCGGAACGAGCGGCGACTACCTCGTGTCGCGCGGGCTTGCGCGGCGGGTCGGCGAACGCGAGGCGATGCAGGCATTTGAACGGGCGGCCGACGCCGGGCTTGTGCCCACCACGACGAACACAATGCCTCCCATCCAGATCATCTGCAACTGTTGCAAGTGCTGCTGCCTATCGTTGCAGGGAGTGGTCGCGCTCAACAAGCCCGCGTCATCCGTGCGTTCGAATTTCTGCTCCACGCCCATCGAGGGCACGGGCTGCGTGCTCTGCCGGACATGCGTGAAAGCGTGCCCGGTGGAGGCGATAACGATAGCCGATGAGAAAATAGTTGTGAATGAAGAAAAGTGTATCGGCTGCGGCGTTTGCGTGCACAAGTGCAACAAAAAAGCGCTCGCGCTGACGAGAAAGAGCACCGCCAAGCCGCCTCAAACCTCGTTGCATCTGATGTCGAAAATGCTCGATGAGCGCGGCAAGACCACAAAAATCCTCCGCGCCATCGTTAAAGACATTGTCGAATGA
>CAYPEK010000026.1:30083-44351 GCA_964409645.1 uncultured bacterium | reverse complement strand
ACAGAGATGCCGTGGAACATGGCGTTCCTATTAGGTGTCAACAGGAAATATGGAGGGAATTATGAAAAAAATTCTATTGTATTTCATTACAGGCTTGGTATTCGGTCTCGCCACTGTTTCCGGCGGTTTATTAGCCGGAAGTGATGAAGGGTGGATGAGCATCTATCTGAAAAGTACATTTTCTCCCGGCGAAAAGATTTCGGCCGGCTTGAATGGAAGAAGCTTGTCAACAGACACTGTTGAAGTAACGCTTTTCAAAATCGATTTTAAGGAATTGATGGCCGCTTCGACTGAGGATAACAGATACATCGGCGATCTCAGCGATTTGAAGTTGAAGAAACTGGACAAAGTTGATTCCTTTAAAGTTAAAGTCGAAAAAGAAAATAATGATAGCGAATGGTTCCGAAAGGAATTCGATGTCGATAATCCCGGGGTGGGAACATTCATAATGCAGGCGAAGGCCGGCGATATGATACGGACGAGGATGTTCATGGTGTCCTCGATCGCCGCGATTTCGAAAAGCGATACTGTAAAAACTCTGATCTTCGTTGCGGAAAAAAACTCAGGGATTGCTGTCGCGGGTGCAAATGTTTCGATCTTAAAGGATAAAAAGTGGACGGAGACGGTAACCGACGAAAATGGAATAGCGGAAATCAAAGGCGATTTTCAGGGCCAGTTTCCGATTGTTGTGGAATGGAAAGGCAGCCCCGCCGCGATAAACGCTTATTTTTATTCTTACGGATACAGCAGCGACAAAGCATACGTTTACACGGACAGACCTGTTTACAGACCCGGACAGAAAGTTAAAATCAAGGGCGTCTTAAGGTCAAAATTGAATTCTGATTACACGTTACCGGCGGAAAAGAATGTAACCGTAATAATCAGAGACCCTCGTGGAAATGAGGAAGCGAAACTAACCGCTGATTTGTCTGAATACGGAACGTATTCCACCGAATATACATTGAAGGACGAACCGGCTCTCGGAACGTACAATATAATCACTAAATTCAATAATGCGGATTATTATTCCGATTTTTCGGTCGAGGAATACAGAAAGCCCGAATATGAAATTTCACTGACGCCCGAAAAGGATGTATATGTTCGTGGGGACAAGTTGAAATTCACGGTAAATGCAAAGTATTACTTCGGCGAACCCGTCAAAGACGCAAAGGTGACATATACGATCTCTCGACGTTCGCTTTATTGGTATTGGTGGGAATCCGGCCCGTATTCGTGGTACTACAAGTCGCGAAGCTACAATCATTATAGTTACAACGGCGACGTGATTTTTTCAGGAGAAGCAACAACGGACGATAAGGGCGTCTGCACGATAACATTTGACGACACAAATGCGGAAAACGACACGACGTACGTGGTGGTCGCGCGGGTGGCGGACAAGAGCAGGCGGGAAGTGAGTACGACCGGCTCGGTCAATGTGTATAAAAGCGGAATCCGGCTGTTTGCGCAGACAGATAAATATGTGGCGGCGCCGGGAGAAAAGGTTTGGATTTCAACAACAGCGAAGGATATTTACGGCAATCCGATATCAAGCGTTTTCAACATGGTTGTAAACAAGATAACTTGGGACATCGATTACAACCGAAAAGAGACCAAAGTTTATTCGACAACCATCGAAACTTCATCGGAAGGCACGGCGAAAACAGCATTTACTCCCGACGAAGAAGGATATTTCGAAATATATATCACCGGAAAAGACGGCCGCGGCAACCCGGTTTCTGAAAAGGCTTATGTATATGTTGTTAAAGGTAACGATTACTATAGCTATTATTCCGGCGAAGGCATAGAACTGCTTCTCGACAAGAACACTTACAAAATCGGTGACAAAGCGAAACTTCTCATAAATTCGAAACTTGGAGATATTCCCGTTCTTTTGACAATCGAAAGTGATAAGATACTCGATTCAAAGGTTGTGAAACTAAAAAACGGATCGGGTTTTTATTCTTTCGAGATAACCCGCGCGTATCAGCCCAATGTGGACATAGCGATATCGGCTATCAAAAACGACCAGATGCAGCAGCAGAGTATGCCGCTGATCGCACCGCCGGAAGACAAATTCCTGAATGTCACGATCGAGTCAGACAAGGAAATCTACAAACCGGGAGATACAGCGCATGTAAAGGTGATCTCGAAGGACGAAAACGGCGCGCCGAAGGACACTGAAATTTCACTCGGTGTTGTCGATGAGTCGATATATGCGGTTAAGCCCGAGACGACTCAGGACATCCGCGAGTTTTTCTACGGTTTGAGAGGAAATAATGTCTCTACCAACGCTTCTTTCTGGTTCTATACATACGGCGACGATGCGATTCAAAAGTCCATGGATGAAGTTGCTGCCCCTATGGCTATCATGGAGCGTGCTGATATGGGGGGCGGCATGAAAATGAAATCAGCAAGAGCGGAATTGGTGGAGCCTGTAATCAGAAGCGATTTCCCGGATACCGCATACTGGCAGGCTCACGTAAAAACCGGTTCCAAGGGAGTCGCCGACGTAACTTTCACGATGCCGGATACTCTCACAACATGGCGACTCACATCGAGAGGCGTCACGAAGGACACGAGCGTCGGCGAAACGACATATAAAGTTATATCGAAAAAGAACGTGATTATACGTCTCGAAACTCCGAGATTCTTCACTCAGAACGACAAAACCACGGTCACAGCCGTGATACATAACTACCTAACGACCGATAAAGAAGTTACCGCGGTGCTGAACGCAAAAGGCGTCAAACTTTCGGAATCGAACGAAAAAGTTCTGACCATACCGGCCGGCGGCGACAAGCGGGTAGAGTGGAACGCGGTTGTCGAGGGTCCGCAGAACGCATGGATTACCGTGAAAGCTCTCACGGATGAGGATTCCGATGCGATGCAGTTGACTATCCCTGTACTGCCGCATGGTTCCACGGGTGGCGACACGCAGGCGGGGATGGTAGCGGAGAAAAAGGAATTCGATCTGGTTCTTCCCGCCAATTACATCAAAGGCACACAAAAACTGAAAGTGAATTTATCTTCTTCGCTGACGTCGGGCATGTTCGACATATTCGAATATCTCGCCGACTATCCGTACGGTTGTGTCGAGCAGACGATGAGCCGTTTTCTTCCGGATGTTGTTGTGACGGAAGCGCTGCAACGCGCGGGGCGCGCTCCCGAAGGTAAGCTCAAGGAACTTCCGAAGATGGTTGCCGACGGATTGAACAGGCTCGCTGATATGCAGCATGAAGACGGCGGCTGGGGATGGTGGAAAACCGACGAAACCAACCCGTACATGACCGCGTATGTCATATTCGGACTCACGAAAGCGATGCATGCCGATTATCAGGTTTCGGATGACATGTACACTCGTGGAGTCGAATCGCTCAAAAAGCAGGTTCTCAAAGTCGAGGACTTCAACACCAAGGCCTACATGCTGTTTGCGCTGTCGGAAGCAAAGGCCGCCGACGCCAAGCAGGTGAAGAACCTTTTCAGCAAAAAGAATAAGTTAAGCGACTACGGCAAAGCCGCGTTAATGATTGCATGTGCGAAACTCGAAGAAAAAGAGTGTTCGAGCGCTCTGGCTAAAGAATTATCCAAAAATGTTATCGAATCCAAGACGTCGGCACACTGGGATTCGAAAACATTCAAATATTCATGGACGGACAATCCCGTCGAGACAACTGCATTCGCGCTCATAGCTCTTATCGAAGGGGATTCGGCGAATGTTCTCATCCCAAAAGCGGTGATGTATCTGAACACGACGCGGCATGGCGATCACTGGTACTCGACAAAAGACACCGCGCTTGCCGTTATGGGACTCACTAAATACATGGAGAAATTTGAAGAGCTCAAACCCGATTACGATTACGATGTCACCATTAACGGCGATAAAATGAAAGCCGGCCACATGGACGCTAATTCCGGCTCCGGCGCAGGCGTGATTGTCGAGGCTGAGAATTTGAAGGCGGGCAAGAATCATATCGTCATAAATAAGATGGGAAAGGGCAACCTTTATTACTACGCATCATTGAACTACTTCGAAGGCATTGACCGAATAAAGGCGTTGGACAACGGAATTAAAGTGGAAAGATATTATTCATGGGATGAAGAGGGAACGAAGAAAGTGCACGCCGGAACAAAATTGAGAAGCGGCGACATCATCTGGTCGCAGGTTAAAATTGTGCCTCGATCGGCCTATGACTATGTGATGATCGCTGACTATCTGCCTTCAGGTTTTGAAGTTGACAAGGACAAGTTGAAAGATAACTGGTACGGCTATTGGGCCAACCGTGAAATCAGGGACGAAAAAGTCGTCATGTTCAATACATACATGTGGGGCAACTTATATTCGATGAGAACCCCGATCCGGGCTGAAACTCCCGGAGAGATTTATGCGATGCCGTGTACCGCCGAGCTTATGTACTTCCCCGAAGTAGGCGGAAGGTCGGATGAAGCGCGTTTCGTTGTTGTTCCGTGACCGTACGGCTATCTTGTCGAATTCTCGAGATAGGTATCGAACAGATCGCACGGTTCTTTTTGAAAATTCTTCTGCTCTGATATTTCTTTGTTTATCAGAAGGTAGTTGTTTTCGGCAGCATTAAAAGCGCGCCATTCCGGAAGTCCCTTTGCATCGGGACTTCCCAACCGTGTGAAATTCGACCAGTATGCAATGACCTTATCGGACACCGCGGTATTGGCTTTGCTGGCGAATTTGATTCCCATGAACTCGAAATTGCCGTAAACAAAAGCGAGTTCAACACCGTGAAAAGCGCCCCAGTCTCCAAGCATTCCCGATTCCTGAGGAGCTTTCGCGAACAAATAAACGTATGTGTTTGGCTGATACTTTGAAATCAGCTTCGCGACATATCGGGACGGACACGTAAATGCTACATCTCTGACAATGGCGTTATAGATTGCCTTTGTATTCTTATAATCGCTCGCCGGATATTTGCTTGCAAATTCGACCGGATCAATATTGATTCCAAGAAACTTGCTGGCTGCTTCAGCGTTCTGTTTGAACGTAGCGGCTAAATCTTCGGGACTATCGATTTTCGCGTTGATGGTGAAATATGAAGCTTCATCGGCGTTCGTGCCAATTATCACCGGGACATATGTAAGAAAATCACCGCTCGCGAATAACTTTTCCGGAGCGTCTTTTAGAAACTTGCCGTCAACCGACGGCTCAAACATGAATTTCAAACCGGATTCATAGTCGGAAACCGGATTAACATTTACCGGTATATCCTGCAAAAAACGTTCCGCCGGCACTGCTCTGAGGCATTCGGCCGCAGTGGCGGGGTCGTCGCATCCGAGAATCTTCGCAATCGATTCTCCCTGCTTGGCAAGATGTTCCTCAGTATCATAAAACAATGAAATAGGCCCGGATTCGATAATGGCCTTCTGGAATAAATCCTTTGTCATGGAAGAAGCAAGAAGCATCCCAACGCTGATTCCGCCCGCTGATTCGCCGAAAACCGTGATATTTTCTGGATCGCCGCCGAAATTAATAATGTTCTTTTTTACCCATTTCAGAGCAGCAATCTGATCGTGCATTGCGTAATTGCCGACATATCCCTCTTTGTCCCTCAGTGCGGGGTGGACGAGAAAACCGAGAGCTCCCAAGCGATAATTGATGGTTACAACTATGACATCGCCCTTGGATGAGAGTTTCACTCCGTTATAAAGCGGCCAGTTCTTGGAGCCATATACATATCCGCCGCCGTGTATGAACACCATAACCGGTTTTGATTTAGGCGCAGCTCCGGAAGGACTCCACACGTTGAGATACAGGCAGTCTTCGGAGCCTGTGACTTTCTTCGATGGCATCAGGCTCATAGGGAATTGCACACATTCAGCCTTAGGATCATCCGCGGCGAGTGCTTCATACCACGGGTCGTGCTCGAGCGGGCGCGCGAATCTCAGTTTTCCGACAGGCGGCGCGGCATAAGGGATGCCTAAATAAGTGCAAACCTTATTTTTATCATCCGCCGTTCCGGTCACCTTGCCTTTGTCCGTTTGAACGTTTTTGCAATCCGTGGTTCCGTCCGAATATGCGACCGACGACAAATACATCGAAAAAACGCAGAATAACACTGTGAAAAATAATTTTTTGGTTTTCGTTGCTGTCATATCAAGTCCTCCCCATGTGTGCTCACAACGACGCTATTATATTAAACGAAAATGTTTTTTGCACTAAATGATCTTTCATTTTCTTTATTAATTACTAAGAATTTGTCCTCAAATGAATCAAATGTTAGAATGGTTATCTGAAGTTAGGAGGATAAACATGATGAAACGCATCATATTCGCATTCATTGGAATGGCGCTGTCGATGTCGGTGGCTCATGCCGCAAGCGTGAATCCCAATCCCGGATCGAACGTATTGCACGTGATCCCGTATCCAAAGGAAGTAACATGGCTAAACGGGAATTTTAAGATCGACAAGAAAACGATCATTGTACCCGGCAATCCGAAGCGGGAAAACGATATCTTTGCAATTAATCAACTTCGCGAAGAAATTAAAATTCAACTAGGCCTCAATCTGACTGTAAAAAACAAGCCGGCCGGAAGCAATTTCATTGTTGTCGGCTTGTCCACTGACCCGATTGTAGAGTCGGCGGCAAAAAAACAGGGGATCGATAAGAGCGACGTAACGGAAGCGGAAGGATATGCCTTGAGCATAGGCGGTGATGGAATTGTACTATCGGGAGCCGACAACGACGGAACGTTCTATGCGGTTCAGAGCCTTAGGCAGATCATAAGAAGCGAACGCACAAACAAAGGCGTGCTGAAAAAAGTTCAAATTAAAGACTGGCCGTCTTTCCATTTCAGAGGCATAACCGACGACATCTCCCGCGGCCCGGTGCCGACAATGGATACAATCAAGCAGAGTTTGAGACGGTTAAGCGAACTCAAGATCAACAAGTTCAATTTCTACATCGAACATGTTTTTGAATATAAAAAGCACCCGCTGATCGGGCCGAAAGGCGGCTCTCTCACAGCGGATCAGATTCGCGAGCTGGATGCTTACGCGAAGAAATACCATATCGAGTTGGTGGGCGGGCTTCAGTCGTTCGGTCACTTTGCCCATATTCTCAAAATAAGAAAGTATTTACCGCTTTCCGAAAATGTCATTACACCGTGGGTTCTTACTCCCGCGAAAGAAGAATCTTATCAGTTGCTGTCCGACATGTATTCCGAAATCGCACCGACGTTTTCTTCGACGTTGTTCAACATCTCATGCGACGAAACTAACGGGCTTGGAGAAGGAAAGTCCAAGAAAATGGTTCAGGAGCATGGAATCGAATGGGTTTATGCGTATCACATCAAAAGAGTTCATGAGCTTCTCGCCGGACAAGGTAAAAGAGTAATGATGTGGGCGGACATTGCGCTTAAGCATCCCGGAATTCTCGATATGCTGCCTATGGATTTGATTTTCCTGCCGTGGGCGTACGATGCAAAAGACAGCTTCGACGACATGTTGATACCGATATCAAGAACAAAACACGATTTCATTGTTTGCCCCGGAGTGAACTGCTGGAATCGGATGTTCCCTAACACAAAGAATGCGCGGATTAACATAATGAATTTCGCGAGAGACGGTGAAAAATACAACGCAATGGGCGTCCTCAACACAACATGGGACGATGACGGTGAGAATCTTTTCGGATACAACTGGTATCCGTTATCGTGGGGAGCGGACGCGAGCTGGAATCCGCTGAATCAGAATCAGGATCGTTTCGATGCAAGCTTTGCCCGGATATTCTATGGAGCAAAAGACGACATGCTGGTGAAGGGAATTCTTCAGATCGAAAAGTCGGCGTCGGTCATGGACTTCTATGATTTGGGAGATAAGCATTTTTGGTCTTGGCCGCCGGTCACCACCAGATCGTCTGAAAAGATGGCAAGAGTCGATGCCAAGTATCTGATTGAATACTCCGACAACGCCATAAAATATTTCGCGGAAGCGAAAAAATCCGCAACGGTAAACATTGATAATATCGACTTTCTTCTTTTCTCCGCGCATAGAATGAAAAATCTCGGTGAGCGCAGGCTGGACTATTTCCGATATGCCGCGCTGTATAAGAAGGCTTTCGAGAATCAGGACGCGGACCGGGAGGAGGTTTTGGCGGTATTAGGGAAGATCGATGCTTCGCTTAATAAGATGCGAAAAGATTTGGATGCGATATGGAAGGAATACAAGAAAGTGTGGTTTATGGAAAACCGGCCGTATTGGTTGGACAAGAACGAAGAAAAATATAAGAATCTGATGAACGGGATCGGCAAGACCGAGGAAAGTGTTAAAGCCGCGACGGAAGCGTATAAGAAAGGCGAGCCCTTGCCGGACAACGAAACTGTTGGGTTGCCGTTGCCGTGAATTTTCTAAGGTGAAATATGGGACACGAAGAACATCATAAATCCGCAAAAGCTCAGATCAATGTTTTCGTCGTCACCGTAAGCGATACGAGAACGGAAGAAAACGACACAAGCGGACAACTGATAAAGGAAAGGCTTATGTCGTCGGGAAATGCTGTCGCCGGATATAAAATTGTTCCGGATGATCCCGACGTGCTTGAAAAGCTCCTGAACGAGTTGCCAGATAGCACTCAAGCTGTGATTATCAACGGTGGAACGGGGATTTCAAAGCGGGACAACACGTTTGATGTGGTGCAAAACATCCTCGACAAGGACCTTCCCGGATTCGGCGAGTTGTTCAGGTATCTTAGTTATCTTGAGATAGGTCCGGCGGCGATGATGAGCCGCGCAACAGCCGGCTTGATGAACGGATTGCCGGTCTTTTCCGTTCCCGGCTCGACCGGCGCCGTGAAACTGGCGATGGACAAGCTGATAATTCCGGAAATAGCCCATTTTTTTTGGGAAGCAAATAGATAAAATAATGGAGGAATTAAACTAGTGACACCAGTAGATGACCCGATTCAGGACGAGCCGTGGCGGATATTTCGCATAATGGCGGAATTTGTTGAAGGATTTGATCACTTGGCGAAATTAGGTCCGGTCGTAACCATTTTCGGATCGGCAAGAACTAGGAAGAGCGACAAGTATTATAAGATGACCGTGAAAACGGCGAAACTGCTCGCGAGGGACGGGTACGGAATTATAACGGGCGGCGGGCCGGGAATAATGGAAGCCGCCAATCGTGGCGCCACCGAAGCAGGAGGAAAATCCATCGGGTTGAACATCCTTCTCCCGTTCGAGCAGGCCCCGAATCAGTACATTAAAACTCTCGTCAGTTTTAATTACTTCTTCGTGCGCAAGGTCATGTTCATGAAGTATGCCCACGGTTTGATTATCATGCCCGGCGGATACGGCACGATGGATGAATTCATGGAAGCGATGACTCTTATTCAGACGCACAAGATACACAAGTTCCCGGTGGTGCTGATGGGAAAGGAATATTGGGGGGGCTTTGTGAAGTGGTTGAAAGACACGATGCTTAAATATGAATACATTTCACCTGAAGATTTAAACCTTTTCCACATCACGGATGATCCCGCCGAGGCGGTAGAAGTTATTAAAAACGCTATTGTTGACTTGAGAGTGTCCAAAATACGCTAAGGATAACGAACGGTTTTGGGAGAGAATATGTACGAAATATACAAAGAGACGACATTTTCCGGAGCGCACCGGCTTAGAGAATACAAGGGCCGCTGCGAGGATCTCCACGGGCACAACTGGAAGGTCAGGGTGTTTGTCGGGGCCGAGGAGTTGGACAAACTTGGCATGGTGGTGGATTTCAAAGTTCTCAAGAAGATGATGGAAGAAACGATAGACAAGCTCGACCACAAATATTTGAATGAAGTCTCTCCGTTCGATTCCATAAATCCGAGCACCGAAAACATTGCGCGTTATCTTTATGACGAACTGAGCCTGAAATTGAATAATGAGAGAGTGAAAGTAGTTAAGGTTATGGTATGGGAATCCGAGAATTCGTGTGCGATTTATAAATAATTGATGTTTCGTTCAGGATTTATATTATTAACGAAAGATTTTGATTGCGCATTATTTTAAGGACGGGATGTGTAAAAAGGGGGCCGCGTAATGAAAGGCTTTAAACTATTATTTGCTGTTCTGATTGCGATTGTTTCCTGCATCTCGGTGCGTTCCAACGCGGAATTGAAAGTCGGATCCGCGAAAATGGATATCACTCCCGATCTGCCTTGTTATTTAGGCGGATATTACATGGCGGGTCAGGCTGAGTCCGCACACGACCCGCTGTATGCTCGCGCGATTGTGATAAGTGACGGGCAGAACACCGTAGCTCTGGTGGAGACCGACCTTATTATGATGAACGGTTACCTTTCGAGCGAAATCAAGCAGGAGATCGAAAGTAAACTGTCCATTCCTTCCGGTAACGTTACGATCACCTCCATTCACACGCATACAGGCCCGGAAGGATTTTACGAGGAATACGGGAAGTATCCGAAAATTGTAGATATGAACATGAAGAAAAAGATCGAGCAGGGAATTTTTAATGCGATCGACGAAGCTCAGAAGAAAATGGCGCCGGCGGAAGTCGGCACCGCATACATCGATCTGACGGGATTAACTCATAACAGGCACAGCGATGAATATCCGGTGGATTCCAGAGGCTTTCTGCTTCTTGCGCGGAATAAGGATGGCAAGCTGATCGCCGGGTTACTTAATTTTGCCTCTCATGCAATTCTCGCACCCGCTCAGGCACTAATGATTAGTGCGGACTGGCCGGGTGTTTTTACGGCGACATTGGATAAAAAAATGAACGGCGGCGTTTTTCTGTTTCTGCAGGGCGCGGAAGGCGACATAACTCCGGCCGGGGCAAAAGGCGAGGGATGGGATAAAGTTAACGACTACGGGATGCAAATGGCTTCGGCGGTTGCATCACATTTCTCGGAAGTGAAATTCACATCGGATTTTCCTGTCGGTGGGAAGGCTGTCGAGTTGACCCTTCCGGTCAGAAAGCAGAAGATTTCGGCGGAGTTCAGAAATGCGATCCCCGCAAAGATTGAAGCGATTCAGAAGTCGGATTTACCGAAGCAAAAAAAAGATAAAAAGATAGCATGGCTTCGTGAACGCGCCGGTCTCGAATCGTTCTTGCAGCCTATGTTCAAAACGATGAAGAGAGTTAAAAACGGAGAGACAAAAACTTACGCTCAAGCTCTAAAACTTGGGGATTCTTATGTGGTGACTTTTCCCGGTGAGCCTACAGCCGAGCTGGGCATGAAAATAAGGTCTGAACTCGCACCCGCAAAAGTGGCTGTTCTCGGTTTAACAAACGATCATCTTGCATACATGACATCGCAAACAATGTTCGAAGAAGGCGGTTATGAAGCCGGAATGAGTCTTATTTATCCTGATTCGGTGGATAAAATCATAGAAACCGACTTGGCTCTCGTAAAGGAATTAGGACAGGGCAAATAGCACGGTTGGCCAAAAAGATTGATGAAATAGTCATTGAATCGGCCGGAATTATCCCAGCTTGCATAAAAATTTTATTTACTGGTATGATATGTGCATGTTTTTATATTGAATTAGAAATATATTAGAAAAATATAAGGAGAAGCAACGAATGTCGAATGCAGCGAAAATAGCGGAATCACTTCCTTTACCAAGAAATTGCGGCGCGGCATCTCTCAGAGTTGAAAAGGGAATGCTTTATATGGAATTGCAGGGCACCCACGAAGAGATGGGGCGAATGCACGGCGAACTGGTAAAAGGAATTGTGGACGAATATGTAATAAAATATTACGGTGATTTTATCGAAAAGGCCGTCGCGCACAGCCCGGTTTCGAATATCTCCAGAGTTCTTCCGCCGCGCATAGCTAATCTCCTGTACTATATTTTCCATAAAGCAAACAAAAAACGGATCGGCGAATCCTTATTGGGACATATTAAAGGTTTTACGGACGCTCTCGGCGTTAAGAATGTCGAAGGCGAGAAGATTATCCTTTTTCCGGACATCCTTCATTTTCTCGCCGGAAAATCGATGGCGCCGATGGCGATGCCGGGCTGCTCGGCTTTTTACGCAAATGGACCGGCAACAGAATCTGGCAAGCAAATCCTCGCGCGCAATTTCGATTTTTACGGCAGAAATCTATGGGATGCTTTTCAGTGCGTGAAGGTGTTCAGGCCGACGGGCTCGCAGCCGTTTTTGTGGATCGGCGCACTCGGAATCCCGGTCGGCGGTTTTGCAATGAATGCTTCCGGAATATGCGTGATGCCGTTCACCAATTTCATCAAGGACGTAGCGATCGGCGGTCGGCCGCTTTTCACGATAATTCAGGAGATACTCGAAGGCGCGCACAATCTCGATGAAGCAATTAAAATCATGGAAAGAGACAAACGCATCGGCGGGCTTTCGCTGCTCATTGCCGACACAAAGAACAAGGATGCCTGCGTTTACGGTTTTACTTCGCACAGAAACGAGTTAAT
The DNA here is from genome assembly GCA_964409645.1 of uncultured bacterium. GTDB lineage: Bacteria > UBP15 > UBA6099 > UBA6099 > UBA6099 > CAYPEK01. The sequence goes on along the minus strand of CAYPEK010000026.1, from coordinate 31,931 downwards.
AAAAACTGAAAACAACGTTCTAATCCGGACGAACCACCATCTTACAGACAATATGAAGCAGATTCAGGTGTCTCCGACTGCTTGGGCGAGACACAGCACCGCGAGATACATGAGAATTGAGGAAGTTATTAAAAGCAAGTACGGTCACCTCACGCTTGATGATGCCGCAGCAATAATGTCGGATGTCACCGATCCGCGCGAGAAGAGGAAGAGCCTCGTCGGCGATATAGTCGCGGCGATGAATAATGCGATGTCGGTTGTGGTGGACCCCGACGACGACACTCTATTCGTTTCCAACGGTTTGTTCCCCGTATGCCACGGCGACGCGTTTGTCGGCTTCAAGATCAGCGCCATGTTCTCCGGCAGCGGTGATGTGAAAGCGGCGAAGGATATTCCCGGAAGTAATCACCTGAACGATAAGGAAAAGGAAGCCGTAGAACACTATCTCGAAGCGTGGACCGAGTATCTCGACAGATTTGACCACGGACGCGCGGTATATCATCTGCGCCGCGCCGCGGAACTCGCGCCGGAAGAGCCTATCTTCGACCGCATGGCGGGCTTCTTCTTGATGAAACATGACAAATATGAAGATGCGATCATCCATCTTAAAAGGAATGCGGACACAAATTATAAGGACAACCGCATGAAAGCCGAATCGCTTTTGTGGCTCGCCAGAGGCTACGACCTCGCAGGAATGAGGGATAAAGCCGTTGAATTATATAAAAAAGCAATCGAATTCAACGATGTTGAAATATCCAGAGCGGCAACAAAGAACCTGAATTCGCCGTATTCAAAAAAACAGGCTTCGTTGCTCGATCTCGAATTCATTGTCGGTAATCCGATTGTTAAGTTCTGAGAATTTTGATTTTAGTCATTGCGAATAGACCATCGGAAGGCGGAAAAGATGACGGTAAAAAAGGAAAAAGAGATTGTTGAAACAGTTAATCTTTGCGAACCCAACGGCATGCTGAACCGCGCTGCCGTCGGCTGGTCGAGGCATCCGATTCATATCTGCAATGTGAAAGGCAACTGGCCGAGAAAGAAGAAGTGGAACTATTGGGCGTTCACCAACGACAAATTCATGTTTTCGGCCACTATCGCCAACATCGATTACATGGGGCTTTTGGCCGTATATTTCATTGATTTTGAAACGAACGAGTTCAAGGAATTTAATATTCCGACACCGTTCGGCGCCGGCGTGGACATGGGACCCGAGGTTGCGCAGGATGTATGCGCCGCCACAAAGAAGATGGATTTGAAGTTCGTGCAGAAAAAGAACGGGATAAGAATGGAAGTCGATGTTCCGAATTTCCACGGCAAGAAGCTCGAAGCGAGGATCGATATATCTAAACCGGCCGGGCATGAGACGCTGAACGTGGTTGTGCCTTGGAGCGACGCGAAATTCCAGTTCACGTCGAAGCAGAATACCATGCCCGCGACAGGTTATGTGTCGATCGGCGATAAGAAGTACGTCATGGACGATTTGAATACATTCGCCTGCCTCGACTACGGGCGCGGCGTGTGGCCGTACAGCACAAAATGGAATTGGGCGTCGTGCTCTCACACTGACGGAAAGAACTTGATCGGACTCAACCTCGGCGGCATGTGGACGGATGGAACCGGCTCGACCGAAAACGGTTTATGCCTGAATGGCAAACTCTATAAAATCAGTGACGATGTCAGCTTTATTTACGATCGGAACGACTTTAAAAAAGAATGGACTTTGAAAACGAAAAACACGGATGAAGTAAACATTACCTTCAAGCCGTTTTTCGAGAAAGCCAACAAACTGAATCTGGCTGTTATCAAGACCGACGGGCATCAGATGTTCGGCAAATTCTACGGAAC
>CAYPEK010000026.1:0-29983 GCA_964409645.1 uncultured bacterium | reverse complement strand
AATAAAGGCGAAATATGCACTCTGATCGGCCGGAACGGAGCCGGAAAATCGACGCTCTTGAAAATCCTGTCCACTCTTATTCTGCCGAGTTCGGGAACCGCAATCGTCGGTGGGCACAACGTTGTTAATGATACGCCGCTCGTCAAAAGGAAAATCGGAATCATTACCGGAGACGAACGAAGCTTTTACTGGCGCCTCTCCGGCCGCGAGAATCTGATTTTGTTCGGGACTTTATACAACATACCGAAAAAAGACCTGATGAAAAAAGTCGACAATATATTAGGCCTGCTCGAACTGACATCTGCATCGGACGCCCCGTTTAGAACATATTCGTCGGGAATGAAACAACGGCTTTCAATTGCGCGTTGCCTGATTCACGATCCTGAAATACTAATCATGGACGAGCCTAACAAGGGGATCGATCCGCTGCTTCAGATGGAAACGATCGACTATATCAAAAACGATATGATGAAGCTCGGAGAAAAAACAGTAATATTCGCCACGCACAATCTGGACGAGGCCTCCGCGCTCGGCGGTAAAACGGCCGTTCTTCGCAACGGGAAACTCGAGTATTTCGGCGTATATCCGGGCAATGAAAAGGTGCGAGCATTATTGAAGGATAGCGATGTCATTTAGCAAATAGACGGAAGACATGAAACAGACGGCATGGAAAATTTACGTTCTGATGAGGAGGGAATTCCTCGAAGAGTTCAGCTATAAATTTAACTTCATTCTTGAGATTCTGACGATATTGACGCTATCAAGCATTTTCTATTTCATATCAAAGATATTCACAGGCGGCACGACACCTGTTCTCGCTTCGTATCACGGCGACTATTTCTCTTTCGTTTTGATCGGCTTGGCTTTCACAGGCTACATCAACACGGGCCTGTCGGCTTTCACAGCCACTATCAGAAATGAACAGATGCTCGGTACGCTTGAGTTCATTATTTCGACTCCGACATCTATTTCGTTGATTCTTTTCTCGCGACTTCTTTGGAAGTTTTTCTACAGCACGATCAACGCCAGCATTTTCTTCATTTTCGGCATTATTTTCCTGAACGCGAGTTATACAAACGTCAATTATCCGGCTATTCCTGTCATAGTTGTGATGTCCGTTATCGCTTTCAACGGACTCGGAATGATATCGGCGGGATTCATACTTATTTTCAAGAGAGGGGATCCGATAAATATGTTGCTCGGATTCGCTGCCTCGTTGCTTGGAGGCGTGTTTTTCCCGATCGAGGTACTTCCTTCTATTCTACAAAAAATATCAGCTTTCATTCCGATAACGTATGCCTTGCGCCTTATGAGGAACGCATGTATCCGGGGCTACTCGATGCGCGAGTTGATGCCGGATATGCTGATTTTGTTTGTCCTTTGTGTCCTTTTCGCGGCGATCGGCTACCTTTTCTTCTCGTATGCCGTGAAGCGCACAAGGATGGACGGAACGCTTTCGCATTATTGATTCTTGTTGCTTTTCTCCTTATCGGGAAGTTAAAATTTGTCATGTCTTTTAGAGAGGACTAAGTATGAAATCATCTATTGGCAAATCGAGCGGAAAACCCGCGTTTTTAGGCGGTAAACCCGTTCTTCCAAAGCTCCCCGAACAAAAAGTCATGATCGGCGATGAAGAGAAAAAGGAGGTCATGAAAGTTCTGAATTCCGGGCATCTGAACGCGCTCACGAACGACGTTGTGGAGAAGTTTGAAAACAGTTTCGCAAAATACAACGGCTCGAAATACGGGATCGCGGTGAATTCCGGCACGGCGGCGCTCCACGTTGCTCTTTCCGCACTGGGCATCGGCCCCGGTGATGAAGTGATCGTGCCGCCATATACATTCATTGCGACCGCCTCAGCCGTTCTTCAGCAGAATGCGGTTCCTGTTTTTGCGGACATAGACCCGAAAACACTAAACATGGGTCCGAAGGCGTTTGAAAAAGTGATAACCGATAGAACGAAGGCAGTTATTCCGGTTCATTTGTTCGGGATGCCGGCCGACATGAATGCGATCAAAAAGATTGCCCGAAAGCACAAAATCGCCGTGGTAGAGGATGCCTGTCAGTCACATGGCGCACTGTATCACGGAAAGAAGGTCGGGACATTCGGCGCAATGTCATGTTTCAGCTTTCAGGAATCGAAAAACATGGCGACGGGAGAGGGCGGTATAGTATTAACCGACGACGGTAAGCTGGCCGAAAAGGCAAGGATAGTCAGACACATTGGAATGAGAAAGAAGTACGAATATATCACACTTGGTTACAACTACCGAATGCCGGCGCTGTCGGCCGCCGTGGGAATCGCCCAGTTGAAAAAGCTGGATAAATTCAATTCACACAGAAGGAAGATGGCCGGCATTTACAGAGATAAACTCAGCGGATTGCCGGTCAGGTTTATCGAAGAGCCTCAAGGCGTGATATCTTCATATCATCTTTTCCCGATAGTGCTCGACGGAAAATTCGGCAGTAAGATGGGAAAGATCATCGATGCGTTGTCGGCGGAAAATGTGCCCGCGTGGTGGGTGTATCCGGAGCCGATTTACAACGTGCCTTTCTTCAGGAAGCGCGAAGCGTACAGCTTGGGATGCCCGTTCGGTTGTCCGCATCGGGACAAGACGGCGAAATATGAAAAAGGACTCTGCCCGGCGGCCGAAGAGATTTCAAAACTCACAATAGTGCTGCCGACAGCGCCATGTTATTCGGAACAGACCGCGGCAGCGGTTGCTAAAGCGGTAATTAAAGTTCTTTCATACTTTGATAAATGAATGCGTTGAGATAAGTCGATAACTTATGAAATATCCGCAGAACATTTTTCTGATACTTACCACCAAATGCGACAAGCGCGCTGAGTGTAAATACTGTTTTTACAACGTGGAGCCTGAGATAAGGACACCCGACAGACTTGATTTGAAATCAATCACCAGTCTGATAAAACAATTTAAACTGCTGAACATCCATAATATATATCTGACCGGCGGCGAGCCGCTTCTGAGAGAAGACCTCGAACAAATCGTTTCGTATTCCAAAGACTTGAGCATGAACGTATTTCTTCTGTCAAACGGCCGATCCCTCGATTCGAGCCGCGTCAAAAGACTGGAAAAAGCGGGGCTCGACGTATTCGTTCTCTCATTGAACGACATGGATATACTGGACCGAAAAACGATAGCCGTCGTATCGCAATTCAAGAGAACATATCTTTCGATAATTTACGTGCTCACAAAGAACAACATTTCACATATCAACGATGTGTTTGACCTGTCGAAAGCGCTGAATGCGGGACTTGTTTTCCAGCCCGCGTACATCCCGTCGAAGCACTATGAATACAGAACCCTGAACATGAGCGGAATCAAATCTTTCGATTGGTCGAAACTTTACACCGATCTTCGGACGTGGGCGGTGGATTTCGGCTATGAGAAATACCTTGAACTGATATACGATTATTACCATGAGAAGTCGATGCGGCCGAACTCGTGCCTGATGGGCTCCGATGCGATCGTGATTGATTCGGACGGTACAGCATATCCATGTTTTCACAGGAGAGATTTGATCTGCGGGAATATTTTCAGAGACGACGTCGCCGAAATATTCGATAAGTCGATAAAATATGGCGAGGAGCTGTCCAAAGCGGGATGTTTCGGCGAGCATTGCATATCTCTGCACACGAATTTCGGCAGGTAAGCGCCCACAAGTATGAAAAATGATGTGAAACATATAATGGAAAGCGTTTCCGCGGACCTCGCAGGCACTGCAAACCATGCGTATTTCGAGGAAATGAAGAACCGTTATATCTTTCTTCTTGAACAAATCACACGGCGGATAAAAAGCGGCGCCGTGCTCGATGTCGGTGCGTCTCCCGGCATTTTCACCCGCATAATGCAGATGTCCGGCTATGATACGGTCGGGCTCGACTTGTATCCTCACAAGCGGTTTCCCGCAGCCGGCGCCGGCGAGGACCGTAACATTTTCATCGAAAATGAAATCAAAGTCGTATCCGCCGATATCGTTAACCAGCCGTTTCCATTCAGTGATTCGACATTCGATTTCGTCACGATGAACGAAACAATCGAGCATCTGATCGGGTCACCCATGCAGTGCATATCGGAAATAAAGAGGGTGCTGAAACCGGGCGGCCTTCTGTTTCTTTCCACTCCCAATGTCGCCACACTTGCAAACAGATTAAGGTTCGCGTCCGGAAAAAACATATATACCCCTATGGAAACGCTGATTAACGTACAAGCTTACAAGTTGCACAATCGCGAATACACGATGGCTGATCTGGAGTATCTCGTTGCAAAAGCCGGCTTTTCGGTCGTTGAAAAAAAGTGGCTGAACCTCGGCGGTGAGAATGTTACCGGGCTGAAGCGGACGGCGCGATCTGTTTATTATCTGATTACGAACATAAATTCACACTGGAAGTCCAATCTGTTTTTAATCGCCAAATCGTAAACAAAGGAAAACATCATGCAGGAACTCAAACATTTCAAAGAAGATCAAAGGAAACAGATCAAATACGTCCTTATGGATATAGACGACACGCTGACATTGGAAGGTAAACTGCCCGCAGTCGCGTACGGCGCGCTCGAAAAGCTTCAGGAATCGGGAATCAAAGTCATCCCTGTTACAGGGCGGCCCGCGGGGTGGTGTGACCACATAGCGCGCATGTGGCCGGTAGATTGTGTCATAGGGGAAAACGGAGCATTTTATTTCTATTACAGTAAGGAAGAAAACAGAATAATCCACAGGTATTACACCGCTGCATTTCAAAAGGAATATGAAAGCGGAGAGAGCGCGAACAGAAAAAGCAATCTTAATAAATTGATCAATATCGGATTGACTGTATGCGAGAAATACAACAGTAAGAGCGACAAAGAGAAAATCCACATATCGAACGATCAGTTTTACAGGGAAACCGATGTGGCGGTGGATTTCGCGGAGGATGTCCCTTACAAACTGGACTTGGAGAAGACGCAGGAAGTGTACCGGATGATAGTGGAGGAGGGGGAGCGGCAGAGAGGAGTCGAGCCTCTTCCATTCGTGGCGAAAATCAGCTCAATTCACATAAATGCGTGGTACGGCGATTACGACAAAGTCAAAATGGCGAAACTTATGTTCAAGAACCTGTTCGACTCAGATTATGACGACATTAAGCAACAGGTTGTTTTCGCCGGGGACTCGCCGAACGACGCGCCGATGTTCGCGGAGGTGCCGAACGCGGTAGGCGTTGCGAACGTAATGAAATATGTGGATATTCTGGAAGCAAAACCGGCGTGGATAACATCGAAACCGGGTGGATTCGGTTTTGCCGAGCTTGCGGACGCAATTTTATCTTAGATCAGATATTCTTAGCTGTTCTTAAAATCGAATGCCGCTTCAGTTTTTCTCTCTGTGAATTTCAATAGTGAGCTTGAAGTTTGAAATGAGGTTTTCGAGAGAAACGTCGGGGTTCCATTTTTTTATAGTGTTATCAAGCGCCTGTCTGCCAAGTCTATCGCGAAGATCGGGAGAGTCGAGGAGTTTTGTAACGGCGGCAGCGAATTCGTCGGTGTCGCGTCTTGTGAGCAAGCCGGTTTCTCCGTCGGTTATCGTTTCCTTCACTCCTCCTTCAGCAACTCCGACGGAAGGCAACCCGCAGGCGGCTGCTTCAAGCGGAACCAACCCGAACGGCTCAAGCGCCGGAGCATACACAAACAGGCATGCGCGATTATAGCATTCGACAAGTTGTGCTTCGTCGATGCCGACTCTGATTTCGAGCGTTACGCCCTTGTTGCGGGCGAGTTCAACAAGATGTTTTTTAACACTTTTATTTCCGGAATCGGAGATAATCATAAAGCGATATTGATTGATATTTTTTACTTTTGAGAGTGACTCGATTAGAAACAAATGTCCTTTTTTCGGATCGAGCCTGCCCACCGTAAGAATAAGTTTTTCTCTCTGAAATCCGAGAGGCTTAAATTTTTCAACATCAACCGAAAGCAGGCTTACACGCCCCTCGATTCCATAGGCTTTTTTGATTGCGCTCTGTGAATAAAGCGAGTTGACCAGCAGCAAATCGGCTTTCCGGGCAGCAGACTCCTCAAATCGTTTCTGCTTGTTGTAATACATGTTCCAAGCCGCCGTTTTAACTGCGAGCTTAAGACCTCTGTCCGACCATTGCTCATCCGGAAGTTGCGGCTCATAGTGCCTGCGGGACGGCTCCTGACAGTAATAAACACTCGGCATATTCAGATACGGAAGGACAAGCGGGGACCTCGCGATAAGACAATGATGAACGAAGGCAAGATCGTAATCGCCTGAATTCATATCCGTGGCGATTTGACGGCAGAGCGTGTCCAAGAGATCGAGATCACGCATCTTTATAAACGCATTTTCAATGTAAAAATATCTGTGTTTGCCGGGAATAAAATCATAGATATTCTTATTCGATACGAACTCATCGATAGGTAGATAGTCGTGTGCCGCGGTCGAAAGCGTAAACAAATCCATTGTATGGCCGAAGCGATAAAGCCCGGCCGCGAAGTCGTGCAAAGCGCGCTTTGCACCGCCGGTCGGAAGATTTTCGAAAAGCGCTATACGCATAATCTAATGATTATTTCAGTCTCAGCCTTAATTTTAGCGAATTAGCAAAAAGTGACGGCCATTTGTACGCCGCCATTTCACGAACTCTATACTTCTGAAAAACAAAATTATATTTGCTAAAATCCCACGGTTTGAGTTGAACGCATATACACTTATCAATTTCGAAGCCCGTGTCGGATACAAATTTATAGATTTCATTTATTGTCGGGAAGCGGATGTGAGGATATACCCATACATCTGTCAGCTTTTCAAAATGCCTGTGCGTGTGATGAATGATGCCGTGACCTTTAAGCGTGTTAATGCGTTGAATGATATTAAAGTGATTTGGCACTTCAAGAATAAAATATCCGTCATCCTTCATAACCCTTTTAACTTCCTTCATGAAAGCATACGGATTAAATAGATGTTCGATCACATCCAAACATATAATTCCATCGAAAGAATCATCCTTAAAAGGTAGAAAATGCGCGTCACCGAGCGAAACATGAATGCCTTTATTCAGCGCTCTTTTTGCCGCCTCATGCATAATATCCATTCCATAGACAATAACACCTTTCTGAATCAATGGAGATGATATGCTTCCGGCGCCGCAGCCGATATCGAGCACTTTTGAACCTTCAATATTCTGAGGAATTATCCGCGAAATTTTTTCGAATGAATTAGAGCTTTCCTCCACATCCAAATGGTCGGGTCCATATTTTTTATTATAGTATTCGAAATATTCACTTGATAAATCCATAAAAACCTCAAACCAGAAAAAACTTAATGGTTTTACAAAAAAACAAATATTTATCTGATAATTTTAATATAAAACATGGTGAAAATGGATAGTTGCCATGATAAAATGCAATTAATGTGTGCAATATCGAGTGCTTTGATTGAATTTGTTTAACGATAATGAAGGATAGAAATTTTCTACATGAACTACTAACCATATATCCCAATGTACCTCAACACGCCCTATGGCGTGCAATAGAAGCAAAACTCCTGTCCGAACAGAATTTAGAACGTCCGATTCTAGATGTTGGATGTGGGGACGGCACTTTTTCTTCAGTTGTTTTTCGCAATGATAAGGGAGGTATTTACGGATGCGACGCTTCTCCCGATACTGTTGCAAAAGCATCTATTTGCGGAATATATGAAGAAGCGGTTGTCGCCGATGCACGAAAGCTGCCTTATCCGGATGCCTTTTTCTTATCCGCATTCAGCAACTGCGTATTGGAGCACATTCAGGAAGATGAAAAAGTTGTGAGTGAAATTAGTAGAGTATTAAAGCCGGGAGGCATATTTATATTTACAGTGCCGAGTGAGCATTTTAAAGCGAATCTATCAGGGAAAAGTAATAAAGAGATTGAAGAACTGGATCGCAGGCTGGAACATTATCATTATAGGACATTGGACGAATGGAAAGAGATAACGGAGAGATGCGGACTTAGAATTGAAAAAAGCTTTTGTTTTATCTCCTCGCGAGTTTTAATCAAATGGGAGAGCATGATGGACTTTTTTACGAGTGATATTATGGGGCATGAATTGGGCAGGTTGCTTACATCTAAAAAATTTGGGATAAATAAATTATCTTCAATAATACTCCCACAATTATTCAATTCCATGCTGACAAAATGGTACGACGAAGGGCTAAAAGAAACAATTAGTGGAAGCATGAGATTTATTTCAGCTAAAAAAATATGATATGTAAAAAAATATCAGTGTTTTTTATTGCTTTTCAATCTGTTCAAATATGATAACGCAATTCCATATTCTTCTTTGCCGATAGCTTTGAACATGATTAAGAATAACAAAAAAACCAACCCTCCAAGTACAGCAAAAAGTATGAGCAGAATTCTACTTGTAACGAGAGGCTTGCAAAGAAGAAGAATCAAGGTATAAACCATCCCTGCAAATGATGCAGGAATAATACTTTTCCATAGCATAACCATCATATTGAACCTTAATTTCTTTATTACATACAAGATACAAATAAAACCGAATAAAGTAGTGGTTATCATATATGATAATGATGCGCCGTTGATTCCGAATCTCGGCACAAGGAACATCAGAAGAGCAGCGTTTGCAACGCCTGAAGTGATGGCAAAAATTGCCTGAATATCCGGCCTGCCGATACCTAGAATTATCATGGCGGGAACGGCTGTTAATGATTCAAAAAGGGCTCCGACAGCCAGAAATGTAAGCGACAGAGAGCTTTTGGAAGCAAACTCAGGTCCGATCACCGGCCCTAACCAGTAAAGCAGAACCTTATCAGGGATAGCCGCCATCAATACACATAACGGCAGAGATAAAATGAAGCAATACTTCATTGATTTCGTAAAAAGCGTTTGCAGTTTATCCGGGGAATCCGATGCTCTTATTTCACTGGCGGCTGGAAATATTACAGGCGATATTTTTGTCGTAGCCTGAACGATCCACAATGAGATTGAGGAGGGGACGGAGTAAAAACTCACCCACTTGATCGGCATCATCGCCCCTAGAATCAAGCGATCCAGTTGGCGCACAAGCAGAGACGCCACTTTACCTATCGTTGTAAACAAACCGAAAGAAAAAAGACGCCTGAAAGAATGCCTGTCGAATTGCGGCCTGAATGAAATGCCGATCGGCAGTATTTTACGGCATGAAAAAAAGTAATAAAGCAAAGAAAAAAGAGTAATTGCCAAATAAGAATACATGACATGATACAGGTTGCCGCCCGAAGCCAGAACAATGACCATTCCTAAAGTCAGGGCTGTCTTGTTAACGGTCATAAGGATGTTAAGCAGGTCAAAACGCTGTTTCGCCTGAAGTATGGAAAGGAAAACAGCGGATGCCATATTGAGAAAAAATATAACCGTGCAGATTCTAATGGCATTTGATGCTTCCTGAAGTATCGGACCTGTTGAACCGCTCTCGGAATGGACAAAATACAATGCTAATTTGTCGGCAAAAACAAACATCGCCGCGCTTCCGATAAAACCTGCAAACAAATTCGACGAGAATGCTGTGCCGATTATTTTCCCCGACGTTTTATTGTCAGCCTCTTCATCTTTCTTTTCGGATAAATATTTGATAACCGCCGAGCCGAAGCCGAAATCAAGGATTGAGAAATATCCGGCTATCACCATTACAACCGAAAAAATACCGAAGGAATCGTTCCCGAGTTTATAAACGATGTAGGGGGTAGTGCACAACGACAGCAAGACCGCCCAGATCGCGCCGAGAATGTTATACAATGTGTTGTTAATCAGACGTGTCGATAATTTATTTGCGGTGCCATTATATGCAGACGATTTGTCATCCATAATGTTTACGAGTGAATTTTAGCATTATTAAATGAATACGCCAATCGAACAAAAATTGTGATTAAAAAAAATACAGATTTGAATTATTGACTTTCATTCCATAAAAAAGTGTGAACGAACGTACACGAATATTTTGCGTTTTCAATAAAAACAGCCCGACATCTGTAAATTTATTATATTATTTACCGATAATATAAGAAGAGAACAATGGTATGCTGAAATTATCTTTGGATCAGATATCTTCCGGTGAACGTCTTGTGCTGGCAAGACCGATCATACTTGGTTCCGGAGTGAAGGGACTGAATTCAGGCGTGGAACTCACCGAGCGGGTTGCGTCAAAGCTGAAAGAGCTCGGCTTTGCGGAAGTATGGGTGAGGGAGATCGGAGAGGAACAGCAGGAGATATTTACCGGTGGGGACGAAGACGAGATTACTCAGACTGAGAAGTATCTTCGGATAAAACAGGAAATCGCCAACAGCCTCGCGGACATAATGTCCGAAAAGGACCCCGAGCGCGAGATGCTCCGGATAAGAAGCATGTCGCGTAACATGGGCGCCCTGAAAAAGGGAGCGCTGACAAGTCTCGATCCTAACCGCTCCACATCCGAAGTTAAGATAATCAAGCAGTTTTCGGAATCGATTATCAGCACGGCGAAGCTCGAAAATTTCCTTAAGACGTGCCGCAACCTGCTCGAGGGGCCGCTTTCACCGTTGAACATCGACAAGGTTCTGATCAACCTCAACGACAACCGCGTGGAAGGCAACTATCTATACAATCACATGGCGAACTGCGGACTTTATTTTCTCGCTACGCTCGCAAGATACAACGCCGATCTGAAAAAGAAGGGCGCTGTAAGCTCTGAACTCAAGTACACTCCGGCATTTGACCACAGGAAGAGAAAAGAGACGCTGTTCTATTTTTCGGACGAGGAAATACTCAGCGGCGCTCTGGGCGCCTTTATGCATGATTTAGGCTACCTGCACGACGGGATGCCTGAAATTCTGTTTAAGGACGGAATAATCACCCCTGAAGAACATAACATTCTGAAACGCCATGTTGAAGTCTCGATCAACCTGATACAGTATCACATTTTCTTTGCAAACAGGCCGCTCGCCAAGAATGTGATCGAGAACCATCACGAGAGACTGGACGGGAAGGGATACCCGAAAGGGTCGAAGAACTTCCACTTTTTCTCACGCATTCTCGGAATGCTCGACGTGTTCGACTCGATGACGACCGACCGGCCGTGGCGAAAGAAATTCGCGCGCTCGAAAGTCCTCGAATGGCTTTATGAAAACTCGAAAGCCAAAACTACGGAGGACGGCACAATTCTCGAGCCTATGTTCGACCGTGATCTTGTTATGTGTTTCGAGAGAATTCTGATGCTGTACGAAGTGAGCGAAATGGTGGACATATATCACCAGAAAACACCGCATCCGATTTTCAGATGCCGAATTGTGGAACTGAACCCGGGAAGGCCGGATCGGCCCGTGGTTGAGTTGATGAACTGTCTTGTTGACCCGAACAAGGACGTTAAGGGAAAGATACTTAATATGTTGAGTTCAAAGGACCTTTACCTCGGCGAATCCACCAGCTTCAAAAAAGACCAGATATTCTGAGTTGTTATGGGCGAAGAACGCGATGACACCCTTAAATTTCATTGCCGGAGCCCGATTTTCATGTGTGCTTCGTGCACGCATGCGGAAGTGTGTCAGGACCTTCTCAATATCCTCAAGATGTTCCGCTATCAGGAAAAGCCGCCCGAATTCGACTATGTGACCAATTTCCCGTTCTTAAAGGAACGCTCGTTCGAGATAGACACAAGAAATACGATGAACGAGCTTTCCAGCAGCGAATGGTTGCAGTTCACAAGAACGGTTTTTTCGTCGAAATTTCCGAAATCATTCGGGCATGAGCTGAGAAGGGCGCATCCGGATTATAAAAGTCCGCATCTTCTCGGACAGATAATTTCATTCTTCACGAAGCAGAATGAAACAATACTCGACCCGTTCGCGGGGACGGGCACAAGTCTTCTCGCCGCATCCCTGCTCGGTCGAAAAGGAATCGGTTTTGAAATAAACACAAAATGGGTGGATGTGTATTACCGGATCTGCAAGAAATACAATATTGCAAAGCAAAAGCTCGTCGAAGGCGATTGCATGCATCTTATTTTCAGCCTTCCGAAAGATTCTGTTGATTTCGTAATACTCGACCCGCCGAATCCTCTTAACACCGCGGAATGGTCGCTCGCGGCGGAAATGCCTAAAGCGCCGCTCGACGCGTTCTTCAAGTTCATGCTAAGGATTTTAAATCAGTGCTACGCTTCGATGAAAGACGAGAAATACATGGCGGTTTTCACTAGGAATTTATATCAGAACGGACACTATATATTTCTTACGCCGTTTTTCGCCTCGATCGCGGCGGAGGCGGGCTTTGTGCTGAAAGGCGAAAAAATCTGGGAAAACATCGGTGAGAAGCTCAGGCCGTACGGTTATCCGCACTCTTATGTTCCCAATATCGTCCACTATAACATTCTTATTTTCCAGAAACACGAATCGGAAGAAACAGCCACCGAAGAAAAAGAAGCTCCGAAGACTAAATAAAAGCAGGATTACACCGAACTCCTCAATCACTATTGTCCGGTAAAAAATTGGCTGATTTAAGAATGATATTTCAAATCGTTCCCACGCTCTGCGTGGGAATGCCTCTTCCGACGCTCTGCGTCGGCGGACGCGGAGCGTCCGTAATTACGAGCTCCCACGCGGAGCGTGGGAGCGATGAGCCGGCTATTTGATAGAAAATATTCAGATTATGTCTGCAAGAAAATCCGGAACTCAGGCATCCTCTTTATTGTCTTTCACCCTGCAGGCTTTCTTATTAACATCTTTCTTTGTATCCGGCTTAATCCGGGTCGTGGGCTTCAGTGACCAGAATTTTCTTATCGTCAGATATACATGTTTTTGCTTTTTTGCCTTTGCTTTCATGATAATCACTGTCGAACAATTATTATTGCTTACCGCCTTAATATCTTCTGAATGCGGCCGTCGTTTATGTGGAGAAGCACATCTTTCCCGGCAAGGTCGCCGATCTTCAACTCCGCGAGTTCCACAGAAGGGCTGACAATGAAAAAATCATTTCCTTTAGACGAACCACCGGCTTTTATGATCGTGTTGTCGGTAAAATATTCGACTCTCTCGACATTTACGCCGGCGGTGAAATATTCCTTGGGCGTAAAAGCGAGTGCGGACAGATAGTCCTTGTAATTGGAAATGTCGGTAACTCTGGACTGGCCGTGTTTTACAGCCGCTTCACCCACTGATTTTGCGACGTAGGTGAGAAGCCTTCTGTCGAAAGGTTTCGGAATGATGTATTGCGGACCGAAGCTCATTTCTTTCTGGCCGTAAGCTTCCTTAACCGCATCTGGCACCGTTTCGTTTGCGAGAGCCGCAAGTCCTTCAGCGGCAGCAACTTTCATTTCGATTGAAATTGCGGTGGCCCTGACATCGAGAGCGCCCCTGAAAATAAACGGGAAGCCGAGCACGTTGTTTATCTGGTTTGGATAATCCGAGCGGCCGGTGGAAACTATGCACGGTTTGTCTCCGAGCATTTCCTTAACTTCTTCCGGATATATTTCCGGGTCGGGGTTCGCCATCGAAAATATCCCCGGGTAATCCCTCATTTCCTTGATCCACGAAGGTTCCAGCGTGCGGGAGCCGTCCCTGTTGAACCGCATCGAAACCATGATGAGAAGGTCGGCGTCCACAAGGGCATCCTGTAAGTTCCTTTTTGGTGTATCGAAAGCAAAACGCTTCTTAAAAGCGTTCAGATCGGTTCTTCCGGAATGGCAAACTCCCTTCGAATCGATAAGGAGTATGTCTTTCGCGCCGTCTGCCTGCAGCATTTCGGAAATCCTTATGCCTGCGGCGCCGGCGCCCACAACGACTATGTTCAAATCAGAGATGGCTTTGGACGTGATCTTGCAGTAGTTTTTCACACCCGCGAGGGTGATGATCGCGGTTCCCCACTGGTCATCGTGAAATACCGGGATGTCGAGCATTTCCTGCAAGCGGTCCTCGACGTCGAAACATTCGGGCGCTGCGATGTCTTCAAGATTAATTCCGCCGTACAGGTTGGAAATGCTTGCAGTGAGCGAGACAAGCTTATCAACATCCGTCGGCCCGGAATTTCCATTCTTTCTGGCGTTTTCAAAAGTCACGGGCCACGCATCAACTTCACCGAAGGATTTGAAAAGCACGCACTTTCCTTCCATGACGGGAATCGATGCGCGCGGCCCTATGTCGCCGAGCCCCAGCACCGCCGTACCGTCCGTGACAACTGCAACGAGGTTGTTCTTAACCGTGTGGCTGTATAAAATTGACTGATCGGCAACTATCGCTTTGCATGCCTCGGCCACGCCCGGCGTGTATGCAAGGCTCAGCGTTCTGCTATCGTTCAATCGCTTTGTAGGTTTTAAGGCAATCTTACCCCCGATGTGATATTCCATCGCTTCTTCGGCAGTAATCTTCATTTCGTATCCTTTCAAAAAACGCCGTGATGACAAACACGGCCGGTATTATCTGAAAATTGTAATTATTTACGACTTGAATTTATATAACGACTAAATTTAATTCTTCTTTCCCGGCCGCCACGGCCTGTAGCCATAAACATCGGGGTCCCATTCCTCATCGAGATCATCCCAATCGTTGTCGGGATCATATTCACCGGGTTCGTCTCTATATTTTCTTTTCCTTATGATGTGACTTCTTACGCGGAAGGCGCCTATTATGACCAGCACAGCCATGATGGTCCAGATGTACGTGTCGAAGGCGGCAAAGAAGTTTGTGAGAAAAACAAGCGCTCCCGGCCTTCTGATTTCCGCCTCCCATTCAGCGATAAGTTGGCTCAAAGGTTTGGAATAGGCGGAGCGCCACGCCGAATTCGGATCGACTCCTCTCGATAGTTCTTCCAGCAGATTCCTGAGCTTCTTTTTACCGTATCTCTCTATGATAAATCTGGTGAGATCGTAACTTTGCATGTATGCGTGCTGCGCACTGAGATTACCGATCGGGAAATCGTACTCCAGATCGCTGAAATCCAACGCTGTCCTGTTTTTGAGCGACGTGTATAAATACGCTTTCTTCGCGCTCCACGACTCGGGAGACTCCCACGTGTTCGAGATATACATTGCGAGGCCTTCGTTCAGCCAGCGGGGCAGGGATGTGCGATGTCCGCGGAGCATGGTTTCAATAACTGCATGAGCGATTTCATGCCTCATGATGCCGGAGAACACCACCGGGTCGGAATTCTCCCTCAAAGGTCTAAGGATGATCGATCTTTTTTCAGGCAGATAAACGCCTGCCGCCCATTCAGGCGCCGAATCCTCAGTCAGCTTCAAATATTGAGAGACATCGGAAGGGATATAGATATAGAATGGCCCTGAAGGCTTGTAACCTATGAAATCCGCGCAATACGCCATCGATTTCGTTGCATCATTTTCGATCGTTTTGATAAAAGCCGGGGAAGCTCCGGTTTTCCTGACAACAAATCTATATGACTCATCCGCCCGTGATAATGAAGGAAATATATATCCGAGCAGGATTGCGATAAACAACAACGACTTTATCTGTGCTTTTATTTTCATATCGTTTCGACAAATCACGATAAAACCAATTTATATGGTAATAAAACGATTTGAAATAGACAAATATATATCAGATTGACTTGAAGTCCGGCATAGGTATAATCAACCAAAATATTATCTTTTTAGAAGGAGCCTTAAAATGGTGAAAAAGGTATGTGTGAACATTTTTTTTGCAATTGTCTTTTTATTGGTCTCTTCGTTCACTGCATTCTCACAAGACAGTTATACGCTTGCAATCAAAAGTGAAAAAGGAAAGATAATGAAGTTCTCCAATGATTTGGGGGGAACATTGAACTTTACGCTCGACGGACTGCCCATACCTAATTCAAAATTGTCGGGCGAAAACCTCGCGGCAAAAATCAATATTGAAACATACCTCGACACTATCGACGCTAACGATAAAGATACGAAGTTCTTGATAAAGCTCATGGTGAAAAATATCACCCTCGGCGGCTTGCTTCAGCTTCCGGATTTGGGTGGCATATCTGCGGGCAAAGCGCCCGAAATTGAACTCGACCTCAGCCCGCAAGGCGGAATAGACGGAATACAGGTAAGGAACTTAGGCCTTGCCGCGGGCGGCGAGGGCGGCGCTATGAAGAATATGATTCCGGGCATGGACAATATGGGGATGGATTTGACAAGTCTCGACTCAATTCTCCCTATGATAACGGGATTAATTCCGCCGATTTTCCCGAAAGACCCGGTGGCGGTGGGTGATACATGGGTACAGAAAGTCAGCGACGATAATAATCCGATGCCGATTTTCCCGAAACTGGTTGTCAATTATAAACTCGTATCCGTCGAGAATAATAAGGCGCACATCGAATTCACCACCGACGGAGATTACAACGCGGATTTCCTCAATAATTTCCTGTCCATGATCCCTGAAATCCCTATGGGCTCAGACAATATGACAATTAAGAATGTCGATTTGAAAATGAAGTGGAAGATGGACGGAACGATGGATTTTCTTATCGATCAGGGAACGATTGAAAAGATGGAACTCGGTGGGACAATAAGAATCAAAGGTGGTGCTAAAATCAACTTTAAGCACCCTGATGAATCAAGCACGCCTTGGGAGCCTAAATTGGACGGTTCTCTCGATCTCACCGGCGGAATGACATACGCGGGAACAGTGGCCAGAAGTGAATATGAAACGATATTCCCTCCCGATAAGGATGAGGAAGAAGCTGCTAAACCGGCTCCGGCACCCAAGGCCAAACCCGCAGCAAAGAAGACAACGAAAAAGCCCGCCGTGAAGAAGAAATAAATCTATTAATCAGCAGCAGAATCGATTTGAACAAAAATCCCCCTTCGTGGGGGATTTTTATGCTGCTTTATGTTATGCCATATAGCAAATAGCGCATTTCTGTGCAACAAAGTGTTAATGCACAGTAAGCATGTATTCATAACAAAGTAATCATAAGTTTATTATTTGACAGCAAGCAAAACATGTAAGAAAATATCAAAGTAATCTACATCATAGAATGGCTTGAATTTAAATGTGGGTTTTAATGGATCGACACAAGACAAACGGTAATAAGTTGCCGTTAGAGTGCTAAAAACGGTACGTAAATAGTACGTAATAAGTATGTAAACTATACGTAATTAGTATGTGATATGTACGTAAAATGTGTGTAAATTATACGTAAATAATATGTGAAAAGTATGTTGTATATACGTAAATGATACGTAAAAACGGGGGGCGCGCCGTCGCCGTCGCCGACGGCGGCGCATACGCCCCACAGAAAAATGAATTACCCCGGACTAAAGTCCGAAGAATTCTTTCGATCAAAAAAGGAGCGAAATAAATGGCGGAGAAAAAAATCTGTAAAGTTCGGATGAACTTCACGCTTACACCGAAATGCATCGATAGGCTGATAAAGTTGAAGAAGAATACTTTCCCAGAGTTGTCTTACTCACAATTGGTCGAGCGAGCAATAATTCAATACGCGAACAAGTTCAGCGACTGAGCAGCTTCGCATTCGCGATCACAATATTATACGTTGCAGCAACTTAGCAATAGTTGAAGTTGATTAATAATTCGGTAGCAATCCAAGCCAAAAAGGTCAAATACGACGATTCAATGCGGTCGGTGCTGAATCAGAATCAGAACAGGTAGTTTGCTCCGATTCGATAGCCTTTTAAGTCAAGATCCGAAATGGTCGAATATTTTTGAGAGTATATCTGATATGCCGCATTGAAACAGAGGTCTTCTGTGTATTTGTATTCAACCCCTAAGCTCTTATATTTATCGTATCGAGTTTCTTTCATATACTCGAGAAAGAATTTCATTCTTTCATCTGTTTGATAGTTAAGGCCGATTCCCCAGAAATCCTCCGTCTTCGAATCGTAACCTGTAACCTTATATCTGGTTCTCCCGTATTCACCGGTTAAATACACCTTATCCATCGGAGAGCCGCCCAGCGTCAGGCCGTAAAGCAGATATCTGTTGTGATTGTTGTTGAAGCTCGTGCATCCTTCATCGAGGTTCGAATCGCAATCTTTTACGCGTTCTTTAGCATAGGCGGCAAAAACCGCGATGTCGGTGTTGTTGCTCTTCTTGGGTCCGTTTTTCTTATCCAAAAACTTTGACCCGAAATAATATTTAATCCCCATCGTCGAGAGTTTCTGTTTCGTCGAAATCCATGTTGAAGAATCCAACGTCATACTTGTTTTTGAATCACGAGTAGAGAGCGATACTTCGGCGTTATTACTGACACCGTACAAGAAGCTGTATCCCGTTGATTTATCTTCCGCGTCGATGGAATAAATATAAGAGCCTATTGAACCAGTATCCGATCCGCTCAAATTCTTATAATTCACCGACAATAAAGCATGATTGTTTCTCATTGTCTGAGGTGTTGTGACGATAAACATTCCGGACAAACCTGTGGCGGACATCCCGCTTGAAACGGTTGGCCCCGGGAACATTTTCATTCGTTCCTCTTTCGTGGGCACCGGTTTGTATTCGGGTTTCTCCTCGAGTTTCGTCTTTTTATCTTTTTTCTCCTGAACCTTTGCAGGCTGTTTTGCTACCTTTTTTTCCTGAGTCGCACTTTCACTTTTTTTCTCTTCCGAAGCCGGCTCTCCGGTATCTTCAACTTTTTTCAATCGCGATGATTTTTTAGCCTTTTCTTTTACATCCGGCATTTTTTCTTCGGCTGCCGAAGCTTTCTGTTCTTCCTTCTTTTCTTCGCGTGTAGGAGATTTCTGAATGCTCTCGGAAGATTCCGCACCTTTGTTTGTCTTTACAAATGAATAAGGTTTGCCTTCACTTAAATCTCTTTTCGCGCTGATTATTCTTCCTATCGAATATTTCACATCAACTTTTACCAATTCGATCTTAGCAATCGGTTCGCTGCCGTCATAGATATCGTACATGTCCCCTTCGGACATGCTGGCTTTTGACCCCATATAAAACATCACGCGGCCGTCATCGAAAACTATGTTGATCGGCGCTGTAAAAGAGGCGCTTTGACATACGCCGGTCTCTCCAACACCTATAACCACGAAAGCTGCAAAAATGATCGCGATAACAAATGCCCGCTTTTTAGGGTCCATGTTTGTCTCCCGTTGACTGATTCAAAAAATAACAGACATTATAAAAATGTGTCTGTCGCACACGCAATCAAGTCTATTGTCATGGTGCTTTCATGTCAAGAATTGTTTTATTAATAGTCTTTACCAATTTATATTGATATTGATGGTCTATTTCCGATGCAAACTCAGGACTCCGAAAGCTATTGCGATCAAAGCATTTACTCCCGCAATCCCGATCAGCGACACAGGTCTCGTGTTCCATAACGAAAAAACATTCAGCTTTACAAGTATGGACAGCACATACATTACCAGACTGGATATCAAAGCTATGATTGATAACGCTTTCATGGCATCATCTCCTGAGGTATTTTATAATCCGATTTTATCTTACTTTTAACAAATATACAAACCATGCCAAGGATGTTTTGGCGATTTTGCGTTTTCTCAAAAATATGTTGATTTTATTCACATTTTTCTCGATTGCTGTAGAATATATAAAAATCTGCGGATAAGGTGATTTATGGCAAACAGACCTCAAATAATAGTCGAATATTACGACAGCGATGAAAAGATAGTTGAAGGTGTGATGATAGACGCCTCAGGGAAAGCAAAGAGATTCAGGGAAAAGGGATACAATGTAGAAGATTTTAAAAAGCAGGTAAGAAAAAAGTTCGGCGACAAAGTGGATATCGTAAATAAAGTGAAAAAAAACAGGGATATAACCTTTGGGATGCAAACATCGGAAGAGTCTGAAAGTTCGTCGAAGCCGGATTCAAGATTCGATACGAAAGACATTCGCGAAATAATGAAAAATAAATTCAGCGACTGAATCGGGATTTCACGGGTTATCTTCGGCAGATTTGAAATCGTTTAGTATATCCACTGATAAAACATTTCCATGAAACTATAGAAAGACTTCATCAAGATAGCGCAAAGTGCCCGCGCCACCTGATGACATGTCGGTTTTAAGTCAGGATGTTAACCTTTGAAAGTGTGAAATGTTATTCATTCATTCCCAAAACAGACGATCAAAAAATAATATTTTACGCCTCTTTACATAAAATCGTTTTGTGGTTATTCTGGTATTATGAAGGCGTTCATCTTTAGTCGCTAACACACAACTGAATCCCCCATTCAATTATTTATTGGCGATTCAAAATCCATGAATCTATTTAAGGAGGCACGTATATGATCGGAAAAAATGTAAGAATGGAAAGAATTCTCGACAGGGCCACGAGAAGAACTGTGGTGGTTCCGATGGATCACGGCGTGTCCGTCGGCCCGATCCCGGGTCTTATCGACATGGGAAAAGCGGTTGACAGTATTGCCAGCGGAGGCGCTAACGCTGTTCTGGGGCACGTTGGGCTGCCGCTGCACGGCCACAGGAGATACGGGAAGGACGTCGGCCTGATTCTCCATCTGTCGGCGAGCACGTCGCTTGGGCCGGACCCCAATGAAAAGGTTCTCGTCAGCACTGTAGAGAGATGCATTAAGATGGGCGCCGACGCGGTATCGATGCATGTGAATCTCGGTGCGGAAACTGAAGAGAAAATGCTCGGAGACTTGGGGCGTGTTTCTCTTTCCTGCATGGACTGGGGAATGCCGCTTCTGGCGATGATGTACTGCCGGGGCCCGAAGATTAAGAATGAATACGATGTGAAAGTGGTCAAGCACGCGGCGCGGGTCGCTTCCGAGCTCGGCGCGGATATAGTTAAGGTCAACTACACCGGAAGTCCGGATTCGTTCGTTGAGGTTACGGAAGGCTGCTCGATTCCGGTCGTGATAGCCGGCGGCGAGAAGATGGAAACGGTGAAGCAGGTTTTGCAGATGGTGAAAGGGTCGATAGATGCGGGCGGCGCCGGCGTATCGATCGGAAGAAACGTGTTTCAGGCGAAGAACGTGGAGAACATGGTGTCGGCGATAAGCGCCATCGTACACCAGAATGCGAGTGTTAACGAAGCGTTGAAGATTCTGGAAAAGGGAAGCGGAAAGAAGAAAGCAAAATAGAGATTGACGCAGCAGCATAGGCGCATTCGTGTCTCGTTGAGACGAAATTAACTATGGGGAGAACGACATGAAAACATTGTGGGTTGATATCAGGCCTTGGAATAAAAATCTGATGACGACAGCACTCGAAAGCGGAGCGGATGCGGTCTTTCTCCCCGACGGCTTCAGCGAGAAAGCAAGAGAGTTAGGCAAAATCAAGGTCATCGCGGGCGACGGCGATCTTAAGCCGGGAAAAGATGTCGTTGAGATCGACATCAAGAGCAAGGCGGACGAGGAAAATGCGGCTAAATTGTCGCTCGGGACGCCGGTGATTGTTAAGACGTCGGACTGGACGATCATTCCACTCGAAAACCTAATCGCACACAACAACAACATTATCGCCGCCGTGGAATCGAGCGAGGAGGCGAAAACAGCGCTTCAGATTCTCGAAAAAGGCGTGAAGGGGATTCTGTTGAAGACGGACGATCCGAGCGAAATTAAAAAGACAGCGAAGCTGGTAAACCAATCAACAGAGGCGTTCGGTCTAATTGAAGCCGAGATTACGAATGTAAAGACTCTCGGAATGGGCGACCGTGTCTGCATCGACACCTGCACGAACATGAAGCAGGGGCAGGGTATGCTGATCGGCAATTCGAGCAGCGCTATGTTTTTGATTCATTCGGAAAGCATAGACAATCCCTATGTGGCATCGAGACCTTTCCGGGTGAACGCGGGTGCGGTCCACGCTTATGTACGCGTTTTAAACGATAAGACGAAGTATCTGTCGGAGATAAAATCCGGCGATGAGGTTCTTATTGTCAACCATGACGGAGTTGCGGAGCCGGCTGTTGTGGGGCGGGCAAAAGTCGAAAAAAGGCCGCTGATGTTGATTGAGGCGTCAGTAAAAAATGAAAAAAGCGGAGAAAACAAGAAGACGTTTTCGGTGATTTTACAGAACGCTGAGACGATAAGGCTGGTCAGGCCCGGCGGGGAACCGATCTCGGTTGTTGCTTTGAAGCCCGGAGATGTGGTTCTTTCTTTCATAGAGGGTTTTGCACGCCACTTCGGGATGAAGATAGAAGAAACGATACAAGAAAAATAATGTAGTTTGATTGTTTCCTGATAAATTCACACTTGCCCATATATCCAACTATGTTATAGAATAACGCGTCTTTAAATTTATTGAAGTCCGATTTATCAAGGCCGGAAAACATTCGTTGATTATAGGGGGTATTATGATGAAGTTAAGGGGAATCTTAGTTGCTTTGATAGTTGTACTTGCCAACGCGGCGGCATTCGGCGCACCTGTAAAAATATTCGTTTCGCCGGATTCTAAACCCTGTGTGCTTCACGGGGTGAGCGTTCTTGAATCAAAACTCAAAGCGATCGGAATAGAAACCGAACGCGCCGGGGCACCACAGAAAGGCGTTCAGGGAATAGTAATCGTGGACGCATCGGACAAGAACGGCCCCGGCGAAGGCGGACTGGACATTCCCGCGAAAGCCGAATCTTATGTTGTGAAAAAAGGCGGCGGGTTGCTGGTCGGCGCCGGACGCGACTCTGTAGGCGCAATGTATGCGGCTTATGATATCGCTGAACAGATGGAAATGGCGGGGAAGGGCGCTACTGTCGATAGCGTGAAGGACAAGGTTCGCACGCCATCGATGGAACTGCGTGCGGTGAACCCGTTCTTCCATGTGGACGCCTTTGTCGATCCGAAATCATGGTATTACGACGAAGAATACTGGAAGACTTATTTGGACGAGTTGAGCTGGGACAGATACAATCTGCTCGACATCCACGCGATGTATGAGTTGATATCGACTTTCTTCCCGAACTGTTATCTTTACCTCCTGAAATCGGACAAGTTCCCGAATGTCGGTATCAGCGAGGAACAGGCCGAAATAAATTTGAAGATGTTCAACAAAATCATCGATCTCGCGGACGAGCGCGGTATCCGCGTGTCGCTGATGAGCTATCACGCGAGCTGGCGGAAAACGGACAAAGACCCGGAAGCAATCGAGCCGAACGACAAGGACCTCGCCGACTACACGGCGGAGATGGTGACGAAACTCATAGACAAATGCCCGAAGCTCTGGATGGTCGGGTTCCGGATCGGCGAATCGGGCCGGAACGACATGTTCTTCAAGGACAGTTATATACGCGGGATTAAGGAAGCGAACCGTCAGGTGAATATGTTCACCAGATCGTGGCTTACAACTCCCGTTCAGGTTAAGAGCATCGCGTCCGGATATCCGGGAAGAACTTACGTTGAAATTAAATATAACGGCGAACAGCTCGGCCTGCCTTATCACGCGATGACGACACGGAGAATAGACACGGCATCGAGTTACACTTTTGAGGATTACACGAACTGGCCGCGCGACTATAAAATCATCTGGCAGATCCGCGCGAACGGGACACACCGGCTTTTCCGCTGGGGCGACCCGACTTTCGCGTCGCGCGTTATGAAATCGGTGCAGTTCGGATCGGCCTCCGGATTCAGCATGGAACCGATGACTTCTTACTATCCGCCGACGGACTTCTTCTTCAAACCGGAGATGAAATTCGACTTCTTCAAGTGGGACCACCAGCGGAACTGGTTCTGGTACATGGTATGGGGAAGAAACGCTTACGACCCCAGCGAATCGAAAGAAGTCTGGATGAACAGGTTCCGCCAGCATTACGGCGACGCGGCCGCGGAAGATGTGTATGAGATGTTGACGCAGATGAGCGGAATCGTGCCGCTGATATATTCTTGGCGCTGCCTCGGGCCGGATCACCGGAATATGGCCCCCGAGTATGAAACCGGCGGATCGCTCGATGCGTTCGAGGATAATATTCCTTTAGACCCTGAAGCTATATATTCCATCGACGAATATGCGATGAGTTTCTTATTCAACGATCAGTTTTTAGGGGCAAAAATGAATCCGTTCGAGGCCGCGGACATGCTGGATAAATATGCGGACAACGCCAGAGCGGCGGCAACCCGCGCTTCGTCGAAGGTCGATGCGGGAAATGTCGAGTTCAAGAGCCTCCTTGCTGAATTTGATACGCTCGAGCATCTCGCACGCTATTATTCCGCAAAGATACGTGCGGCAACATACCTTAATTTCTATAAGAAAAAGCGGACATATCCCGAACTAAAACTCGCGGAAAAATATTCGAAGGAATCGATCTATCAGTGGGAAGAACTGTCGAATAAAGGTTCTGAATACTTCGGACAGATTCTGGATACGCTGAGGCTCCGAGGACAGGTGAAGAAACCGACGTTCACATGGGGCGAACTTCGACCGCAACTGGATGAGGACATCAAGATTATCGAAGATGCCGATAAGAAAATGGCCTCGTTGGAAAAGAAGAGCGGCAAAGCTCCGGCCGTGTATCATATCCCGGTTTTCACATCACGTCAGGGAGTTCCCTTGAAGCTGTCTGCGACTGTTCTTGAGACGGGCGGAGCGGACGCGGAAGTCGCTTTGTACTATCGCGCAGTCGGCTCGAAAGATTTCAAAAAGGTTAATATGAGCAAAGACCCGGCGGGAGGCCCGGCTTATGTGGGCGAAGTTCCGGCTTCAGATGCGCATGGCAAGATCGAGTATTATATCGAAGCTGCGGTCGGCGGGAACAAAGGGCAGTATCCGAGTGCGAAAAGTGCGGCGTCGGTCAAAAACAGATCTTTTACAGCCGAAGAGTATGCATTCGGCACTGCAAATCGCATTTCGTCGGCTCTGAAAAAACTTGCTGCTTTTGAAAAACGCGATTTTGTTGAGAATGTTTTCACCGACGATTTTTCAGCCCCGAAAGTGACAAAAGTCGATGTTAATGTGAAACCGGGAGGAGAAAGCGCTTCAATTACGATCCATATTGAAGATGTCAGCCCGATCTCTAAAGCAGTCATTCATTACAAACCGATTCCAAGCCTTTACAGATGGGCACAAACAGATATGACTCCCGGAAGCGACGGAAAATCGTTCACGGTGGATATGCAGCTTACTCCGGAGGGAATTCTCTATTATTTCAACGTCGCGGATGAGGTGAATAATTCGACAGCTTATCCGGATTTCCGAGAGCAAACACCGTATCTGTTGATCGATGCGTGGGATCCCGCGATTAATCCGTACGCGAAGTAATTGTTTTATTTTTTTCGTATTTTATCGCTGGTGTACGTCTGAAATTTATGTGCCACCTTCAAATAAAATCTGAGGGTGGCACTATATTTTTGAAATAAAGTGAATGAAAAATAATTAATAAGCCTGTTTTTTACCTGACAATATTGGTATTTTTATTTATTAATGTATGAAGTAAAATTCCCAACCTTTAGGAAATCGGTGCCGGTTGCCGCCGGCACTACTATCCTCGCGGCGGCTGCTATGGCGGGGTTGGAAGCGACAGCGGACTGCGGAGGGAAGGGCACGTGCGGGAAATGCAAGGTGATCGTCGAGGGGAGCTTGGAACCTCTCACGGACACTGAACGCAGATCGCTCGCCGATGTCGAAATTAAAAGAGGAATCAGACTTGCATGTCAGGCTCGTGTCAATGGCGACGCTTCGGTCGAGTTTGTCGCCGCCGCCACTTCAACGGATATAACTCCGTTCAGGATGAACTTCATTGCTGACGGGTTGTCGTTTTTCGGTAAGCGCTCCTTGATACGAAAATTCATTGCTCCGCCGACATTATCATCTTTTATTGATCCAATATACGGATCGGCGACTCACACTAAAGCCGATTTCATTTCAACAACTAAACAAGACGCGGAAATATGCAGTCTGATTACCGACACAAACACGCCTGTAGAAGTGCTTGTTGACGGTAATGAGCTTTGCGATATCAGTTTATCGAGTCAAAATGATAAGCTGTATGGAGTCGCGATCGATGTTGGAACGACAACCTTAAATGTGCGACTCGTGGACATCGACAAGGGCGAAATAAAAGGCTCCGTTGTTTCCGCAAATCCACAGCGCCTTTTCGGTGCGGATATCGCTTCAAGAATAAATTACGCTGCTGATAATAAGAGCGGTATTGAGATTATGCGTGAACGAGTCGTATCGCGCATCAATGCGATGATTGATAAACTCGCAAACGATAACGGCATTCCAATCGCCGGAATAAAAAGAGCTGCATTAGTCGGAAATCCGACCATGGCGCACATTCTTCTCGGCATAGACCCGAGCGCAATCGCAGCATCCCCATATGTTTCAGCATTTCGTTCCGGCATTAAGCTTTCGGCGGAGGAAGTCGGGCTTAAATTGGGAAAAGGCGCCCGCGTCGAGCTGATTCCTTCAGTCGCGGGGTATGTGGGAGCGGATGCTGTCGCCGCCGCGATGCGTGTGAGATTGTTCCAACCCGGAAAGCCGCGTCTTATGATTGACCTTGGCACAAATGCGGAAATTATGCTCAGCGACGGGGATAAGTTATGGTGCTGCGCGGCCGCAGCCGGGCCGGCGCTTGAAGGCGCGCATATCAAATGCGGAATGAGCGCGGTTGACGGCGCTGTGGATCATATCGATTTCGATCCGGGTCTTGAATGGACCACGATAGGCGGAGTTGCGCCAACGGGATTGTGCGGCACAGGATTGCTCGATTCGATTGCAGGCCTTCTGGACATAGGAATTATCGAATCAAATGGCAGAATGGTCGTTCCAAATAACATAGTCATTGATGGTGAAGTCAGAAGAAGATTAATAATTAATGATACGGATGCCAGATTCATTATTGTGAATTCCGGAGAAGGGAAAGCTGAGAAAGACATTTATATTACGCCACAGGATATTCGTGAAGTGCAACTGGCAATTGGAGCAATCCGGGCAGGTGTTGAAATACTTTTGGAACGTGCAAAAATAGACGCGTCAGACTTAGAAAGAATCTATCTTGCAGGCTCTCTTGGATCATATTTGAGGGTCGAAACCGCCGTAAGGGTTGGCCTTACACCGAATATTGATAAAGAAAAGATCGTTTTTGTCGGTAATGCGGCACTTGATGGTGCTGTTGAAGTTCTTGTTTCAGCAGACCGACGAGATGAAGCTATTTCAACGACTTCTTCCATTAATTATGTTGAACTTTCTTCTGAACACGACTTCCAGAACCGTTTCGCCGAAAATCTAAAATATCCTGCTTTTTAACGCTTTTCTTTTATGAAACCCTCCCTACGAACCAAACCTTTATATTTATTTTTTTGATTGCCATTTTTAATATATTAATTTATTTAGTTGATATAATTAAATAAGCGTATATTATTGTAAATATATTGATAAACGCTATATTATAATCATTATTGCTGAAAGTGAGATAGTATTCATGCCACCGAAAAAAACAGCAAAAAAAGTCAGCATTCCAAATAAAAATAATAAAGAAAAAACGAAGGATGTCGCTAAAAAAAAGCTGAATAGCGGCCAAAAGCAAGATGCCGATTCAACAACGTTAAGTAAAAACAATAAAAAAGTTAATAACTCGAAAGAAAAAGAAGTTAAGAAACCCTCATTATCAAATAAGAGCAAAAACAGCAAATCCGACTCGGCAGAAGAAATATTAGCTTTGAAAAAGAAAATGCACGCCGATATTTTCCACAGATGCCTCGAAAAGAAAATATACTCATCATTGGAAATCACGGAAGATAACACCATTTAGAAGCCCCAGAAGACGAGTCGATTATTAGTACAAGTATGCATAATATTTAATTAAATATATAAACAATTTCTCACGCTTTAAACACTACATAAGTAATATTATGCGACGTTGTATAATTAATTTTCAGGAGCTTTTCCCGGTGTTTATACCACCCCTCTTTTGGGCGTTTATGTCATATTTGGGTACTTTGGCCGTATTCGGTCAAAACTGTGCACGACCTTATGATGTCCGTGATGAAAACCGCCTATTCGACTGTCGAGCTGTCAAAATAGCAAAAACAACAAATGTCTCTTTGCTGTTTTTTCAATGATGTCATCGATGAAAATATAATTTGCCGGGGTCTGACCGCTATCAATCAAATGCAGCAACTATATGTTTCTGCAAATCATTTCCTGACGATTCGCCTGTGACGACGTCAAGGATTTTCCCATTCTTCCCAATAATAAAAACCGTTGGTGTGTTTTTTACCTTGTAAAGTTTTCCTATTTTACTTTCCTTGTCATTAAGAAATACGATACTCCCATTTAGCTCATTTATAAGTTTTTTCGCCTCGTCAGATTGGCTATTTCCATAAATTGACGATGGCGCTAAGACAACAAAATTATATTTCCGCCGATTTTCTTCAGTATAAAAACTATTAACCCAATTTATAAATCCGGTACTTTTAGATGAGTACGGATGCCAAAATAACAAAACAACATTCATTTTCCCTATATAATTTTTTATCGAATAAGGCGTGTCATCAGTTATTGAAAGTAATTCAAAATCGGTCTCTTTTTCGCCGATCATGTTCCTCAGCGACTGACTTTTTGTAAAAGGTTCGAATTGTATAACAGGGACATCTTTGCCCTTTCTGACGGTATCCAGCATTTGAATAAAATTCATCTGCCTGATCGGTTTATTAACAAAATTGATGCGATCCGAGGCAATTCTGCCTTTTTTGTCGATTATTATGAATGTAGGCGCCATGTTTACGCCGAATCGCATCGACAGCTTCGTATCCGGGTCAGTCACGAATGCGGCCTTCAACTTATTGGTTTTGACAATATTTTTCACCATATCCAACTCGTAATTTGAGGCGCGCACCACAGACAAAACCACGGTATCCTTAGCGCGATTATTCTTGTTCATCTCCTGTTGCAGCAGTTTTAACTGTTTAATGCACAGGTCGCAGGACGGCACCCAGAAGGAAACAACTACACTTTTCTTCCCTTTGTATGCGTTAAAATTGAATGTTTTGCCGTCGATTGTTTTGAACGCCGCGATATCGACCGTATCGCCGATTCTCATTGCATCGAGCAACATTTGTTGCGAACGGCTTTCGACCGAAACAAACGAAAAGAGCAGCGTTAAAACAAGGCCCGTAACGAGAATAAAAGCGCTATGTTGCTTAAACAATTTCAGTTTCTGCTTTCAAATTTATCGAACAGGTCCAGCAGTTCTTTATCCTGCATGATTTCGTCGCAGTACTTCAAGTCCGGGATTTCCTTGCAGTCTCTCACTAGAAGCACTTTGAAGTTCTCGACGCGCTCGTTGTTCACCGGGTGGGTGCCGAAATACTTCTGGATCGCGCCGTCGCCGGATTCGTATTTATTTTCGAGCGCTTGCCAAAACTTCCACGCGACTCTCGGGTCGTAGCCCGCTTTCCACATATAGAGCAGTCCGCGGCTGTCGGCTTCGCGCTCGTGCTTCCTGCTTTCCTTGTTATAGAGCGCGGACCCGGCGATGTCCCCTACTGTTCCGCCGATCGCCTCGGAGGCTATTGTCGAAACCACGCTTGTGAATATGCTTCTTTTGATGTGTTGTCCCGCGATATGAGCCATTTCATGTGCGCATACAACCGCTATCTCGTTCTCATCGCGGACAAAATTCACCATCCCCATGAACATGGTTATGTTGTTTTTACTGTCGGCGTAAGCGTTTATTTCGGAGTTCTTATCGATACTGATAGAGCCGATTTTATCGGGTCTTTCCGTGAACTGTTTCATGGAAAGGCAAATCTTTTCGACTTCCTGCTGCACTGGGTCCGGCGGCGGCGGGGTCTTGTCTTTGGCGTAACCGACTGAAACGAATAATATCTGACAAGCAATTGTTAGAATTATGATCGTGTGTATTCTTTTCATATTCTGTTACCTTATCATATTTTATAATTGATTATACGAAATTCCAATCAATATGTGTATTAATTCCTCCGCGGATAAAATGACCGGCAATGTCCCAATATCATCAGGATAAAACTTAAACCTAAGCCCCCCCTCGCCTTCCATCTTTGAGACCTCTGAAAAAAATAGTTTTTGAAAATCAGATTAAAAAAATCGATTTT
>CAYPEK010000025.1:0-45770 GCA_964409645.1 uncultured bacterium | reverse complement strand
CTTTCATTATCTATTAATGAAGTATTCGTCGGAATTTGACGTAGATCAGCAAGCCCATTGGATTCGTAGAGATGAGTATAATGATGTACCGGGATATGTTTATCTTAATAACAGCCCAAGTAGTGAAAAGGAATATAGAATCCCTAAAAGAGCGATCGATTTCTGTAACAAAGCGAAAAGTGCGACACCGCAGGAGCAAGAGAGTCTCCTAAAATCAGGATTTGGAGCTTTAAGAACAACATATGAAGTATTTATTATTTATGAATTGTTTAATGAAGTTGTACTTCGATTTGAAGAAAGAATAAGTTTTGGAAGATTAAAAGATATTGTATGGGATGAAGATATTATAAAACAAGTAATTAAAAAGTGTGAATATCTATCAAGATACATAGAAGGCCATTCTCATAGCGATGAATATTCTTCAAAGAAACCAGATGTGAAGACTTTAAACGATGAGATTGAAGAGTTTAATAAAACAAAGAGCAAATTAAAAGAATTAAAAAATAAGAAAAAGTAGTGTGGCTTAAAAATTATGTTGTGATTGCTTTTTATTAACTACCATGCGTCACATATAAAACTATCAAATAGAAAGCTCAGTTCATTTTGTGGCTATTGAAATACGGGAACCAAACAAAAAAGGCGGGCTTTGCGGCCCGCCTTTTTGATTGCTGTTTGTCAGCTTGCGCGTGTCACATTGCATCGACTACAAGCTGGCTGATGTCGTAAACCTTGATGTCCTCTTTTTCGAGGTTCTTGAACGCGTCGCTGAACATCGTGCGGCAGTACGGGCACGCTGTGCAGACAGAGTTCGCTTCGGCCTCGACGGCCATCTTGGCGCGAACTTCGTTTATCCGCTGTCCGATAAGCTCCTCCATCCACATGCGGCCGCCGCCGGCGCCGCAGCAGAAGCTGAGCGCGTGGTGTTTCTTCATCTCGACCGGTGCGCTGCCTGTTGTTGCGTTAACGATCGAGCGCGGCTGTTCGTAGATGAAGTTGTAGCGGCCGAGGTAGCACGAGTCGTGGACTGTCATGCGGCCGCGGTCGAGTTTCTTCGACAGTTTGATCTTCCCCTCGGAGAGCAGTTTGTTGATGATCTCGCTGTGGTGGAAGACCTCGAAATCGCCGCCGTACTGCTTGTATTCGTTCTTAAGCGTGTTGAAGCAGTGCGGGCACGGGGAGATGATTTTCTTGATGTTGTATGCTTTGAATATTTCGACGTTGCCTTCCATCATGGCCGCCGAGAGGTATTCGTTGCCGATGCGCCGCGCGGTTTCGCCGCAGCACATTTCCTCTTCGCCGAGGATCGCGAAGCTGACGCCGGCGGCTTTGAGTATCTTCGCCGTGCTCTGCGCGATGGCTTTGTTTTCCTCGTCGAGCGACGCCGAGCAGCCGAGGTAGAGGAGATATTCCGCTTCCGGGTTTTCGGCGAACGTCTGTATCTCGAGTTCCGCGGCCCATTCGGCGCGCTTGTGCTGGCCGATGCCCCACGGGTTCGAGTTCTTTTCCATGTTCTTGAGTGTGAGCTGCACTTCTGAGCTCATCTTGGATTCGGTGAGTACGAGGTAGCGTCTCATGTCCATGATAAGCTGCACGTGCTCGATCCACACCGGGCAGCATGTCTGGCAGGCCTGACAGGACGTGCAGGACCAGATGACGTCTTCGCTGAACACGTCGCCGATCATGTTTTTGGTGAGGATCTCGTATTTTTCCTTCAGCTCTTCGAGCTTTTCCGCGTTGGGCTTGCCCTCTTTGATGAGGACTGCGCCGCGCTCGAACAGGTGCTCTTTTAGCTCGTGGATGAGGCTCTTGGGGGACAGCGGCTTCTCGGTGTTGTACGCCGGGCACTGTTCCTGACAGCGACCGCACTCTGTGCAGGCGAAGCTGTCAACGAGCTGTTTCCACGTGAACTGCTCAACGGCGTTTACGCCGAAGGTTTCGAGCGTCTCGTCCTCGAGGTTCATCTTGTTGATGGCGCCTGTGGGGCCGAGGTCGCGCATGAAAACGTTCGGGATGGAGCCGAGCAGGTGGAGGTGCTTCGAGTGGGGGATGTACGACATGAAGACGAACAGGTCCATGACGTGGATCCACCAGAAGATTGCGAACAGAGTTTTTGCCGACGCCGCTTTATGCGGATCGGGCATGAACGAGGCGACCCAGTTTGAGACGGGCGCCCATGTTGACGCGTTCGCGATTTCGCCCGCGTTGATCCTGATTCCGGCCATCAGGTAGTAAGTGATGATCAGGATCGTGATGAGGGAGAGGATGACGAAGGCGTCGATTTTTCCGGACAGCGGGCCCTGCAGCCGCACGGGTTTGATGAATATGCGGCGGATGACCGACACCACTATTGCGCAGATGCAGAGCAGGCTGATGATGTCGATGACCAGTCCGAGGAGCTGGAAACCCGGGATGAGTTTCCAGAACGAGACCGACGGGAAAATGGCGTTCGTCCAGAGTTCGAGAGTGGCGAAGCCGATCATCAGAAATGCCCAGAAGATGATGAAGTGGCCGAGGCCGCCTAGAAACATGACAACGCGTTTCTGGCCGAAGACGAAGATGATGAGTCCCTTGATGCGCTCTGCGACGTTATCGACACGTTTTTTCGGGTCGGTCACGCCGAGAGAGAGGCATTTATAAAGGAACAGCACGCGGCGTCCGAATATTCCGAGAGCGGCCGCAAAAAACAGGATGAAAAGTACCTTGATTACCGGATTTGCCGAAGGCGTAAGTATAATTTCCTGAGCGTTCTCCATTGAGGGAACCTACCTTTTCGGGTTTTTTTCCGGGTTCTTCTGGGATGCCTGCCGCGGAGAAAGGGAGAGCGCTTGCGGGGTAAGCGCTCTCCCTGTGCTCTCCTCCGGCCCTACGCGCCGTCTAAAGGACCCGCCCCATGGCGGCGCTGCTGCAAGACCCGGTTTTGGTCATAATGAAGTGCGAAAAACAGACCGGGACGGGCCGTTGAGCCCGTTCTCATTTTCTGTAGATCGCACCTCCTTTTATCCGATAGTCGGATGCCGCGCGCAAATTATGCGAGCAGTTTCTTGAACTCTTCGGTCATCGCAGGGACGACGTTGAAGAGGTCGCCGACGATCCCGTAGTCCGCAACCTTGAAGATCGGGGCTTCGGGGTCTTTGTTGACGGCGAGAATGCACTTCGATGAGCTCATTCCGGCGAGATGCTGGATGGCTCCGGAGATTCCGCACGCGACGTACAGAGACGGGTTGACCGTTTTTCCGGTCTGTCCGACCTGATCCGCGTGGGGGCGCCAGCCGGCGTCCACCGCGGCGCGGGAAGCGCCGACGGCCGCGCCGAGGACCTTCGCCATATCCTCGAGAAGCGCGTAGTTCTCCGGGCCTTTCATTCCGCGGCCGCCGGAGACGATTATGTTGGCTTCGGTCAGTTCGATCTTGCCCGCAGCCGCCATGACTGTGTCAATAACTTTCGCTTTCACATCGCCGATTGCTGCGGCGACTTTCACGACCTCCGCCGCGCCGTCTTTCGGCTCCGCCACCGGGGTGACGTTCGGGCGAACTGTCGCGATCTGGATGTCGCTCTTGAACGAGAGGCGCGCGAACGCCTTGCCGGCGTAGATCGGGCGCTTCGCTGTGAGCTTGCCGTCAACGATGTCAACTTCGGTGCAGTCCGACGCGAGGCCGGCGCCGAGCTTCGCGCTCAGGCGGGGTGCGAGGTCCTTACCGTTGATCGACGCGCCGGTCAGCACGACCTGCGGTTTGCTTTCTTCGATCAGTTTCGCGATGACGTTCGCATACGCTTCGCCGTTGTAGCCGGCGAGAGCGGCGTCGTCCGCCACGAAAACCTTGGACGCGCCGTATTTGCCCATCTCGGCGGCGAGTCCTTCAACGCCTGAGCCGACGAGCACGCCTTCGAGCGCGCCGCCCAGCTTCGAGGCCAGTTCCTGACCCTTGCTCAGCAGCTCGAGGGTCACTTTTTTCAGTTTTCCTTCTTTAACTTCCGCTATAACCCATACGTTAGGCATCTATCTCGAACCTCCTTTTCGTCCGGTTTGTATTAGAGAATTTTGGCCTCGTCGCGGAGCAGGTTGACGACCTTTGAGACGACTCCGGGGAGTTCCTCGCCCTTGGAGGCGTCGAACACTTGGCCGGCTTTGCGCTCCGGCGGCATTTCGAGGGCTGCGACAGTGGTCTTCGCGCCCGCCGCGCCGACTTCGTCCGCGCCGAGTCCGAGCGCGCCGACATTCACCGGCTTCAGCTCTTTCTTTTTCGCTTTCATGATACCCGGCAGCGAAGGATAGCGAGGCTCGTTCAGTCCCTTCGTCGCGGTGATGATGCAGGGTGTCGGCACCTCTATTGTTTCGAGGCCGCCCTCGATCTCGCGTGTCGCCTTCATTGAGCTGTCGCCCACTTCGAGCTTGTTCACGCAGTTTACGCACGGTATTCCGAGCATCGCCGATACCAGCGTGCCCACCTGTGCGCAGTCATCGTCCACGGCCTGTTTGCCGCAGAAAATGAGGTCGTACTGTTCGCCGGCAACCGCTTTCGCGATCGCTTTCGCGGCCGAATATGAGTCCGCGCCGGCGAATTCGGGGCCGTCCAGCCGGATCGCGCGGTCCGCGCCCATTGCGAGCGCTGTCCGAACCGCTTCTTCCGCCTTCGCTTCGCCCATCGTGATAATTACTACGCTGCCGCCCTTCGATTCCTTAATCTTCAGGGCTTCCTCGACGCCGAATTCGTCGTAGGGGTTGAGAACCATGTTGACCCCTTCGCGCTCGATGTCCGCCGAGCCCGGCTTCACTTTGATTCTTGTTTCCGTGTCCGGAACCTGCTTTACCAATGCGATGATGTTCAAAGCATACCCTCCTTTACTTGATAACTCATTCGAGTTTTTTTTAAGTTATTACAACCGGCTTTTGCCGGGTCGCATAATATCCATTTCGCACGCGGCGCGTACTGCGGGCCACCCGCGATCGCCACCCCACACATTACCCCTGAAATTCGCCCGTTGGTCACAATCGAGCCTGATTTGCCTATGACGGCTCGCCTTGTGAATTTGTGCACATGTACAATACATATTTTTCTATCCCTTGTCAATAATTAATCTGAGGAATTTATATACACCAGAAACAATTTAAAATTCACATCCGAAAAAGTGGCAAACAGCCTCAGACAACCGGTTAGCGAAGTTTTGGTGAGGGAAATGCCCAATTAACATCGGCCAAAAAACATCAAAAGAAAGAAGAAAACGATGAATTAATTGAGAATAATGTCGGTTGTGATTAAAAATCTTTATCAATAGTAGTGTTTTTGTTATCCTCAATCGAACAAATTGAAAAATATTCTTAAACAAATTCATTATTCTGCCGATAAAACAATATGCGGAATTGGGCGTTATGGCCCATTTGTCTTTTTTGCAGTGGCTAATTCGCTGACTAGCGGATGTTGGGCCTTTGCGTAATTGCGCACCGGAGTTGCCCGGATTATTGGTATTTTTGGGCATCTCTGCATGTAATTTTGTGACTTCCGGCAGGGAAGCCGGTCGTATGGCACAGGAGGTCTTTGCCATGAGTTTTGGGTGAGCGCGTCTCAGGGAGGCGCTGAAGTACTGACAACTAAATAGCGCGATTCGAAAGAATCGGGACTGTATGATCGCGGTTGGGCATTGATTTTCAGGCGTCGTCTTTTTGCGTATGGACGACAGCGGGATCGGTGCTATCCGCGGATCGTTAGTCTGAAATGCGGAAACGGCATGACTGGTAACCGTGATGGAACACGGGCGCCGGCGTGCGGGTGCTATTCGCATCCGCCGGAAGCTTAAGTATTAAAAGGAGTTAATGATTATGGACGTATCTGCACAGAGGCTGATGTTTTTAAATTGTGTTCGGCTTGGGTCCGGAAGTATAAGCGATATATCCAAGCATCTTTCGTCCGGGCTGCGGATAAACAGCGCGGCGGACGACCCGTCAGGCTTGGCGCTTGCGAGCACACTTAAGGCGGCATCTAGGGGCACATTTACGGCGATTCAGAACATCGAGGACAGCCTCAAAATGCTCGACCTGATCGACAGCTCGATGGATGAAGCATACGACATGCTTCTGCGGATAAAGGATTTGGCGATCCGCGCGTCGAATGAGGCGATTCTGCGGGACGACTGCCAAGACCGCACCAAGCTGAATAACGAAGCGCAGGCGCTGATCGAAGAGATCGACCGGCAGGCTACGTCCACTTTTTATAATGAAAAGAAGATTCTGCAGGGCGACATGCTTCAGGACGTGTCGAGCGCCAACGATCAGGTTGTGTATTCGGGCACGGGTACGATACAGGCGACTTGGAGCGACACGACGACGCTGACTTTCACCGATGAGGTGACTACATCAGCCGCTCGGCCCGGGGCAGACCCCGGCGGAATCGAGAGGGTTTTCTCGCAGCAGATCGACACCGCCACAAATACGGCGATCGGGACTCCGACTCAGGAGACCGAGGACCCCGACCTGCTTGTGGATTAC
Source organism: uncultured bacterium (assembly GCA_964409645.1). Lineage (GTDB taxonomy): Bacteria > UBP15 > UBA6099 > UBA6099 > UBA6099 > CAYPEK01. Next base: position 39,289 of record CAYPEK010000025.1, on the reverse strand, counting down.
GACGGAGACGGCTACTACGACTCCGCGGCAACGGGAGTGATTAACGACATTCTTAACGCCGTTGGCGGCTCCGCGCCGAACCAGATCGACGCCGACGGCGACGGCTGGGTGGCCGGCATCGACAACGACGACACGGACGCCACCGACACCGGAACGAGCCTGACGACTCTGAACGCGAATTATGTGATCCCGATAGCAGGATCCGCGCAGGCGCAGAACTACGGGTTGGTGAGCTGGGTGAACACAACGACACGCTCCATCGGCCCGGGCGTTTTGGATACTGTGCAGGTGACAGGAGCGGCGGGAAAAACATATACATTACAGGCATACTATAGCGGCACATGGAACTCTATCGGCAGCTACACGGGCAACCAGACGATCAACTTCGCGGACACACCCGCCGGCACGTCGTCGGTAAGAATAGTGTGCGACGATCCAGTCGCGCAAATCGGAGCATCTTCAATCAGCAGAGCGTACAATCAGGTATCCCTGAACGCGGGGGCGGCCTCAACTGCGCCAACTTACAGGTCGGATGTGGTCGGCGCGCCGCAGAACGTGGACAGTCTGACGGTGGACGTTACGGCAGGCGTGACGTATTCGGTATATTGGGACAACGGCGGCACGCCGACGCTGATCGGCACCGGCACGGGAGGCGGGGCAACTGTTTTTCCCGGAGCGTACAACAACGCTTCCTCGTTCTGGGTCGAACTCGACTCGGCCGGATCGGTTACGCAGTGCGATGCATCGATGCTCGGCGTGCCTGTCGCATTAACAGCGCCGGTTGCGGATCCGCACACGGTGCAGTACGACCTCACGACCGCCGGTGAAACAATTAACAGAGTGCAGCTCACGGTGACAAACGGCCTTAAATACAATGTCTATGCGGACGGTGTGCAGGTTGTATCCGGAGCGACAGGAACCGGTGCAGCGGTGACACATACAATCGCATCGTCGAATCCGACTTCGATCTATATCGAACTCGATCCGGGTCAGGCGATAGGCAACGTATCCGGAGTATCGACTTGGAACGAATTCACACTCGGCGGCGCTGCAACCTCATTCGTGGATATTAACGGCGACGATCACAACATCATGGTTTATACACTCGACACATCGGCGGGGAATGTGGCCGAATCGCTGGACAGAGTCACACTGACCATAAAGAGCGGGTCGCCGTTTTACTTTCAGCGGTCGGACGACGGGGTGACGTGGACGACGATGGTCACAGCGACCGGCACGGGCGCGGCGGTGACGTATAACTGGACAAATGATAATGTTGTGGACGCCAACGGGGACGGGACAGCCTATTGCCGGATCGTAATGAGATCGGGCGAGGACGTTGCGACAGGAGTGCTCGCGGCGCCTGTTATAACAAACCGGATCGACCGCGACTCGGACGGATTCCCGGATGTAATCGAAGTGGCGAACGGATCGAACACGAATTCCGCAGTAAGTGTGCCCGCATGGTCGCTTTCCGGCAAACCCGACATCGACGGCGACGGGTTTCTCGACCACGCGAGCTATGACATAATTTATAACAATACATATCTTGCGAGCAACAATCCGTTCGGCTACGAATGGGACGGCAGCGGGACGCTGCTTGGCAATCCGCTCGACTCCGCCGGCGGCCAGTACCCACTCGCGGGCGACACTATCGACCCCGCGCAGGTGCCGTCGAATGTGGACACAGACGGCGACACGCTGCCGGATGCGCTGGACCCGTTTGTAAACTCGCCCGAGTGGACGACGTGGAAGGACTGGGAAGCGTGCTTCCGTGGCGGCAGCACCGTGTTCATTTCAAACCGATCCACTCCGGATCAGGCGGCGCGCCGGGATGTCTATCTGATGAACGCGGCGGGCGATTACACGCTGCTCGCATCGCCGGGCGACGCAGAAAACGTGATGGTGACGTGGGACGGCACACGCGCCGCGTACGAATCCGGCGGCGGGATATGGGGCATTGATTTTTCGGGCGCGAATTGCACCGGCACAACGGGCATGACAGCGCCATATCAGATAACAGCCGCGGGCAGCAATCCGAGCTGGTCGCCGTACAACGATGAAGTGGTTTTCGACAACGGCGGCTCGCTCTACACGGCCAACGTGGCTACAGGTGCGACAACTCAATTGCTGGACAGCAGCGGCGTGGCGATCTCGGGAACGAACGCCGACTGGTCGCCGGACGGAGACAACCTCGTTTATGAAAAAGGCGGTTCGATCTACGTCTATAATTTCGTGACTCAGAAGGAATACGACACCGGTCTGTCGGGCACGGACCCCTGCTGGAGCGCGGACGGATCGAAGATTTCGTTCCTCTCCGGCACAGACGTACATGTCGCCGATATAGTTCTCGACAAAACACCTGCGTCGATTCAGGCGTTCGGCGAGAACGGAACAAATTATCAGCTCGCACTGTCGCTGCCCGACACGCGCGCCGCCGCGCTGGGAATTCTCGGCATGGCGATCAACTCGCAAGACGGCGCTGTCGCCGCACTCGACACCGTGAACTCGGCACTCGAAACGCTGAACGCGGCCCGTGCCGCGGTGGGTGTAACAACATCGGTAATCGCGCGTGCGTTAAACGACCTCAACACGTATCTTATCAACACCGAGTCAACGCTGTCCTCGATAGAAGACGCGGACTTCGCGCAGGAAGCGGTTCAACTCGCGCGCAGCCAGATACTCTCGAATTTCAACGGCGCGATCACGGCGCAGTCGTTCAATAAAGTAGAGCGGATGACAGGCACACTGTTCGACGAAAACCTCAAGATTTCGCTCTACGAAACCGTCGGCCAGAAGGCGTGAAGCGGACGCATCTTTAAGCTGTCCGCAGACCAATTCCAGCCTCGCTATCGGTGCATATTTCTGCCCGAAGATCTTGGGCTTCAATAATTGTTATTCTTGACGCTCTTTTTAGCGCATAGTGCCACCCTCAAACTTGTATCCTGATTACCCCTAATTCTACGCTACGAGTAGGGAGGCTTGTAAAATCTTCCTATCGTATATGTGATTGTAGGGGCGGCCCGTAAAATGGTTTGCATCCGCATCGACTACCGGATAGATTATGGTTACAATAAACGAGGCCGAAATATTTTACTTGGGGGACGGGCATGAAAATGAAACGGTTTTTATTAGCGGTAACAATCGCGTTGGTCTTTTGCACGGCGGCATTTTCGCAGGGGATGCCGGAACTCATTGAGAGTGAAGTCGCGCCGATGATAAATCTTTTCAACGACGCGCCGCCTGTTATCAAAGACGTTACGATCTACCCGGATAAGCCGTACAACGATGAGAGCATTACGATTTCAGCCCGCGTTTTTCAGAACATGGACGAATCCTCGTTCCCCGTTGCGAGCGTTGAAATCAAGTATAGGTTCGACGCCGCGGTCGAATGGCAGAGTTTCGCCATGATGAAGAGCCCGCTCGAAAAAGACGGATACTTTGCGGTGATTACGCCGCCGGCGGGAGCAGCAAGACTCGAATACAGCATCATCGCAACCGACATCGGCGGGAACAAAGCGATAATCGTTCCGGCCGCGCAGGCTGTTGACGTTAAGAACGACAAGGGATTCCTCTGGGTTGACGACGCCAACGAAGAGGACAATCTCGTGCCCAACGAACTCGATTTCCTCAGCCTCGGCGTGACAAGGGATGAGAACAATCTCTATGTGATAATCAGAACCGAAAACACACCCGCACCCGGAAATTTGACCACGACCGGAGCGAATTTCTATTTTGTGCCGTTCTTTCCTCCGGGGGAAGGCATTGCCTCCTTCCTCGGCGGGCAAGGCACCGTGCTTGGCTACACGCCTGTGGCCGCTTCGCTGCTCGGCATTCCGAAGTACGGCCTGTTCAATATTAAAGACATAATCGCCGCTGTGACCGGCGGCAAAAAAACGCAGCAGAAGTCGAGCGTTAAAATGGAAAAAGGCAAAGACCGCCTGACGTTCACCGTGCCGTTTGCCGAACTCGGAAAGAACGACGAATGGGTTATCGCCGAGGCATCCGGAAGAATATCCATGAAGGGCGGAATGGGCGTTGCCCCGATGGACAGCAGCCCGTTCGCGCGGATAATTCTCCAAGGCGGCGAGGTTACGCTTCAGCCCGCTGACAGCCGCAAGCCCGCACCCGTCCGCGCGGGTGCAGCGACTTATGACATCTCCTCTCCGGTCGGCACGCCGCTCGCCGGGTATGGCGACAGAGTCGGGACCCCCACCGAGGGAATACACGACCCACTGATGGGCTCCACGGTAATTCTCGAATCCGAGGGCCGCTACTACTGCCTGACCGGACTCGATTTCTTCTACATGCGCATAGACGTTTACAACGATATCGCCCGCAGGGTGCACGACGCCACCGGGCTGCCCGAATCCTGCATATTCATGGGCGCATCGCACTCGCACACCGCGTCCGGCGCGCTCATCCCCTCGCTCGCCATTCTCGGCGGCAAGTTCGACCGCAAGGTTTACGACAAAGTCACGACCGCCATTGTGGACGGCTACGTGAAGGCTTACAAAAGCATGAAGCCCGCCAAGATCGGCGTCGGCTGGGTTACCGAGGAAGAGGGAAAATATACGAATGGCAACAGGCGCGGAGACGACAAAAAGGTTGACCATGTTGTCGGCGTCATCAAAGTTGACGGGCTGGACGGAAAACCCATCGCGACTGTGTTCAACCACACGGGTCATCCGACAGGCATAGACAGCAAAAAGATGTTCCAGTCGTCCGACTACGTCGGCCCCGCGCGGGATGCGGTCACCAAGCAAGGAGGCGGCGTTGCGGTGTTTTTCAACGGGTCTCTGGGCGACCACTCCGGCCGCTGCTACGGCGAATGCCCCGACGACGACTACGCCAAAGTGAAAAAGACCGGTGAAGAAGTCGCCGACTATGTAATCAAGGCACGCAAGGCCATAAATACTTCCGACAAAGCCGAAATCCGCGAGGTCAGCCGCTGGCTTATCCTCAACAAAAGCAGACAGCAGTACACCGTGCAGAAGGCGCTCGTCTTCGACAACAAAGACGTGTTCATCACAATGCCGGGAGAAGCCTTCTTCGATCCGATCGGCTCAGGCTTGCGCGAACAGGCGAAATCGCAGGGGTTCGACCAGTTGTTCGTCATGGGGATAACCAACGACGGCCTCGGCTACATCTATCCCGAGCAGCTTTACTATGAACACGACTATGAGGCTTCGTATTCGGCGATGGGCCCCAAGATGAGCCCGTTCCTCGTGGACAACGCCAGCGATCTGTTGAAAAGCCTCGGTCAGGGAAAAAGCAAGTAATCCGTCCGGCCGAAAGGCCGGATGTTACGATAAGCAGACAGACTACATAGCGCAGGAGTGTTGTAACATTCCCTGTGCTCGCATAAATTCAGATCAACCCGCCGCGCGCGCAAAAATGCGTCGATTTAGGTTGTCTCTTAAATTCTTATTTCATTCCCATGATTGCTTTAAGCACGCAAAACTCCGGGTCCTTTTTTCAGGAACCGGAGAGCATAAATCTGAAGATGCAAGTATGTTTCACAGTTGTACTATAACAGTTTCGGCGAGGCGTTCACTGCTCCTCGCATCTACCATCTCCTTTATCTCTTTAACTATTGTGTCCTTATCCACCAGTGCCGTGTTAAAAATCGCATCGTATAGATTTGGATCGCTTACATCGGCGTTGAAATACTTACCGACAAATTTTCGCTGTGCCTCTTCCCTCTTCGCGATAAATTCCTTGGCGGCTTTTTCAGTCGTTCCGAGTTTCGCCATAATCGCCTTCACCCTGTAGCTCATCGGCGCAATAAGCCTTATGCTCACACTCCTGTCGTGCGGGATCATGAAGTTTGCGCCCCGGCCGAGTATCACCGCTCCCCCCTGCTCCGCGACGGCGGCGATCACGCTTTTCAGCCCTTTCAAATAAATGTCCGAGGAAACGCTGCCGCTGCCCATGAAGTCGGACAGCCAGTCGTAGAAATCCGACGGCGCTTTTTCATCATGCGTATGTATCGCGCCCTTATCCACGTTGGCTTTCGTTACGATCTCATCGGCGATTTGCTTATTGTAGAATTCCCAGCCCAACGCTTCCGACAGTTTTCGCGCGATCTCCTCCCCGCCGCTGCCCGGTTCACGGCTCACGGTCACTACGATATCCGACCGACTCTTATTCTTCTGCCTCGCGAGGTGCCATTCACGAACTTGGTTTTCAATGCTCTGCATGAAAATGCTTCCAAATTCCTCTTCAACCATGTTCATCACCCCCATTCAGGATACCTTTCTGTTTAAAACAACACCGATATGCTGATTGTTCCACCCTGCAAACAATAAAAAACAGGGCCGTTTTCTCGAATAAAAGCAAGCTATTCTATGTAATCATCCGCCGTGTGGCGCAGTGCCGTTTTTTGTTGTTTTGCGATATGTGGCTGCGCAAAATAATGCTTTATATAAAGGAGTGTTTTGCGTTGAAGCGCAGCCGAAAGCGCCGTAAGGTTTGCGCTACTTTATGTCGGCGGGAACCGAATCGGGCAGAACGACTCCCTCTTTCCCGCTGAGATATTTATCGAGAAAAGCGGCCGCCGCGTCGATCGCCCATTTTTCATCGTCCGGAAGCAGGTCGTGGGCCTGCCTTGGGAACTCGTAATACGCGGTCTGCACACCAGCCCTTTTCAGCTTTTCGAACATCATGCGCGATTGCTCCACCGTCACGGCGCGATCTCCCGTATTGTGGAAGAAAATTGTCGGCACCGCGTGGTCCATATAGTGCGCGGGCGATGCCTCGACGACCTTTTTGCCGCTCGGCTTGCTTCCGAAAATGAGCTGCGCGGCTTGCGCGAGTGTCTCGTCGAGGTGTTCGAGGTCGTGGGCTCCGTAGAACGCCACGAGCGCGCCGATCTTGGGGTGCGTTTCCCCCAGTTCCGCCGCGTCGAGTTTGGCGTGGTGGAGCTTCTCGACATCCGGCGTGACAGCCGTTAAAGATGCTATATAGCAACCGGCCGAGAAGCCGGTGATCGCGATCCTCGCCGGGTCAGCGTTATATTCCGCCGCATGTTTCCATATCCAGCTCACCGCCGTGTGGGCGTCCCTGACAAAATCCGGGTAATGCGCCCCCATGTTGAGCGTCCTGTAGTTGGCGGCGAACACCACAAATCCCAACGAGGCAAACTGGCTTGCTTCCGTTTCGACATCCGCCTTGTCGCCGCGTATGAAACCGCCGCCGTGCAGCATGACAAGTATCGGAAACGGCCCGGCTCCTTCGGGCTTATAAACATCCGCCTTGAGCGTTATGCCGTTGCGTACGGCGAAAACCACATCTTTCTCGACCTTGAAACCAACCGCCGCCGCATGGCACGAAATTGCGACCGCCAGAATAAACGACAGAATAACACCGTTTTTAACGTTCTTCATGTGCATTATTTTATTCATTATTTCAAATATTTAAATCGTGATCCGTAATGTTGTGAATCAGTTCGGTATCCTTTTTATCAATATCTCTCCGATTACTACGCCGAGTTTCTTTTCATAAAACTTCTTTTTTGAATCGACGTCGTTCTTCACCGCCGCGACTATAGCCCTCTCGATATCCACGCGGTTATCACAGATGAGAATAGGAACCGTACAAATCTCGTTGCCGGCCCACATTTAACCTTTATTCTTTACCCTCCGAACTCAATCGTCGCCGCGGGATAAAGGTCGATGACGACTATCGCCGCGCATTTTCTTCCGGAGCATTCGGGCACAGCCGCGGTTACGGCAAACCCGCCCGCCTTTTCGGCCACCGAAGCCTTTTCGCTTCTGATAAGCTCCCCGCTCTCTCTGTCGATGAAAGCCACGCTGATATAGTGATCCGACGGCCTGAAGCCCCGCGCGGAAAAATCGACATCGACGCGGCCGGCCGCCGCAACGGCTTTCTCCACGCTGAGACAGGCCGGTTTTTTCGCGGCACTGTTATCGAACCGCGAAGCCGAAAAAGAGCAGCGCCCCACCACATCGTCATGACTGTCCGCAAGCCGCATCACTCTGATGAGTTCCTCGAACTTCGGCATTCCCGAGACCGACGCGATTGTCACCCCGGCGCTCTCGCGCACCACTCCTTTTTCGTCGAAACGGCCCGTCAGAATGACTTCCTCGAACGGGATGTTCGCACCTTGTGCGATGAGCCGGAGCTTTCCGCGCAGCATGAACGAGCCGTCCCGCAGCGAACCCGTGGCAAAGAATCGGTTGACGCTCGTCGCCGAGTACTCGAACCTTCCGCCGCTTCTGACGACTATCGAGACCGCGGCCGCCATGAATCCCTTCTTTTCGTCGATGTAAATCGGCACAACGGCGAAATTCATCGAGTCGGCCATTGCCTGACCGAGCGCATCGACCTCTTTAGGCCTGCGGATAACGGTGTTGTGAAACACAATCCCGTCCGCGGAGTTTCGACCAATGCCGAACGTTTTTTCCGGCGACGCTGAGCGTGCCGCTGTCCGCAGCCGAACCTCGCTCTCAAACGGCCGTTCCGCACCTGACGCTTTATAGCAACCCATTATTTTCATAGTATATTCGGTCTTGTGTTTCATGAATTCGCGCGGAATGACGTAAATATATCTTCCCATCGATTCCACGCGGATTTCGTGTTTCAACGCCGGTTTTATATCGACGCTCACGGTGTCGGCAATCAGCTCCGACGGTATCACATCGAGGTTGTCGTCCACGGCGAATATTCCGAGATCGAACGCACCGGCCACGGGAACATCCGGCTGGTTGAAAAACATAGGCGCGCCTGAGGCGTCGAGAAAAACTATGGTCGCCTCGCCCGGTTTCAGCGGCGGCTTTTCGCCGTCGTCGTCGGGATCGAGCCGGAGGCGCTCGTCGTCTTTGGTTTTGAAGTAGTAATCCCTCGGAATGCAAAACACTTCGCCGGTCGTCGTGCCGAAATAAACTTCCCCGCCCGCGCCGATAGTCGGCGAGCTGTTGATGTCGTTTTCCGCCACTCCCTGATTGGTGTGAAGAGACCACAGCCGCCGCCCGTCAGGCCGCAGGCAATAGAGGCCGCCGTTCTGATTGCCGACGTAAATCAGGCCGTCGCGGTCGATCGCCGGTGAGCTTTTCACTGGCGCGTCCGTCCGGTACGTCCACTGTCGGCGGCCGTATCTGTCGAGGCAATACACGCCCCCGTCGGACGAGCCGACTACGATATTCCCGTTTTCCATGACCGCCGGCGACGAATAGATCAACCCCAGCGTTTGATAACTCCAGAATATATCGCCGTCGTCCGGGTCGAGCACATAAACCTTCCCGTCGAAACAACCGAGGAACAACTCGCCGTTCATACCCGCAGCGAGCGACGAAACCACCGATCCGCCGAGCCTGCGCTTCCAGAGCCGGGCGCCGTCGGACGTCCTCACCGCATGAACGCAGGCCGCGAGGTCGCCGATGAAGGCGGTGTCGCCGTTCGGAGACAAAAGCGGCTTCGTCCAGATCACGCCCGCCGGGTAGCCGCCCGTGTCGTATTCCCACACAAGTTTCCCGGCATCGTCGATCTTGTAAAAGAAATTGTCGTCCGACCCGGCATACACAACCACCCGGCCGGCCTCGTAACCGAGAGAAACATTTCCCTCGAAGAAACTCGAAAGATGCGCGTGCGGGTTCGTCTCCGGGTCCTCATAATGGCAGCCCTCGAACGTCCAAACAACCTTGCCCGTCGCGGGATCGATTTTCCATATCCGCCCGCGGTTCTGATTGCCGCGTTCGTCAAAGTCGGTCGATGCCATATAGAGGAAACCGTCGCGGCCCAGCGCGCCCGTCGAGTCTATGTACATCATCCTCGGATCGTGGATCCGCCAGAGTTCTTTTCCATCCGGCCCGAGCGCCACAAACTCGCCATCCGCGTGGCCGGTATAAAGATTGCCCGCCCTGTCGATTATCGCGCTCGGCCAGATCAGACCGCCGATTTTCACGTTCCACGACGGGCAGCCCGCGCCCTCCGCGCGAACTAGTCCCGGCCGCGACACCCGGCCGCGGTTCGCCGCCGAATACCTGTACGACGGGAAAACCGATCCCTCGTCGAGACCCGCAAAATAATCCGGCACGCGCCTGCGGTGCACCAGCGCCAGCTTCCTGCTTATGAGATTCTCATACTCGCAGAACAACGTGTTGATTTCGCCTATAAGCAACGCCGGATCCATCGACCTCAAAGTCTTAACAAAATCCGACTCCAACCTGCCGTGCAACTCTCTTATTTTTTCGAGATTTTCGTTTATCTCATTCGCGATCGGCGAGGCCTGAGTCAACGGATGCCTGACCAGATGAAGCGTTTCTCCATAAGCTATGAACAGAAAATCCACCGCCGCCGAAATCGCGGCCCTCACGCCGCCGATTCCGAGAGCCGGCGCCTTTTCAAACGCCGCGCGGCATTTCTTCAGCCGGTTCTTCACCCCCTGAACGTAATCCGAAACTTCGTCCGGCCCCGAGCCGGCAAGCCACAAACCGTCGATCGTCGCTTTTACGTCCCTGATCGTTTCGTATGCTGTCGTCATTTTCTCCCTCCTTAAAACTAAATACCGTTTATTAGTTGTTAGAGCTATTCGCGCTCCCTTTATCCAGTCCCGGATGTCCGGGCCTCAGTCCGTAATTCTGAAGCGCGGCAATCTCATCAATCACTCTGCCGAGGTCTATATCCATGCCTTTTTCCAAGGCATAAAACACGACTTCCTTCAACATGCCGAGCGAAGCCACCGCCGCTATCTCGACATCCAGCGGCCTCACGGCGCCGAGCGCGATCCCCAGCCTCATCGCATCTTCAGTCCGCGCACGGAGATAGCCGTAAGTCTCCGCGATCTTTTCCCGTACTTCGGGGTCGTTGTAGAAAGATTCCTTGAGGACTATATACGTCAGTTCCTTGTTTTCATAAAGCAGCCGGACGAGACTTTCAATGAAAAAATCGGCCGCTTTCGGTGTGGTGTCTGAGGACCGCGACCAATCCGCGACAAGAGATTTCAATTTATCGAGAAATTCGTCCAGCAAACCACTTAAGATGGCTTTCTTATCCTTAAAGTAATAATAAACCGTGCCGTTAGCCACACCGATATGTTTGGCAATGTCGATCACATTCGTCGCCTCGAATCCTTTCTCCGCGAACATCATCCGCGAAGCTTCGAGAATCCTGCCCCTCGTTATCTCCTTTTTTTGGCTTGGCGAAAGCTTTTTTTTAATTTCGGCCTTATCATTTTCCGGCATTGAACACACCCTCCAACAATATTGACTGACACGTCAATCAGTCTTATTGCCTGATTATAAACATATTTTGACTGACATGTCAATCAGTTTAAAAAACAAGGCCACCCTGTTCCCGGTCAACATCGCAATGGAGTTATTTTCATCACAAATCCACTTTTGAAATTTGGTCATAATAATTAGGGCGGAAATAAGATACGAGGCGAAGAAGAATTACTATTGCAAGAGCACATTGCAACGAGCCCTATTGTCCATGAACAAAAAATACATTTTCAATTAAGCGGTTCTACGCTATGAGTACCGCCATTGACTTGTCTTTTTATTGACTAATCCGGGTTGAAAAAAAATATTAATCGGATTATATTTTGCAAGCTCGGGCGTATAGCTCAGCGGAAGAGCGCTTGCCTTACAAGCAAGATGTCCGCGGTTCAAATCCGCGTGCGCCCATACCAAAACCCGTAGCGAGAATCGAGTTTTTATACAGTGTAATTCCGGCATTAGCGTCCGGCAAAAACACGTCACCCTCAAAACAAGTTTGAGAGCGGAACTATACAACTAAATTAGTTTCGATGATTAATTCTTCCACGTGACCGCTTGCTGACGCGCGCGGCTCGGATTTTTCCATCCTCCATCCGCGCCGGATGCCGTTCTACGGAAACACTACGCGGATGCCGTCGATGGCGGACTTTTCGAGCGCGCGGCAGGCGGGAACAAGTTTCTCCCTATAGAAATCCGCGCAGTAATTTTTATCTATGTAATAACTTGCAAGCACGTTGTTCGTGGAGATGTCTTTTGTTTCAAAAACCGAGCGGTCGCCCGTCGCCATCGCCGAAACGAACCGGTGTCGCCCTTCCATGCACGACATAGCAAATTCATCGGGATGTTTTTTGCAGAAGCTCTCGTCTTTCCTGAAGATGGATTCACAGAGCTCGCGGCCTTTTTTATCTTTGAGAGAAGCGCACTTCGCCGCCGATTTATAGTACAGGACGGGCCGCAATGCCTTGAGCTCCATAGTAATTTCCCCCGGGCACGCCGCGATATTTTTCTTCCCTTTAATCAGCCCCATTTTCACATTGTTGACGCAAAGCTTCCGCGAGAATTCTTTTATTTGCTTATCAGTGACAGATTTCCTTGTTATGAACGGCATAACTTCGAACCAGAAATCTTTTCTCGGGTCCGCGCAATCGCCGTACGACGATTTGAAATTCTTTTTGAGAACGGAACAGGCTTCCGTGCCGCCGTCGAGACGCCGGCAGTATCCGTAATAATTCACAAGATTCTTATCTCCGATGTCCCCGTAAACCGCCGGAAGCGGACTTCCGGGCTTGTAATTGTCACAAACAGAATACTTTTCTTTAAACCTTTTAAACTCTCTTTGATATTCGCTCCTTCGCTTGCGGATCAGTTCGACACTCATCCATTGATAAGGCTCCGGGATTGATTTAAGCCGAGCCTCGAACTCTTTTTCATCTTCTATTTTGAATAATTCATAAACATCGAACTTTACAGGGACGAACTCTTCTTTCGATACGGGCTGTTTCACAACCGGAGACGTTTCCTTCTGCTCTGTTTTTACTGCAACCGCGGTCACAAGCAAGACAAAAAACAAAATTCCCGATATCACACCGATTGATTGAATTTTCATAAATCAAATTTACCGGAATGAGAACATTTTTACAATATCCATAAAATTTTTACCAAAATGATAAAAATCGTTTAGATAATGAGATTTGTGATAAATGTCATATTCCAAAATTTATTTTTATTTTATTCTATGAAAAGTAAACATAATCACTATAATAAAAGAAATTAGAAACTTTGATATAAATCGTTTTATGGGTGTAAAATAACCAGAAATGGAAAGATCGTTGTTTTTTTATTTTCTACTCATGAAAAAGAATTGCTCAATTACAACTAACGATTGGCGGCATTTATGTTGCTTTTGAGCATTCAGGTGCAAAGTAAAAAAAAGAATCAACGGAAGTCGAAGCGGACACACCGCGAGGCGGGGACTCTTTCGAACGAGGAGCCTTCAAATGTCAAATGAAAAACAAATCAGAAAACGACTAATCAAAAAAACGATCATAGGGGCTGCGTTCCTATCGCTTGTGCTGCTCTTTCCCGGCAACGCCCTTCGCGGCGACACGGTAGTAGTGCGCCCTATTTCGAAATCCGATTACAACGCGCAGAACTGCGGGGGCGTTTCCGGCACGCTGAATTACCTCAACATGTTCCAGATCTGCTACCACATCAACTCCAACACCGGTTTCCAGAGCGGCGACCAGATAGCGGTGGCAACCGGGACGGACGGAAGCGGCGCAATACTCGGTTGGACAAACGTGGCAGCCAACACAACATTCTCGGCCAGCTTCTCCTCGAACATGGTGCCGGGCAATTCTTATTACATCCTCTACAAACGCAGCGGAACAATTTACTCGACGGATAACGGCTTCGCACAGCCGGTCAGCCTTGAAATCGTGCCGCCTTCGATATCGGACAATCAGGCGGGAGACGAGACGTGGCGGAATTCCGGCGGAACAACATACGACGTTGACTTTTCCGACAACGCGCACCTCGACGACGCTTACTACACCGCCTACACGGGCTCGATAATGTCGGGATCTCAAGTAGTGCCGTGGACGGCGATCTTCAATAACTACGATTCGACGAGCTACACATCAAACTGGAGCATCAATTTCACAAGCCTCGCCCAAGGCTACAACTACATCAGCGTGAAGGTGACCGACGCGGTAACGCATGAGACCACGCTGCAGGATGTTTTCACTGTAAAAAAAGATACGGTTGCGCCAACGCACTCGATCAATACCGGGGCGGACCTGCCGACATACTGGAACACGGCGGGCAATGTCACCCTGAAATGGACCGCCTCCGACAGCGGAGCGCCGACAACCGGCAGCGGAATCAACTGCTTCAGCGTTCAGTACAAAGACACGAGCGGCGGAAGTTGGACGGACTTTCCGTCGGGCTCCTGCTTCAATCCCGGCGGCGGCCCGACGTATCAGTCGGCATTCACGCCGACCGAAGGCCACCCATATACATTCCGAGTTAGAGCCACAGACATCGCCGGCAACTCCGACAGTTACGATTCCGAAGGCACTTACACGACACTCGTGGACCGCACGGCGCCCGCGCATTCGGTGGTAGCACTCGCGCCATACACACAGTCAACCTCTGTGAATGTGACGGTCAACTGTTCGGACACGTCGCCGGGCAGCGGAATCGCCGCGATCAACCTCGATAAATGGGACGAAACGAGCAACCCCGGCACGCCGGTATGGGATACGCTCCCGCAGACAGCATGCGCGGGCCCCTCGGTTGCAATCCCGTTCACGGGCGTGGAAGGCCACATCTATCACTTCCGTGCGCAAGCAGTAGATAAAGCCGGAAACACCGACTCGTTCGATGCCAACCCCGGCCCCACATATACCCAGCTCGACACACGGGTTCCGAACGATTCTTATGTCAACACGTTCGGCGTGACGCACACTCCGAACCTGACTTTCAGTGTTTCGTGGACGGGCGGTTCCGACCCGACACCCGGCAGCGGCCTGAAATGCTACGACATTCAGGTGCGCAAAGACGGCGGCACGTGGACGGACTGGCAATCCTGCACAACGGCCACAAGCGCCACCTTCGACGCGGGCAATCCCCCCGGCGGCATCGCATCCGGCAACGGAATCTGGCAGTTCCGCAGCCGCGCTCAGGACAACACCGGCAACATCGAGGCGTGGCCGGCGGCCGAGGATGCGCAGATGATCGTCGATACGACCCCACCGGTTTTCGATACCGCGGGCGGCCCGCCGTACGTTATCGACGGCCCCGGCCCCAGCGACATCACTTACACCGGCTCGGGCAACACCCTCGAAGCATTCTGGTCTTCATACGACACCGACGCCGACCCGGCGGGAGACCTCGACCACTACGAATACGCGATCGGCACCACCGCCGGCGGAAACGACATTCTCGACTGGACTTCGGTGGCGCAAAATACATCGATGACAAACAACTCCCTGACGTTGGTGCACAACACCGTGTACTACGTCTCGGTGCGCTCGTATAACAAAGCCGGCATTTACACGCAGCAGCCGTCGAACGGGGTCAAGGTTGACCTCGTTGCGCCGACGGTCAACATGTCGGAGCCGAACGCAAGCGTCGTCGGCGAAGTCACATTCAACGTGACATGGAGCGGCGTGGACGGCACCGGCGAATCCGGACTTGTCAACTTCACCGTGCAGAGCAAGGACAATGCCGGCCTCTGGACCGACCTCGTCACGAACACAACCAACACGACCCAATCGTTCACCGGCGTGAACGGCCACACGTATTACTTCCGCGTGAAGGCGCAGGACAACGTCGGCAACTGGACGGCATACCCGACGTCGCCCGACTATTACGTTAAGACAACGGTCAACACGGACGTGCTCTCGGCGCCCTCCCCCATCAGCGACGGCTCCGAAACCGGCGCGGACCTCAATTTCACAAATGCCAACACGCAACTCTCCGGCAACTGGGGCACAGTCAACGGCGCGGTCTCTTACGCGTACGCGGTCGGCACCACAGCCGGCGGCACGGACATAGTCGGCTGGACCGAAACGCCTGACACATTCTTTACCAAAACGGGGCTCAGCCTCGCCGACGACGGGAAGACGTACTACCTCTCCGTCAAAGCCAAAAAAATCACGGGCACGTTCGGAACGATCGGCACATCGAACGGGATCAAGATCGACCTCGCCGTTCCCACGTGCTCGATAACGATGCCTTCCACCTCCTATCAGACGACGACTTCGTTCAGCGTGCAGTGGAACAGCGCCGACTCACGGTCGGGCGTCGCCGGCACGGATGTGCAGTACCGCGACGGCGAGACGGGCGCGTGGACCGACCTGACGACGAACGATTCCGGCACCGCCTATCTGTTCACTCTCGGCGAGGACGGCCATAAGTATTACTTCCAGTGTCGCGCGACTGACGTCGCGGGCAACTCCGGCGCGTACCCCGGCGGCGACGGCGACGTTTCGACGACGGTTGACTCCTCGGTTCTGCCCGCTCCGGCGACGATCAACGACGGCACGGGCGAAGACATCGCATTCACTTCATCGCTCACAACGCTCGAAGCGAACTGGAGCGCGGTAACGAACGCCGCGAGTTATCTCGTCTGCTTCGGTGACGGCGCAATTCCAAACAACTGCAACGTGATGAACTGGACTGACGTGGGCAACGTCACAACGTACACGAAAACGGGGCTGACGCTCACTCAGGCCGGCGACTATTTCGTGCGCGTGAAATCGAAAAACAACGCGGGAACCGAAGGGCCGCCGAACAACTCGGACGGGCTCACGGTTGACTCGCTCGCGCCGGCCGCTCCGGCGGTGACGGACGACGGCGGCTTCACCAACAATGCAACTTCTATCCACGCTACATGGACGGGCACGCCCGGCGTGTCGGGGATTATGGAATATCAGTATGCAATAGGCACAAGCGCGGGTGGCAATCAGGTGGTTGACTGGACTTCGACCAGCCTGACGACGAACGTGACGAAAACCGGACTCACGCTCACCGACGGACTTACGTATTATGTATCGGTCAAGGCGAAGAGCAGCGCGGGAGTCTGGAGCACGGCGGGATCGAGCGACGGAATCCTTATCGACACCACGCCGCCGACGTGCGCGATTCAGGCGCTCCCGGCGTACACCGGATCGAACACGATCAACGTGCAATGGGCGGCGAACGACTCCGGCTCAGGGCTGGCGAATCTCTACTACGTGCAGTCAAAAGACGGCGCCACCGGCAACTGGAGCAACTGGCAGATCATGACGAGCGTGACGTCGGCGGATTTCACCGCCGGCATCGACGGCCATACTTTCTACTTCCAGTGCAAGGCGCTCGACAACTCCGGCAACTGGTCGGCGTACCCCGGCGGCGACGGCGACACGCACACGACAGTCGCGTCGTCGGTTCTCGCGGCGCCCGCGGTGCGCGACGGCTCGTCAACCGACGTGGCATACTCGACTTCGGCCGACACGATCGAGGCCAACTGGGACGCCGTAACCGGCGCGGTTTCATACATTTACGCGATCGGCACGACGGCAGGCGGCGACGAACTCAAAACATGGACGAGCACAACCGTCACAAGCTTCTCCGAGACCGGTCTGGCTCTCATCAACGGCACGACATATTACACGACTGTGAAGGCCCAGAACGCGGGCGGAATCAACGGCACGGCGGGAACATCGAACGGCGTACTCGTCGATACCACGCCGCCCGACACGCCTTCGGTTTTGGTGCCCGACGCCGTCACGAGCGAAACAACGTTCCTGACCGCGTCATGGACGGGCGGCGACGCGCAGTCCGGCATCACCGAATATCAGGTGTCGGTAGGCACATCGGCGGGCGACACGAGCATAAAGAGTTGGTACTCCACCGGAACGGCGGCCGAGGCGACAATCGCCGGACTCACCCTCCACCACGGCAGCACATATTACATCAATGTAAAATCGCAGAACGCGACGGGCGTATGGAGCGATGTGGGCTCATCAGTGGGCGTGCTCGTCAACACAACGCTGCTTCCCGGCCCGTCTTCCGTTAAGGACGGCACAGGCGCGGACGAATCGTTCACATCGAGCAACACTTCGCTGTCCGCGAACTGGACATCCGTTTCCAACGCGATCTCTTACGATTACGCGATCGGCACGACACCCGGCGCGCGCAATGTTGTTGACTGGACAAGCGCGGGCTCGGCGACAACAGTAACAAAGAGCGGCCTCACGCTCTCGCAGGGCGCAACATATTACTTCGCGGTGCGCGCGCACAACCCGGCGGACGTGCCCGGTCCCGCATCGATATCGAACGGAATCAGGGTGGACTCGAACCCGCCCGGGCAGCCGGTGGTCAGCTATGCCAACGGCAACTATTCGACAAGCGCAAGCTCGCTGTCCGCGTCGTGGACGTCGGTCGCCGGGATTTCCGGGATCGCCGAATATCAGTACGCGGTCGGCACGACTTCCGGCGGCACGGAAGTCGTGAACTGGACGAGCGCGGGCTCGGCGCTTTCGGGAACGATCAACGCTACGATGACCGAGGGCGGCACGTATTACATCTCGGTCAAAGCGAGAAGCGACGCTGGCGTGTGGAGCACCGCCGGAACGTACGGCGGAATCCTCGTGGACTCGCAGTCGCCGACGTGCTCGGTGCAGGCGCTCGCGCAGTACCAGCCGGCGAACTCGTTCACCGTCAACTGGAGCGGCACGGACACCGGCTCGGGAATGACACCGCTCTACACCGTCCAGTCGAAGATCGGCGCGGACGGCACATGGACCGACTGGCAGTCGAACACAAGCGTCTCGACCGCCGTCTTCACCGGCACTAACGGAAACAACTACTTCTTCCAGTGCAAGTCGAGGGATAACGCGGGCAACTGGTCCGCCTACCCCGGCGGCAACGGTAACACCGGAACGACAATAGACAGCGTCGCGCCGGCAACACCGGTTGTCAGCGACGGCACCGGAACAGACATTGCATATTCGACCTCCGGCAATACAATCTCCGCCAACTGGCCGGCAGTTTCCGGCACGGCGGAATACTTCCACGCGATCGGATCGACCTCCGGCGGCACGGACGTTCTCGGCTGGACAACCTCCGGAACGACACCGTCGTTCACGGCGTCCGCCCTCGCGCTCGCCGACGGCGCGACCTACTACGTCGCCGTCAAGGCAAGAAACAACGCCAACCTCTACAGCGGCACGGGCGTGTCGAACGGCGTAAAGATCGACACCACGCCGCCCACGACGCCGACCGTATCGGTGCCCGACGTTTTCTCAAGTTCGAACACCTACCTTGAAGGCTCGTGGTCGTCGTCCGACGCGCACACCGGAGTCACGGAATATCAGGTGTCGGTCGGCACCGCGGCGGGCCTCGCCGACACGAAGGATTGGTTCTCAGCCGGCACGCAGACCTCGATGGTCATTTCCGGTCTGACGATGACGAACGGACAGACGTACTACATCAACGTGCGCGCCGTAAACGCGGCGGGACTGGTGAGCGCGGCCGGTACGTCCGACGGCGTGAAAGTTGACTCGACGCTGCTGCCCGGTCCGACAACCATCAACGACGGGACCGCGGCGGACATCGACTTCACGTCGAGCACCACAACACTGTCGGCCAACTGGTCGGCGATTACGGGCGCGTCGAAATATGAGTACGCGATCGGCACCACCTCCGGCGGCCGCAACGTCGTCGATTGGACAAGCGTCAACACAAGCACGAGTGTGACGAAAACCGGACTCACGCTCACGCAGGGCACGACTTATTACGTTGTGGTGCGGGCGCGCAATAGCGCGAACATTCCCGGAACGGGAAGAGTGTCGGACGGCATCACCATCGACACGGCGAAACCCGGAACTCCGGCCGTCACATACAACGGCAGCTACTCGACGAGCAAGACACAACTCCCGGCGACGTGGACGGCGACAGCCGGCCTCTCCGGGATATCCGAATATCAGTACGCGGTCGGCACAACAGCCGGCGGCACAAACACATTGAGCTGGACAAGCGCAGGAGCGGACACCAACGCAACAATCCCGGCGACTCTCACCGAAGGCGGCACGTACTACATCTCCGTCAAGGCAAAGAGCGGCGCCGCTGTATTCAGCGACGCCGGAACATCGGGCGCGGTGACGGTGGACACAACCGCGCCGTCATGCTCGGTGGCGGCGCTCTCGCAGTACACCGCCGCGAACACGTTCGCCGTAACGTGGTCCGGCAACGACGCCGGAACCGGCCTCGCCTCTTCGGCGGCGTTCGACGTGCAGGTCCGCGAGGGTGCGGCCGGGACATGGCAGGCATGGCGCACCGGCACATCGCTTACATCTTTTGACTACACTGGAAGCAACACGAAAACATATTACTTCCGCTGCCGCGCGCGGGACAAAGCAGGAAACGTTTCCGAGTATCCGGCAAGCCCCGACACAAGCACGATAATCGACAGCGTCGCCCCCGGCAAACCCGCTGTCAGCGACGGAACGGCTGCGGACGTAGATTATGTAACGGTAAACAATTCGCTGTCCGCCAACTGGAACGCGGTGACGCTCGCGGCGGCGTATTCGTACGCGGTCGGAACCACTTCCGGCGGCACGGATGTCGTGAACTGGACTGAAACCACGGGCACATCGGTAACCGTCCCGTCGCTTTCGCTCACAAACGGCGGAAGGTACTATTTCTCGGTCAAGGCTCGCAACAACGCGAAGCTGTACGGCGAAGTCGGAACGTCCGACGGAGTGCTTGTTGACACGACCGCGCCATCGACGCCGCAGGTCTATACCCCGGCTGAATACACCGCCTCGCAGAGCACGCTCGAAGCATCTTGGACAGCGTCCGATTCCGAGTCCGGCATAACCGACTATCAGGTATCGGTCGGCACATCGGCAGGCGACACGAGCATTAAAAACTGGTATTCCGCGGGCGCAGTTTCCAACGCGTCGATTACCGGACTCTCGATGTCGAACGGCGGCACATATTTCATAAACGTGAAGGCGGTCAACGCGGCTGGCCTCGCGAGCGCAATAGGCAGTTCGACCGGCGTTACTGTAGATACAACGCTGCTCGCCGCCCCGTCGGTCGTCAACGACGGCACGGGCGCGGACATCGACTACAATTCGAGCGCGGACACACTCTCGGCGAACTGGAGCGCGATTTCCGGCGCATCCAAATACGACTACCGGATCGGCAGCACGCCCGGCGCGGGCAACGCGCTCGACTGGACGGACGCGGGCACGGAAACGAAGTTCACGAAATCCGGCCTGACGCTTGTGCAAGGCACTAAATATTATGTAACCGTGCGCGCGCGTAACAATGCAGGTACTCCCGGCTCGGCAAAGATTTCCGACGGGATAACGATAGATACAGCCGCCCCCGGAACACCGGCTGTCACGGTGCCCGGCGCGTTCGTGAACTCGCTGACACAACTCACTGCTGAATGGAGCGCGACGGCGGGCCTCTCCGGAATCGTCGAATACCAGACGGCGGTCGGCTCGACGGAAGGCGGCGCGGAAGCCGCGAACTGGACGTCGAAAGGCACTTCGACAAGCGGCACGATAACCGCAAGCATGCAGAGCGGCGGCAAATATTACGTCTCGGTGAAAGCCAAGAGCGGCGCGGGCGTCTGGAGCGCGGCGGGCACGGCGCAGATGATAACGGTTGACACAACGAAACCCGTCTGCGCGGTTCAGCAGCTCAGCGCATATCAGGCGAACGCTACGTTCAACGTTTCTTGGACCGGAACCGATTCGAGCTCCGGCCCGGCCGGAACATTCGATGTGCAGTACCGCGACGGCGCGACCGGCGTGTGGACGGACTGGCTGGCGGAATCGACGCTGACAAGCAACGCGTTCTCCGGCCTCAACACACACGTGTATTACTTCCGCTGCCGGACGAAGGATAACGCCGGCAACATTTCCGACTACGCGGACGCGGGCGACACGCACACAACGATCGACTCAATCGCCCCGGTGGCTGCGACAGTGCGCGACGGCAGCAGCTCCGACGTCGATTACTCGACGGACGGCGCTTCTCTCTCGGCAAACTGGGATCAGACAGATTACGCAATTTCTTATTCATACGCGATAGGCACGACACCCGGTTCGGGGAACGTCGTCGGCTGGACGGACACCACATCGACATCGTTCACGAAATCCGGCCTCACACTTGCGAGCGGCCAGACGTATTACGTCTCGGTCAAAGGCAAGAACCATGCCGGAACGGAAGGCAGCGCGGGCGTTTCTAACGGCGTAATGGTCGATACGACAGCGCCGACGACTCCGCTGGTTTACGTGCCCGCAGCATACACAAGCTCGACTAACACGCTCAGCGGTTCATGGAGTTCGGAAGACCCCGACTCCGGAATCGCCGAATATCAGGTGTCGATAGGAACAGCCGTGGGCGGAACCAATGTAAAAGGCTGGACATCCGTCGGCTCGAACACATCGACGGAGATGACCGGCCTCACGCTCACGAACGGCGGCACATATTTCCTTAATGTGAAAGCAGTCAACCGCGCGGGAAGTGAAAGCACGGTCGGCACATCGAGCGCCGTGACTGTCGATACAACCCTGCTGTCCCCGCCCTCTTACGTACGGGACAGCGCGGGCTCGGACTCGGATTACACGACATCGAACAAGACCCTTTCGGCGAACTGGGCGGATGTGTCCGGAGCGGCGAAATATCAGTACGCGGTCGGCGGCGAAGCCGGAATGTCGGACATCGTCGTGTGGACGGACACAACGGCGACATCGGTCACCGTGCAGAATCTGTCGCTGACGAACGGCAAGAAGTATTACTTCTCCGTGCGCGGCGTGAACAACGCCGGAACGGGCGGCAGCGTCGGCTCGTCGGACGGGATAACAGTGGACACGACGGCGCCCGCGAAACCGACGGTTACGGACGACGGCTCGCAGTTGAACATGGGAACGCCGATGCACTTTACATTCAATTCTTCGGACAGCGAATCGCCGATCGTCAAATACGAATACGCGATAGGGCTGACCGCAGGAGCAACCGACGCGAAGGATTGGACAAGCGCCGGACTGAACAAGGAAGTAAGCGACTCGACAGCCGCGCTCGTCACCGGAAAGACGTACGTCATTTCGGTGCGCGCGACCAACGCGGCGGGCCTCGTCAGCGAGGTAGGCGCGTCGGACGGCATTCAGGTCGTAACGACGGCCAACGTCTCGGCGGTCAGTATGGACAACCAGCCGCTTTACAGCTACGACGTGGCCGGAAACATCGTGCCGAACATGATAATCGTGCCCGACACCGGATCAGACCTGAGCGTGCTTAAAGAGATTGCGTTCAGGGAGTCGAACGGCGTCGGCGTGACATACGATCAGGTCCAGATGAGCTGGCTGCTTGAAGGCGGCACGCGGATCGACGACCCGACAACATCCATCAATCTGCGGTTCCTGCCGGGAAGCGAAACCCGCACAAAGATCGCACTTATGATCCCGTCGCGCGTGCTCAGTCTCGCGCTCGGCGGCCGCGCATCATCGATCATCACAATCGAGTACACCTACTCCGGCATGGACGACTCGAAACACCAGATCAAGACAGTGCTTTCGATACCGTTGAAGCTCACAACCTCGCAGTCGGAAGAATCGTTCCAGATCACGGGAGTGAAGCTGCTCAATCCGGCGGACGGCGCATCGGTTCCGGTCAAATCGGGCTACTCGGCGAAAGCGGAAGTGACACTGACCGGATCGGGATCAGTGGGCGGCGTATGGCTGCTCGACGGCGAGTTCTACAAAGCGTTCCGCACGGATGCCATGTCGGTTAAAACCGTCGCGGCGGAACAAGCGCTGCCGCCCGATATCACCGGCAGCCACACTCTCCAGTTCCGCGTCACGGCGCCCGAGTCGAAGGAATCGCAGACGATAACATTCAACGTCGGCGAAGCCGCAAGCGGGCCGGACGCGACGATCGACAATTTCTTCATCGGGCCGGTTCAGGTAACGGGCGTAACAGCCACGTACGATCCGGCAACGATGACTTACACGGGCGAAGGCGACTACAAAATCCCGATGCTCGACGACACGGTTCACGTGCAGTTCAAACGGTTGAAGATCGAAAAACAGAACGGAAGCAACGTGCTGACCAAAGGCATCATCGCGGTCACCGTGGATAAGAAGATCGAAAAGGGACCGATATCGGTATCAATCTCGAAACTGCTGATCAGCACCGACGGCTCGGCGCTCGCGGACGGCTCGGTGTCGTTCGCCGGCACGGACAGTCTGCCCGGAATCGGCCCGTTCTACTTCTATTCGGCCGGCATCACTAAGGACGGAATCAAAGCGGCCGTGAAGCTCGGCAGCCCGCAGACCGGCAAGGTCGGCTACTTCGAGCTCGGAATAACTGACATCTATTTCGACTACGGGAGCAGCGGCGCGACGATCAAGGCGGTCGGATACATAACAACCACGCCGCAGGAGATATTCAAGTTCTACGTTTATTTCGGATACTCGCCGGGCGGCACGGAATTCGATTACGCGATCGGCGAAAAGAAGGATTGGATTCCCGCTGCGCAATAAAAAAACAGTAGCGAGAATCGAGTAGCGAGGATAGAGGGAAAGCCGAAAGCAAAAAACGGTAGATAGTAGTTGGGGAAAAGGCAAAAAGAGTAATTAGTAGTAGGCAGTTGTGACGAAACGAAAAAAGCGGAGACCGGCAATGCGGTTTGTGCGGCGCCTGTACCGCTTTTGAAGCAGTATAAAAAGCATGACGACAGATGCCGGTTCATTCTGCCGGTGTCCGTATGTTCGGAACGGAACAAAAATAAAAAATGTCTGGTGATGCCATGAGAAGACACACAAGACTGATGATTCTCTTCATCTTGGCCCTGTTGATGGGGGCCTTGCCGCAGCTCGCACGAGCACAGGCGGTCACAAAGGAAATCGACGTCCTCGGCTTTAAGTTCAAGGTCGAGGATGGAGCGATCGTGGTGGAGAACGACAAGCTCGTGCTCAAGGGCAAGGGCAGCCTCGATCTCTCGTCGGCGCTCGGCTCGGGCGCGGTGATCTCCGTCGATGAGATGAGCATCGACAACGACACCACGTTCAAGATGAAGGGTGTCAATATGCCCGAGATCAACCTCGGGCCGTTCAAAGCGAAAATAGTTCCGGACGACATCGTTCTCGAAAAAATCATCTCGCAGGGAATACAGCCTTATATCAATTTAAAAGTAATACTGGAGGTGGCATTAGGCTCCGACGTTATTCAGACAGTTGCGGTGATCCCGATAACAAAGGAAGGGATCAAGGACGCGACGGTGACACTCGCGCCGCCCGCCGGAAAAGATAACGTCCTCTCGAAAGACCTCGGCGGTATTGTCCTGACGCTCAACAGCGGTCAGGTCGAGATCAAAAACAAACAATTCGGCAGTTTCGTATTCAAAGGATCGGTGGACCTGTTCGGGACAAAAGTAAGCCTGAGTCAGGTTTCGATCACACCCGAAAAAATCTCGGCGACGGCTCGGCTCGAAGGCAGCATCCCGATGGCGCTCGGCTCGATCGGTCTCGCGCTCCGCGGCGACGTAACGCTCGATTACGGCTCGTCCGGCCTCGCGCTGAACATAAGTGAAGCGGCGATCGACCTGACGAAAATAATACCCGGCGCGACGGGCGAAATTCTGCTCACCGACGTTGATCTCGCGAAAGCCTCGATCGCAGCGGAAGGCACTCTGACGCAGAAGATCGAAATCTACGGCGTCGGCCTAACAATCAATCACTTTAAGTTCACATCGGATAAGACCGGAGAAGGCGCTACAGCCACACGGGCGACAAAGATCGTGCTCGACGGCTCCGTCGAAATCGCGGCGATAGGCCAGACGGTCAACTTCACCGGCTTCGAAATCAACTCCGACGGAACGGCGAAAGCGGAATTCGCGCTCTCCCCCGAGCAGCAGCTAACAATGTACGGTGTCGGGGTCACGATCAGCGGAATGTCGTTCGAGGTGAAACAGGACTCTTTCTCGGTGTTCCTCGCCGGTATGCTCAATCTCGGCAACGACGCCCTGCCCTTTAAGACGCTCGGCATCGCCGGCGGCAAGGTCAACGGCGAATTCGACGTCACGGACTCCGCTCCGTTCAGTTTCTCGTGGTTCCAGTATCTGAAAGTTACGCACCTCGCTATCGAAGACAACGCACTCGTATTCTCCGGAAAAATCGACATTCCGGACCCGTTCAAATACACATTCGCGTTCGACGATCTGAAATTCGATCCGCAGGGCGCGTGGGAAGCGGCGAAGTCAGTCACGTCGGCGGACGCAAAAGCGGCGGCGGCGAAGGCGTGGGAGAAAGTGACGGACCCATCGCTCGTGACGCTCGTCAACACCTACGACCAGCCTTTGAGCGTGGCGGGATTCCAGTTCTGGATCGACGCGATCACGATCCCCAACCCGCTCAAGATTGCCAAAACGAAACAAGTGCCCGACACGCTTTTGAGGCTCTACATGAGATCGGAAATCGCTCTCATGGACAAGAAACTCAACGTCAACGTGGACGGGCTTGAAGTCACGAAAGCCGGCGTGAAAGACCTCACGCTCAACATCAACGCGCCGGACGGCGCGGCGTCGCTGCTCGACATGGGCTTCGGGAGCTGGGCGCACCTGACGATCAGTTCCGCGGTCCTGATAATCAAGGACGCGAAGCTGAACTCGCTCGGGTTCACCGGCTCGGCCACCCTGTTCGACCGCACGTTCACAATCGTGAAGCTCGGCTACGAGGACAACCTGCTGAGCGGCACGATGCGGCCCGTGGGCGACCCGGCGATAAACATCGCGGGCGTCTTTCTCAGGTTCCAAGGCGACATAGTGTTCAAATTCGGCGGAGGAGGCAAAGGTGGAGGCGACCCCGGGGCTGCTTCCCAATCCACTTTCGAAGTATCGATCAAGAATCTCGCGGTGGATTTCTCGGGCATCCTCGGATCCCAGATGCAGCTCATCGCGAACGAGCTCTCGATCAACAACGGATCGATCTACGCCGAGCTGTCGATGTCGAGCGCTGTGGACATCTACGGCGTAACCTTCCAGATCACAAAAGCGATTCTGGAATCGAAGGCGCCCGAATCAGCAAGCGGAAAAAGAACGTTCTCCGCCAACCTGACCGGTATCTTCACGATCCCGACTCCGAAGCTCGAACTGACGTTCACCAACTTCAAGGTGTCCTCGACGGGTGAGTTCGGAGGCGACCTATCGCTGTCCGCGTTGCAGGAATTCTCCCTCTTCGGAGTGACGTTCCGCATCTCGAACATCAGGATAGAAAAACTCGTTAATCAGCCGCTGTCGATCGCGCTTAAGGGCTCGATAACATTCATGGCCGGAAGCACTCTCGAGTTCACCGAACTCAAGGTGCAGGGCGGCAAGCTCTCGGCGACGTTCAACATCTCCGAAAGCAACCCGCTCAAGATTCCGTACTGCGACTTCATCGGCGTAACCAAACTCCAGATTGTCGATAACTCGCTCAAGATTTCCGGTTTCCTGCAGATACCGGCGCCCCTCGGAGTGCGGTTCGACCTGAACGACCTCGTCATCTCGTCGAGCGGAACGGTTTCAGGCGGCTCGCTCGCGCTCCACGAGGCGATAACAATCTCGCTCGACCAGTTCTCACTCGTCATCAACAGCGCGTCGTTCGATATCGTATCGAAATACGTGAGCTTCTCGGGTGAGATCAAGCTGCCGTCGAGTGTGGTGCCGGAACCGATCAAATTCAGCAATATAGGCATCTCGCTGGCATCCTCCGGCTCCGGCCAGATGAACACCGCCAACACGTCGAGCGTCACCAACAGTCTGACGGACAACAAACACGGCCTGTCGGTGAGCATAACCGGAATCAACTTCGGCTCGATCGACGGTAAGTTCTTCGTCAACATCTCCGGATCGCTCGGACTCAACGTCGGCACCTCCGGATTCACTCTCTACGTAACCAACCTGCGCATCACGCAGAAGCTGGAATTCAGCGTCGGAATGATAACCGGCGGAATCAAGATAGCCGGTTTCGGAGTCGAGGTCTCGCAGTTCGCGATGGACGACTCCGGCTCGGACCCGAGCATAACGATCTCGGGCGGACTGAGTCTGCCCAAGTTCGGCGGCATCGCGGTCAGAGGCCTGAAGATATATAAGTCGGGCAAAATCGAGCTTTCCGGCGTAAGAGTAACAGTAGATTACAACGCATATAAGATAGACATTGAGATTAGTTACATCGACAAAGTGCTGACATGCGAAGGCACGGTACTCGTCGCGAACAAGGGGTTGCACGCGAAAGGCGTGTTCGGCCCGGATTACTTCTCGATCGACCTCGACGTGTACGGTCTGACAATCCCACTGTTCCCGGGCATATTCCTCGATTCGATCGGAGGCGGCGTCACCTACCAGAAGTCGCCTGAGTACCTCGAATTCAGGATTCGCTGCGGGATCGCGTTCGGCGACAAGAACCTGCTACACGGCACGGTTCAGGTGCTCGTCAACACGACCGGCATCATCGAGATCACCGGCGAACTTAAAGCCTTCGCCAGCCTGTTCACTGTCGGCGAGGTGAAGATCACTCTCGATCTGCCGAAAGCGACTCTCACCGGCACGGCGCACGTCAACTACCCTGTTTACGGGGTGATTCTCTGGGTGGACGCGCATTTCAACATATATGCGTCGCCGTCCGACTTCTATCTGACCGCCAACTGCGACGCGAAGATATTCAATATCTGGACGGTCGGAAACGCGTACCTGTACATAGGCACTCAGGGATTCAAGTTCAATTGCAGCCTCGGCCTCAACCTCGGCTTCGTAAGCGCCGGGTTCGAGTTCAAGTTCGAGATCAACCGGCAGCTCACGATCTACGCCTACTTCCACGGCTGGCTCTCGTTCGATATCTGGATCGCATCCGTATCGGGCGACATCAAGGCCGAACTCTTGGTAGTGCCGACCAACATCGATTCGAGTTACTTCAAGGGATCGGTGCGGCTCGAAGTATGCGTGCTGGGAGTCTGCGGCGGCTGCAACGTCTATCTGAGGATAGACAGGAACGGCGTGCACGCGGGCAAGAACGAAGATTAAGCATCGCGACAGAACCGAGGCCGCGCCCTGCGGCCAAGGCAGTCGCCTTATATATACGACGATTCGGGAGCGCGGAGTAAAACCGCGCTCCCGGCGGATATTCTTTCCCGGCCGGTTTTCCCGGCCAAAACCTGAAAATGGAGACCTTGTTCATGACGACGAAAAAAGTCCTTGCAATATTTTGCGCGATTACAGCCGCCTATATTCTGGCCGCGGCGTCCCCGGCCTTTTCTCAGGCGGCAACCGAAAACAAGCTCGTTATTATGGGTTCCTCATCCACTGTTTACGTCATCACGACCGGGCTCCCCGCGGACGGCATTTCAGGCATCAACATCTATCGCTCGGATGCAGGAGCGACCGACTTCAAGAAGCTTAACGACTCGCCGATCGAACCGGCCAAAACAGGCAACGAAGTAACGGAAATACTCGGCCCGGCCGCGCCGGACTTCCTCAGCGCTCTCGAACTCAAAACCGCAGACGAATTCTTTACAGATTATCCGAAGCAAAAAGGCCGCTACAATCTGCTCTCGATCTTCTCGCTCGAACTCAATAAAGTCCTCGGCCGGCTCTACATCGACAAGGACGTCCAGCCGGGCTCAAAGTATTCTTATAAGGTTGCCCTCTTGAATTCATCTGGTTCGGAAACAAAAACAATCGGCCCGGCGGACATCACGGTAACACCTGTCGTGCTGCCGACTCCAAAGAACTTCGCGCTCACGGCGGGCGACAGCAACGTCCACCTGACATGGGCGAAACCCAGCGAAGACTTCAGAGGAATCGGGTGGAACGTATTCAGGTCCGAGTCAAAGACGGGGCCGTTTGTGGTCGCAAACAAGAAGCTCATTTCAATTCTCGGCGATCAGGATAAAGACGTAAAAAACTTCCACGATGTGATGCTCGAAAACGGGAAGACATTCTACTATTACGCGCAGGCGGTGGACCTCGCGGGCAACACAAGCGAGCCGACCGAGACGCTCGAAGCAAAGACAAAAGACTCGACACCGCCCCGCGCGCCGACCGGCGTCGAGGTAAAACTCGAAGAGGAAAAGGCTATTCTCACTTGGAAAGTCAACATGGAGCCCGACCTCGCCTCCTACGATGTATGGCGGGGCGACACTCAGGAAGACGAAAAGACCTATACAAAACTAAACCAGAGCCCGCTCGGCCCCGAAACAGTGACGTTCACGGACCCCGAAGTCACGGAGGGCGTCGCGCGGTACTACCGCATCAGCGCGGCCGACAAATCGGGCAACGTCAGCCCGCGCTCTGCCGCCGCCTCCATACTCCCGCCGGATAAAACACCACCCTCCTCGCCCATTCAGGTCGCAGGCAAACCCGGCGGCAAGGATTTCATTCTCCTCACGTGGGAACCAAATAAGGAGAAAGACCTGCACGGCTATTTCCTCTATCGCGGCGCAAGCCCGGAAACGATGACGAAGATCAATCCCGGCTCGCTCGACAAGGCGCTGACACAATACGAGGACCATTCGATCGTGTCCGGCGAATCGTATTACTATACGGTCGCGGCGGTCGATATCGCCCAGAACATAAGCGTTCAGTCAACACCGATACTTGTCAAAGCGCCTGATACGGTTCCGCCCGATTTTCCGTCGAACCTGTTCGCGAAAGCCGAGGACCGCAAGGTCACGCTTAACTGGCCGGCAAGTCAGGAAAAAGACCTCGCCGGATACAGGTTGTACCGAGTCGAAAAGGAAGGCGCCAAAAAGGAAGAATTCACTAAGATCGGAGAAGACATAAAGAAAGACCTCGTACAGGTTGATGATGAGGCGGTGAAAAACGGAACGAATTATTGGTACTTCCTCACCGCATTCGACGAATCAGGCAACGAGAGCGACAGGTCGTCTATCGTTGTGGCGCTTCCGCGCGACTATGTACCGCCTGAGCCGCCGACAAGCCTCGCGGGCGTACCCGACGAAAAGAGTATCGCTCTGCAATGGGTGGCGAACACCGAAGACGACATCGCAGGATATAAGGTACTAAGAAGTGATATTAAAACAGGTGTATATGAAGAAATCAGCGGCGAGAAGCTGTTGCCTGCGTCTCAACTCGAATTCAAGGACGAGTCAGTTCCGGACGGCAAAGAGGTATGGTACCGGGTTGTTGCCATGGACACATCCGGCAATAATAGCAACAGATCGGACGCGGCCGGCCCGTTGGCAAAGGTTGTGCCGCAGCCTGAGACAACAGGAACGGACAAAACAGACGACACCGACAAAAAAGACGACAAACAGCCTGTAAACAAGTAATTACAGTTGTAACAGTAAATTTACTTTTATATAAAGGGATAATTATATAAGGAGAAAAAACGTCAGACATAAAAACATTTTATTAAAAGGGATTTTATCATTTTTGATAATTCTCCAGCCGGTAATTGTCAGAATGGCAAAGTAATTGATAATAATTATTATGACTTGATCGGACAAAAAAGAATAATTACCGGATGGAACAGATTTATGGATCGAAACAAATTCGACAATTTCGATACCGGCTGGAGAAAAAATAAGTATATTTTAAAAGATGATATGAGAATCAATACAAGAGACAGAAAATCGAACTTGCGAAGACTGCTTCGCCGGAGCATCGCAGCCGTTATCGGCAAACCCCGGCGGACAGCAACGATAGTACTCGCAGCATTCGTACTGTCTCTCGCCCTTCCGCAGTTGCAACAGGCCTGTTTTGCGTTGACAATCGGCCTGAGCGAATCGAAAGACCACCCCAAAGGCGTCGAGATACCGCCCGAGAGCGAACTCAACCCGGCGGAAACTGTCAAACCGCAACCGCAGTCAAAAACGCCCTCCCCCGGCCAGCAGCCGTCGCCGTCGGGTCAGCCGTCGCAGCAGCCGAAACCGTCCAAGCAGCCGCCGGCGCCCGGCGAGAAAAAGCCGTACAAAGGAATCTTCGCCGCATGGGAGCCTTTCGATAAGCTTATGCCGCTCAAGACCGCGACGATAAGCGTGAGCGCCATCAACCTGCTTCAGGATCAGCAGTGGATGGTGAATAACTCAAATTACAATGGATTCGTCAACTACTACATCGAGGGCGGCAAGTCGATCGGGTTCGTCAAAGACCTGAACGTGAAGATGACGTCGAACCGGCAGAACAGAAAGAATCTGAACTCGAACAAATCGACTAATGTTTCCGGAAAGATCAAAGGCGCCGTGGTGACGTATGCGCGCAACTCGACGCTGTCCAACAGCGGTTCCGACTCATCCGCAAGCACGTCAATTAACAACTCTCAGAAGTACAACGTGAATTATCAGGTGTCGAAACGGTTCTCGGCGTCGTTCGCGGCGGACCGCAACATGACGAGGTCGATCACATCGAGTGCGGTAACGCAGACGACGGACCGCCGTCAGGCGTGGGGCGCGAAATATCAGCCGGGCGGCAACATTATCATCGAGGCGTCGCAAGTGATGTCCGCGAACCGCAACTATATCTCCGGCGCGATGAACAAGACCAGCGTCGGCGACATCAAAGCGACCATGCCCATCTCGAAACGGTTCACACTCGCCGCCGAATGGCAGTACGTCGGAAACCACAGCATGACGGACTCCGTCACGGCCGGAACCGAGACACGCAAGACGTCGCGGATAATGACTGTCGGCTATCAGTTCTCGCCCGACCTCAAACTCGACTACATCTTCACGCTCGCCGACGACCGCAGCCATACCTCGGCGATCCGCACGAATATCGGCACTACCAGCCGAGAAATGAAATTCCAGTACGGAATTTTCCCGTGGCTGAAATTCAACGGAGCGAATCAGGTCAGCTTCTCGGAGACATCGGGCAAAACCGCGCAGCGCAACGGCCAGTTCAATATCGACCACAAGAAAATGAGATTCGCGCCCGGAAACACTTCGGTGCAGATAAACAAAAAAGTCACTGTTACACCATCCGAGGCGGACCCGAATACGACGGAAAATTATACGTTGACAATCAACACCCCGCTGAACTACATGAAAAACCGGCTCAACCTGTCGCATCAGTACACACTGACCGACAACAGCACGTCGGCCATAGCGTCGGAGAATTCGTCGCGCTCGATCTCGCATAATTACAACCTCGGATACAAACTCACAAAAACATTAACTCTCAGCGAGACGATCAACCGCACGGACAGCGAGAACTCGACCTTAGATGACATCACCAGTCAGAACGCAAACGTCACCACAACGAACAAGGCCTCATATCAGATACGGAAACCGTTCACGAAGCGCATCCGCCGCGTGCACGCTCTCGAATACGCATATTCGGAGACGAAGAACGATACATCGAACTACATTCCGACCTATTCGTTTTCTTCGAGCAATGTCATTAAAAACTCCGGGATATTCTCACTTAAAGATAAGAAGTGGCAGGCGACATACACAGTCGAGGACAGCATCAGCAAGCCGCTGGAAGGTAACAATGCGCACGCGCTCATGCACAAGATCGACTGGAATTTCGGCCGGATATTAGGATGCAAATTCATAGGCAACTACTCGCTTACGAAACAGAGCGGCGGCAACAGCGTGGCCGGCACGATAATGAAAGCAACAAAAGAAATCGACAACACAATGTCGCTTTCGATAGCATACGAATTCTCAAAGAATCAAAACGACACAACATATTCATCAAACACGCTTTTGAAATATTTCGAATTCGGCGCGGAATTCAAATACTGATATTCCGCCTGAAAATACACCGGGCTGAAGTATTCAATCGGCGCGGAACAATTAATAAAAAATAACAAAACAAAGAAGAGATTATGAAAAAACAAACAAACCTTAAATCCCCGCCTATGGCGGGTAGCATTACAATTGCTTTTATTCTTTTGCTGGCCGCGGCCACCCTCACTTTTCCATCCATGGCACGAGCCCAGAATTTCTCCTCCGCGTGGACCAGCGCCAATCTCGATAACTCGCAGGCGGCCGCTTGGGGCGACTTCGACAACGACGGTAACTACGACGTCGTCGTCGCAAGCAACAGCTATCTGCGCGTCTATTTCAAAGATGCCGCGATGACTTTCACGACAGTCTGGACGCAGAACACAACCGATACGCCCCGCGGCATAGCTGTGTGCGACTTCAACGGCGACGGTTATCTCGATTTCTTCGTCGGAAACAACGGTCAAGCAAGCACAGTTTATCTCAACAACCAGAATAGAACATTCACTTCTACGTGGTCAACCGCGGCGGAGAGTACACATGCAGTCGCCTGCGGCGACATCAACGGAGACGGCGGCATCGATCTTTTCGCCGGCAACTACGGAACCGCAAGTAAATTCTACACGAAGGACTCCGGAGCGAATACGTGGGCAGCGATCGCATGGACGACCAGCACGGATAATACCGAATCCGCCGCGCTCGGCGACTACGACGGCGACGGAGACCTTGATTTGCTCGCGGGCAACTACTCACAGGCAAAAACAGTTTACAGAAATAACTCTAACAATACGTTTACACTCGTATGGTCGTCAACCGAGACGGAACAGACCGCTTCGGCCGCGTGGGCGGACTACGACGGCGACGGAGACCTCGACTTCGCCGTGGGCAACAACGGCCAGCAGAACCGCATTTACAGAAACAACGGAGACAACACGTTCACCCCCGTATGGCAGGCGGCATCCTCATACAATACCCGCTCGGTCGCGTGGGGCGACTACGACGCCGACGGACAGCTTGATTTGCTTGTCGGCAACTTCTCTCAGGCTAACATAGTCTATAGAAAAGACTCCGGCGACACATTCACATCTTCATTCACGACAAGCGAAACGGACGCGACGACGGCGGTCTCATGGTTCGACGTCGATAAAGACGGCGACCTCGACTGCTCGTCCGCAAACAGCACCGTTCAGGGCTTCCGCGTTTACACCAACAACATCAACCCGTCCAATTCCGCGCCTTCGTCCCCTGTTCTCTCAACAACCTCCAACACTCCCTCGGGCACAGTCACTTTCAATTGGACCCCGTCCACCGACGACCACACGCCCGGCAATCTTCTCGGCTACCTCATCCGCATCGGCACCGCCTCCGGCGGCTACCAGACAGTACCCGGCTTCTACACCGGCTACCCCGGCAACATCCACCCCGGAGTCGCCACTTACACTGTCAGCATACCGACCGACGGAACTTACTACTGGTCGGTCTCCGCGATCGACACCAGCGGATTCAGCAAATCGAGTTGGGCGACCGAGAAATCGTTCATTGTTGACAGCACCGCGCCGCTCACGGCGGGAGCCACCGTTTATGACGGCACCGGCGTTGCGTCCGATTCCGCCTACTCCACCTCTTCGATACAACTTTCCGCCAACTGGGCCGGTTTCTCCGATCCGCAAAGCGGAATATCGCTCTACCAGTATGCAATCGGCACCGCGACCAGTTCGACAAATCTCGTCAACTGGACGGACAACGGCACAAGCACCGCCGTCACAAAAACCGGGCTCGCGGTGGCGAACGGCACTACATACTACGTATCCGTGCGCGCGAAAAACAGCGCGAGCACATTCTCAAGTCCGGTGCAGTCCAACGGCCAGATGGTTGACTACACAGCGCCCGCGTCGGTGAACCCCGTGAACGACGGAACAGGCGCCGATCTCGATTACACTCCCGACGCAACCCAGCTCTCCGCGAACTGGACGGCATCGACCGACTCGCAAAGCGGAATCGAAAATTACTGGTATGCAATCGGCACCGCAACAGACCCGACTCATTTCGTGAACTGGACTTCAACAACGAACACGTTCATAACAGACACAACCGGCTTCACTCAGGGCGAAACCTATTACTTCACCGTCCGCGCGCGCAACAACGCAGGTCTTTATCAGACGGTCTCGTCGGTTTCGGACGGCATAAAAGTGGACAACACCGCGCCTTCGAGCGTTGCGACAATCTATCGCGGCTCGACAGCAGCCGTCGATAACCAGTACAGCACATCCACATCGGAGCTTTCCGCAAACTGGACTTCCTCGACCGATGTTCAGAGCGGTATAACCAAATATTATTACGCAATCGGCACCACCGCCGGAGCCACAAACGTCGTCGGCTGGACCGACAACGGCACCGCCACAAGCGTAACCCACACCGGGCTCTCGCTGACAAACGGCTCGAATTATTACTTCACAATCAAGGCCGAAAACGGTTCGACCCTTCAATCGACACCGACCAACTCCAGCGCAATCCTCGTCGATAACACCGAACCGGCAAACGTCGCAACTGTCTATGACGGCACCGGAATCGGTTCCGACATAACTTATGCCACTTCGACAACCACCCTCTCCGCGAATTGGACTTCCTCGACGGACTCCCAGAGCGGGATGAGACGCTACTGGTACGCGATCGGCACTACCTCCGGCAGCTCGGACATCGTCGGCTGGACGGATAACGGCCTCGCAACCTCCGTCACGCGAACTGGTCTCACGCTCGTCAACGGAACGGTTTACTACTTCACCGTGAAGGCCGAAAACAACGCCGGCCTGATATCTCTTCTCACCACATCATCAAACGGCCAGAAAGTCGATGTCACGACCGCCACAGGATTGACAACCGTCAACGACGGCTCCAGCACCGACATCGATTACCAGACTTCACTCACGACTATTTCCGCGAACTGGTCGGGCGTATCCGACTCCGAGAGCGGCATCGCAAAATACTATTACGCGATCGGCACCACCGTCGGCGGCACGCAGATCGTCAACTGGACGGACAACGGAACGGCGGGCAGCTTCACAAAAACGGGGCTGACCCTGACACAGAACATCAGATACTACGTTTCGGTCAAAGTCGAAAACGGCGCGGGGCTGATCTCGTCGGTCGTGACATCCGACGGTGTTAGAACGGACAACACCGCCCCTTCGGACATCGCTTCCGCGTATGACGGCACGGGCTCCGATATTACTTATGTAACGAGCA
Source organism: uncultured bacterium (assembly GCA_964409645.1). Taxonomy (GTDB): domain Bacteria; phylum UBP15; class UBA6099; order UBA6099; family UBA6099; genus CAYPEK01. The sequence continues at coordinate 2,573 of CAYPEK010000025.1, read as the reverse complement.
ACACCACCCTCTCCGCGAACTGGACCGCATCGGCCGACGCTCAAAGCGGAGTAGCAAAATATTACTACGCGATCGGCACAACCTCCGGCGGCACAAACGTTGTCAGCTGGACGGACAACGGAACATCGACATCGGTGACACGCACCGGCCTGTCGCTGACGAACGGGCAGACATACTACATCAGCGTAAAAGCCGAAAACGGCTCCGGACTCCAGACCGCAGTCACAACGACTAACGGACAGACGGTGGACGTCTCAACCCCGGATGTCGTCTTCGTCGCGGACGGAACCGGCCTCGACATCACTTACACAACGACCAACGAGCAGCTCTCCGCGAACTGGACCGCATCGAGCGACGCGCAGAGCGGCATAACGAAATATTGGTACGCGATCGGCACAACCTCCGGCGGCACGGAAATCGTCGATTGGACCGATAACGGGCTCAATCAGAGCATCACCCACACCGGGCTGTCGCTCGCAAACGGACTTGTGTACTACATCAGCGTAAAGGCCGAAAACGGCGCCGGACTCTTTGCGACGGCGATAAGTTCGAACGGACAGAAAGTGGACATCACCGCACCGGTCACGATCGCGACCGTTAACGATGGCGCGGCCGCAGACGTCGATTATACGACTACTATCAATGCGCTTTCCGGCAACTGGTCCGCTTCGTCGGACACCGAGACGGACGTCGCAAAATATTGGTATGCGATCGGCACCGCGACCGGCGCGACGGATTTTGTCGGCTGGACCGACAACGGGCTGAGCACCTCTTTCTCGATCACACCGGCAACAACCAACGGTCAGTGGTATTGCCTCAGCGTCAAGGCCGAAAACAATGCCGGGCTGATCTCCACCCCTGCGAACAGCGACTGCATTCAGGTTGATACGACCGCGCCGGCCGCCGTCGCGACCGTTTACGACGGCCCCAACGCGGGCATCGACAGATCATATACAACCAACGACTCGCAACTCACCTGTAACTGGGACGCAACGACCGACCCGCAGAGCGGCGTCAAAGGCTACTGGTATGCAATCGGCACAACTTCCGGCGGCACGGACATCGTCGGCTGGACGTACGCCGGTTACACGACAATAGCCGTCGCCTCCGGCCTCACTCTCGTCAGCGCACAGTCATACTACTGCTCGGTGAAAGCCGAAAACTACGCCGGCCTGATCTCGACGGTAACAACATCGGACGGTATCGTGGTTGACCTCGGGTACCCGACGGACATCGAGACGGTCAACGACGGAACGGGCTCCGACGTTGATTACATTTATGACACTACGCAACTCTCCGCGAACTGGTCGGAATCGACCGACACCAGCTCCGGCATCAAGAAATACTGGTACTCGATCGGCACGGCGCCCGGAAACATGACAGTCACCGGCGGCTGGGTGGACAACGCACTCGCCACCTCGGTCACCCGAACCGGACTCACACTCACTCAAGGGCAGGTCTATTACTTCCGCGTGAAGGCCGAAAACAACGCCGGCCTCATGACCAATCTCACCAATTCGGACGGCCAGACAGTTGATATCTACCCGCCCGAAGCGCCCGCTTACGTATATGACGGCGCCGTATCGCACACCGACATCCTCTACGACACAAGCAACACGAGCATTTCCGCCAACTGGAGCACATCGACCCCCGGCGTCAGCTACGTTCGCAGATACTGGTTTGCCGTCGGCACAACCTCCGGCGGCACGGACGTTCTCGGCTGGACGGACGTGGGCACCGTCACGAAACACACGCAGACCGGCCTCAGCCTCACAAACGGTACCATATATTACATTTCGATCAAGGCCGAGAGCGGCGCGGGACTGATGTCCTCCGTCACAACATCGAACGGCCAAAAAGTTGACATCACTTCCCCCGACATCGTCTCGATTTACGACGGCACGGGCCCCGATGTTGCTTACACAACAACAGACACGCAACTCTCCGCTCACTGGACGGACTCATCCGATACCGAGAGCGACGTTGCAAAATACTGGTACGCGATCGGCACAACCTCCGGCGGCACGGAAGTCGTAGGCTGGACCGACAACGGCACCGCCACGTCTTTCACGAAAACCGGCCTCACACTGACGAACGGCACGATTTACTACGTTACGGTCAAGGCTGAAAACGGCGCGGCGGAGCAGTCGGCCGCCACCGTCTCGAACGGCCAGAAGGTTGACATCACGCAACCAGCCGACACCGCCTACGTTTACGACGGAACGGCCGCGGACATCGACTACGTTAACGACACGAGCACGACGCTCTCCGCGAACTGGGCCGCTTCGAGCGACGCCCAGAGCGATATCGGCCGCTATTGGTACGCGATCGGCACAACCTCCGGCGGCACGGAAGTCGTAGGCTGGACCGATAACGGCCTCAATACAAACGTCACCAAGAACGGGCTGACTCTCACCGACGGCGTTGAGTATTTCTTCGCGGTCAAGGTCGAAAACGGCGCGGGATTGATTTCGGGAACAGTGGTTTCCGACGGCCAGACGGTTGACACCACGCAACCCGACGACATCGCTTCCGTCAGCGACGGAACCGGCGCCGACCTCGCGTATGCGACC